>CALMRI010000063.1 GCA_937776645.1 uncultured Alphaproteobacteria bacterium | reverse complement strand
AGCACGACGACGGTCGCGACCGCCCCCTCGGCGGAAAACCGGGCGAAGCCGGTATAGCTCTGCAGCGCTAGCACCATGCCCGAGAAGAAGGTCGTCAGGCCAACCACCGGCAGTGAATAAAATCCGATCTCGATGATCTGGCGCAGCAAGATGCGGGGATAGAAAGGGGGGCGGGCACAGTGGGAGACTGCCGATGCGGTGAACAGGACCAGACGGCCTACCGCGGCGAGAAACTCCAGGAAAGTGCTGCCGATTGCGGCGATGGGATTCATCCGTTTTGAAAATCCTGCTGTTCCGTCCGGTCTTTGTTCCGATCCCGACCCTCGACGCTCTTCACCCATTATGTACATAGCGACGATGATAGCGGTTTCCGAGGCGGGTTAGAAACTCGTAGGAGATGGTCCCGGCGGCCTGCCCCGCGTTGTCCGGCGTGACTTGGTCTCCAAGGATCTCCACAAAGGCTCCGGGCCGCGCCTCACCCTCCGAAACAGACGTGACGTCGACAGTGATCAGGTCCATCGATACGCGTCCTATCACGGGGAGCCGGGTATGACCAAGATAGACATGCGCCTGACCGCCGCTTGATCGTAGATAGCCGTCGGCATATCCGGCGGCGACGGTCGCCACCCGGCCTTTGCCGGAAATTCGATGGTCGCCGCCATAGCCGACTGCCATTCCTGGCTCGACATCCCGAATTTGCAGGATCCGGCCGAGCACTTGAACGGTCTGGCGCATCGGGTTTGGTGGCCCGGCCCGGAAGCCGCCGCCACAAGGGTGACCGCCATACAGCGCAATGCCGGGTCGGGCGAGATCAAAATGGTAGTCGGGGCCGAGGAACACGCCGCCGGAATTGGACAAGCTGGCTGGCATTCGGGGCAATCGGCTTCGCGCGATCCGGAACCGTGCCAGTTGTTCGGCATTGCTCGGATTGTCGGGATCGTCAGCGCTGGCGAGATGCGAGATAAGGCAACGCCAGGTCGGGCGGACCATTGCTTGTGGATTCTGCGCCAGCCAGTCAAGCTCGCTTGGTGACAGGCCAAGCCGGTTCATTCCGGTATCCACATGTAGCATGGCTTGTAGGGCGATGCCTGTGCGTTCGCACATCGCGTGCCACCGGGCGATTTGGCCGAGATCGTTGACGACCGGCATTAGGCGGTGCTCATGGAACGCCTCTTCGGTACCGGCCAGCACCCCGTTTAGAACGGCGATCTCGATTGCCTCCGGCGCTAGGCACCGGCGCAGCGCTATGCCCTCGTCGATGGTGGCGACAAAGAAGGTCGAGCATCCTTCGGCGGCCAGGATCGGCGCCACTTGTGCAACGCCAAGGCCATAGGCATCGGCCTTAACGACGGCGGCGCAGGCGATCTCGCTGAGCCTTGATTTAAGGATTTGGTAATTCTCCGCAACTGCACCAAGGTTGATCCGAAGCAACGAGGCGGCGCTCGATGCACCCGCATCATCGTTGTGATGGTCGCCGAAACCTTGTTTTGGCGACGTCATCAGAAGCGTTCTGGAAGGTGGTCCTCCGGGATGTAGTCGGAGAACCGGGTGGTAGGGCCGTGGAAGTGCATGGTTACCGTTCCGGTTGGCCCATGGCGCTGTTTACCGATGATTACCTCGGCCTTGCCGTAAGCCTGGTTGCAGCGCTCCAGCCACATGTCGTGGCGCTGGTTATACTTCTCGTCGTTTTCCTCCGCGCGCTGCACCGGCTCGGCCTTGCTGAGATAGTATTCCTCACGAAAAACAAACATCACGACGTCGGCATCCTGCTCGATAGACCCTGATTCCCGCAGATCGGCTAGTAGCGGTCTCTTGTCCTCGCGTTGCTCAACGGCACGGGACAGCTGTGAGAGCGCCAGGACCGGGACGTTCAACTCCTTGGCGATGGCCTTTAAGCCCTGGGTGATCGAGGAGATTTCTTGCACCCGGTTTTCCGGCCGCTGTCCGGCGGCGGGCCGCATAAGCTGAAGGTAGTCGACGACGATCAGACATAGACCCTGTTGACGTTTTAGCCGCCGGGCACGGGTCCGCATCGCCGAGATGGTGATGGCGGGGGTGTCGTCGATATAAAGCGGAGCCGACTCGAGGTCTTGGCTGGAGCGCACCAGCTTTTGGAAATCATCGCCGCTCAGTTCACCGCGCCGGATCTTTTCCGAGGATATTTCCGTGGTTTCTGAGAGCACGCGGGTGGCCAATTGCTCCGCCGACATTTCCAGGGAAAAAAAGGCGACCACGGGCTTTTGGGTTTCCCCGGCCCTCAGCGCGGCGGTCGCCACATGAAACGCCAGGTTGGTCGCCAGAGCCGTCTTACCCATCGCAGGTCGGCCAGCCAAAATCAGCAGATCCGAGGGGTGCAGACCGCCCAGTTGCTTGTCCAGATCGGTAAAGCCGGTGGCCACGCCGGCCAATCCGCCGTCGCGCTTGAAAGCGGCCTCGGCCATTCGCACTGATTGGGTCAGCGCCTCGCCAAACGACTGGAAACCACCCTCCGACGCGCCGTGCTCGGCCAGGGAGAACAGCTTACCCTCGGCGATTTCAATTTGCTCGGTGGCCGGGGCGTCCAGATTTTGGGTATAGGCGTCGTTGACGATATCTTCGCCAAGATCGATTAGCTGGCGCCGGATGTGGGCGTCGCGGATCGCTCAACCATAGTCCTCGGCATTGATCACGGTGACCACCGAGGCGGCGAGGCGGACCAGATATTGGGCGCCGCCGATCTCTTTCAGCGCTTCATCCTGGTCGAACAATGGCTTCAGGGTGACCGGATTGGCGATCTGGCCACGCTCGATCAAACGCCCGCATGCCTCAAAGATCCGGCCGTGCACCGGGTCGGCGAACTGATCGGCGGCCAGATACTCGCCGGCCTGCTCATAGGCCCGGTTGTTGACCAGGATCGCGCCAAGCAAACCCTGTTCGGCTTCCAGATTATGCGGCGGGTCACGCACGAGGGGCCGCACTGACATCGCGCAGGCCGATGGGGGTGATATTTGTGGGTTCATCTTGGATGGACATGAGCCAAGAGCATAGCAGGTTTGCGCCTGTTCGGCATGGGAAAAGAACTCACACGTTATTTATAAATTACGTTAATATCAATAAGTTATGGCTTGTTAATTGTGTTAGTTGCGGGGGGAACTCTAGGCGTTGTTCGGAACACTACAGCGAATCCTTTGGCCGCCGCGCAAACGGCGCGCCGAAGCGCGCCGTTCGTGGTCAATTGTACCAGGCTGCCGCAACCGGGCGTGCCAGGACGTCAGGCGTTGTCCGTTTCCTCGGCCGTTTCGTTCGGCGCGGGCGCCTCGTCTGCAGCTTCGGGAGTCTCGAACACGGCCTGGGCTTTCGCCCGGGCTTCGGCCCGACGCTGGTTTTCGTCCTCTTCTTCGTCGAGCCGCTCATCCCTGGTGCCGACAGCGCGGCCCAGTTGCAACTGCTGTTCGGCCTCCTCGAGTGTGCGAGCGATATTCACCGTGATATCCACCGAGACCTCAGGATGCAGGCTAACGCGAATGCGCTCCAGCCCGAGAGTCTTCAAAGCCCGGTCGATCACCACTTGCTGGCGGGCGATGGTCATGCCGGCGGCGCTGACAGCGTCGGAAATGTCACGGGCGGTGACCGAGCCATAAAGCTGACCACTATCGCCGGCGGCCCGAATGATCGGCACCGTCAGGCCTTTTATCTTGGCGGCGACCTGCTGAGCCTCTTCCCGGCGGGCCAGGCTGTCGGCTTGCAGTTGGGTCTTTTGGGTGCCGAAGAAAGAAAGGTTGTCCTTGGTTTTCCTCAAGGCCTTTTTCTGGGGTAGTAGATAGTTGCGCGCGTAGCCTGATTTGACGGTGACGACATCACCCATCTGGCCAAGTTTTTCGACGCGTTCAAGAAGGATGACTTCCATGGCCTTCGCTCCTAAGAAGAAGGGGGTGTGCTAGGGACTGAGCCGGCGGCCCGTCGAAGATCTTGGCGCGAGGTCATGTTATCGATGGCCTCCCGCGTAAGCGGGCCTTCAGGCCAGCGAAATGATCGATGAGCCCAAGGATGACCGCGGCTGGTGTACCCCAGCGGCTTATACTCAACAGGGCATAGATCACGAATAAAAGCCCGAAGGGAACTTTGCTGCGGTCGGCCGCCGCATGCGCGACCCCGAGCCCGGAAAGGAACAATGGAAAGGCAAAAGTGCCGGCTAGCGCCATCGCGAGATATCCGACCGAATCTCCGATAGTGATACCAAGCAGGAGACTTGCGGCAAAGCAAACGATCAGCCAATGCGGCAGTTCGATTTCCGCCATCCTCGGTGACGGCCGCATGTTGTGGCCGAAACGGGCGAGTGCGCCCTGAGCTAAAACGCCATTTAACAGTACCGTCGCCATGCTCCCGATCGCGATCATTGCCGGAGCAATCTGAATGATCAGCTTTTCGATCACTTCCAGCTGGCCTGGTGTTGCCACATCGGTCCCGGTGATCGCCGCTCCGTATGCTGTCCGGTAATGCAGGATGAACGGCTCCAGCAGCCGGGTCATCATGCTTCCAGGCTGTCGCCGTTGGCCATGGTGTAGACAAACGTCAGAACCAAGATCGCGACTGGAACCAATGTCAGCCAAATGGTGAGCATGCCCGGTGTATACCACTCCACCGTTTTGCCACCTGAGGCGTCGATTATCGCTCGCGACAGCATCGCGCTTCGACAGACCAAAACGCCGGCAACGCGTAAGCGCCGATATACATGACCCCGCCTAAGGTGCTGCTGGCGGCGATCACGATGAGTGCCGCCATAGCTCCGGAAATTCCTGCCGCCCTGGCACCCAAGGAAAGGCCGACTAGGAACAGCGGCAATGGCGTCAGAATGGCGAGCAACAGTGCTCCCAGAGACCAGATGACGGCCGCTAGATACAAACCCGCGCTGATCAGCCCAGCACTCCCAACAAGGAGCCATGCCGCATTCATTTTGCATTGCCGTTCGTCTTTGCTCTCGCTCCGCTCGTTCAGGCGAGCAGATACGGAATCAGGGCCATGAAACGAGCCCGCTTGATCGCCTTGGACAGGAGGCGTTGTTTTTTCGCGGACACCGCGGTGATCCGGCTCGGGACGATCTTGCCGCGCTCCGAGATGAAACGCTGCAACAACTTGATGTCCTTGTAATCGATCTGTGGCGCGCTTTTGCTGGCAAACGGGCAGGATTTGCGCCGACGCATGAACGGACGGCGCACCGCAGGGCGGGAAATTGAAAGAGTGCTCACAGTGGTTCTCCCCTATCAGGATGCGTCTGGCTCGGCCTTTGGCGCGTCGTCGGGTGCAGCTTCGGTCGCGCGCTCAGCCCGAGGGGCATCGCCCTGGTGGTCCGATCGAACCGTGGCGGACGATCCCGGTGCGGTCACCGACGACGGCCGCGATCACCCCGATCGGATTTAGCCTGCATCATGATCGACGGGCCCTCTGGAAGCTCATCCAGCCGGATCGTCAGATGGCGAAGCACATCTTCGCTGAGCCCCATGTTGCGCTCCATCTCGATCACCGCGTCTGACGGGGCATCCATATGGAACATGGTGTAGTGGCCCTTCCGGTTCTTCTTGATCCGGTAGGCGAGGTTTTTCAGTCCCCAATACTCACGCGCTTTCACCTCGCCGCCATTGTTGACGAGAATCTCCGCCATTTGGTCGGCAAGCTGCTCTGCTTGAGTGGTGGACAGTTCCTGGCGTGCTATAAACACGCACTCATAGTACGACATTTAAGCTCCTTACGGCTTATCGGAAACCGCGTATTGCGGTCCCAAGCCGGCAATGCCGGCAAGGAGTTATGTATGGATCTCGAATTAGTAGTCTGCGAACACGCGCCGCAAAACCCCAGGTATCGAGACCGCCGGACTATACAGATATACTTGGCCGACGCAAGGGTACGGATCGGCGGGTCCGGACTTGACTCGGATCGCGCCGCGCCGTCACCTGCGGTGATATGTAATTGGCTAGTTACGGATGACGCGGCATGACTGACGGGACCAACGGACGAGCGATTGTTTTCCCGGGGCAGGGATCGCAAGCGGTCGGCATGGGACAGGCCCTGGCTGCTGCCTATCCAGTGGCTCGCGAGACATTCTCCGAGATTGACGAGGCTTTGGGGGAACGGCTGTCGACGTTGATGTTCGAAGGGCCGGAGGACGAACTCACGCTTACCCGCAATGCTCAGCCGGCGTTGATGGCGGTGAGTATCGCGACGCTGCGGGTGCTTGAAAGCGAGGCTGGCAGACCATCGATCAATTTGCTGATTATGTCGCAGGCCATTCGCTTGGGGAGTATTCGGCGCTCGCCGCCGTCGGCGCTCTTGATCTCGGTGATGCGGCCCGGCTGCTGCGGCTGCGGGGTGAATCGATGCAGACTGCCGTGCCGGTCGGTGAAGGCGCGATGGCGGCCTTGCTCGGCGCGGAAATTGATGTTGCCCAGGAGATTGCGGCTGAGGCGTCTTCCTAGGGCGTCTGCGATTTGGCGAATGACAACGCGCCGGGCCAGGTTGTGCTGAGCGGCGCTACGCTGGCGATTCGAGGCGGCGGTGCGGCTTGGCATCAGAGCGCGGCATTCGGCGGGCGATCATGCTTCCGGTCAGCGCGCCTTTTCATTGTTCGATGATGCAACCGGCGGCGGAGCGGATGGCCGAGGCACTCGCCGAGACGGTGATTCGAACACCCTCGATACCGCTGGTGGCGAATGTGTTGGCGGCGCCGGTGTCGGGGGATGCGGCGGAAATCCGCGCGTGCCTCGTGCAACAGGTGACGGCGATGGTCCGGTGGCGCGAATCGGTGCTTTGGATGGCGGCTAACGGGGTGACTTCGGTCCTTGAGGTTGGGGCCGGCAAGGTTTTGACCGGGTTGCACAAACGCATCGACCGGACTTTAGCGCCATGGCGGTTGGCTGCCAGAAGATGTGGCGGCCGCCGTCGACGCGCTCGCAGTTAGATCGCTAGGCGAAGGGAGGCCTTTATGTTTGATCTCAACGGAAAATCGGCGCTGGTCACCGGCGCTAGCGGGGGCATCGGCGGCGAAATCGCCCGGGCGTTGCATCGCCAGGGCGCCGAGGTTGTGCTCTCCGGCACCAGGCAGAGACGCGCTTGACGCGCTGGCTAATGAGCTTGGCCAGCGGGTGCATGTGGTGACCGCCAATCTGGGGGATGCCGAATCCGTGGCCTCGCTGGCCAGCGAGGCGGAGAAGATTGCTGACGGCGGCATCGATATCCTCGTTAACAATGCCGGCGTCACCCGCGACGGTTTGCTGGTGCGGATGAAAGATGAGGATTGGGAGCAGGTGATCACGGTAAATCTTGGCTCCGGGTTCCGACTTTCCCGGGCTTTGTTGCGCGGAATGATGAAGAGGCGTTGGGGGCGAATCGTCGGCATTTCGTCGATCGTTGGCGCGACAGGGAACCCGGGACAGGCGAATTACGCGGCGTCGAAGGCGGGCATGGTCGGGTTCTCGAAGGCATTGGCGGGCGAGGTGGCGAACCGGGGATCACTGTCAACGTCGTGGCGCCTGGCTTTATCGAGACGCCGATGACCGATGTGCTGAGCGATGAGCAACGCGTCCGCCTTTTGGCCGGAATTCCGGTGGGGCGACTGGGTGCACCGGCGGATATCGCGGCGGCGGTTGTCTATCTCGCATCGCAAGAAGCGTCCTATGTGACAGGGGCAACGGTTCACGTGAATGGTGGCATGGCGATGCTCTAGGCGATGGCGGACCGGTTGCTAGCTGCTCGCCCGATGGACAAAACGGCTATGGGCGTGCTGGCAAATACAGATAAAGTGTGTTATTCGCCCGGCCCACGGAGCGGATCGGTTATGTGGACCGAATTCGTTAGGCTAAGCAACACGATGTGCCACGTACGCGTTGGCCCACGAGAATGGGCGGCTGGTGCGGGCATTTACAATTCGAAAGTCAGGGAAAATCGATATGAGCGATGTCGCCGAAAAGGTTAAAGCTATCGTTGTCGAGCATCTGGGTGTCGAGGCCGTTAAGGTCACTGACACCGCTAGCTTCATCGATGACCTTGGGGCGGATAGCCTCGACACGGTGGAACTGGTCATGGCGTTCGAGGAGGAATTCGGCTGCGAGATCCCTGATGACGCGGCCGAAAAGATTGTGACCGTCAAGGACGCGATCTCGTTTATCGAAAGCGCCACTTAATTCAGAGCTTCCGAGGTGCATGTGGCGGTCGACGCCGCCGCACCTTCAATATAGCTTGAACCTGGGTGAACCTTGATGAGACGTGCTGTCATCACGGGAATGGGGCTCGTCACCCCCCTCGGTCTCGGTATCGAAGAGAACTGGAGTCGGCTGCTTAACAGCCGGCTCCGGGCTCCGGAAGATCGAGCGTTTCGACGTGTCTGACCTGCCGGCCAAGATCGCTGGTATGGTGCCGGAAGGGCCGACGGCGGATGGATTGTTCACGGCCGACGATTGGGTTGAGCCCAAAGAGCAACGCAAGATGGACCGCTTCATCTTGTTGGGCATGGCTGCGGCTGCCCAGGCGGTCGCGGATTCGGGCTGGGTTCCTCAGACAGACGAAGCAAAGGAACCGCACCGGCGTGATGATAGGTTCGGGGATCGGTGGTCTCCAACAGATTTACGATTCAAGCGTAAAGCTGCATGAATCCGGACCTCGGCGGATATCTCCCTTCTTTATACCGGCGGCATTGATCAATTTGATATCCGGTCAGGTGTCGATCAAATTCGGTTTCAGAGGGGCCGAATCATTCAGCCGTTACCGCCTGTTCGACAGGGGCGCATGCGATCGGCGACGCCGCGCGTTTGGTCATGCTTGACGACGCCGACGTGATGATTGCCGGTGGCGCCGAGGCGGCGGTCAATCGCTTGGGTTTCGCTGGTTTCGCGGCGGCTCGGGCATTGTCGACCTCGTTCAACGATACCCCGGAGAGGGGATCGCGCCCCTGGGACCAGGACCGCGATGGCTTCGTGATGGGCGAGGGATCGGGAGTCGTCGTCGTCGAGGAATACGAGCACGCCAAGAAACGCGGCGCCAAGATCCTTGCCGAGGTGGTCGGGTATGGCATGTCCGGCGATGCCCATCATATCACCGCGCCGGCCGAAGATGGCGATGGCGCGTTTCGCGCCATGCAGAACGCGTTGAAGCGCGCTGAGCTGACGCCGGGTGACATTGATTACGTGAATGCCCACGGTACATCGACGCCGCTTGGCGACATGATCGAGCTTGGCGCGGTACGGCGTCTGTTTGGCAACGCGCTTGAAACCATGTCGATGTCATCGACGAAATCGGCGATCGGACATCTTCTGGGGGCGGCTGGTAGCGTCGAGGCGATCTTCTCGATCTTGGCGATGCGTGACGGCGTGGTCCCGCCAACCTTGAATCTGGATAACCCCTCGGACGGTTGTGACGGCGTGGACTCTGGTGCCGCACAAGGCTAAGGAACGCAAGGTCCACGCGGTGCTTTCCAATTCCTTTGGTTTTGGTGGAACCAACGCCTCCCTGGTTTTCGTGCGGCCGCGGTGAGAGTGCGATGGGGCGTCTGCTTCTAACGCTGGCCTCTGTGTGCTTGACGGCCTTGCTGCTGGCGACAGGCGGCGTGGTCTGGGGATATGCGGAATTCACCCGCCCGGGCCCGTTGCAGGTCTCCCGCGTGGTGGTGATCCCTCCTGGCTCCGGGCTTGACCGGATTGCCGACACCCTTGCTTCCGAATAGTGTCGTGCAACGGGCGGAAATCTTTTCCATCGGTGCCAAACTGTCAGGCTCGGCTAGAGCATTGATGGCTGGCGAGTACCGGTTTCCCGGCGGGCTGAGCCCGCGCGATGTGATGAAGATCCTGAAGAGCGGCCGCACCGTGGTCAGGCGGTTGACCTTGGCCGAAGGGCTGACGGTCAGCCAGGTTCTGAAAAAACTTGCGACCAGTGACGGCCTATTCGGCGATATTCAGGTCTAACCCAGAAGAAGGATCACTGTTGCCGGAGACCTACCATTTCTCTCATGGCGACCAGCGCGTCAGCGCTGGTCGCGCGGATGCAGGATGGCATGGCGAAGCTGGTCGCCGGGTTTTGGCGGGACCGGGCCGCGGATCTGCCCTATCACACGGTCAGCCGAAGCGGTCGTCCTGGCGTCGATCATCGAGCGGGAGACTGGGTTTGATGATGAACGGTCGCTGATCGCCGGTGTTTTTGTCAACCGGTTGCGACGTGGAATGCGGCTGCAATCCGATCCGACGGTCGCCTATGGTATTGCGCCGGAGGGCTTGGACCGGCCGTTGACCCGAGTCGATCTTGCGGGGAGCCGACCCCATATAATACGTATATTATCAAAGGGCTACCGCCGACGCCGATTTGCAATCCAGGCGCGGCGTCGATCCGGGCCGCGCTAAACCCGGCGAAGACTGATTTTCTGTATTTCGTCGCCGATGGAACCGGCGGTCATGCCTTCGCCAGGACATTGCAGGACCATAACCGCAATGTAGCGCGGTGGCGGCATTTGCAAAAAAGCAGTAAGGATTGATCGTTCAGTCTGCGACGGGGGTCTTGCGCGGCAGCCGTGCGACAATGGCGTCGGTGAGGGTGACCGGTAGGATTTGAAGCAGCCAAAGCACCCCATACATTCGCCACGGAAACGCGATTCTTGAGCGATTGCTGGCGAGGCCGGATTGGATAATCCGAGCGGCCCTATCAGGATCCATCAGAAACGGCATGGTAAAACGGTTAGCTGCAGTCATCGGCGTGCGGACATAGCCGGGACAGATCACCGAAACCTCGATACCGGATGCCGCGACGGTGCCACGCATGCCTTCACCCAAGACGCGGACCGCCGCCTTTGTTGCACAATAGGCAGACGCGCCCGCCAACCCACGAAACCCGGCCATTGAACTCATCAAGGCGATTTGACCACGGCCCCGTCGTTGCATCAGCGGTAGGGCTGGAAGCACGGTGTTGAGCACACCATCCACATTGACGGCGAACAATCGTCGGACCTGCTCTTCTGGTTCGGCATGCTCTCCATCGCTGGTGCCGGCGGTAATTCCGGCATTGGCGATCACCAAATCCAACGGGGCGGTCGGCATCTGCCTCGGCGATCCAGGCGGCCATCGTCGAACGATCGGTAACCTCGACCACCCGCTCCTCGACCGCCGCTCCGCGCGCTGTGCAGGCTTGCGAAACCTCGCTAAGCCGCGCAGCGTCCCGGCCGCCCAGGAACAAGGTCACACCAGCACCGGCATAGCCGAGGGCCAAGGCCGCGCCAATGCCGCTGGAGGCGCCGGTAATCAAGATCAGATCTTCGGCTGGTGCATGGCGTTCCTTGCCTTGTTGATGAGGGTCACACCAGATATAGTAAGCTTCGTTGTTCGACCATTCAAAATATTGGATTTCCGTGACCGTTCTCAGCATGACCGGATACGCGCGCGTCGATGGGTCGGTCGAGGTCGATCGTCTCGGCCAAACCTGGACCTGGGGGTGGGAGCTGAAAAGCGTCAACGCCCGCGGTCTTGACTTGCGGTGCCGGGTACCGAGTGGATCGGAGCGTTTGGATGCCGAGGCTCGAAAGGTTTTGGCCGGGCGTTTGATCCGTGGATCGGTCTCATCACAGCTCTCGATACAATGCGCTGAAGTGCCCCGGGCGCCGCGTATCAACCGCGCTTTTCTGGATGATATTATGGTGTTGCAGGAGCAATTGGAGGCCGAGGGGTCGGTATTCCCATCGCCACCGCGTCTCGATGTCTTGCTGACCATACGGGGCATAATCGATGAAGGCGAGGCGCAGCCCCTGGATGATGACGAGCGGGCCACCTTGGAGGGCGCAGCGATGACCGGGTTGACGACGGCGCTTGCGCAATTGATCACCATGCGCGCCGAAGAGGGACGCAGGTTGCACGGTGTGCTCGGGGATCAACTCGCCAGCCTTGAGGGCCTGCTTCGCCAAGCGCGGGAGGTGACCGACTGTCAGGTCGACACATTGCAGGAGCGGTTGCGGGCGCAATTGAACGAGATCCTCCAGGCGTCACCACCGATCTCCGAGGAACGTCTGGCGCAGGAGCTTGCGATCATCGTCACTAAGGCCGATGTGCACGAGGAGATCGAACGTTTGGCGGCCCATCTTGAGGCGTGCCAGGATCTGATGGCTTCCGGTGAACCGGTCGGGCGGCGGCTGGATTTCCTGTGTCAGGAACTGAATCGCGAAGCTAATACCATCTGCTCCAAGTCGGCGAATTTGTCGCTTAGCGGCGTCGGCCTCGAAATGAAGTCGGTGATCGAGCAGTTTCGCGAACAAATTCAAAACGTCGAATAGGGGGCGACGGTGGGGTCAACGAATATCCATCGGCGTGGGCTGATGCTGGTGCTCTCTTCGCCATCCGGCGCCGGCAAGACTAGTATCTCGCGTCGGTTGCTGAAGCTTGATAACGGGCTAGAGATGTCGGTCTCGGCGACCACCCGACCGCGCCGGCCGGGCGAGTCGCATGGGGTGGACTATTTCTTCGTCGATACCGTTAAATTTCGCGAGATGATCGAGGCTGGCGAGCTGCTTGAGCACGCCAAGGTTTTTGATCACTACTACGGCTCGCCGCGAGCACCGATCGAGGCGGTGCTGGCGCGCGGCCAGGATATTTTGTTCGATATCGATTGGCAGGGCACCCAGCAAATTGCTGAGACGGCGCGCAATGACTTGGTGCGGGTGTTTATTCTGCCGCCCTCGACCAGCGAACTTGAACGCCGGCTGCGTAGCCGAGCCCAAGACCCGGAGTACGTGGTGGCCGGCCGCATGGCCAAGACAATGGATGAGATAAGCCACTATCCTGAATATGACTATATCATCGTCAACGACGATCTTGAGGATAGCGTTGCCAAGGTCCGCTCTATTTTGACGTCCGAGCGGTTACGGCTCGAGCGTCAGCTTGGCCTGACCGATTTCGTTAAACGGTTGCGCCAAAAACAGTGATCAAACGCGACCGGGATTAAGTGCGGGCGTCATATACATTCGAAAGCCGGCAAAAATCTCCGATACTCAGAGTCTCGGGCCGGTCGGTCGAGTTGATTTTCGCCTCTGCGAGCAGATCTTTGCCGCCCAATTTCCGCAGACTGCCCCGCAGCATCTTGCGGCGCTGCCCAAAAGCGGCGGCGGTGATCATTTCCAACGTTTTACGGTTCGCCGGAAACAACGGCTCGGCGTGCGGCACCAAGCGGAGCAGGCTCGAGGTCACCTTGGGTGACGGGGTAAACGCGGCGGCGGGAACGTCGAACAGCAGTTTTGCTTCAGCCAGCCATTGGGTGATGATCGACAGACGGCCATAGTCGGTATCGCCGGCCTCAGCGCAGAGCCGCAATCCCACCTCCTTTTGCACCATCACTGTAATACTCTCGAACGATTGGCGCTCCCGCAGCCAGTCAATGATTAAACGGGTCGCGATGTTATACGGCAGGTTGGCGACCAGACGACGCGGCGGGCTGCCCAGTGTCGCGACCGGCATCTTGAGAGCGTCGCCTTCGATCAGCGTAAGACGCCCATCCGCCGCGACCTCAAGGTCACTCAGCGCACTGATGGCGCGAGAGTCGCGCTCGACGGCAATCACCTGTGCGGCGCCTTCCAATAACAGCGCACGGGTCAGGCCCCCCGGTCCAGGACCGATCTCGATCGTGGTACCGCGATCGATCGGCCCGGCGGCCCGCGCGATCTTGCGAGTCAGGTTCAAATCCAGCAGGAAGTTTTGCGCCAGCGATTTACGAGCCGAAAGCCGGCTTGCCGCGATCACGTTCCGCAGCGGCGGTAACGCCTGGACGCGGGCCTCGACCGTATCTGTCATGGTGCAAGACCCTGCTGGAAATTGCGTCGCTGTCCGGCTATTTCGCGGGCCATGCACAAGGCGGCAACTAGGCTGCCTTCATTTGCCTTGCCGGTGCCAGCAAGATCAAGCGCGGTTCCATGATCCGGCGAGGTGCGCACGAAAGGCAATCCGATTGTTACATTCACCCCCCCCCAGAAATCCAGGGTCTTGATCGGGATCAGTGCTTGGTCATGGTACATGCAGAGCGCTACGTCATAACTTTGCCGCGCGGCCGCGTGAAACATGCTGTCAGCGGCCAGAGGACCAAAAATTTCTAACCCTTCGGCCCGTAGCACCGCCAGTACGGGAGCGATGACCGCGTTGTCCTCGGTACCGATGGAGCCAGCTTCTCCGGCGTGGGGATTAAGCCCAGAAACGGCGATCCGTGGGGCCTTAATACCAAAATCCTGGATCAAGGAACGGACGGTGATACGCGCCGTTTCGATGATCAATTCTTGGGTCAGCAGGTCCGGGACCCGGCGAATTGGCTCGTGAATGGTTACCGGAACGACGCGGAGTGCCAGTTCCCTCGAGGCTAGCATCATTACCGATCGTTGGCCGCCGGCCAGACCTGCCAGGAACTCGGTATGGCCGGGATGCGGGAAGCCAGCCTGGTGCAAGGTGTTCTTCTGGATCGGATTGGTTACCACCGCTGCCGCCTCGCCCGATTTCACCATGGTCACGGCATCGCGGATCGCCTTGATCACCGCAGTTGCGGTGCTTGGATCTGGGTGGCCTGGTTGGCTATGGATAGGTCCGGTGCAGGGAAGGACAGGCAATCCCGAAGCTCGCGCCTCGAACGCCGCGTTGGGTCGGTCGATCACGCAGATTGGAATATGGAGACCGGCTTTGTGGGAGAGCGCGGCGACCCGGTCTGGATCGTCCATCAGGAAGAATACGGGCGCATCATTGCGGCGCCACGCCTTGAGCGCAATTTCAGCGCCAACGCCTGCTGGTTCCCCTGGGGTGAGCGCTAGGGGTAGCTCGTTCGGGGCGGTCATGGATAGCGTGTTGATTGGGCGGGGGTCAAATTCTGGACTCGATGAACGCTTCTCGACGCAGATCCCGCAAATACCGTCTCGCAAGGATCCCGAGCTTTTGCGCTCGTAGTCGGGGGCGGATGTCTTCTCGCTGAGGGATGTCGCTGGCCGGCTCGACGCGCTCACAAACCATTATGACGGAAATTCCGGTCGGTAGCCGCACCGGTTTGCTCGGGAAGCCTGGCTGCAGAGTCGCGACAACATCGCGCATCACCGGCGCCAGTTCGCCGACGCGAAACCGCCCGAGATCAACGCCGGCTGGGGATTTAACCTCCTTCGCCACCGCGTCTATATCGTCGCAATTTTGCAACGATGCCGCGATAGTTTCAGCGATACCAATTTGACTGGCGACTTCCACTTTCCCTGCATTTTCAGCTAGGGGTAAAAAGACGTGTTTTAAGGTGACCTTGGCCTTCAATGGGTCAGCAACGCTCAGGATGCGTCGTTCTTCGAGTTTTAAGATGTGATATCCCAGAAGCGTGCGGATAGGCGCGGATACCTCACCGCTCTTAAGCGCTGTCAGCGGCACTTCCAACTCGCTTGCCAGTTGGCCTGGGGAAATCCACCCGATCTGCCCGCCTCGAACCGAGCTCGCACTCGCAGAGAACTGCTGCGCGATTGCGTTAAAATTGCCACCCTTTTGAATTTCTTCCAGCAAACGTTGGGCTAATTGACGCACTTGATTCTCATCGGCCGGATTGTCCACCGGAAGTAGGATTTCGGCGGCTAGGAATTGCGGCTTACCCATATTGCGTTCGAACTGGTCAACGACCTCGTCAATTTCCTCCTCGCTGACTTCAGCAATGTTGGCGAAGCGGCGGTTCACGAGTTTGCTCCAAGCGATCGAGGCGCGGATCTGAGTGAGGGCGGTTTCGGTGCTGATACCGTTAGCGTTAAAAAATTGATCGAATGACCCTTTGGGAACGTGGAGCCGAGTTTCCATCAATCCCTTACCGATATCCAGATCACGATCTGAGACGACAATGCTTAGACGCTCGGCCTCCTGAAGCTGCAATTGTTCTTCGATTAGTAAACGCAGGATTTGGGGGTGCAACCGGCTGTGGGTCTGTTGGGTGTTCGGAAGTTTGGAAGCCTTGACCACCAGACCGGTTCGATTATCAAGGTCGCGTACGGTGATGATCTTGTCGTTCACCACGGCGGCAATGCGTTGGACACTCTGCGCCATGGCGTCGGCGGGAGTGAACGCGAACAGCGCGGCAAAAGGCAAAACCCTTAGCAAGCCAATGCTCAGAAAGGCCATTTGGTACGTTTACCGGCGATTTCCGCCGATCCCCTGGTCAGTTGGTATTGCCTCATCGTTTTATTCCGAATTTTATTCGATTGCCTTACCGACGCGACCGACGTCCTGTACCGGCAAGATGCAGATTCGGCTGCCGGATCGCAAGGACCTTCGCATGAAGGAGGAGACTCCAATTCAAAAACTTTCGACTGAGCCGAGATATTTGAAGTTGATATGTAACATGACTCTGTCCTCGGGCTCGATATCCGCGTCCCGCAGGTCCCGGCGTTCATACTCAAGGCCGATAGAGAAGCATTCATCGTTATAGGCTAGGCCGAGATTGGCGATTCGTGTGCGGTTCGTAGCGTTAGAAAAGTCTTGAACCAAGCGCGTCGATGTAGACCAGAACTGGTTTAGGCGTAGGTTGAATCTTAGATCAAGCTGTTCCCGGTTACCGAAATTAACAGTCGAGATTTGTTCATCCAGAAGCACATAGTCGAGCAGAATGCTGTAGTTCGGTTGCTGCAAGCGCAGACCCAATTCACTTCTTCGGGGCCGAAAACTATCCTTGTCCAGACGGAATCGGAACAAGAGATCGAGCCAATCGGCCGGCGCCAGTTGGACCCTCCCAACATAGTCCGAAAGATTGTCGTCCAAGCCGGAACCGCTGTCGAAGGCGGTATCACCCCAGACTTGGTAGCTTTGACTGATAAAGGCGTGAGAGGAACCGAATTCGGTGTCAAATAATGCGGCCTTTACGCCATAATCTACCCGAGCGCCGCTAGTGACCCGGTCGGTGCCCTCGAACCGGTTGAGTTCAAATATGTTGGTGTCGTCAAACTCAAAGGCTTGGCTGTCTTCGTTTGGAATTTCATCTGGGTTGCCGCCGTTCGGCCCGGCGACAAAATTGATGATAGGCTCGATGATTTGGCTGGAGGTGATGCCGGTGCGGACCAAGGGAAATCGCCAATTGAGACCGATTTGCGGGAACACGCGGGCGGTCTCTTCTTCATCGCTGGAGGCAGGGCTTATGGTGGTGCCGGTCGGATTGTTCGCGGTGTAAAAACCCGTTTGGAGAGCGGTGGTTAGCGTATAGACGTCTCCGGCCGGCGCGTAATAGGGCAGGCTCCATCCGCCGGTAATCGATATCTTGCGGCTGTCGGCCCCGGTTTCGCGGATAAGAGAGCGAGTGCTGGCGTCTAACTGGAAACGGCCTCCATAAGGGTCGGGCTCTCCGACAAAGCTATAGAGTATCAAGGGTAGAGTGGTCGGCTGGCGCCGTCGATCGTCACCGGCGCGAAGGCCTTGGAACTTATAGGCGTTCACCGATGTGTAGTCTCGCGCCCGAAACCTTTCCAAGAATATGCGGCTGGTCAAGATCTCATCATTACCGAGGCGGAACCGTCTCAGGTAAGTCCGCTTGGTGGCTTGTTCGAAATCGAAACCCATCCGCCAGCTATCGCTCAGCGAAAACCGACCCTCCAGGTCGGCGCTGGCCTGAAGACCGTCATCCTGGTTCAGGCCGATACGGTTTCGAAGAATGCCGGCGGTTGACTGAAAGTCGATCCGACCATTGCTGAACGCGTGGCGATAGCGAGAGCGCACGATGAGGCCCTCGCGTGAATAGACGATGGGCTCGACCTCGACGTCACTCGATTCGTCAATCGCCAGGAAATAGGGTTGACCATAGATGAAGCCGAGGTCGTCCGAGTAGCCGAGCGTTGGCGCCAGCAGACCGGACCGACGGTCGACAGTCGGGTCCGGATGCACCAAGTAAGGTGTGTAGAGAACCGGAACGCCAAACATCTCTAAGACCGCGTCGCGATATTCGATATCATAACGTGTCTCGTGATGAATAATCTTGTTCGCCTTAATTTGCCAGAGCGGCGCGCGCGTCGGGTCTTCGCGACACAGAGAACAGGGCGAGAAAACTCCCTGCTCCATGATTTTGCGCTCTCCGGTCGTACGCTCGGCGCGGTTAGCGGCGATACGGGACCCGTCGGACAAAAGCACTCGGAGGTTCTCGATGACGCCGGTCTTCAACTCGTTCTCAAGCACCGCATAGTTCGAGAACAGCACCTCTCCATTCGGCTCCATCAGCGAGACATTGCCGCTGGCGGTGACGGTGTCGGTGGTGCGGTCGTACGAAACCAGATCGGCGATCAGGACGCGTTCACCTTGCGAAAGCTCGACACTACCGCGCGCTGTGACCACTCCGGTGCTTTCGTCATATCTCAGGTCATCGGCATTCATTAGAACCGGCGTCGGCCCCGCCTTTGAGCCCTCGGCCTGAGCAATCCCGGGCAGTATGGTCGTTGCTAAAAGCCAAAGTGCGACGGCCAGGCAGGGTCGCTGGAACAATCCTGTTTCGCCTCGCCGCATTGGTTATCCGTCCTCAAGATGCAACAGGCTGGCAACGCCAAGCAATGTGGTGACAGTGGCGGGTGTCCAAGCAGCTAGGACTTCTGGAATTCGTGACGACAGCCCAAGCGCGAAGACCACATCGGACATGAAATAGAGGAAGAATCCGAAAAACAGTCCGGCGCAGGCCCATGGCAACGTACCACCGCGTCTAGTCATCCGTAGAGAGAAGATCGCGGCGATCAGCACCATCGCACACAATAGCAACGGTGACGCGAGCAAGGAGTGCCAATGCAGTCGGTGGCGGACCGCTGAAAACCCGGCGCTCTCAAGAATTGAAATGAATCGGGGTAATTCCCAGAACGACATCGTATTCGGCGAGGCGAAACTGTCCTGGATATTATCGATGGTCAGACCCGTGGTTAAACGAAAAGTCGGTTGGATGCTAGGAACGCCGTCCTCGCTAATCAACACGGCGTTGTTCAATAGCCAGAAACCTGGCTTCAGCAGGGCACTTTCTGCGTCTATCCGAGAGACGAACTTGTCCTCTCCCTCGAACAGAAAGACGAGCACTTCCGATAGGGCTTCACCATCGCCGACGACACCACGGGCGTGCAGAACCGAGTGCCCACTAGGGGTGTGTTCACGGATCCAAATCCCGCCTGGAGAAACCGCCAGCGCGTTGCTACGGCTGCGCAGAACCCGGTTTTCCAGTATCTCGAATTTCGCTGTCATGACCGAGGCGACTGGGTTAAAAATGGTGACTCGCACAACGCCGATGACAAGCGCGACCAGCAAAGCTGGCAGAAGAAACTGCCAAACCGACACGCCGGCGGACCGGGCAACGACCAATTCCTGGCTGCGAGTCATTCGGGTGAAGGCCATCATGCCGCCAGCCAATATCGCGAACGGAAAGATCGATTGACCCATTTGTGGCGCCTTCAGCAGGGCCATTTCCAGGATCGTGCCGAAAGACACACCTTCCTTGTCCGACGCGCGGCGGAGTAACTCGACCAAATCAAGAAGAAATACGAGGCCCATGATCGCCAGAAAGGTTCCGATCACCCAAAAGACAAACTGACGCCCAAAATAGCTCGACAACGTCGCCGACAACTTCATGAAGAGCGTCCCTCAATCGCCGTTGGTTCCAAGCTTGGGCGGCGCAGCCGTCGGCGCATCAATAACAAGACGGCGATTGCGGATGGGACCAGGATGAACCCATACATCGCCGGGATCATCCAAGGTTGCTTGGCGGCTAGGAACTTAGTGCCTAGCCCGAAACCCTCGAGAACGATTGCTAAACTGACGGCGATCAAAATTCGCCAGGTCTGACCACGGCGGGAGAATTCCCCCCTCAAAAGCACAGAGAGCGCGAGAAGCGGCAGAGCCAGGCCGAGCAAAGGCGAACTCAATCGATAGTGCCCCTCCGCGATGTATTCATTGAAATTACGCGGCAGGGTTTCCTTCTCCGTCGGGTTCAGTAACTCGAAGAGGTACAACTCGTTTTGATCGCGCCAAGCCCGATGTGTCACCGATTTTGTGCGGCCCAAATCGACTGTGTATCGGTCGAAATACAACAAACTGGTTCGCCCGGTGGTTTTTTCGCGGCTTTGCCGATTGCCATTCTGCATGAAAATTCGGGGACCGGATTCGGTTATCACCAGTGCGCCGCGCTCGGCGATCAAGGTAACTTTCTGTTGTGGGTCTCGACCGTCATGGACAATGATCCCGTTCAATTCACCGGTTTTCTGACGGGCCCGGACATAGACCGTGATATCGTTCGCGATGGTGTTGAATACCCCTTCACGAAGCAGAACATCCGTGTAGTTATGGCGGATCTGGAATTGTAGTTCCTTGAATGCCCGGTACGAGAGCGGGATCAGATAAAGCGTCATCACATAGCAGATGAGGGTGATCCCGACTGACAAGAAAATAGCCGGGCGGGCCAGCTGCAACGGGCTCAAACCCGAGGCTTCCAGGACGACCATCTCGCGGTCCCCAGTCATCCGGTTATAGATGAAGATAACGCCGGAAAATCCGGCGATCGGTAGCACGATCGAGAGCCAAGTCGGCAATAGTAACATCGTCAGATAGGTGAAAGTCGCCAACGGTAGCCCGCGATTGACGATCATGTCGACAAAGCGCAGAGACTGGCTAAGCCAGATGACGCAGGTCAGCGAGACCACGACGATCAAGATCGCGGTGAGAAGCTGCTTGGTAATATAGCTGTTGATGCTCACGTTTGCGTGTCTTGTCGTTGCGGCTCAAGTGGCGTTGGCGGCGCATTCTGTCGCGTGCCCGTTCGCTCACCCACATCATAGTGCCTTCGCTCGGTCACGCCAACGGCAACTGTAGCCCGCTGGTGAAGATTGACAGGACTGCATGCCACGGTTACGGCTCATTGAGGCTAAATTCTAGCGGGAGACCTCCCATGAAGATCGTGTTCGGCAAACTCGCACTACCGAAAAAGGGTGCGCTGGTCCTGGGGGTGCAGGAGAATCGGTCAATGTTACCGATGACCATGCTGATGGATACCGCCATGGGGGGGGGGCTGAAGAATGCGATGGCAAGCAGCCGTTTCACGGGTAAGGCACATCAAACCCTGATGGTTTTTGGGCCGACGGGACGGATCGTTCTTTATGGCGTGGGCAACGGCGATGGCATTGATTCCCTGTGGTCCGAGAAGGCGGGCGGGGCCATCGTGGCCGCCCTTGCCAGCTCCGGCGAAAGCGAGGTGTCGATTCTTTTTGAAGGTTATGGGGGAACCGGAAAAGGGACCGAACTTCGGGCGGCCCATTTTGGCTATGGTGCGCTTTTGCGCTCCTATCGCTTCGATCTTTACCGTACGACGCTGAAGGATGAAGACAAGCCAAGCTTGAGCAAGATCAATGTCCTAGTCGACGGTCATCTTAAGGCCCGCAAGAATTTTATGGAACTGAATGCGGTAGCGGAGGGAATTTTCCTAACCCGTGATCTGGTTTCCGAACCACCTAACGTTTTGTTTCCGGAAAGCTTTGCCAAACGGCTGCAAGGCCTGAAGGCAGATGGGCTCAAGGTTGAGGTCTTGGGTGAGAGGGAGATGGGAAAGCTTGGTATGGGTGCATTACTTGGCGTCGGCCAAGGCTCGTCCCGCGAGAGCAAGATGGTGGTTATGGAATGGAACGGCGGCAAGAAGGGGGACAAACCAATCGCCTTTGTAGGCAAGGGAGTTTGCTTCGATACCGGCGGAATTTCCCTTAAGCAGGCCGGCGGCATGGAAGACATGAAATGGGACATGGGTGGGTCTGCCGTGGTGGCTGGATTGATGAAAGCGTTGGCCGGTCGTAAGGCTAAGGTGAATGCGGTTGGAATTGTCGGGCTGGTTGAAAACATGCCGGACGGCAACGCGCAAAGGCCGGGTGACGTGGTTACATCGATGAGCGGGCAAACCATCGAAATTATCAATACCGATGCTGAGGGGCGGTTGGTGCTAGCGGATGCGCTTTGGTACACGCTGAAGCGTTACAAACCTAAAATTATGATTGATCTGGCAACCTTGACCGGAGCAATGTTGGTGGCGCTGGGGCAAATAAATTGCGGTTATTTTGCCAATGACGACGTGCTAGCCGATCGCATGGCGGAGGCTGGAAGGGCGGTGGGCGAGGGGGTTTGGCGGATGCCCCTTGGCGACGACTATAATAAGATGATGGATTCTGATATCGCCGATATGAAGAACGCCGGCCCTCGCTATGGCGGCAGCATTACCGCTGCCTGTTTCCTGGAGCGTTTCGTAGAAAAATGTCCATGGTCGCATATGGATATTGCTGGTGTGACGTGGTCATCGAAAGACGCACCGACGGTGCCGAAGGGGGGGACTGGCTGGGGCGTGCGAATGCTGAACCAGATGGTCAAAAAACACTACGAGGGTTAGCCGGAGGACCAATGCCCAGGGGCACGGGGCGCCGGTTGCGCCTGAATGTTAGTCGGATAAAGCCCAGTCTGGTGATTGATTACACGGTGGATGGATGACCGAGATCAGTTTTTACCATCTGACCGTTCGGCCGCTTGAATGGGCGCTGCCGAAGCTGCTGGAGCGCACGCTCGAGAGCGACGCGCGGGCGTTGGTCATGGTCTCAAGCGAGGCGAGGGTCGAGGCGCTGAACGCGCATTTGTGGACTTACGACGCCAATGCCTGGTTACCCCATGGCACCGAGAAGGATGGTAATGCCGCCGATCAGTCGATTTGGCTGACCACGACCGACGACAATGCCAATGGCGCCGGCTTTCTGTTCCTCGCCGATGGGGCGGTCAACGATCATGTCGCGGATTTCACCCGGGTTTTTGAGCTGTTTGATGGTCGAGACGACGAGGCCGTGGCAGCGGCGCGTGATCGTTGGAAAGCCTATCGGAAAGCTGGGCATAATCTGTCCTATTGGCAACAGGATGAGCGCGGCCGCTGGAGCAAGGCAGCGTAAGTTTTCGGAGGGCGGTATATCCTCCAAACGGCCATGACCACCGCTGATAATTACGGCAGAGGTTTCAGCGATATTTCTTCGTAATCACGGTGAAATTCCCAATCCGCTACTGGAAAGCTGAGTAACCCAGCCTCCCAATTCCGGAAATGCCGACACAAGTTCTATGGTTTGCTGCCCAAGGTTGCTTCGATCTCGGCCTGACTCATGTTGGCATTGCGCGCGGTATCGACGATGTCGGACCAGGCTTCCGGCGCTAGCGGCAATCCGGTTACCAGTCTCTCGGCCATCGTCTGCTTCTCCTTTTCGCCTGGAATAAGCACTTCGCCACCGGCTTCGGTGGGGCGTGAGCTTTTTAGGAAGGCAACGTAGGAGCGGACCTCCGAGACGAAACTGTCATCGGAATGGCCAAAGGCTTCGGGTGACAGATAAATTGAGAACATGCCATTGCAGAACCGCCGTTTCGGTTCATTGAGCGCGCCGGCGCAACCAGAGCCGGTGAGGGCGCCGGCCATCATCTCCATCAGAAAATTCAGCCCCGACCCTTTGTGGTTTCCGAATGCCCGGAGTGCGCCGGGTCCCTTGCTTGGATCCGGGAACTCGCCTTGACGAACCTCGCCATAGAGTGGTTGCGGGTCGCCGGTGATCTCGCCGGTCTCGGTGATGATCGCGTCTTCAGGCAGCGCCTTTCCGCCCTTCAGCGCCACCAGCGCCTTGCCCTCGGCGACCACGGAGGTCGCCATGTCGAGGATGATCGGGTCCTCGCCATTATTCATCGGTATGCCGGCGCAGAACGGTGAGGTGCTCATCCGTCGGTCGATGCCGCCGAATGGCGCGACGATCAGGCTGCCGCGCACATTGACCATGTGGATCGATACCAATCCCTGGGCCGCCGCCCGTTCGGCCCAGTCGCCGATCCGCCCGAGATGGCCGGCATTCTGCAGCGCGGTGATCGCGATACCGTGCTCGGCGGCCTTGCCGATGCCGATATCGATGGCCTGCTCGCCGACGGTTTGGCCAAAGCCGAACTTGCCATCGATGACCGCCAGCATCTCGTTATCGAGCTTGATGTCGACGGTGACATCGGCGACCTGCACCCCATCGTTCAGCCAATTTGCGTAACGTGGCACACGAATCACCCCATGGCTGTCATGACCGCGCAAATTGGCGCCTGACAGTCTTGTGGCGATACGGCTGGCTTCGGCGGCCGAGCATCCACTTCTGGAAAACGTCTCGGCGACCAAGGCCTTTAGAGGTTCAACCTGAACATAGACTGAGCCATTGTCATCGTGGTGGACCGGGGGCATGCAATATTTCCCTGTTTGTAGGGGGGGGTTAGGAGCGCACGGCCGCGACTTGGCTGGAGACGATTTGCGTCAACAGCCGGACGTCGTTCGACAGCGAGGCGAACTCAAAGCCGGTGGCGTACATCTGCTTGATATAGGCCGGGTCCATGCAATGTAGACCGGCCCGGATGCCGGCCTTCTTGGCGATCGCTAGGACATGCTGGATGGCGTCGTAGACCTTGCCAGGCTTGCGGTCCAGGCCGGGCCCTTCACCCATCGAGATCGCCAGGTCGCTTGGGCCGACATAGATGCCGGTAAGGCCAGGGGTGCTGCAGATCTCCTCGGCATTGGCGACCGCCTGCTCGGTCTCGATCATGGCCATGCTGATAATCTGTTTGTTGGCCTGATTGTGATAGTCCGGGTAGATGATGCCAGCACGGACCGGACCGGAACTGCGATAGCCGTCCGGGGCGTAGCGAGTGGCACCGACAAAGGCCTCGGCCTCGGCGCGGGTGTTGATCATCGGGCAGATGATGCCCAGCGCACCGGCGTCCAGCAGTTTCATGATGATGCCGGCCTCAAGCCAGGGCACCCGGCACAGCATGGTCGCGTCGCCAGCGCTCATCGCCTGCATCATCGGCACCGCGATGGAGTAATCGGTTAGGCCGTGCTGCAGATCTATGGTGATCGAGTCGAAATCCTGCTTCGACATGATTTCGGCGGAAAACGTGCTGGGAATACCGAGCCAGCCATTCAGGGCAGGCTTGCCGGCGTTCCAGGTGTCGCGAAGGCGATTGTTCATCGAGTTTCTCCCAGGGAAGCCTTATGGGGTCAGAACTTGAGGACTTGGGTGTTGACGACGCATTCCGGATCGGGCCGGCCGTCGAACACCCGCAGGACGTTGTCGACCGTCTGGGTGGCCATGCGCTCCATGGATTCCACCGTCACGCCGGCGATATGCGGGCTGAGGATCAGTTTTTCCGGCGAAATCGTAAACAGCGGATGATCGACCGAGGACGGCTCGTTCAGCAACACATCGAGCCCGGCAGAGCGGATCTCGCCCGTCGTCAGAGCCGTATAAAGCGCGGACTCGTCGATGATCCCGCCACGCGCGCAGTTGACGATGATTGCTGAGGGTTTCATCGCCTTGAATTGCGCGTCACTGAACATATTCGTGGTTTCGGCGGTCTTCATGCAATGGACCAGCACCGCATCCATGTCGCCGAGTGCCGCGTTGTAATCCGAGATCGGCTCGGCCCCGCCAGCGCGGATGACCGCGTCGTCGACATAGGGGTCGTGGGCGAAGACCTTCATGTCGAAACCATTGGCGCGCTTGGCGACCTTACTGCCGATCCGTCCAAAACCGACGATCAACAGGTTCTTGCCCTCAAGATCCACGCCGCGCACCGGATAACGTTCCGTCCAATCGTTCTTGCGGGTAATCGGGTCGTAGAACGAGACTTCCTTGGCCAAGGCCAGCAGGAAGGCCATAGCCTGCTCGGCCACCGAGATCATGTTGGAATGAATGGCGATGCAGAGCGGGATGCCGCGGGCATTCAAGGTTTCAAGATCGACCGCGTCATAGCCGACGCCATGGCGCGAGACGACCATCAGGTCGGGGGCGGCATCCATGATGCGTTTGGTGATCCTCGCGCCCCGCACGGTCATCCCATGCACATCTTTGGCGGCCTCGGCGATTACGTCTTCGTCCAGAGAATTGACCACGACGATCTCGACATCATCGCGCGCCTCAAGCATCGCCATGCCGGCAGGGTGTAGCTCTTGAACGACCAGGACGCGCTTCTTATTGGTATTGGTTGTGGCGGACATTTGCGGGCCCTCAGTGAATTTCGGCCGAGTCGGCCATGGCTTTTTTCAGAATCTCAATATTGAATCCCGGCGCCCGGGCCACGTCGAGAATCACTGCCTCGCGCCGGGTCAGCAGATCAATAGCCGCCGGTAGTTCCTTGACGCATTGCGCCGGAACCACAACCGCACCGTGGCGATCGGCATGGATGATATCGTTGGGTTTGACGGCCATGCCGAAGACATTGACCTCGCATTCGATCGCCACCAGATGCACCCAGGCATGGCTCGGCGCGATCTTGCCGCCAAGCAGCTGGAAGCCGGGCGCGCAGGCGTCGATATCGCGGAACGAACCGTTGGTCACGACACCGAGGCAGCCGAGGCCCTTGTGGATCGAAGTGTTGACCTCGCCCCAGAAGGCACCGAAACCGGCGATCGGGTCGATGTCCTGGATGACACTGATTGAGGGGCCTGGGTCGGCGGCGATGGTTTCGTAATAACGCGCCCGCATCTGACGAATCGCGTCGGGCGACCCTTCAGCCGGCGTCATCGAGCGGATCATCGCGGTGCGGGCATAGCCAACGATCGGCGGCAGGTTTACATCGAAACACTGCATATGCTCGACCGTGAAGCTCTTGACCCGGTACTCGGCGCTTAAATGCTCCAGACCATTGCAGATCGTCGGCGTATCCCATTCGGCGAGTTTTTGAAGGTCAGTCGGTGTCATCGTTACATCACCCATGAATGGGGTCCCCCTCGGACGTGGTTGATCGGTTATTCCATGCGGATTTAGCCAGACATTAGCAAGCTGCACGGCCAAAGCGTTAGAAGTGAATCTCTACGCCGCTGGTCAAATCACGGCTACGATGCTTGGATTGGCGAGGTGGTCGCTGGGCCAATGGCGGTGGGAGTGCGCGATGACAAAAGAACCCCTCGATATCGTCTGCCTGGGGGAGCCAATGGTCGAGTTTACCCGGATCGAGGACCCCGAGGGTCGGCTTATCTTTCTGCAAGGTTTTGGCGGTGATACCTCGAATTGCGCTATCGCCGCGGCTAGACAAGGCGCGCGGGTTGGCTATGTGACAGCGCTGGGGACAGATCGGTTCGGCGATATGTACATGGATCTCTGGCGGGCCGAGGGGATCGACACGTCGGGGGTGGCCCGGGACCCGACCGCACCGACGGCGGCTTACTTCATCGAACCGGTCGCCGAAGGTCGGGATTATACCTATTATCGCAAGGGTTCGGCGGCGAGCCGGATGACCCCGGATAGTCTGCCCGAGAAAACCATTGCGCGCGCCCGGTATCTGCAGACCTCGGCGATCAATCAGGCAATCAGCCAGAGTGCCCGAGAGGCTACGGCCCGGGCCTGCAAACTGGCTCATGAGGTCGGCGCCAAGGTTGCTTATGACACCAATTTGCGTCTCAACCTGTGGAGCCTCGAGCAAGCCCGTGCGGTCATTCATGAGACCGCTGGTCAGGCTGACATCCTGCTGCCTAGTTTAGATGAAGCTCGGATCCTGACGGCATTGAACACGCCGGAGGAGATTATTGCGTTCTATCTCGCCCTCGGTCCCGAGGTGCTGGCGCTGAAATGCGGCGAGGCTGGGGCGATGGTCGCCGCTGGCGGGCGGATTGAGAAAATACCACCGCTGACGGTAATCACGGCGGATACCAGCGGCGCCGGTGATACCTTCGATGGTAGTTTGCTGGCTCGACTGGCGGCGGGTGACGACCCGTTTGACGCGGCGCGATACGCGGTAGCCGCCGCTGGCCTGTCGACCACCGGATACGGCGCGGTCACGCCGATACCAGATGCCAAGGCGGTTCGTGCGGCGATGACCGAGGCAACCGCCGCCTCTTGAACGCCTATTGGGGATCTTGCACCGTCCCATGAGACGGCCCATCATCGCGGCCAACCAATTCAGTTTCTGTGGAGAGCCCCATGCGCATTCATAATCTCTATGCTGACGAGAACGGCGAATCCCATTTCCGCGATATTGAGGTTAAATGGGCCGAGGACAAGCAGACCAGCAAATTGTCGGCGCGGCTCCCGGCGCACGGAATCATCTTTCGCCAGTCACCGGCGACCTATGAGTTGGATTGGCACACCGCGCCCCGCCGGCAATACATCATCAATCTTGATGGTGGCGTGCAGATTACCGCCAGTGATGGCGAGGTTCGTGAGATCGGCGCTAGCGAGGTCATTTTGGTCGAGGATATAACCGGCAAGGGGCATCTCTCAAAGGCCTTAGAAGGGAAGATTCGTCATTCGATCTTCATTCCCATCGACGAGGCGGATTAACGGCGTGGCTATTGATCTCCATGGAGAGCGGACAGAAAAACCCCAGAAAACTTGGCGGCAGCAATATCAACCTGCCGGTGATCCGCCTCGGCTGCATGGCCCAGCTGGTCGAGCAGTGTAAGATGCGCCAGCTATCCGGCCGGGTAGATGAAAGTGATTCACGAATAAAGCAGTGATGGGTCCAGGCCGCGAAAGTGCTGTCGGTGCCATTGTTGCCGGAGGAAGGTTTTTACGGATCCGGCGCAGGTGCGTACCGCTTAACAAGGACCGGGGCTTCCAGTGCTTTCAGGAGTTGGTCAGAGCTCGTCCGGAGTTGCTATGGACGTAGCGACTATGGGCGCCCGTACAGCGTCGCTTTGCCTTACGGTCGGGCCTGTTATAATCGGGCCTTCCAGTGTAGAGCGATGCGGCCAGTCGTGGAGATAACGGGCATGAGTAGATTTCCCGCCAAGCACGTCGTGCTGATCGTTTTTGACTACATGGGCTACGGCGATATCGAGCCGTTTGGTCAGTCCGAGATTCGCACCCCGAACATCAAGGCCTTGGCGGAACAAGGGTGCTGCTATTCCGATTGTTATGCGCCGGCGCCGATCTGTGTTCCGAGCCGCGCGGCGATGCTGACCGGGCGCTACCCCCGTCATCTTGGTATGGAGCGGAATATTAATCGGGGCGAGGCGGGTTTGCCGGTCTCCGAGAAGACCCTGGCTCGTTATTTCAAGGATGCCGGTTACCGCACGGCGTTGTTCGGCAAATGGCATCTCGGCTACGAGGTCGAGGATGGACCGAATGCCCACGGTTTTGATGAGTTCCTCGGCTTTCACGAGTGGAATATTGATTACTACTCGCACAAGACCCGCACCGGCGTGGATGCGCTGTATCGTGACACCGACGTGATCAAGAGAGACGGCTACACGACCGATCTGTTCACCGATGAAGCGGCGGCGTTCATCGACCGGGCCGGTCCGGCGGCGGATCCGTTTTTTCTGTATCTCGCCTATAACGCTGCGCTACCGCCCTACAGTCCGCCGGGGCGCGAGGATGAAACCGCGTTGCATGACACTTGGGAGGACGGCGACCGGGCGGACTACGTCCTGATGATCGAGCATCTGGACGCCGGCGTCGGGCGGGTCTTGGAGATGCTTGAACGCCATGGTCTTACCGACGATACCGTCGTGCTGTTGACCTATGATCACGGCGGCGCGGAGTTGGCGACCAAAGGGCCGTTCTTCCATGGATTTGGCACCTTGTGGGAGGGCGGTATCCGGGTACCGATGATCCTGCGTTGGCCAGGACAGGTGGCGGCCGCGGCGGTTGCCGAGGCGCCAAGCATCCTGATGGATGTGACGCCGACATTGCTAGCGGCGGCGGGGATCGTGGCGGATCAACCGATGGATGGGATCGATTTGCTGAAAGCCGAGGCGCCGCCGGGCGACTCGCGAATTTTGCAGTGGCGCATTGATCTGCCCACCGTGCGCGAGGATTGGCAGGCCCGCAAACAGCGCGCGGTCCGGCGAGGCCGCTGGAAGTATCTTTGGGATGGCGGCTTTGAGTTCCTGTACGACATTGAACAGGACCCGGGAGAACGCGAGAACCAGGGCTACCGGCATCCCGAATTGTTGGCGGAACTTCGAGTATTGTCGAAAAGCGATTGGTAGGCCCGGCGGCCAAAGATGTTACCGGCCACTTCATCGTGACTGGTCAGGGTGGATGCCTCGAGTGAACCTTTCGGCATGCGACGTCAACGCCCCTTCGTTGGCGCCTCCGCGCTGAGCATACTGATAGCGGCTATCGCCACTGCGGTTTCCGCGGTTCGCGCCCGGGCCAATCACGGCGTACTGGAAACCAGAATGGCCGCGCATTGATTTCACCAAGCTCTCGATTGACTATGGTGATGTGCTTTCCGGCGGGCCGCCGCGCGGCGGTAACCGTCGCCTTACGTTCGGCACGGGAGGGTCGAACGCGATTTCCGAATGCGTCAGGAAATGGACCCGCCGTACCGTTTAGGCCGCCCCACGTCCCCTTTAATGCCCGCCTTCTTGGGCAACCGGTACGATCAGCGCATCGACCGCGACCGCGCCCTTTTCTTTCACGATGAACGGATTGATATCGATGCTGGAGAACCGGTCGGCATTGGCGTCGGCGAAGACCGAAAGCTTGACCAACGCATCGGCCAGCGCGTCGGTATCGGCTGGCGCCGCGCCCCGGGCGCCGTACAGCATCTTGATGCCTTTGATCTCATTGATCATCCGATGCGCCTCATCCAACCCGAACGGCGCTAACCGAAAGGTGACGTCACCCAATACCTCAACGAAGACACCGCCGAGGCCGAACATTACGGCTGGGCCGAAAACCGGGTCGTTGACCACGCCGAGCACGGTTTCCACTCCGCCGCTGACCATCTCCGAGACGATAACGCCTTGCAGGTTGGCGTTGGGGTGATGCTGGTTGCCGGCGGCCATGATCGCCTCGAACGCATCTGCGACAGACTCGGCGCCGTCGACGCCAAGCTTCACGCCGCCGATTTCGGTTTTGTGGAGGATTTCCGGCGAGACGATCTTCATCGCCGTTGGCGCACCAATAGATTTCCAGGCGGCCACCGCCTCTTCCTTAGTGGTGGCGAGGTACGTGCCAGCCATGGGAATGCCGGCCGAGGCCAGTATGTTCCGTGCCTCGGCTTCGCCAACGATGCCTTCTGGCGCTCTTTGGGCACTAGAGGGCAGGGCCGGTGGTGGAGTTCCGAGGCCGCGGTCGAAAGCGGTGCCGAAATGGATCAGCGCGGCGGCGGCGCGTACCGCGCGGGCCGGGTCCTCCAGGATGGTATAGCCCTCGGCTTCATAGTTGCGGACGATTTCCTCGGGCGCGACGATGGATAGGATCATCGGCACGTCGGCATATTTGATACGGATGTCGCGCAGGGTATCGATTAATTTTTCCGACAGCATTTTCGACCCGGCAACGACGGTGAAGAACGCGACAACCGCGTCATAGCCGCCTTCGTCTAACATCGATTCCATAAATTTTTTGATCAGGCTGAGATCGTTTAAAGCCTGGGCAGTGATATCGACGGGATTACGTACGCCGGCGAAGGGTATCAACTCCTTCAGGTATTTTTGTTGGTCTTCCGGCATAGGCGAGACGTCGAGGCCGCAGGCTTCGGCGGTATCGGCCATCTGCACGCCGGCGCCGCCAGAAATAGTCATCAGGCCAATCTTATTGCTCTTCGGCATCGCACCGGCCTGGCAGGCGAGCGCAATGTCCAACAATTCCTCGATCGAGTCGACACGGAATACGCCGTATTGTCGGAACAACGCTTCATAGACTGCATCTGACCCGGCGAGAGAGGCCGTGTGCGAGGCGGCAGCCTCGGCGCCGGCACCGCTGCGTCCGACTTTCTGGAAGATCACCGGTTTGTTGTTCTTATAGGCCAGTGCCAACGCGTCGCGCAGACCAGGACCGTTGCGGGCCCCTTCTGCGTAGACCGCGATCACCTTGACCTCATCTGACTGGGCATAATAGGCGATGCATTCCGACAACTCGACATCAGACTCGTTACCGGTGGTGACCCAATAGGTGCAACGGATGCCGCGCTTGGCGGCCACTGTGTAGAGATGACTGCCAAAGGCGCCGCTTTGACTGGCGATGGCGATTGGGCCGGGCTGTACCGGGTATTGCTCGACGCTGGTGGTGAAGGTCGCGAGCCAGCCTGTCTTGGCATTGAAGGTGCCGAGACAATTTGGCCCCAGCAGTCGGATACCGGTCCGGTTGGAGATCTCTGTCAGTTGGGCCTGCCAGGCGGCGCCCCGCTCATCCTGTTCGGCAAAACCTGAGCTGAAGATGACGGCGGCGCCAACGCCCTTGGTGGCGCAATCTTCCACCGTCTGCACGACTACTTCCGCGGGCACCGCAATGACAACCGCATCGACCGGGCCGGGGACGTCGAGGATCGATTTATAGGCCTTGACGCCCTGAACCGTCTCTCGATTGGCATTCACCGGATAGACTGCTCCTTTGAACGATCCATTCAGCAGATAATAGAGCGGGCGGCCGCCTATCCGGGTGTGGTTGTCTGAGGCGCCGATGACGGCGACGGATTTTGGGTCCAACAGTTTGTCAAGTGGACGCCGGGCGACGGGATTTTGGATGCTCATGAGGTCTCGCGAAGTTGGGGGTAAGGCCAAATGGCGCAGGGAGACGGTCAGACAGTGGCGATCGGCGAGGGCGGTGATCCGACCGCGCCCGGCAGGCGCAACGGCGGTGCGGTAAGGAAAAACCGGTAGCGTCCATGCTCCCGCAGCCAATCGCGCAACGCAGTCAGATAGAACATCTCACCGATATGAATGCCGAGCTTGAAGATGCACAACTCATGCAAGGGCAGCATCGGTATCGGGCTGTTTCCAGGCGGTAGCGGCACGCCGGTATCCTCAATGCCGTAGTTGTCGGCGATCATCACCGCGACACCGGTGTCGCGAATCCAGTCATGCAGCTTGGCGTCACGACCATCGAGACAGGCATAGGTGTTATGCAGGTCATGCTCAGTCGGGCTTTTGGCTGCGTCCATCAGACCTTGGGCAAAACCGGTGTGGATGCAGACCATGTCGCCTTCCTCCACCTCGATCCCATCCTCCTTGATGATGTTGGCCAGTTCATCAAATCCGACCTGCACCCGATTTTTGCCGTGACGTCTTTCAAGATCTATCAGAACACCCCGGCCCTGGACGCAAGCTTCGGCCATGTTCTCTATACCCAAGGCCTTGGCATTAGAGCCTTCGAAGCGGGTAAATTCATCACCGGTTTGGTTGTCGGCTGGGCCGACGATGTGTTCGCCGCCGCGCCAACCATTGTAATAAACCACCTCGGGTTCGCCATCACCATCGGCATCGAACCAGCCGCCGACATGACAGAGGCTGTCCCATTGGGTTGAGTATTGCAGACAGATCAGCGCCGCGTCATCGCAGACCACGTCGGTCAACCTGGGGTCGCTGATATGCAGGGGCATGTTGAAATTCGCCAGGCCGCCGCGCTGGGTGGTGAAAATCCGGGGTGGGAAACGCCGGGGATTGAGCAATCGTCCACCCGGATAATCCAACGGCAAGGACAGGCAAAACCGATCGCCGGTCTTCACTTCCTGGACCGCCCGGACTACCCTATCGGAGGTCAAGAGGTTGAGCCGGCCCTGTTGATCGTCCGGTCCGAAGTCGCCCCAATTGGAGCCTTTCGGCCTATTTACCCAGCGTCCAACCATCCTGTTTCCCCCAAGGTCTTCGACGAAGGCAGCTTTGCGATGTTTGTGATCGGGTAGTCAACCGATGCCGATCCGTCGGTTAAGCGCGACCCGGATTGTCTGGTCTCGCCGTCCGCGTGACAAGTCGCTATGTTGGTATTTCCTCGTTGGCGCTATCACCGGTGCCAGATATCCGGTTGGAGATGAGCGCCGTGGCCCAAAGCCCCCGAGCTGGAATGCGCCCAGCCGCCGGAATTGCCGTGATGATCGCCGGGATGGTGATCCTGGCGAGTACCGACGCGGTCTCCAAGCATCTTACCCTGAGCTTCGCGGTCATTCAGATCCTCTGGGTGCGCTTTGTGGTCTTCGCAGGGGTTGGCACCTTCATGGCCTTGCACAAAAACGGCTTTCAGGGACTGCGGACCAAACGCCCGATGGCTCAGGTGGCGCGGGCCGTGGTCCTGAACCTCGCCAACTTCATCTTCGTCTACTCGTTGAGCCAGATGCCGATGGCGGATGCGCACTCGATCATGGCGATCGCGCCGCTGCTGATCACCGCGGCGTCGGTGCCACTGTTGGGGGAAGTGGTCGGTGTGCGCCGCTGGACAGCCATCGCGGTGGGATTCGTCGGGATGCTGATCATCCTGCGCCCTGGTATCGGGGTTTTCGACCCGGTCTCGCTGGTGCCACTGGCCGGCGCCTGCTGTTTTGCCAGTTACACGATCCTCACCAAGGTGATCAGCCGTGATGATGCACCGGAGACAACCCTTTTTTACACCGGCGGCATCGGGTTGCTCTTGATGAGTGTTGTCGCGCCTTTTTTCTGGGCCGAGGCATCGCCGATCGATTGGTTCTGGTTAGCGGTGGCTGGAATCGGCGGCACCTTGGCGCATGTCTTCATCATCTTGGCGCTACACATGGCGCCGGCTAGCACGCTGCAGCCCTTCAACTATACGATGCTGGTCTGGGCGACGGTGCTGGGGTTTTTGGTGTTTGGGGATTTGCCGGATATGTGGACGGTGACGGGCGCAGGGGTGATTGTCGCCAGCGGGCTATACGCCTGGTATCGTGAACGCGTCAGGGAATAATGAGGCGTGCGGAGGGCACAAGGCTCTCAATACTATCCAGCCAGCATCCCTTCGATCACCCGCTGTACCGACAATGCGTCCCGAGCCGAAGGCAGGGTGTGTTCTTTCCCGCCCAACCATTTCTCGACGTTGTCCAATTGTCGTTGCAAAGTGGTCGCGCGGGGGTCGGCATTTGGCGGCAAGGCATTCCGCCATTTTTCTCCATCCGAGGTGGCGAGGAAGTAGAAGTCGCTCAATCGGTGGCTTTGTTTGGAGCCCCAGATTGTTACCTCCTGGCGGTCCGGCCCGATACCCCCACAGGAGCCGAAAATATTAACGGGGATGCCACCGCAGTCGAGTCGGGCATGGATATCAATTTCACATAGGCTCGGGTCGCTTGGATAGGAGGCGGCGGTGAAGGTGATTTTAGTCGGACCGAGCAGGCGCTCGGTCACGAAGACGAAATGCGAGATCACCTCGCGCACATAGCCGCCGGCGCCACGAAACCGTAGCCAGTCGGCCTCGACCTGCCAGACCCGAGGCCATTGCTGGTATTGAACAACGATATCGATACCGGTTATCGCGCCCAACTCACCGCCGGCCATCGCAGCTTGGGTCAATCCAAGCGCCTCGCAGGAAGCCTGGACGAAATTGACTACATTCGGTGTATTTGTGCGCTCTAGTCGATCGACGAGGTCCTCGCTCTCGGCGATGTCGACGCCGAGGGGTTTTTCCGTATAAACCGCGACCCCGGCCTCGATCGCCATCAGCGCGTAATGCTTGTGCCATTCTGGCGGGCAGGCGATGTAGACGAAATCGGCGACGCCCTTGTTGATCAACGCGGCCGGATTGTCAGCCACCGGGGCCGATGGAAATTCAGCGCGAGCCTTGGTGACGGAGCTTGCCGACGGGTCCCAGATTCCAGCAATCTGGAAGTGGGGATGTTGCTCGAGATTGGCCATCATGCGCCGACCCATGATGCCAAGGCCGATAACCGCCGCCCGATAGGTGGTCATGAATATATCCTCAATAGCCTATGGCGCAGCCGTCCTTACGTGGGTCGGAACCACCAACCAGAGTGCCGTTATCGTGATCGACCCAGACGCACTGACTGCCGCCCAGGGGCGTGGTCACATGCTCCAGGGTATGGCCGCGGCGCTCCAACTCGGCATAGGTCTCGGGCGCGAAATTGTCCTCGACTTGCAGAACCCGGCCATAGGCGAAGCTGCGCGGCGCATCCATAGCTTCCTGAACATCCAGGCCTCGGTCTGTAACATGGCTGAGGAAGTTGGTGTGGCCGACCGATTGATACTGCCCGCCCATCACGCCAAACGGGGCGATGGTCTTACCGTTTCGCATCACCATGCCCGGGATGATCGTGTGCATGGGCCGCTTGCCGCCCTCGATCCGGTTGACATGCTCGGCATCGACGCAGAAAGACGAGCCGCGATTTTGCAGCATGACGCCGGATTTGGGCGCCATTATAGCGGACCCGAATCCTGAGAACAGGGAGTTAATGAACGAAATCGCGTTGCCGTCCCGGTCGACACAGCACAGATAGGTTGTGTCGCTATGGTTGGGGAAGTCAGAATTGTGAAAATTACCCGCCTTGGTCGGGTCAATCATAGCGTCTAGCGACACAGCATGCGCCTCTGAGAGCAGCCAGTCGACGGGGATATCGGCAAAGCTTGGATCAGTGATATGCCGGTCACGCTGGTGATAGGCGAGCTTGCCGGCCTCGGCCAACAGATGCACGCGGTCGACCTCGGATAGAGCGCTAACGTCATGGCGCGCCAAAATATTCATCAGCATCAAGGCGCAGATACCCTGGCCGTTTGGCGGGCATTCATGCACTTGGTAACCGTTATAGGTGGTCCCGATTGGTTCGACATATTCGGCCTCGGCGGCGGCGAAATCGTCCGGGGTGTGCAACCCACCCAGGCCAACCAGTCGATCGACTATGTCCTGGGCAACCTCGCCGAGATAGAAAGCGTCTCGGCCACTCTTGGCGATCTTGCGCAGGGTTGCAGCCAGCAACGGCTGGCGAAAGGTGCTTCCGATAACCGGCGCCTTCCCGCAGACGGTCATCACTTTTGAGGAGACCGCATCGGCCATCAATTTCGGAACCAGACCGAGCCAATCAGTGCCAACTCGATGGGCGATCGGAAACCCGTTATCGGCATAGCGGATGGCCGGGGCGAGCAATTCATCCATGCCTTTCGTGCCATGATCGTCGTTCAGTTTGGTCCAGGCGGAAATGGCGCCGGGAATGGTCACCGCGTGCGGGCTTTGCACCTCGATCGTCTTGATCCCGCGATCCCGTAATTTCTCCACGCTGGCCGCCTTCGGCGCGCGGCCTGAACCGTTCATCGCGATCGGTTTGGTGGCGCCGTTAGGTACGTAAAGCGCGAAGCAATCCCCACCGATCCCGGTCATCGCCGGTTCGATCACGCATAGTGTCGCGCAGGCGGCGATCGCCGCGTCGACCGCGTTACCGCCGGACTTTAAAATATCGATACCCACCTGACTGGCAAGCGGGTGGCTGGTAGAGATCATCGCCTCCGGTGCGATGACGGGAGAGCGGCCAGGCCGTTGTAGATTACGCATGTCGTAACTCCGGGTGAGAGGAATCGTCTTGGTTTATGGACAAGCCGAGCGCCGAACAAGGCCCATATCGGGCCCGGCTCGGCGCCAGCTTATCTTCAGCCATGCGTCACAGCGACTGGCCGGAGTTTATACCCAACAACACCTCAGACCGGAGTCAGGTCCTTGCGTGTCAGCAACGACACTGCCGCCGCGGCGCCGGTCAGCACGGCGCCGACAATAAACAACTCGACGTTGTCCATGCCGATGACGTCATTGCCGGGCATCGCGAGGGCTAGCGCCCCAATCAGCAGTGCCGCTCGCACTGGCCATTGCATGAGGCCCAACTTGGTCAAATCACCGACCCAGTAGAGATAACCTTGCAAGCTGCACGAGAGGACAATGACTCCTAACACCGCACAGCTAAAGACGATCAGGATGTGACCGGGCTCACCCTGCATGATCAAGCCCGGATCCAACACGAAGAAGAACGGCACGAAATAGATGATCGTGCCCAACTTCATTGCCTCCAGGCCGGCGCGCATCGGGTTGGCTTGCGCCAAACTTGCTGCCGCGAACGCGCCCAGCGCCACCGGTGGGGTGATATAGGACAGCATCCCCCAGTAGAGCATAAACATGTGCACGCCCATCGGATTGAGCCCGCTGTCGGTCAGGGCCGGGGCCAAGGTCAAGGCCAGGATAATATACGCCACGGTAACAGTGACGCCAATCCCCATGATGAAGCTGGCCAGCGCGCCAAGCAGCAGCAGCAGCGCGACATTGTTGCCGGCGAGTTGCAGCAACTCGAACGCCAAAGTGCCTATCTTGCCGGAATAGGAGAGAGACCCGACGATCAGCCCAATGCCGATTAGAATGGCCGCCAACTCGGCGAACAGACGCCCCACCGCAACGAGGAAGTCGACAAAACTAACCCAATTCCAACGATGCTTGGGATGCAATTGGTTGATTGTTAGCAAAAGTCCCGTCGCATAGAAGGGTGCCTGAGCTTCCCGTTGCATAAAGACCAGAAGATAGATTAGTAGGGCGAAAACTGCGACATAGTACCATCCGTCCTTGAGAGTCGCTTTCAAAGAGGGTAGCTCAGCCCTCGGCAATCCCTTCAGTTTACTGCGGGCTGCATAACCGTCGATCTGCATGAACAACGCGAAGAAATAGAGCACCGAGGGAATTACCGCCGCCACGACGATGTCGCGGTAGGGAACCTCAAGGTTGATGGCCATGATGAAGGCTGTGGCCCCCATGATGGGAGGCATCAACACGCCACCGGTCGAGGCACAGGCCTCGACACCGGCGGCGACATGAGGTTTGAAGCCGGTTCGTTTCATCGCCGGAATCGACAAGGCGCCGGTGGTTAGAACGTTGGTGATCACGCTACCGCTCATCGAGCCCATGAGACCGGACGCGAAGATCGCCACCTTGGCCGGCCCGCCCCGGACATGCCCAAGCAGCGCGAAGGCGAGGTTCAAAAAGAACTGTCCGCCACCGGTATATTGTAACGCCACGCCGAACAACAAAAAGCCTATGACCAGGCCTGCAAAGGCCCGCATCGGAATGCCGATCAGAGCCTCTGTCGAGAGCGCGTAGTAGGCGGCGGTGTCCAACATCGACTCCGTGGTGCCTTCCAAGACACCCGGCATACTGCCAGCGACCAAGGGATATACCGCGAAAAGCGCGATGATGATCGTGACGATGCCGCCGCCAGTTCGTCTGACCGCTTCGATGGCGATCGCCACGAAGGCTAGGCTCAGCCACTGCATCTCCTCGGGAGCTGAAAATTCCCAGCCATTGTCGACGATATCGATCGCGTAAATGACGAGTGTGATGCAAATTCCGGCGGTGACCAGAAACAACAACAGATCGTACCAGGGCAACCCGTCACGTCCACTTTTGGGGAACATGGGAAAGGCCAGGAAGGTCGTCGGCAGCAACAGCGCGACGATCGCGTAATAGTATTGGTTCTCGATTGGGACGAAGCCCATAAAATGGCCAAGATTAAAGACCTGATACGCGGAAAAGATGACCGAGAGCACCGATAGCACGATCAACAACCAGGTCCAGAACGGATTGAGCCGGCGATATCGATGCTCGATAGTCGCCGGCTCGCTCTGAGTTTGTGGGTCGCTCATAAGTGTGTTGGTTATGAAATGCTTACTTGAACACGGGGTCGAAACCGGCCGCGGTCAGCGCCGCGACACGGATTTTGGACCAGGCCACCTTGAGGTCGTCTTTCTCTAGGCCTTCCTTGCCCGGCATCGCGTCCCAGGCTGTTTTAATCACAGTCTGACGCTCAACCAGCTTATCCTGGTGAGCCTGCGCCTTGGCGTTCCATTTGCCAACTTCTTTCCAAAAACGGATGGCGCCATCATGGTAGGGCATCGCCCAAGTCATATTCTGTGCATCGAGCTTCCAGCCCAGTGCTCCCTTGGCGGCGTTCTTGTAGTCGTCGTAATGCTCTACCATTGCCTTGACGATGGAATACACTTCGTCGGCATCCCTGGAAGCATTCGCGACCAGGATCGGATAGGGGTAGTTCGACAGCTGGCTCGGGTTGTTCTTGTCAATTTCTGAACCAATGGTCGCGTTTACTTTATTGTAAACCGGTGCGGCGGCCATGACTCGCTTCCAACCGGCTTCGTCGTTATGCGGCAAGAGGGGCCAGTGCAGGCCACGCGGTGACGCGGCAAGTTTCTTCGGACTTGGCGAGACCGTGCTGGAGAACGCGGCATCGGACTGGCCATTGAGGATCGCATTGAAGGAGGCGGAAAAACCGGAGACCTTCACCTTCTCAACATCGTCCCAAGTCAGGCCGGCGAAAGCCAGATAGGCCGAGACGTTCCAGTTTAGCGCCGGTCCGCCCTGCACCCATGAGATCCGCTTGCCCTTCAGGTCCGCGATTGTCTTGATATTTGCGTCCTTGGCGGTGGCGAGAGAAAGACCGAAAGAGCCGAGATTGGTCATCAGCAACCGTATGGGCTGCGGTCCCCAATCCTTATGGGCGAAAATGAAAACGCCTTCCTGACCGAAATAGGAGGCGATGCCACAGGCGCAATAGCCAGCTTTGTTATCGCGCAGGGGGGCCATACGGGAAATATCGTTTTTGCCCGGAATAACCCGCATATTGGTGTCGTAATGTTTATTCATCATGTTGCCGATGGCGACGGTTTGTGCATAACCTGATGATGTCGTGCCATAGGCTGTCCAGGAGGTCTTCTTAGGAACCTCCGCCTGTGCGGCGCCAGCCAGTACGAAAGCGGCGCCGGCGATGCCGGCGACCAGAACTGATTTCATTGATTGCATGTAACCCTCCCAATTACGAAGCTTCGACTGGTTGTATCCAGCCTGCGGAACTTGGCCCGACTTTGCATGATCCGACGTGGTCATGCAAGTTGGCACGCAAGAGCGGTTATGGTAACCAGCGGGTCGCCCGGGCTGTGGCCATGGCGGCGACTTTAGGGTCGACATCTTGGGCTGGGAACCTAATGTTTTAGGCCCCCAGACATCCGGATCAATGTGGTGCGCCCGGCCTGTCCCGAACCGCTTGGACCGACCCTTGGTCTGCCGAGTGTAAGGAAAAGTCGATGGCCAACTCGCTGTTGCCGCGGATGGTTGAGACCGAGGATATCGCGAGCTCCATGCAGTTCCTACCTGTAAGCAGGGGCACCGGACAGGCCATCGTGGTCGACTGCGGCAGGTTGGCCTGAATGTTCTATCGGCGATTTGGTATCCGCACGTTGGAGGAGGAATCTGATGAAGGCATATGAAATTGTGGGCGAGGGGGGCATCGACACGCTGGCCCTGAACGAGCGGTCGGACCCGAAACCGGGCCCCGGCGAGGTGCTGGTTGGGATGCGCGCCTCGTCGATCAACTATCGTGACTTGATGATGGTTGAGGATCCGGGACCGCGTGGCATCCACTATCCCCGCATCCCGAACTCCGATGGCGCCGGCGAGGTGCTGGAGATTGGCGAAGGCGTGAGCCGTTTCAAAGTTGGGGACAAGGTCGTCGGGACATTCTTCCAGGGATGGATTGACGGATCGATTACCGCTCGCGACATGGCCAACGCGCTTGGCGGTTCGGCAGAGGGGATGTTGGCCGAAAGGCGGGTCCTGCATGAGGATGGCTTGGTGGCGATGCCCGAGGGGCTGAACTTCGAGGAGGCGTCCACGTTGCCCTGCGCCGCGCTTACGGCCTGGCATTCGCTGGTCGAGGTCGGCGGTGTGAAGGCCGGAGACACTGTCCTGTTGCTTGGTACCGGCGGTGTCTCCGTCGTTGCGCTGCAACTCTGCCAAGTGTTGGGCGCGCGGACGGTCATCACCTCTTCTAGCGAGGAAAAACTGGCTCGGGCCAAGACGCTGGGCGCCTGGAAGACGGTGAATTACAGGATTAATCCGGATTGGGATAAGGCGGTTTTGGACCTGACCGGTGGCCTTGGCGTCGATCACACGGTCGAGGTTGGCGGCGCCGGTACTTTGGAGAAGTCGATCGCCGCGACCAAAGTCGGCGGCTCGGTTGGTTTGATCGGGGTGCTGACCGGCGGCCAGATCAATCCGACCCTGGTGATGCGCAAATCGATCCGCCTGCAGGGTATCTATGTCGGTAGCCGGCGGATGTTTGAGGAGATGAACCGCGCTATCGAGCACCACGCCATGCGTCCGGTGATCGATAAGGTCCATGATTTCGGTGATGCCCACGCCGCCTATCACGCGGTGCGGGCGGCCGGGCATTTCGGTAAGCTGGTAATTCGGATCTGAGGGCCGGAAGCTTCACCGATCTGATGCTGTATGCAACCCGCGGGGTGGTGTTTGACCGCCCCGGCGGGCTGTGCAAAGTTGGATTCAATAATGAATTTACGGGCCGCTGACGGCTCCGCGCTGATATCCGAGGGAGAGTGACATGACCGAAGCCTTTGTGTGTGACGCGGTTCGCACGCCGATCGGCCGCTATGGTGGTTCGTTGTCCAAGGTTCGCGCCGACGATCTCGCGGCGTTGCCCTTGACCGAGCTTATGAAGCGGACGCCGAACATGGATTGGAGCCAGGTTGACGACGTCTATTACGGTTGCGTCAATCAGGCCGGTGAAGATAACCGCAATGTCGCGCGGATGGCACTGTTGCTGGCGGGGATTCCGCCTGAGGTGCCGGGCGCCACGGTGAACCGGCTTTGCGCCTCGGGCATGGAAGCGGTGAACGCAGCTGCACGGGCGATCCGTTCCAACGAGGGCTCGCTCTACATCGCTGGCGGCAGCGAGAGTATGAGCCGCGCGCCTTTCGTGATGGCCAAGGCCGAAACCGCTTTCGCCCGGACCGCGGAGGTCTATGACACGACGATCGGTTGGCGTTTTGTCAATCCGAAGATGGAAGCCCAGTACGGTTCTGATTCGATGCCGGAGACCGGGGAAAACGTTGCGGAAAAATACCAAGTCCGTCGCGAAGACCAGGACGCCTTCGCACTGCGTAGCCAGCAAAAAGCCGGCAAGGCGATTGTTAGCGGTCGCATGGCCAAGGAAATTGTGGCGGTCGAGATCAAGGGCCGCAAGGGTGCTGTCACCGTGGTCGACACCGACGAACACCCAAGGCCCGAGACAACGATTGAAGCGCTTGCCAAACTGCCGACCCCGTTCCGCAAGGAAGGCGGGAGCGTGACCGCTGGTAATGCCAGTGGCGTAAATGACGGCTCGGCCGCGATGATTATCGCCAGTGAGGAAGCGGCGAAAAAACACGGTTTGAAAATCCGCGCCCGCATCGTCGCCTGCGCTACCGCCGGCGTAGAGCCAAAGGTCATGGGAATTGGTCCGGCACCGGCCTCACAAAAGGTACTGGAGAGGGCTGGCCTGACGATCGCCGACATGGACGTGATTGAGCTGAACGAGGCATTCGCCAGTCAGGCGCTAGCCACCATGCGTGAGCTTGGTTTGGACGATGACGATCCACGGGTGAATCCGAATGGTGGCGCCATTGCCTTTGGCCATCCCCTGGGCGCGTCGGGGGCACGATTGATCATGACCGCGACCCAGGAGCTTGAAGATACCGGCGGGCGGTACGCGCTCTGCACCTTGTGCATTGGCGTCGGCCAGGGCATGGCAACGATCATCGAGCGGGTCTGACGCATGGTCTTTGACGCGGGGCGGGATGATCTGATCGTTGGCGTGGTCGGTGCTGGGGCGATGGGCCAGGGTATCGTTCAAGTGTCGTTGCAAGGCGGCATGGCGGTGGTCTTAATTGACGTCCAACCTGGCGCCGCCGCCGCCGGGGCGGCCAAGGTGTACGAGCGCCTGGACCGGTCGGCCGAACGCGGCCGTCTGGAGGTGGACGCCGTCGCGGCGATGAAATCAAAGCTAACGGTCGCCGAGGGTTTCGACGCCTTCGCGCCGTGCCATGCGGTGATCGAGGCGGTGTTCGAGGACCTCGAGGTCAAGCACGCGGTTTATGGTGAGCTTGAAAAGCACGTCTCGACTGAGTGCATCATCGCGTCAAACACCTCGTCCTTGCCGATCAGTTCGCTTGGCCGGCAATGCGCCCACCAGACCCGGTTCGCCGGCCTGCACTTCTTCAACCCGGTGCCGCTGATGCGGCTGGTCGAGGTCATCCGCGGCCCCTCCACCGAGGAATGGGTGATCGACGGGCTGACCAAGCTCGGCGAGCGTATGGGGCGCACCCCAGTCGTGGTTCGCGACCATCCCGGCTTTCTGGTGAATACCGGCGGCCGGGCTTTCACCACCGAGGCGCTGCACATCCTTCACGAGGGCGTGGCGGTGCAGACCCAGGTTGATGCGGTGATGCGGGATTGCGCTCATTTCCGAATGGGGCCGTTCGAGTTGATGGACCTGACCGGTGTTGACGTGAACTATCCGGCCTCGCTGATCATGCATCAGCAGAACTCCTATGATCCCAGAATTCGCACGGTGCCGTTCCACAAGTCGCTGTATGACGCCGGGCGCTTTGGCCGCAAGACCGGGCAAGGCAATTACCGTTATGACCAGGCTGGTAAGGTCATTGATCCGCCAAGCCCGGACTTCCTAACCGACGCGGCGCCCGCCGAAAGAGTGTTCGTTGCCGAGGCCACGGAGATCTTCTCCGACCTTCTCGCTGGAGCGGCAATGGCTGAAACTGATGACGGCGCCAGCCCGATCGTCGCGGCGCTTTATGGCGAGGATTGCTCGACTTTCGCGGCGCGTACCGGTGTCGACTATCGCCGCCTGGTGGCGATCGATCCAACCGGCGACCTTTCCAAGCGGGCAACGATCATGACACCGCCCGGCGCCGATCCAGCGGCGCGTGATGCGGTCGCCGGCCGTATCTCCGCGAATGGCCGCGCCGTGGTGGCGATTAAGGACTCGCCCGGCTTTATCGCTCAGCGGATGCGGGCGATGATCGGCAATCTGGGCTGCGAAATGGCGCAGATCCAACTCGCCACGCCGGACGATATTGATCTCGCCATGCGGCTCGGGCTGAATTACCCGTTGGGGCCGCTGGAGATCATCGATGATCTGGGCCCGCCGCTGGCCTATCGGATCATGGCAACGATGCAGGAGATTACCGGCGACGACCGCTATCGCCCCAGTCCCTGGCTTCGCCGCCGGGCGCAGCTTGGCCTCGGGGCGAAGGTGCCGGCTTAAGGCGCAGGGGCATTCCCCGGTTTGACCAGCCTAAATCACTCTCGCGACCGCCCCGGAGGCTAGCGCATGCCTTTACTCGGCCCTGATGATCCGCCGCCTTTTACCGAAAGCAATCCAGACGGCGCGGCCTCGGTGCTGTTCACCTCTGATCACAATGGGGTTGCGGTGCCGGCGCTGCTCGATGGGCTTGGGGTTGCGGCCCATGAGATGCGGCGGCACGCGGCCTATGACATCGGGATCGACGCGGTCGCTAAGATCCTGGCGAATCGGTTCGATGCGCCGCTGGTGATCTCCAACTATTCGCGCCTGGTGATCGACTGCAACCGCCATCCCGGCGCCATCGGGTCAATCCCGCCAGTCTCCGATGGAACGCTTGTACCGGCGAACGCGGCGGTTTCCGCTGCCCACCGCAAGGCCCGCGAGCAGGCGATCTTCCACCCTTATCACGCCGCCATCGGGGCGCGTATCCAGGCGATGCGCGCCAGGGATGGAGACGCCGGGCCGCTGATCATCGCCCTGCACAGCTTTACGCCGATCATCGCCGGGGCGTTCCGGCCGTGGGATATTGGTATTCTCTGGAAGGATGATCAGCGGTTGGCGCAGCCGCTGATCGAGGCGCTGGCAACCGACCCGGCGATCGCTGTTGGTGATAACCAACCCTATTCTGGCAGCGACCCGGCCGGCTATACCGTTGATTACCATGTCGCCCCCATGAAGCTGATTTCGATCGGGGTAGAGTTTCGCCAGGACCGGATCGAGTTTCAGGCCGGCGCTGAGGAATGGGCCGGGCGTTTCGGTAACGCGTTGGAGCGGGTGCTAGCGGCACGCCCTTGGGAAGGACGACCGGTTGTGTGAAGCGCGCGAGGCCCTTGATGGTTTACTTTTGCCCTCCGAGACCCAAAATAGAGGCTGATCGAACGCACCCCACGGGAGCCGACACATGAGCAATCCATCAGAAAAATTCGACGACCAAACTCGACTGGAACTGGAAGCTGCCGCCTTTCGGCGCTTGGTCGCGCATTTGAACGAACGCAAGGACGTGCAGAATATCGACCTTATGAACCTGGCCGGGTTTTGCCGGAATTGTTTGTCGAAATGGTACCGGGCCGCCGCCGAGGAAAAAGGCCAGGAACTCGACTACGAAACGGCGCGCGAGATTGTCTACGGCATGCCGTATTCACAGTGGAAGAGCCAGTTCCAGGTCGAGCCGACGGCGGAACAGAAGCAGGCTTTCCAGGAGAGTCACAAGGGACATTGAGCCTGTTCGCTACACGCTGGTGATTTTTACGCTCTAATCGGAGCTGTCGATGGCGTCGACGGGCGTAATATCTGAGTATCGTTGGTAAGTGATACGCCAAAGCCTGACTGGAGCACGCCATGCCCGACGCAGCGACCGAGACCGGCCGATCCGCATCGAACGTTAAACCCGATCTCGACGTCATCATCGTCGGCGGTGGCCTGGCAGGTCTTTATTCGATCTACCGGCTGCGCAAGCAGGGCCTCAAGGTGCGTGCCTACGAGGCTGGTGACGGGGTCGGCGGGACCTGGTTCTGGAACCGCTATCCAGGCTGCCGCTGCGATGTCGAGAGCATGGAATATTCTTATGCTTTCGATGACGATCTACAGCAGGAATGGGTCTGGCCGGAGCGTTATGGCACCCAACCGGAAATCCTCAAATATATCAACCATGTGGCTGAGCGGTTCGACCTACTGCGTGACGTGCAACTGAACACCCGGATCAAGTCAGCGGTGTTCAGCGAGGCGGCGACGCTCTGGACGATCACCACCGAGGCTGGTGAGGAGGTGACGGCACCTGCCTGCATCATGGCGACGGGTAACCTCTCGACCCCACGCAAGCCGGACTTCCCCGGCCTCGATGACTTCAAGGGCAAGTGGTATCACACCGGGTTGTGGCCAAAAGAGGGTGTGGATTTCACCGGCCTGCGGGTTGGTGTCATCGGCACCGGGTCCTCGGGTGTGCAGATGATGCCGCATATCGCCGGCCAGGCGAAGCATCTGACAGTGTTCCAGCGCACTGCGAATTTCAGTCTACCGGCCCGCAACGCCCCTCTCGATCCGAACAAAGAACGCCAGCATAAGGCCGAATACCCGGAGCGCCGCAAAGCTGCCTACGACACACCGTTCGGCATCGCGGGCTATCCGCCGCCGGCGAAGTCCGCGTTGGAGGTAACGCCAGAGGAGCGCCAGGAGACCTATGAGGCGAAATGGGGGGAAGGCGGCAGCATCAGCTATCTTTTCGCCTATAATGATTTGCTGACCAACAAAGCATCCAACGACACCGCCTCGGAATTTGTTCGCGAGAAGATCCGCGCCACGGTGGCAGACCCGAAGACGGCTGAATTGTTGTGCCCGAACAATCATCCGATCGGTACCAAACGGCTGATCCTCGATTCCCAATATTACGAGATCTACAACCAAGACAACGTCGATTTGGTTGATGCCCGCAAGGCGCCAATCCAGGAGATCACGCCAATCGGAATGCGCACAACGGATGCTGAGTTTGAGTTCGACGCGATCGTCTTCGCCACCGGCTTCGATGCCATGACCGGAGCCATGCGCGAGATCGACATCCGGGTTGAGGGTGGGACTACCTTGGAAGTCCAGTGGGAAGGCGGACCTCGGACCTATCTTGGGGTGATGGTCGCCGGTTTGCCGAATATGTTCATGATTACTGGACCGCAGAGCCCGGGGGTGAAAAGCCAGATGATCCTGTCGATCGAGTGGCATGCTAACTGGATCGCCGATTGCCTAGCTCATATGAAGGCCGCCGGTGCTCGGCGGATCGACGCGACTGAGCAGTCACAAGAAGAGTGGGTTCGCCACGTCAAGGAGGTTGCCGATAAGACACTCTACCCATTGGCAAATTCCTGGTACATGGGGGTGAATATTCCTGGCAAGCCGCAGATCTTCATGCCCTATGTCGGCGGCGTTCAGGCCTATACTAAAAAATGCCAGGAGGTGGTGGCAAAGGGCTATGAAGGCTTCGTGCTGACGGGGGAACGGGTCGAGGTCTGACAACGGCTCGTATCTACCGTGCGCCGCGCGGTTTTGACGCGACGTTCTCTCGCGTTTCACCGGACGTCTTTGCGGGATTGACTTGTCAGTCTTTCCGCGTTTTCTTGGCCATTTGCAGTCACGATAGCCGACCCCGGGCAAGGAGTACGTCATGCAATTGACCGATCAGCAGCTGAAGCAGTTTGATGAGCAGGGTTTCTTGTTCATGCCGTCCTATTTCACACCGCAAGAGGTCAAGGTTCTGAACGACGCGGCGGCGGAAATTTACGCCACTGAACGTCAGGAAGTCTGGCGGGAATCCTCGGGTGTCCCGCGCACCGCCTTCGCCGCTCATACCTATGACGAGGCGCATCGCCGGCTTGGCGCGCATCCCCGGTTGATCAAACCGGTGGAGCAACTGATCGGCGAGCGGCTCTACATGCATCAGTACAAAATCAACGCCAAAGCAGCTTTCGATGGCGAGGTTTGGCAATGGCACCAGGATTTTGGTGTCTGGCACCGGGATGACGGGATGCCGGAGCCTAAGGCTATGAATATCGCGGTGTTCCTTGACGATGTGACGGCCGCCAATGGGCCGCTATTGTTTTTGCCGAAAAGTCACAAACGCGGCGTGATCGATGCTGGGCACGATCTGGAGACCACCAGCTATCCGCTCTGGACCCTGGATCGTGAGACCGTCACCAAGCTATGTGACGAGGGCGGCTGCGTCGCCCCGACCGGGCCGGCCGGCAGTATGTTGGTGTTCTCATCGCTGCTGGTGCATGCCAGCCCACCGAATATCAGCCCGTTGCCCCGGACCATCGTCTATCTCTCGTTGTGCCAGGTGGATAACCACATCACCAAGTTCCAGCGGGCCGAATGGATCGCGCATCGTGATTTCACGCCGATCGAGGCGCTGGACGACGATTGCCTAGCCCAGCTGGCGGGTGAACGCGGCGCTATCGCCGCCGAATAAAACCAGGAGCGATCAATGTATCTTCAAACCGAGTTGGCTGCACGGGCAGCGGCTGGCGCACCGGTGCGTGTCTGTCTGATTGGGGCGGGTAAATTCGGCTCGATGTTTCTCAGCCAGGTGCCGACTACGCCGGGATTGCAGGTCTCGGTGATTGCCGATCTCCGGCCCGATGCGGCGCGTGCCGCCTGCCGCAACGTTGGTTGGACTGAGGAGCGGATCGCCGGCACTGACTTCATCGATGACGCCGTCCGCGCCATCGCCCGCGACGATGTCGACGTGGTAATCGAGGCGACTGGTCATCCTCCTGCCGGGATCCGGCATGCCCGCGCCTCTTTCGCCGCCGGCAAGCATATAGTCATGGTCAATGTCGAGGCCGACGTGCTGGCCGGGCCGTTGCTGGCTCATGAAGCGCGCTCGGCGGGGACCGTCTATTCTATGGCCTATGGTGATCAACCGGCGCTGACCACCGAGCAGGTGGAGTGGGCGCGCTCATGTGGCTTTGAGGTGATCGCTGCTGGCAAGGGCACCAAATACCTGCCGGCCTATCACGCCTCGACCCCGGATACGGTCTGGGATCATTACGGCCTAACGGCCGAGGAAGCGGCGGCGGCGGGGATGAACAGCAAGATGTTCAACTCCTTCCTAGACGGCACCAAATCGGGATTGGAGATGGCTGCAATCGCCAATGCCTGCGATCTCTCACCACCTAACGACGGCCTCGCCTTTCCACCCTGCGGCATGGATGACCTTGCCCATGTGCTGCGCCCGGCCAGCGAAGGGGGGCAGTTGGAATGCAAAGGACAGGTCGAAGTCGTCTCCTCTCTTGAACGGGACGGTCGACCGGTTTTCAAAGACTTGCGGTGGGGAGTTTATGTTGTTCTTGAGGCGCCAAACGACTATGCCGCCGGCTGTTTTTGGCAGTATGGGATGAACACAGACGCCAGCGGACGCTATTCAGCAATGTTCAAACCGTTCCATTTGATAGGGTTGGAGTTAAATGTCTCGGTCCTTTCAGCGGGTCTGCTCGGCCGACCGACTGGGACCACCAAGGATTTTCGGGGGGATGTGGCGGCGACCGCCAAACGTAATCTTGTCGCCGGCGAGGTATTGGATGGTGAGGGTGGCGCCACGGTCTGGGGCAAGCTGATTCCTGCGGAAAGGTCGCTGCGCGAGAGCCGGCTGCCCATCGGTCTGGCCCATGGGGTGACGCTTAAGCGTTCGATCGCCGCCGGCCAGATGGTCAGCTGGGGCGATGTTGAGGTTGACCTTACTGACGAGACAGTTATGGCACGCCAAGAAATGGAGCAGCACTTCGCCGGTCTGAAAGCGGCGGCGGAGTAGGCGCTCCGCGTTAACACGAAATACCGTCATCGCCGTTGAACTAGGGGGGACCGGGGCGGCTATCCCCGCTTCATCGTCACGCCCGGGGTTCGCATCGCCTCGCTCACCGGTTTCAGTGCTGCGAGATCGATTATCGGCCGGAGGAATAGTTCCGGCGCCACGCCTTGATAGGCGGAGGCGGCTTCCAACACGCTATCGTCGCGCAGCCGGCGGCCGATGATCTGCATTCCGACGGGGCGACCATTCTTGGTCAAGCCACAGGGTATCGCGCCCATTGGTAGGCCGGTGACGCTGAACACGTAAGTCGACAGGAAGACATCCTGGAACCGTTCCACCGGTTTGCCGCCGACATGGGTCGGCAGGGCCTCGTCCAAGCGAAACGGCGGCGCGCCAACGACCGGCGCGACGATAAACTCATATTTCTCCATGAAGCGGCGTACCCGGTGCCAATAGGCGGTGCGCAGACGCTCGGATTTCACCACCTCGCGGACCGAAAGATCCAGCGCCGGGGTTACCTGGTTGATCAGCTGCTGGGTCATCAAATCGCTATGGGCGTCGAACCGGTCAGCATAGCGCGCGACCATGCCAAAACCTCTGGTTCCGGTGATGATGTCGCGGATATCAGAGGTATCGAAGCAGGCGTCCTCGACGATGCAGCCCAATCCCTCGAAGCGTGCGAGCGCCGCCCGGATCAACCCATCGACCTCCGGGTCTAGCGGAATCACCCCGCCGAGAGTGCCGCCATAGGCGATGCGGCGGCCGGCCATTGCCGCTTTGCCA
>CALMRI010000062.1 GCA_937776645.1 uncultured Alphaproteobacteria bacterium | reverse complement strand
CCGGGACAACGCGTGGCCTATGTGATGCTGGACCTGAAACGCCGTCGCCAGGACGTCCGCGGCTACGTCCAGGCGCTGGAGGATTGGCTGATCGAGACGCTCTGGCGCGGTTCAACGTCCGAGGGCGAGCGGCGCGAGGGTCGGGTCGGGATCTGGGTGCGCCGGACCGATCGCTACTCAGCCCGGACCGCGAGGATAAGGTCGCCGCCGTGGGCGTGCGGATCAAGCGCTGGGTCACGCTGCACGGAGTCGCGCTTAATGTCGGGCCGAACCTGGAGCATTTCGACGGCATAGTGCCCTGCGGCATCGCCCAGCACGGAGTGACCAGCCTTGAGGATCTGGGCCTGCCGGTCTCGCATGTCGGAGGTCGACATGGCTCTAGGGCGGAACTTTCGCGGCGTTGTTTTGGGGCCGGGAGCCTGATGGGCCCATCCGATCTGCACACTCTGACAGTTACGTCGCGCTGGCAATCATTATCCACGTCTACACCCGACCTGCTAGCCCCTTAACCACCAGCTCCACCGCCCGGCGGGCATCGCGCTCCAGGGCTCCGGCGTCGCGGGTATCCGGCCGTCGACGGTCACCGCCGGTCCGGGACCGTCGGCATGGAGCAGCACATTGCGGCGCTCCCGCAGCCAGACATAGCCGCGGCCGATGGCGCAGTTCATTCAGAGACTTGCCCCATCGAGATTGATCATTCTCGGCCAGGTCAGCGTCGAGCAGCGGCTTGGGCCAGGATCAACCGTGGCGAGCCAAGCGCCGCTGCAGAACACCTGTGCTATCTCGGCCAGCAAGCGCATCGGCCTGTGGCGGCGGGAACGAAGCCCCTCACCATCAGCTCTGCGTCGCAGACCCTTCGCCTCAAGCCAGCGGCGTCGCGTCCTCGAAGTCGCCTGGGAGCCGGTACGTTCCGGCCGGCCGGTCACGTCAGCTGCCCCGCTGCTGGAAAGCCGGTCCAACCTTGGGCGCCTTCGGCGCCGCCGGTTCCGCCTCAACTTGGTCGACGCGGGCTAGCGGCGGTCCCTGGTGGCATGCGGTGATCATCTCGCGCAACCGCAGCCTGCGGACCCGGAGAGGAGGGCTTCGACGGTGACCCGTCCCGACGATTGCGCACCCAGCCATCGAGGCCGCGCGCCTCGGCCTCGCCCATCGGTCCAGTTGCGGAACCAGACGCCCTGGACCGCGGCCGGAGACGACGAGCTCGAACGGCGCTGTGTCGGATCCGCTTCCAATAGTCCTTTGCTCCACGCAAGGTCCGGTATCTGGTGACGCGCCCAAGTGACGTAGGCTGCCAGGCGGCAGTATACCTGTGACGCTCCTCACCGGTGTAACCGGCAGAGGCATCCCGCATGCCCACCATGCTCTCGGCCCTGGCTGCCGGTCTTCGCGCTGATCGTTCTTGGCTACTGGCCTGAAGCGGACTGCGCGCCTTTCCCGACAGCGCTGTGGAGCCGGGGTCGAGGCCCTTGGTCTATTGGGTGCTGCTGCCAGGCCCTACTGGTGGTTAAGCTGGGCAATACCGACCTGTCAGCAATTCGATATTATGCCGATGGCAGCCGCGATGGCCGGCGCCACGGCGCTGGTGGCGGTCAGCTTTGGTCGTGGAATGCGCCGGACCGTGGGGATCGCTGGGCCGGTCTACACCTCGATCCTGCAAGGCGCGGTGCGGCAAAACTCGTTTATCGGGCTGGCCGCCGCCGTCACCGCTCTACGGCGCCAGCGGGCAGGCGTTGGCGGCGGTGGGCATTGCGGCGGTGATCCCGCTGGTCAACGTGATTTCAATGTGGAGCCTGGCGCGGCTTGGCCCGGACGGCCCGCCCAGCGTCGCGGTTATCCTCAAGCGACTGGCCAAGAGCCCGATTATCATCGCCTGCGCCATCGGCATCGGCGCCAATCTGGCCGGGACCGGTATCCACGACCTGGCGGCCACAACCTTGGATCTGCTAGGTCGTAGCGCCTTGCCGCTGGGGCTTCTCGCCGTCGGCTCGGGCCTGGATTTCGGTGTGGTCAGGCGCAGCCCGGTCCCGCTGTTATTTAGCAATTGCTTAAAATTACTGGTGATCCCACTGCTGACCGCCTGGTTCTGCCAGCTGCAGAATGTGGACCCGGTCACCACCGGGGTGGCAATCCTGTTCGCCTCCCTGCCCTCCTCGGCCTCGTCCTATGTGATGGCCCGCCAGTTTGGCGGCGATCATGAGTTGATGGCGACAATCCTGACCACCCAGGTGATGATGGCGGCAGTGACGATCCCGGTGATGCTGGCGCTGTTTGGTTGAGCCATGCTTTGTTTGGATGAACCCAATCAGACCAACCCGATTCTCTCACCGTCGACCCGATGCCCCGCCGACGGCAGGCCGGATGACATCCTGAAAAATCAAGGCCTCGCAACGGGACTTTCAGCAGTGCTTGTGAAGAACAGCCAAGCCCCCCTATAATACCGTTTTAATGACAGCACAAACTCTCCCACAGACCTCACTTCGAGCCGTTGTTCCGGTTTCGCAATCTGCTCGGCATCGAGGGTCTTCAACGCGCCGATATCGAGCGACTGCTCGATCAGTCGGACGTTTACGTGGACGCCAATCGCCAGGGTGACAAGAAAGCACTCCAGCTTGCGCGGCCGGACCCTGATCAACCTGTTCTTCGAGAACTCAACCCGGACCCGCACGTCCTTTCGAGCTTGGCCGGCAAAGCGACTCGGCGGCGATGTGATCAACATGTCCGTCGGCACCAGTTCGATCAAGAAGGGCGAGACCCTGATCGATACGGCCATGACCCTGAACGCCATGCACCCGGACGTGCTGGTGGTCCGGCACGCGGATTCCGGCGCCGTGCATCTATTGGCCGAGAAAGTCAATTGCTCGGTGATCAACGCCGGCGACGGCACCCACGAGCACCCGACCCAGGCCCTGCTCGACGCGCTGACCATCCGCCGACGGCTCGGGCGTGGGCTGGAGGGGCTGACGGTGGCGATCTGCGGTGACATCGCCCACAGCCGGGTGGCGCGCTCGAATATCCATCTGATGGCGATCATGGGCGCCCGGGTTCGCGCCGTGGCGCCGCCGACTCTGATCCCAGCCGGACTGGAACGGATGGGGGTCGAGATCCATCACGACATGGAGCGCGGCCTAGCCGATGTCGACATCATCATGATGCTGCGCCTGCAGACCGAGCGGATGAAGGGCAGCTTCGTGCCCTCGATCCGTGAGTATTACCGACTCTATGGTCTCGACTACGAGAAGCTGAAGGTCGCCAAGCCAGACGCCCTGATCATGCATCCCGGACCGATGAACCGGGGCGTCGAGATCGCCTCCGAGGTGGCCGACGACATCGACCGAAGCCTGATCCGCGAACAGGTGGAAATGGGTGTCGCGGTGCGCATGGCTTGCCTTGATGCGCTGGTCAGCGCCCAAGTCGCGCCCGTGGGCAAAGAACCAGTGATCCATATCAGAGACGAGCGCGCCGATGACCCGCACAATCTTCAAAAATGCCCGCTTGCTCGACCCGGCAAGCGATCTCGACGCGCTCGGCGCGGTGTTGGTCGAGGATGGACGGGTGGTCGAGGCGGGTCCACAGGTCTTCATCGACGCGGTCCAGGAGGATGTTGACGTGGTTGATTGCGCCGGCAAATGCCTGGCGCCGGGCCTGATCGACATGCGGGTGACGACCGGCGAACCGGGTAACGAGCATCTGGAGACCCTGGCCTCGGCCTGCCAAGCGGCGGCGGCAGGTGGGGTCACCACCATCGTCTGCCTGCCGAACACCGACCCGGTCGTCGATGACGTGGCGCTACTCGAATTCGTCGAACGCCGTGCCGCCGAGGTGGGTCTGATCTCGGTGCACAGCTACGCCGCCGCCACCAAGCGGACCCGGGGCGAGGAGATGTCGGAGATCGGCCTGCTGCACGAGGCCGGCGCGCTTGGCTTCACCGACGGTCCCAAGGCAATCGCCAGCGCCATGGTCATGCGCCGGCTGCTTTCCTATTCCACCGTGTTCGGCACCCTGGTGATCCAACATCCCGAGATACCCGAGCTCGTTGGCGAGGGGGTGATGTCCGAGGGCGAGACCGCGACCCGGCTTGGCTTGGCCGGCATCCCGGCCGCCGCCGAGGTGATGATGATCGAGCGGGACCTGCGCCTGCTGGCCTTAAGTGGCGGACGCTATCACGCCTCACGGGTCACCACATCAGCCGCGATCGAGGTCATCGCCAGGGCCAAGGCCGACGGACTGGCGGTGACCTGCGATACCGCACCGCATTATTTCGCGCTGAACGAGGGCGCGGTCACCGACTATCGCACTTTCGCCAAGGTCTCGCCGCCGCTGCGCTCCGAGGCGGATCGCCGGTCGGTATTGGCCGGCTTGGCCAACGGCACCATCGACGCGATCGCCAGCGATCACACCCCGCGCGACCAAGATTCCAAACGCCTGCCATTCAACCAAGCCGCCGATGGCGTGGTCGGGCTGGAGACCCTGCTGCAGGTGACCTTGGAGAATGTTCATAACGGCGCGCTAACCATGCTCCAGGCGATCCGAGCACTATCCCTGCGGCCAGCCGAAATCCTGGGCCTTCCCGGCGGCCGATTGACGAAAGGGAGCGCCGGCCGATCTGGTGATTTTTGATCCCGACATTGCCGGCGTGATCGACGCCGAAAAGTTCCACAGCAAATGCAAGAACAGCCCATTCGACGGCAAACCGGTCCAAGGCCGGGTGCTGAAAACCGTGCGTGGTGGCCGGGTCGTCTACGCCCATGATGCAGAGGAGGCGCCGAGCCGGGCGCGCCTGCCCATGCCTGATCCGTTGGGAAGTTTCGCCTATACTTGGCCGTTCTATGCCGCCGGCGTCTTCGGCTATTTGCTCGGTTCGATCCCGTTCGGCCTGATCCTGACCAAGCTGGCCGGGCTTGGCGATATCCGCGCCATCGGCTCCGGCAATATCGGCGCCACCAATGTGCTACGCACCGGCAACAAGAAGCTCGCCGTCGCCACCTTAATCCTGGACGGGGCCAAGGGCGCGGTCGCGGTGCTGATCGCCGGCATTTATGGCACCGATATCGCGGTGCTGGCAGCCGGCGGGGCCATGCTCGGTCATTGTTTTCCAGTCTGGCTCAAATTCAAGGGCGGCAAGGGCGTCGCCACGGGCTTGGTATCCTGCTCGCCCTGTCGCCGCTGGTCGGTCTGACCGCCATCGTCACCTGGTTGGTGAGCGCCGCCGTGTTCCGCTACTCCTCACTCTCGGCCCTACTGAGCGTCGTCACGGCGCCGTTTTACGCCTATTACCTCGTCGATCTGCAGCATGCCGAGCTCGCCTGGCTTCATGGCCGTGCTGATCACCCTGCGCCATCATCAGAACATCCGCCGCCTGATCAACGGCACCGAAGGGCGGATTTCAATTTCGCGCAGCAAACCCAACCGGGCAGAATAGGCGCACATCTTTTTCGCTCAGGAGCCCCTTCATGCCCAGCCATATCAGCGAATCTCTTCTCTATGGCGCCTCGTTTTCGACGCCAGAGTTCCTGGCCATCTTCAATGACGAAAACCGGGTGCAAACCTGGTTTGATGTCGAGGTTGCGCTGGCCCAGGCACAGGCCGAGTTGGGGATGATCCCTGCGGCCGCGGCCACCGAGATCGCCGCCAAGGCCAAGGTCGAGCAACGTCGACGTTGCCGAGATCGGACGGGGCATCAGTGCCACCGCCCATCCCATCGTCCCCGCCTTGCGGGCCCTGGAAGCGGTCTGTGATAACGACGCCGGTGAGTACATCCACTATGGCGCCACCACTCAGGACATCATGGATACCGGCCTGGTCCTGCAACTCAAGCAAGCCTGGCCCCTGATCATCCGCGATCTTGAGGCAAGCCGGACGGCGCTGGCCGATCTGGCGCGCACGCATCGCTCGACGGTGATGGTCGGACGCACCCATGGACAGCAGGCGCTACCCCTCACCTTCGGTTACAAATGCGCCGTTTGGGTCGACGAGATCGGCCGCCAACTAGCCCGCTGTCACGAGGCCGAGGGGCGGATCTTCACCGGCAACATCACCGGCGCGGTCGGCACCATGGCCTCGTTTGGTCCGAAGGGGCCGGAGATGCAGGAATTGGCGCTCGGAGAAACTTGGCCTGTCAGCGCCGAATATCTGCTGGCATTCCTCGCGTGACCGGGTCTGCGAAGTGGCCAATCTGATGACCCAGATCGCTGGCACTTTCGGCAAGATCGCCCGTGAAATCTATGCTCTGCAACAGGTCGAGTTCGGTGAACTTGCCGAACCGCACCACCACGGCAAGGTTGGCAGCAGCACCATGCCGCACAAGCGCAACCCGGCTACCGTCGAGCTGTCGATCGGTCTGTCCCGGCTGATCCGGGCGCAGCAGGTGGCGATCAGTGACTCGGTCTATCAGGAGCACGAGCGCTATTCAGCGCTGCTGCGTATCGAGCTGGCCGCCGTGCCGGAGATGATGATCTACACCGGTTCCCTGCTCGCCAAGATGCGTGGTGTGGTCGAGCGGCTGCATGTCGACCCGATGCGCATGCGGGCCAATCTCAACATGCTTGGCGGGTTGTTGCTTTCGGAGCCGGTGATGCTGGCTCTCGGCGAGGCGATCGGCAAGCAGACCGCCCATGAGGTGGTCTACGAGATCGCCATGCAGGCTTTCGAAAACGGCACCCCGTTCCGCGATGCCCTACTCGGCGATACGCGGGTATCGCCACATCTGGACGCCGCCGCCCTCGACAAAATTCTCGACCCCGCGGCCTATATCGGCGAGTCCGAGCGGATCGTCGACGCGGTGTTGGCCCGGATATAAGATCCCGCCGAGCGTTGGTCGCCGCGGGAAAAAGCATCCTCATCCATCCGTACCCCATCAAACGCCAGTGCACGATTACTGGCCGAAACTTATGGGAGCGTGGCCGTGACAGCGGAGCAGGAACGGGTCGATCGACTCTGGCCGACCCGAACCGACATTGTCGGGCTGATTACTTTTCGACATCTGATGGAGCGCTTTGGCGCCGCCACGGCGGTACATCAGAGGCCATTGGAGGCCGAGACGATCGCCGTGGTCGCCGGCGTTGTCGACGCGATCTACCCGCCGGAAAATGCCGATCTCTACGCCCAGATCACAGCCGTAGGCCTGATCATCGGCGAGGTCCGGATCGGTGGGACACCGCAAGCCAGATATTTTCCCTCCCGCAATCGCGTCATTGACGGATTGTCTCTTGGCATTACCGTGGTTTAAGCCTCGAAGAATTCCGTTCCCTGATCACCACGCGCTACGCCCTTGAACAAGGCCGCGAGGTCTTCACCGTCCCAGGGTCGCAGCTGGATCCCCGCAGCGCCGGTACCAATCAGTTACTGAGCGACAGCACCAATTGGGCGGAGAACGCGAGGACGTCCATTCAGCGCTGCGTGAAATCCGCATCGAAGAACCTGGCGTGATTGATTTCGCCCAGCTCCGGCACCGCTCACAGCCTCACAAGCAAGCCCAAAACAACGCGACGCCGTCCTCGAACTGTTGGGGCCAAGCGCCGTTCCGGTTGACGAACTCATTCGCGAGTGCCAATTGTCCCTATGGATTGTTATCACCATTTTATTGGGGGTTGAACTCGCGGGACAGGTAGAACAACACCCTGGGAATAGGAGACCGCACTAAATTATCCCGTATTTTCAATATATTACCTGAATGCTATCCGTGCCAAGGCTCGGGCGTCCCCCCGTCGGAACGAAATAGGACTCGAATGAAACTTGTCGTCGTCGAATCGCCTGCCAAGGCGAAGACCATCAATAAATACCTGGGCAGCGACTACACCGTCCTCGCCAGTTATGGACATATTCGCGACCTGCCGGCAAAGGATGGGTCGGTGCGGCCGGACGAAGGTTTCGCCATGTCCTGGGAATCCGACCCACGTTCGGAAAGGCAGATCCGGGAGATCAAAGACGCGCTAAAAGGTGCAGATGACCTGATCCTCGCCACTGACCCAGATCGCGAGGGCGAGGCGATATCCTGGCATGTGCAGAATGTGCTGGAAGAGCAACACGCCTTAAAGGGAAAATCGGTACACCGGGTGGTCTTTCACGAGATCACCAAATCGGCCGTGCTCGCCGCCATGGCGAACCCACGCAAACTTGATCAAACTCTGGTCGATGCCTATTTCGCCCGCCGGGCTCTGGATTATCTTGTGGGCTTTACCTTGTCGCCGGTGCTGTGGCGCAAACTGCCGGGCTCCCGATCGGCTGGACGGGTGCAATCCGTTGCTCTCAGGTTGATCTGCGAGCGCGAAGCCGAGATTGAGATCTTTCGCGCCGAGGAATTCTGGACCATTGACGTAGCGTTGCGGACCGCCGCCGGCAAACCCTTCGTTGGCCACCTTACCCATATCGATGGCGCAAGGCTGGACAAGTTCGGGTTGCCCAATGAGGCCGAAGCCAAGCGCGCCGCAAGCCTGATCGAAGGCTCCAACTTCGCAGTCACCTCGATCGAACGCAAACGGGTTCGCCGTAATCCACAACCGCCGTTCACCACCTCGACCCTCCAGCAGGAGGCCTCGCGCAAAATTGGTATGGGCGCGTCGCGCACCATGCAGATCGCGCAGAAGCTCTATGAGGGCATCGATATTGGCGGCGAGACGGTCGGTCTAATAACCTATATGCGGACCGACGGCGTGCAGATGAGCGTGGAATCGGTCACCGCTATCCGCGATGTGGTCCAACAGACCTATGGCGCGCCCTTCGTTCCCGACAGTCCGCGGGTCTATAAGGCTCGGGCAAAGAATGCCCAAGAGGCTCATGAGGCCATTCGGCCGACCGATGCCAACCGGCTTCCCAAGGAGATGGCGCAATTTCTCGATCGAGATCAGGCTCGGCTCTATGAGCTGGTTTGGAAGCGCGCCGTGGCAAGCCAAATGGCCAACGCAGAGCTTGACCAGACCGCGATCACTATCGATGCTGCCGACCAGCGTACGACCCTGCGGGCCAACGGATCAATCATCGCGTTCGAGGGCTTTCTAAAGCTGTACCAGGAAGACCACGACGATCCGGCCGCCGGAGGCGAGGACAAGGACGGCCGATTACTGCCAGCGATGAACGATGGCGAAGCATTGGGCCGTGATGGAGTCAAACCGGATCAGCATTTCACCCAACCACCGCCGCGCTTCACCGAGGCCAGTCTGGTCAAGCGGATGGAAGAACTCGGCATCGGCCGCCCGTCGACCTATGCCAGCATCATGCAGGTACTCCAAGACCGCGATTATGTGATCCTAGAAAAGAAACGTTTCGCGCCGGAGGACCGCGGCAGGCTGGTAGTCGCCTTCCTATCGAATTTCTTCGAGCGCTATGTGCAGTATAACTTCACAGCCGATTTGGAAGCCGAACTTGATGGGATCGCCGAAGGCAAGCTGGAATGGAAAGTCGTCCTGGAGCGTTTTTGGCAAGCCTTTAGCACCGCGGTGGACAATACCAAGGAGTTACGGGTTTCCGAGGTTCTGGATCGGTTGGACGAAGACCTTGGTTCGCATTTTTTCCCGGATGGACCAAACGGCGAGTCGACCCGGGGTTGCCCGCGTTGCTCCAACGGTCGGCTTAACTTGAAGCTTGGCAAATTCGGCGCCTTTATCGGTTGCTCTAACTATCCAGATTGCCGTTTCACCCGCCAATTCGCCGCGCCCGGCGGTGAGGATGGCGAAGGCGGCGCCGCTGCTCTGGACGATCCGAAGATCCTTGGTCAGCATGCCGAGTCCAACAAGGACGTCAGTTTACGCAAAGGCCCATACGGTTTTTATGTGCAGCTTGGCGAACAGGGCGAGAAAAAATCGGACAAACCAAAACGGGTCTCGCTGATCCGCGGCATGACGCCGAATGAGGTGACGCTGGAACTCGCGCTAGGTCTGTTGAGCCTGCCGCGCGAGATCGGCCCCCATCCTGAAACCGAGGCCATGATTCTCGCCGGCATCGGCCGCTTTGGCCCGTATCTCAAGCTCGGCCCTGCCTATACCTCGATCCCGGCAGGGGATGATGTTCTGGCCATAGGACTCAATCGGGCGGTCACCCTGATCGCCGAAAAAGCCCTCAAAAGCCCCCCAGCCAAGCAAGTTGGCGAATCCGGCGGCAAGCCGGTTACCGTTCATAGTGGACGGTATGGCCCCTATGTGCAGCTTGGCCAGGTCCGGGCGACGCTCCCCAAGGGCGTGGAACAGGAAACCATCACCCTTGACAAAGCCCTCGAGCTAATCGCCGCCAAAGGCCCGGCGAAAGCCAAGTCCCCCACCAAGGCTAAGAGCACAGCCAAAGCAACAAAAAAGCCAGCAGCGAAGAAAACCGGGGCGAAGAAAAGCTGCAACAAAGGCGAAGCCAAAGGCGGCCACCGAAACGGGTGACCAGCCCGCTTCCAACGATTAGCCGTCGGACCAGCGACGGTGGCACGCAAAAGAAAACCAACCAATGCGCTGCCCAGCCGTGAGCAGATAAAGAACTTCATCGAAGAAAGTCCTGGTCCGGTCGGACGCCGGGAAATCGCCCGCGCCTTCAACGTCAAGGGCGCCGCCCGGGTAGACCTAAAAAAGCTGTTGGGTGGATTGATCAAGGACGGCGCCATCGACCCAGGTCAGCGCCGCCGGGTGGCGGCGCCCGGACGGCTACCGGCGGTCGGTGTTATCGAGGTTGTGTCCATCGGTGATGACGCCGAAGCCATCGCAAAACCGGTTTCAGGCGTCAAGGACGGTGCCGACGCCAAAATTCTGCTGCCGCATACCGGACGCGGCCCGTCCTTCGCGGTTGGCGACCGGGTTCTCGCCCGCCTCGCCCACGTCCGAGATGACCTTTATCGCGGCTCGGTCATGCGCCGCCTGGAGAAAGGCGCTAGCCGGATCGTTGGCGTCCTGGAAAGCGCTAGAGGCGGTTTCAGACTAGCACCAAGCGACGGCAAAAAATCCAACGATGCCCAGGTCGAGCAGATCAATGCCAACGGCGCACGCGCGGGAGACATTGTCGCCGTCGAGCTATTGCCAGGCCAACGCCTGGGGCCTCGCCGGGCCCGAGTGGTGGAGACCATCGGTCGGCACGACTCGCCCAAGGCCGTCAGCCTAATCTGCATCCATGAGCATGACATCCCCGACCGTTTTCCAGAGTCGGCGGTGGAACAGGCCGAGGCGGCCCGTCCGGCGACGGTTGAAGGCAAGCGCCAGGACTTGCGCGACATTCCGCTGATCACCATCGATGGGGCCGATGCCCGCGACTTTGACGATGCGGTCTGGGCCGAGGCCGATACCAGCGTGGCGAACCACGGCGGCTGGCGGTTGCTGGTCGCCATTGCCGATGTCGCGCATTACGTCCGCTCCGGTGACGCACTCGACAAGGAAGCACAGAAACGGGGCAATTCAGTCTATTTCTCAGACCGCGTCGTGCCGATGCTGCCGGAAGCGCTATCGAATGGCCTGTGCTCATTGCGCCCGGACGAGGATCGAGCCTGTCTCGCGGTGGAGATGATCATCGACGCCAAGGGGCGCAAAAAATCGCATCAGTTCCTGCGCGGCCTGATGCGCTCGGTGGCGCGGGTAACCTACGAGGAAATCCAGGCCGTGGTAGATGCGGCGGATCCGGGGGATGCAACCGGGGACGCGTCCGAAGGTGTGCCCGGGGTTGCAGCGGACGCGGAGCCCCGTCTTACCGCGCTTGCCCGACCACTTTACGGCGCGTTCCGCTCTCTGCTCGACGCGCGCGAGACCCGCGGTGCGCTGGATATCGAAATGCCGGAAATGCAGGTTATCCTGAACGACGATGGTCAGGTAACCGCAATCACCCCACGCCAGCGCTTGGACAGCCACCGGCTGATCGAGGAATTCATGGTGCTGGCCAATGTCGCCGCCGCCGAGACCCTGGAACGCCGTAAGCGCGCCTGCGTGTACCGGGTTCATGATGTGCCGAATCCCGACAAGGTCGAGGAGATGCGCAACAATCTTGAGGGTTTTGGGATCAAATTCGCCAAAGGCCAGGTACTCCAGGCAAAATTGTTCAACCGGGTCCTCGCCCAAGCCAAGGACCAGGATTTCCAACACTCGGTCAATCTCCTGGTCCTGCGAAGTCAAAGCCAGGCGGTCTATAGCCCGTTCAATCTGGGCCATTTCGGTCTCGGATTGAGCCGCTATGCGCATTTCACCTCGCCGATCCGCCGGTATTCCGATCTGCTGGTACACCGAGCTTTGATCGACGCCCATGATTTCGGCCCAGATGGCGATCGGCGCACCGAGGCCGACGATCTAGTGACGGTCTGCGAGCATATTTCGATGACAGAGCGGCGGGCATCGGTTGCCGAGCGCTCCGCAACCGATCGCTTCTCGGCGATGTTCATGGCAAACCGTGTTGGCGAGGATCTTGATGCGGTGATCTCCGGCGTGGTCTATTTCGGCGTTTTCGTCACCCTCGGCGGTGGCCAGGCCGACGCACTGCTGCCGGTCTCAAGCCTGCCGGACGACTATTATGACCATGATCCCAAAACCCATGCGCTGACCGGCCGGCATTCGGGCTTTAGTCTCAAACTTGGCCAATCGCTCACCGTAAAGCTGCGCGAAGCGGATCCGGTCACCGGTCGAATTCGCGTCGATTACGTCGATGGCAGCACCCAAAATCGCCCATCCCGCGGTCCGCGTAAGCCCAGCCCCGGGCGTCAGCAGTCCCGACCGCGTGGCCGCCGGCGGTGAATATTGATCCAGCGTCAATAATTCGTCACATTCAAGGGATTGACTGATTAACCTACCTCGCGACGTTACCCGGAGAACTTTTCTTGAAAGCGTCAACAACGATCTATGCGCCTGACCACGATAAGCCGCCGCGCGGCAAAATGGTTCGACGTCTAGTGTTGGCCGCTACAGCGCTTTTCTTCACATCGTGCAGCATGGCGCCGTTCTCCGATCCATCGAACAAATTTTCCCGCGAAGATGCCACGGCCTTGTTCTCCGCCGGGCTCGACACCATTCGGCTGTACTATGTTGCAGAACCGGACATTCCCCGCATGGTTCTGCGGGGGCTAAATGGGCTTACAGAATTGGACCCCGAGTTCCACGCCGAACGTGATGGCGAGGCGGTCAAGTTGATCTATCGGAATGCCCCCGTGGCGGTGCTCACCGCGCCGCCGGACAAGGATGTGGTTCGCTGGAGTTATCTGATCGCGGCGGCGCTGGAAACCGCCCGATTAAAATCACCGGATATTGCCGCCACCGATCTGGAGCGGACCTATCAAGTAGTTTTCAATGCCGCCCTGGCAGACCTTGACCGATTCTCTCGGTATCAAAGCGCCAAGGATGCTCAGTCGAGCCGAGCCCATCGCCAGGGCTATTCCGGGATCGGGATCAGCCTCGGCAAACGTGACGAGATCATCACCGTGCGCGAGGTCTTCGAGAATACCCCCGCCGCCGAGGCACGCATCCAAATCGGCGACAGCATCCACCGGATTGACGGCGTCGAGGTCATCGGTTGGGCGCTGGATAAGGTTGTGCCGGTTTTGCGGGGCAGCCCCGGAAGCCAAGTCGACTTGACCCTCGTCCGTAATAAAAAAATCCTGCCTGTATCATTGATTCGCCGCGAGGTCATCGAGCAAACCGTCTTCACTACCCTCACCAACAACAGCGCGGTGATTCGGGTCACCGGCTTCAACGAGCAGACATCACTGCGGATGCGGGAACATATCGACACGGCCAGAGAAACTCTTGGCGACTCGCTGAACGGGGTGGTGCTCGATCTGCGTGGTAATCGCGGTGGCATGCTCGACGAGGCGGTCAACCTCGCCGATTTATTCATGCCGAACGGCACCATTCTCACCACGGTCGGGCGGCATGACGACGCCCAACAAAACTTTAGGGCGGAACCCGATGACAATGCGGAGCAACTGCCTCTGGTAGTGTTGATCGATAGCGGCTCGGCCTCGGCGTCCGAAGTAGTTGCCGCAGCACTGCAGGATAGCGGACGCGGCCTGCTGATCGGCGCCCGCTCCTATGGCAAGGGCTCGGTGCAGCGGGTAAGGGACCTGCCGAACAATGGCGCTCTCAATCTGACCTGGGCAACAATGCGCGCGCCGTCGGGCTATTCACTCTCGCGTTTCGGAGTGTTTCCAACGATCTGCACCGGCGGCGAAGGCGTCACTGCCCCCACCATGCTAAAGAAAATACGTCGGGGCGAAGTTCTGACCGCCAATCTCGGCCCGTTGCGCCGCAACGCGGAAAGCCTCGACCCGCGGTCACAATCCCGGCTGTTACAACGGTGTGCCGACCAACCGAGAACCGGCGAGGCCGAAGATACCGATCTCGATCTGGCGCTCGGATTGCTGGCTGAACCGGTGCTTTACAAGCGCGTCACCGAATACGCCGTGCTCGCCATGCAGCGCCAACCCGGCGATTAAAGCGACGACGTGTCGCCGCAAGCCGCTCCGCCGAAGCAGACTTCCCAACGCCCCCTTGACTTCACCATGCCAAGGTGTAATTTGCCGTATTCCCAGACAAGATATGCACGGATGAGTGAACATGGCGAAGCCAGCAACCGTTTTGATCAAGCTCGTGAGCAGCGCCGATACTGGTCACTACTATGTGACCAAGAAAAATCCACGCACTCAGACCGAGAAGCTTGAGCTGCGAAAGTATGATCCGGTGGTGCGGAAACATGTGCTCTACAAGGAATCAAAAATCAAATAACCGAGCCCTCTACGACCCAGAAATGACAGCGCTCCGGTTTTCCGGGGCGTTTTCTTTTGTGGCCCAATGACGGCGGGGAACATAAGCGCCCGAACGCTCAATCCCCGGCCAGCATTCAGCATGCGCCACCATTGAGTGATCGCGGTCTGGACCAATCCCCGCGCCGACGCCACGGACAAGACAATAGTCCCGCCAGAGATGCCGCGCGGTTTCGTTTAGGCGGCAGCAACCACCATGATCTCAACGTTAAAACCGGGCGCCGCGAGCCGAGCCGATTCGACACAAGCCCGGCAGGGCGTCTGACCGGCCATTACCCACGCATCCCAAACCGCATTCATTTCAGCGAAATCGTCCATCGTGTTAACCCAAATCGTCGCCGACAGAACCTTGCTCTTGTCCGACCCGCACTGGGCAAGAAGCTTATCGATCGTATCGACGATATCCTGGGTCTGTTCGGTAATGCTGGCGCCCTGGGCATTCTGGGCAACCTGACCAGCAAGGTAAACGGTGCCATTGTGAACCACGGCCTGGCTCATTCGCGCACCGATCTCATGACGTTGAATGCTCA
>CALMRI010000061.1 GCA_937776645.1 uncultured Alphaproteobacteria bacterium | reverse complement strand
GTTGTTCGGGGCCGCGATGTTTCTGATTAAGCATGAAGTGCAGGTCCGCGAGGCGTGGCTGGATACGCTGGATCGGGAAATTCTCGCCAGCCAGGAAGCGATCCAGGTTCTGCGCGCCGAGTGGAGCTATTTGAACCAACCGGTGCGTATCGAGGCTTTGATCCGTCGGCACATGGATCTACGGCCGACCAACACGGCGCAAATAGGCGACATCGACGCCCTGCCGGTGCGTTTGAGCATTGCAGACGCCCGGGTTGAGGTGGCGCAATGAGCCCGCGTCTTCCACCTCAAGGCGATAGTGTTGACGCGATCCCCACCGTACGCATCGAGGGCAATGCCAAGCAGGCGATCGAGGTCGGGCGAAACCGCTTGTTGGTGGCCGGCATGTTCTTCGCGGTCGCCTTTACGTTGGTCGCGGTGCGGCTGGTCGATATCGCGGCGTTCCGAGGCGGCGGCGAACCGTCGGTGGTGCGGGAGTCCTCGGCGACGGTTCTGAAAACCGGGCGCGCCGACATCGTCGATCGCAACGGGTTGCTGCTGGCCACCAGTTTATCGGTGCCGTCGCTCTACGCCGATCCAAAGGAGGTGATAGACGTCGAGGCAGCCGCCCAGCGGCTAATCACCGTGCTCGATCACTTGTCCGCTGCCAAAGTGGCGGCCAAGCTCAAAGCCACCAAACGTTTCGTCTGGATCCAACGGGGGCTCACCCCGCGCCAGCAATATCGGATCAACGCCTTGGGCATCCCCGGCCTGCATTTCCAACGCGAGGAGCGCCGAGTCTATCCCCAGGGGAGCCTGACCTCCCATATCGTTGGCTACGCCGGGACTGACTCGGTCGGTCTGGGCGGGCTGGAAAAGCAATTCGACGGCATGCTTCGGGATGGCGCCCAGCCGCTGAAGCTGTCCTTGGATGTGCGCATCCAGCACATCCTGCGCGAGGAAATCGGCCGTCAGATGGTCAAGTTCGACGGTATTGGCGGTGCGGGTGTGGTGCTCGACGCGAATACCGGCGAGGTGATCGCCATGGTTTCGTTGCCGGATTTCGATCCGAATTTGACTGGTGCGGCTGCCGAGGACGCGCGGTTCAATCGGGCCACGCTCGGTGTCTACGAGATGGGCTCGACCTTCAAGATTTTCAACACGGCTCTGGCTCTGGACTCCGGCTCAGCGACGATGAACAGCGGTTACGACGCGACCAACCCGATCCGCATCGCTCGGTTCACCATCAACGACTATCATGCCAAACGGCGCTGGCTCTCAGTGCCGGAAATCTTCATGTACTCTTCGAATATAGGCTCCGTGAAGATGGCGCTCGACTTTGGTTTGGCCGCCCAGCGCGGCTTCATGGGCAAGTTGGGATTCCTGGCGCCGTTATCGGTCGAATTGCCGGAACGCGGCACGCCGATAACGCCCTCGCCATGGCGTCGGATCAATACCATGACCATTGCCTTCGGGCATGGTATCGCGGTCAGCCCGCTGCATCTAGCCAGCGGCGTCGCGAGCATGGTGAATGGCGGGATTCGCTGGCCGGTGACCGTGCTGAAGCGTGACTCGTCGGCCCGCACTGTCGGGAAGCAGGTGATCTCGAAACGCACCTCCAAGCAAATGCGCCAGTTGCTGCGTTTGGTGGTTGAAAACGGCACCGGGCGTAAGGCGGCCGCCGAGGGCTATCTGGTTGGCGGCAAGACCGGCACCGCCGAGAAGCCTGGCGAGAGCGGCGCCTATGCTCGCAAGGCGCTGTTGTCGTCTTTCGTCGCGGCGTTTCCGATGCATGACCCGCGTTATGTGGTGTTGGTGATGATCGACGAGCCGAAGGGAAACAAGGAATCGCACGGATACGCCACCGGCGGCTGGGTCGCCGCACCGGCTGTGCGCCGGATCGTCTCGCGGAGCGCCCCGTTGTTGGGCCTCCTTCCAATGGACGAGGAATCGCCTGAAATTCGTCAAGTTTTGGAGATTGAATTACTGGCTGAGAAAGGTCGAAAACGTCTTGCGTCTTTCTGAACTTATCAATGGCGATTGCGCCTCCTCCAACACGGCCCTGAAGGAATTGGCCGCGGCGGGAGCGCATGACCTTGATATTCAGGGGGTGACCAGTGACAGCCGGGCGGTTCGCCCAGGGTTTTTGTTTGCCGCGCTGCCTGGTAGCGCGACCGATGGCCGTCGTTTCATCTCCGAGGCGGTGGCCAGGGGCGCGGTGGCGGTGTTGGCGCCGTGCGGCACCGATAACGTCGGTCTCGACACGCTGGGCGCTGAAACCGGCGTCTGCCTTATCGCCGACGAAAACCCCCGTCATCGTCTGGCCTGCATCGCCGCGCGCTTCTATGGCGAGCAGCCCAGAACCGTCGTTGCGGTCACCGGGACCAACGGCAAAACCTCGGTCGCCGAGTTCGCCCGCCAGCTTTGGCGCGCGATCGGCGCGGACAGCGCCAGTCTTGGCACCCTTGGTCTGGTCACCTCGGCTGGTCGCTCTGGCCCAGGCCTGACCACACCCGACCCGGTGATCCTGCACGCCTGTCTGCGTGATCTGGTGGCCCAGGGGATCGGTCATGTAGCGCTCGAAGCCTCCAGCCACGGCCTGGATCAACGCCGCCTCGACGGGGTCCGGGTGCGGGCCGCCGCGTTCACCAATTTTTTCCAGGATCATCTGAACTATCACCGCACGATGCGCGCCTATCTGGCGGCTAAATTGCGGTTGTTCTCGGAACTTCTGGTCGAGGGTGGGGCGGCGGTCTTGAATCTGGACGCGCCGGAATGCGCCGAAATTATGGCGATTTGTCGCAAGCGCGGCGTTGTTGTTACCACCTATGGCGAGGCCGAGGCAGCCGACCTTCGGATTATCCAGCGTCGGCCAACCCGGATCGGTCAAGAATTGCTGCTGCGGATCGATGGGCGCGAGCATCGGGTGCTGCTGCCATTGGTGGGTGATTTTCAGGCGATGAACGCGATCGCGGCATTGGCTTTGGTGGCCCGCGCCGACGATCGTGATGGCGTCGATTATCTCGAAGGGTTGGCCAGCCTTGTCGGAGTGCCAGGCCGATTGCAAAACGTCGGCCGGCATCCGTCGGGTGCGCCGGTTTATGTCGACTATGCCCATACCCCGGACGCGCTTGCCACCTTGCTCCAGGCCCTACGTCCGTATGTCTCCGGCCGTCTGGTCTGTGTTTTTGGCGCTGGCGGCAACCGGGATTCCGGCAAGCGAGCGTTGATGGGATTGGCCGTCGCTGAGGGCGCCGACCGAACCATCGTCACCGACGATAATCCGCGTAGCGAAGACCCGGCGCTGATCCGCCGTGCCATCAGGGATGGATGTCCCGAGGCTCTGGAGATTGGGGATCGCCAGGCGGCGATTCTTGCCGGCCTTGAGGGGCTGGAAAACGGTGACGCCCTCGTGATTGCCGGGAAGGGACACGAGCCGGGCCAGATTGTCGGCGATATTGTTTTGCCGTTTGATGATGCCGAGGTGGTCCGGCGCGCCTTGTCGGACCTTGCGGGGACGACATCATGACGGCCGCGCTGTGGAGCGATGTCACTGCGGCCCGGGCTACCGGTGGAGCCGTATCCGGCACGCCTTGGCGGGCCTCTGGCGTGATTATTGACAGCCGTAGATTGACCGGCGGCGAGTTGTTCGTCGCGCTTGACGGCGAGCGGGTCGATGGGCACGATTTCGTCGGAGCGGCGTTGGCGTCCGGTGCAGCGGCGGCGATGGTCGAGCGCCGGCCGGCCAATCTGTCCGAGCACGCGCCGCTGTTGATCGTCGAAGATACGCTCAAGGCATTGACCTATCTCGGCACCCAGGCGCGGGCCGGCTCGACCGCTGAAGTGGTCGCGGTTACCGGCAGCGTCGGCAAGACCGGCACCAAGGAGGCGCTGCTCCCGGCACTATCGGTCGCCGGCGAGACCTATGTCAGCGCTGGTAACCTGAATAATCATATAGGCGCGCCGCTAAGCCTTACGCGACTTCCGGGAAGCGCCGCTTATGCGGTGCTCGAGTTGGGGATGAGCCATGCCGGCGAGATCGCGCCGTTATCGCGCATGGTGAGACCGCATGTGGCCATCGTCACCAATATCGAGCCGGTCCATATTGGTTATTTCGAGAGCGAACGGGATATCGCCTTGGCCAAGGCGGAAATCTTTCAGGGGTTGGAACCCGGTGGGGTGGCGGTCCTCAACCTCGACAATCCCTGGTACCGGGTATTGGCCGAGCAGGCGCATGAAGCCGGCGCTGTGCGGGTGGTGACCTTCGGGCGTGCTAAAAATAGCGATATACGGCTGGTCGATACCCGGTCCGGACCCGATGGCAGTCGAGTCGATGTTGAAATCGAGGGCCGGGCGCTGCGCTATCAGCTTGATGCGATCGGCGCTCACTGGGCGTTGAATTCGACTGGTGTGCTGGCTTGTGTCCATGCGTTGGGCCTGGATGTCGAGGCCAGCGCTGCGGCGATCCGGCGGGTTTCGGCCGGCCGCGGTCGAGGCGGTCAGGTGACGATCAATCTGGCCGGGGGTGGGGCAATTCGGCTTATCGATGAAAGCTACAATGCAAACCCGGCGGCAATGCGCGCCGCATTTTCCGTACTAGGATTTTCAGTTCCCGCCAACCATGGGACCGGTCAGAGAGGCGGCAAGGGATCACACAAGGGAAGGCGCGTCGCGGTGCTCGGCGATATGCGTGAGCTTGGCGATCGCGGGCCGGACCTCCATGCCGCCCTGGCTGAGGACTTACTGGCCGCCGCGCCAGACGCGGTGTTCACCGTCGGACCCTTGATGGATGAATTGCGCATCCGTCTTCCCGACGCAATGTGCGTTGGACATGGCGAACGCAGCACCGATATCGCCGAACAGATTGCGGCTGAACTTAGGGCCGGGGATGTCGTGCTGGTCAAGGGGTCGCTCGGCACCAACATGGCGCCGATCATTGCCGCGATCGAGGCGCTGGGTGAGCCGCACTGCCGCGTGGCCAACGGGCGATAGGGGGGGCGATGCTTTACAACCTCCTGGTTCCACTGGCTGACGAATATCAGGTTTTTAATCTATTCCGGTACCTGACCTTCCGTACCGGTGGGGCGGTGATGACTGCCCTGGTGATCAGCTTCGTACTGGGGTCGACGGTGATCAATTGGCTACGTGTCCAGCAAGGCGAGGGCCAACCGATCCGCGACGATGGGCCGGTGACGCATCTGACGAAGAAGGGCACCCCGACAATGGGCGGCCTATTGATTCTGATCGCGCTATCGATCTCGACATTGCTTTGGGCGGATCTGGAGAACGGCTATGTCTGGTCGGTTCTGCTGGTCACCGCGGGCTTTGGGATGGTTGGTTTTGCCGATGACTTCTTAAAGTTAAGCCGGCGCAGCTCGAATGGATTGCCCGGTCGGGTGAAGCTATCTTTGCAAGTCCTGATTGGTGCGCTTGCCGCCTACGGGATCACGGAACTCTCGGCCTCGCCACTCAGTCTTAGTCTCAGCATTCCGTTCCTAAAGGATTTTCTGTTCGATTTGGGTTGGTTTTTCTTTCCCTTTGCCATTTTCGTGATGGTGGGTGCCTCGAATGCGGTCAATCTGACCGACGGACTTGATGGACTGGCGATCGTGCCGGTGATGATTGCCGGCGCCTGTTTCGCGCTGATCGCCTATTTGGCCGGCAATCTGGTGTTCGCGCAGTATTTGCAGATCCATCATGTGGTTGGTGCGGGCGAACTCGCCGTATTCTGTGGAGCGCTGATCGGCGCGGGATTGGGCTTTCTGTGGTTCAACGCACCGCCGGCGATGGTGTTCATGGGGGATACCGGCTCGCTGGCGATGGGCGGTGCGTTAGGTGCGATCAGCGTCGTGACCAAGCATGAACTGGTGCTGGCGATCATCGGTGGGTTGTTCGTGCTGGAGACTGCCTCGGTCATCGTTCAGGTTTTCTCGTTCAAGCTGACTGGTAAGCGGGTGTTTCGCATGGCCCCGTTGCACCACCATTTTGAGCAGAAGGGGTGGGCCGAGCCCACCATCGTCATCCGGTTTTGGATCATCGCGGTCATCCTGGCGTTGATCGGCCTCTCCACCTTGAAGTTGAGGTGAGGCGGTGATCCCGGTACGCACATTCCAGGACGAGACGGTAGCGGTGATGGGCTTGGCCCGGTCCGGTCTCGCCTCGGTTCGCGCGCTCGTTGCCGGCGGCGCGCGGGTACTGGCTTGGGACGATAATGTTCAACGGTGCGACGCTGCGGCGGCGCTTGGGGCCGAAATCACCGATCTAGCGCAATTCGATTTTTCCGAGATCGCCAGTCTGGTGTTGAGCCCGGGCATTCCTCACACCCATCCGGCGCCGCATCCGGTTGCGGAGCGCGCGCGCGCGCATGAAACGGCGATCATCGGCGATATCGAATTGCTGATCCGCTCCTGTCCTCAGGCCCGGATCGTCGGCATTACCGGAACCAATGGAAAGTCGACCACCACGGCATTGATCGGTCACATCCTGGCGATAGTTGAGATGGCGGCGGAGGTCGGCGGCAATATCGGCCGTCCGGCGTTGGAGTTCGAGCCGATGGGAACGGATGGGATCTATGTCCTTGAGCTCAGCTCCTACCAGCTCGAATTGACGCCGTCTCTGGCCTGCGACGTAGCGGTGTTGTTGAACATCTCGTCCGACCATCTCGATCGTCATGGTGGTCTGCCCGGTTATATCGTAGCCAAGGAACGGGTCTTCGCGGTGATGGCCAGGGACGGGACCGCCGTGCTTGGCATTGACGACCAAACCACCCGTGATTTGGGCGACGGTCTTGCCGGACGCGAGGATGTTTCCGTGGTCCGGGTTTCCGGCCTGCAACTACCCAGCGGGGGGGTCGGGATCGAGGATGGCCATGTGATCGCCGATCTGGACGCTAAGCGCCAGGTGATTGCGGATCTGACAATGGCGCGGGCGCTGCCTGGAAGCCACAACGCGCAAAATGCCGCCGCGGCTACGGCGGTCGCCCTTTCGCTTGGTGTTGCGCCCGAGGTTATTGGTTCGGCGATCCTGAGTTTCCCCGGCCTACCGCATCGCCAGGAGCGGGTGGGCGAGTGCGATGGCGTCGTCTATGTCAACGACTCCAAAGCGACCAACGCCGACGCGGCAGCGCGCGCCTTGGCCTGTTACACGCCGATCTATTGGATCGCCGGCGGCATCGCCAAGGAAGGCGGAATTGACCCTTTGGCGCCCTATTTTTCGCGAATCGCGTGGGCGTTTTTGATCGGCGAGTCGATGGAGCAGTTCGCCGCGACCTTGGAAGGCCGTGTCGCCTATACGGTTTGCAATACGCTTAGCTCTGCGCTTGCTGTGGCCAGCGCCTTGGCGCATGGCCAGGCCGGCGATGGGGCGACCGTATTGCTTTCTCCGGCAGCAGCGTCCTTCGATCAGTTTGCCAGCTATGAAGCCCGTGGCGACTGTTTCCGCGGTCTGGTGAGTGACCTTTTGGCCCAAAAGAACCCGCAATCGCAAGGGTATCCGCATTCGCAGGGGCGGAAGGCGTAATGAGTACCGTTGACCGCACCGACACCAGCGTCATCGGCAACTGGTGGTGGACCGTCGACCGGTGGTCTCTGGGCGCGCTGGCGCTGTTGGTGATGTTCGGCGCCATGATGGTATTCGCGGCCAGCCCGGCGGTCGCCGAACGGCTGCATCTCGGTAGCTATCACTTTGTGCAGCGCCAGTTGATGCTGCTGCCGGTGGCGGTGGTTTTGATGCTGGCCATTTCGTTACCCGACCCCCTCGCCATCCGACGCTTGGCCTGCCTCGGGTTCGCTGGCTGTATCGTTCTGTTGATCCTGACCCTGGTATTCGCCGCCGAGATAAAAGGCGCCCAGCGCTGGCTATCGATTGCCGGGTTCTCGTTGCAGGCATCGGAATTCGTCAAACCTTGCTTTGCGGTGGTCACGGCTTGGATGTTCGCCGAGTGGCGGCGATCCCCCGGCTTTCCAGGTCATTGGATCGCCATCGGTTTACATGCACTGGTCGCTGGCTTGTTGCTGTTGCAGCCGGATCTCGGGCAGACCGTGATCGTCTCGGCGGTCTGGTTTGGTCAGTTCTTTCTTGCCGGATTACCAGTGATTTTGGTCTTTTCCCTGGTCGGGATCGGGGCCGTCGCGTTGGTTGGTGCTTACTTTACCTTTGGCCATGTCAGGGACCGGGTCGATCGTTTTCTTGATCCCGCCGGAAGCGATACCTACCAGGTCGATCGCTCGCTCGAAGCTTTTGCCAATGGCGGACTGATGGGAACCGGGCCGGGCGAAGGCGAGATCAAGACCTTCCTACCGGACGCCCATGCCGACTTCGTTTTCGCGGTGGCGGGCGAGGAGTTTGGCGCCCTGGTCGGTCTGGTCATCATCACGGTTTTCGGGTTTTTGGTGTTGCGCGGTTACCTCCGGTTGATCTCGGAGTCGGATCTCTTCGTTTTGATCGCTGCTGCCGGGCTACTGGCGCAGCTTGGTCTGCAGTCCTTTGTCCATATGGCGTCCTCGTTACAAATGATCCCGACCAAGGGTATGACCCTGCCGTTTATCAGCTATGGCGGTTCGTCGCTCCTGGCATTGTCCCTCGGCATGGGAATGATGTTGGCCTTGACTCGCAAACGGCCGGGCCGTGGAGGGATGTCATGATTCCCAGGCGGATAGCCCTTGCGGCCGGCGGAACCGGCGGCCATGTCTTTCCGGCGCTGAGCCTCGCTGACGCCCTGAGCGTGCGTGGCCATAAGGTTTTCGTTCTCACCGATGCCCGTGGAGGCGCCTTAGATACGCCGGATACGCCATGGTCGGTGCATCTGATTCGCGCCGCCAGTCCAAGTAAACCGGGGTTGTTTGCGAAACTGGCCGCGGTGACCAAACTGGGTTTGGGTGTTCTGGACGCTCGCCTCGTGCTTAAGACATTTCGGATCGAAGCCGTTGTCGGCTTCGGCGGATATCCATCGGTGCCGGCGGTGATCGCCGGATCGTGGTTGAACAAGCCAGCGGTGCTGCACGAGCAAAATGCCGTGTTGGGCCGCGCCAATCGATGGTTAGTGGCGCGCGCTGATGTCGTCGCTACGTCGTTCGACGCGACGATCGGCGTCGATGGCGCCGACCAGCCGATGGAACGGACTGGCAACCCGGTTCGCGCGAGCGTCCTGGCCCGCCACTCGGAGCTGTACCGCGCCCCGGTGGACGACGCACCGATCCAGCTTTGCGTGTTCGGCGGTAGTCTCGGCGCTCGGGTGTTCTCGAATCTTCTGCCGGCAGCCTTGGCGCTTTTGCCGGAGCGGTTGCGCGCCCGGCTGCGGCTGACTCAGCAATGCCGCCCGGAAGATCTGAAGAAGGTTCAGGGGGCCTATGACGCGCTAGGATTGCAGGCTGAGGTCGGCGCTTTTTTCGATGATATTCCGGCCCGCCTCGCCGCGGCGCAATTGGTGATCGCCCGGGCTGGCGCCTCGACCCTCAGCGAACTTGCGGTGATCGGCCGGCCGTCGATCCTGGTGCCCTATCCCCATGCTATGGACGATCATCAGAGTCTAAACGCTGCGGCGATGGAGGCTGCCGGCGGTGGTTGGTGTCTGCCGGAAGCAACCCTGACCGCCCAGCGATTGGCGGAACGGCTGGAAGCCCTCCTCGGCGATCCCGAGACCTTGGCGAGCGCGGCGCGGGCGGCCCACGACTTCGGGGTTGTCGACGCGGCTGATCGCCTGGCGGATTTGGTCTTGCGGACTCTCACTGCGCATAGTGGAAAATTGGCTGGCCCCGAAGCAGGTCGGCATCACGACACCCACGCGCCAGCGAACGAGCGGAAGGCCTTAGCATGAGGCAGCTTCCCCTCAGCATCGGGGTTTTGCATTTCGTCGGCATCGGCGGGATCGGGATGAGCGGTATTGCCGAAGTACTGTACAATCTCGGCTATCAAGTCCAGGGCAGCGACCTTACCGAAAACCCCAATGTGCGCCGGCTGATGAATCTCGGCATCAAGGTGTTTGTTGGCCAGGTCACCGAGAATGTCGAGGAGGCGGCGATCATCGTCGTTTCTACCGCGATCAAGCCGGATAATCCAGAGCTGATGGCGGCGCGCGAAAGACTGCTTCCGGTGGTGCATCGGGCCGAGATGCTGGGCGAGCTAATGCGGCTCAAATGGGCGATCGCCTGTGCCGGAACGCATGGCAAGACGACGACCACGTCGTTGGTTGCCGCAATGCTCGACGCGGCGGGTCTCGACCCGACGGTTATTAACGGTGGCATAATTAACTCATACGGAACCAACGCCAGGATCGGCGATGGCGAGTGGATGGTGGTTGAGGCGGACGAGTCCGATGGCAGCTTCAATCGGTTGCCTGCGACCATCGCCGTGGTGACCAATATCGATCCCGAGCATCTCGATTTCCACGGCTCCTTTGAAAATCTACAAGAGGCGTTCCGGGCCTTTGTCGCCAATATCCCGTTCTATGGTTTTGCCATCATGTGCATCGATCACCCCGTCGTTCAGGCCCTGATTCCCAGAGTCTCCGACCGGCGTATTGTGACCTATGGGATGTCGCCGCAGGCGGATGTCCGGGGTTCGGAGATGTCGATTACCCCGGCGGGCTCGCGGTTCACCGTGACGCTGAAGGATCGCGGGCGCGACATCGAGACGGTGATCCGGGATCTCGCCCTGCCAATGTACGGGGCTCACAACGTGTTGAACGCGCTAGCCGCCGTCGGGGTTGCCCATGAGATAGGCATGACCGAGGCGCTGATCCGCGCCGGTTTGGCGAACTTCCAGGGTGTTAAGCGGCGCTTCACCAAAATCGGCGAATCGCACGGAATCACGGTGATCGACGACTATGGACATCACCCGGTCGAGATCACTGCGGTTCTGAGCGCTGCCCGCTCGGCCTGTCCCGAGGGCCGTACCATCGCGGTCGTGCAACCGCATCGCTATTCACGCTTGGCCGACTTGTTCGAGGATTTCTGCGGTTGTTTCAACGATGCCGACCATGTCATCGTCGCCGATGTCTATGCCGCCGGGGAGGAGCCGATCGAGGGGGCGGACCGGGATAGTTTGGTGGCCGGCCTGCGAGCCCGCGGTCACCGTCACGTATCTTCGCTGAACGATCCGGTGGAGCTTGCAGCCCGGGTCGCCGATATCGCCAGGGCGGGTGATTTCGTCGTCTGTCTGGGCGCCGGCAACATCACCAACTGGGCGCAGGTACTGCCCGAAGAGCTTGAGCATATCCTCGGAGCCACATCGAACAACCCGGCATTAAAAGACCCGGTGTCGGCGACCGATAAGCCCGGCGCGCTGAACCAGAATGAACTTTCGCCGGTTTTGGAGCAATCAAACGAGCCCACCGATACCGATACGGCGGAGGGCGAGCGATGATGGCCGCCCAACGATATGATCAACCCGACGCCGGTGGTTTACTTGAGCGCTTGCCGGCGGTCCGCGGTCGATACGCTGAAAATGTCCAGATGGCGCCGTTCACCTGGTTCCGCGTCGGCGGCCCGGCCGAGGTGGTGTTCCGTCCTGCCGACCCGACTGATCTGGCGGCGTTCCTGGTGGCCAAACCGGATGATGTTCCGGTCACCGTCATCGGCGTGACCTCGAACCTGCTGGTGCGTGATGGCGGGATCGCCGGGGTAGTGGTTCGTTTGGGCAAGGAATTCGCGGCGATTCATTTTTCGGCCCGGCAAGTCCGGGTCGGCGCCGCGATGCTGGATGCGAACGTCGCCCTAGCGGCCCTGCGCGCCGGCCGCGGTGGTCTCGAATTCCTCAGCGGCATTCCCGGCAGTATCGGTGGCGGGCTGCGGATGAATGCCGGCGCCTATGGTCGTGAGTTCAAGGATCTGCTGATCGAGGCCGAAGCCGTCGACCCGCTGGGCCGACTGCATCGATTGGTGGTCGACGAGATGGCCATGGGCTACCGATGCTGTGGCGTTGCCAAAAACTGGATCTTCGTGTCCGGTTTGCTTGTGGCCGAGCCTGGTGATGCTGACGATATTGAGCGGAGCATGGCTGAAATCCGGGCCGCGCGGGAGGCCAGTCAACCAATCCGCGCGCGCACCGGCGGTAGCACGTTTGCTAACCCCGCGGCCAATCCCGAAGGCGCTAAATCCTGGGAGCTGATTGATGCTGCCGGGTGCCGTGGGCTGCGCCTCGGCGGTGCTATGGTGTCAGAGCTGCACTGCAATTTCCTGATCAACACCGGAACCGCGACCGCGGCCGAGTTGGAAGCCCTGGGCGAGGAGGTGCGTCGCCGGGTGTTGGAGACAAGCGGTGTCGACCTGCGCTGGGAAATTCGCCGAATTGGGATACCCATCGAGCAGCAGGAGGCGCTCCGATGAGTAAGCATGTGGCGGTCCTGATGGGCGGTTGGTCCGCTGAGCGTGAGGTTTCGTTGTCGTCCGGCCGCGCTTGCGCCCAGGCGCTGCGAACCGCCGGCTATCGGGTGAGTGAGGTCGACGTTGACCGTCGGGTCGCGCAAAAGCTGGCGGCGCTTGGCCCGGATGTTTGCTTCAACGCGCTGCATGGGCCGTTCGGCGAGGATGGCAACATTCAGGGCCTGCTCAACATCGCGGGCGTTCCCTATACCCACTCCGGCGTTCAGGCATCGGCATTGGCGATGGACAAGCCGAGGGCCAAGCGCCTCTTCGCCCAAGCTGGCCTGCGTTGTCCCGACGGAAAGGTGTGCTCACGCCACGACACCATGGCTGGCAACACCTACGAGCCCCCTTATGTGATGAAGCCGCTCAATCAAGGCTCCAGCGTCGGCGTGCAGATTATCCGCCAGGGCGACAATCATCCGCAGCTGGCCGATGACTGGCCCTTTGGTGATCAGGTGTTGGTCGAAAAATATATTCCCGGTCGCGAGCTGACCGTTGGGATTCTTGACGGTGAGGCCTTTTGCGTTACCGAAATTACCTCGAAGCGAGGCTTCTACGACTACGACGCCAAATACGAGGAGGGCGGTTCGGTGCATCTCGTGCCGGCGGCCTTGCCGGACGAGATCACCAATGAAGCGGTCTCGATGGCGATCCGTTCGTATGAAGTTTTGGGGTGTCGCGGCGTGGCTCGTTCGGATTTCCGCTTCGACGACACCAGAGAGCGGTTGGGCGATCTGTATCTGTTGGAGATCAATACCCAACCCGGAATGACCGCGACTTCGACGGTTCCCGAGCAAGCAGCGTTCCGGGGCATAGGGTTCCCTGAGTTGGTGTCGCGGATGGTGGAGGACGCTAGATGCGATCTGTAAAGACAGCCAAATCGTCCAAGCCTCCGGCCAACCGGGCGCCGCGCCGAGCGCAGCGCTGGATCCGCCAATTGTCGACTCGCGCCATGTTATTCGCCGGGTTTTCCCTGGCCACGGCCGGCATATTGGCCGGGCTAGGATGGCATGCGGCGAATAATGACGCGGTCAACCGTCTCCTGTTCGCCGGTGAGGCCGGTTTTCGGGAAATATCCATCCGGACCGGTCTGGCGGTGCGCGATGTCATGGTCTCAGGCCGGGCTCGCACGGCGCGGTCTGAGCTCTTGCAGGCGGTTGGTATAAAAGCTGGCGACCCGATTCTGACAATCGATCTGGAGGGGGCCCACTCCCGGATTGCAGCGCTTGCCTGGGTGAAGCAGGTCCGCGTCGAACGCCGGCTACCGGATACGGTTTTCGTCAGCCTGGTTGAGCGTGAACCGATGGCGCTCTGGCAACGAAACGGCAAGCTTCATCTGATCGACCGCGATGGTGGGGTGATCCCCAGTGCAGAGGTTGAAAAATTCTCCGATCTGCCGATCGTCATCGGCCAGGACGCACCGCCACGTGCACGGGATGTCCTGGCGATGCTGTCCCGTGAGCCGGATCTGCGTCAACGGGTACGTGCGGTAACCTGGGTGGGAGAGCGGCGCTGGGATGTGCGGGTGGACGATAGAATTAATGTGCAGCTCCCCGAGTTGGCGCCATTTGAAGCTTGGGCGGAGCTGGCCCGAATGGAACGCGAGCACGGTGTGCTCCGGCGCGACGTGATCGCCATCGACATGCGTCTGCGCGACCAACTTGTCGTCCGCGTGGCCCCCGAAACGGCCGCCCGATTGCGCCGCCGTGGCCGCGACACGTGAGGATAAGATGAAAAAGGGGCCAACGTGGTGAAAAGAACCTTGGCGAAATCGAAGGGTGATTTGGTCGCGGCGCTCGACGTCGGCTCGACTAAGACGTGCTGCTTCGTCGCGCGGGTCGGTGAGGCGAATCCGACCGAGACCAATGCGACCCTATCGGGGGTTCGCATCCTTGGTGTTGGCCATCAGGTCGCCAAAGGGGTGCGCAACGGCGCGGTTGTCGACATGGAAGCCGCCGAGATCGCCATCCGCCGCTCGGTCCATGCGGCTGAGACGATGGCCAAGGAAAGGGTGAACCGGGTCTTCGTCAATCTGTCTGGTGGATATCCGATGTCGCGGACTTTCGGGGTGGAGGTCGCGATTGATGGTCATGAGGTAGGAGACACCGACCTGAGGCGTATTCTTGGTTATGGTCGGTCGGTGGAAATCGAGGCGGACCGGGATTTGATCCATTCCATTCCCGTTGGGTTTTCGATCGATGGTAATCGCGGTATTCGAGATCCCCGCGGCATGGCCGGGCAAAAGCTCGGCGCGCATATCCATCTGGTAACCGCGGCTTCGGGCCCAGTTCGCAATCTTTCAATGGTTGTGCAGCGCTGCCATCTGGACATCGACGGCTACGTCGCCTCGCCTTACGCGTCAGGGTTGGCGTGTCTGGTCGAGGACGAGATGGATCTCGGTGTCACCGTGGTCGACATGGGCGGCGGCACGACCACGGTTGCGGTGTTCTTCGACGGAAGTGTGGTGTTCACCGATGTGGTGCCAGTTGGCGGCACGCATGTGACCAACGATATCGCCCGCGGCCTGTCGACGCCGATCGCCGAGGCGGAGCGCCTAAAGACCCTGCATGGCTGCGCCACACTGTCTCCGTTGGACGACCGCGAGACGCTGGAGGTTCCACAAGTCGGCGAAGAGGCCGGCGCACAACCCAACCAGGTCCAGAAATCGATGTTGATTCGCATTATTCAACCTCGACTGGAAGAAATTTTCGAAATGGTCAAGTCGCGTCTGGAGCAATCCGGCTTTGACAAGATCGCTGGCCGCCGTGCGGTTCTTACCGGCGGGGCCAGCCAAATGCCGGGTCTTTGCGACCTAGCCCAAAAGACCCTGGATAAGCAGGTCCGTTTGGGCCGGCCGATCAGGATAAGCGGATTGGCGGACGCGGCGTCCGGACCGGCGTTTTCGACCTGCGCCGGGCTATTGGCCTATGCCGTCGATCCTGGCTTCGATGTTCCCACGATAGGGGGCGCCGAAAAGTTAGAACCGGCCGGCATGCTGGGTCGGGTCGGTTCATGGCTGAGGGAGAATTTCTAATGGCAAGCAAACAAACCCTGCATGCGGTGGTTGCCTCGAATGGCGCCTGTCGCAGACGACCGGTGATCCTGTCGACCGTCACCCGTACCCATTTCAATGAGGATCGTCTCGTGAAACTTGTTCGCGAGTTCGATCCGATCCGACCCGCAACCCCAAAACCCGGAGAGCGCAAATGACCATTAATTTTTCCGTTCCGCATGACGACAACGAGCTGAAGCCGCGGATTACCGTGATCGGGGTTGGCGGCGCCGGCGGCAATGCCGTAAACAATATGATTCGATCCAATCTCGAGGGGGTCGAATTCATCGTCACCAATACGGACAGCCAATCCCTGAACCTGTCCTTGGCGGATCGTCGCCTGCAACTCGGCCCGACGGTGACCCAGGGCTTGGGAGCAGGCTCGCGTCCGGATGTAGGCAAGGCAGCCGCCGAGGAGGCGATGGAGGATCTGATCACGGAGCTCGGTGACAGCAACATGGTCTTCATCACCGCGGGTATGGGCGGTGGTACCGGGACCGGCGCCGCGCCGGTGATCGCTCAGGCCGCCCGCGAGCGGGGGATCCTGACGGTTGGCGTGATCACCAAGCCGTTTCACTTCGAGGGTGCGCATCGAATGCGTACCGCCGAACAAGGCATTGAGGAACTGTCGCAATATGTCGACACGCTGATCATAATTCCGAACCAGAACTTGTTCCGGATTGCCAATGAGAAAACCACATTCGCCGATGCCTTCCACATGGCGGACAACGTTCTGCATCAAGGGGTGCGCGGAGTAACAGATCTTATGGTAATGCCCGGCCTGATCAATCTCGACTTTGCCGACATTCGCACTGTGATGAGCGAAATGGGTAAGGCGATGATGGGAACCGGCGAAGCGAGCGGCGAAAAGCGGGCGCTTGAGGCGGCGGAATCGGCGATCAGCAACCCGCTGCTCGACGACATGTCGATGAAGGGCGCGCGCGGGGTGTTGATCAACATCACCGGCGGCATGGATATGACGCTGTTCGAGGTCGACGAGGCGGCCAATCGGATGCGTGAGGAAGTCGATGCTGATGCGAACATCATCTTTGGTTCGACTTTTGATGAGAAGCTTGATGGGATGATGCGGGTATCGGTGGTCGCCACGGGGATCGCGGCCGAAGGTCTGGCGGCAAAACCGCGCCCTCAGATGACCTTGGTTTCGAGCCGGGCAAAGCAGACATTGGCCCCGGAACCGGAGACCGAGAACGCTATCACCGCCGTTACCCCGGCGTCCGACTCGGAACCTGTGTTGCGCACCGGCACCGACGACGCGCCGGTGATCTCTGATGCCGTGGCCAACTCAATCGCTACGGCAGAAGCCAAATTGGCCGCGACCGCCTCGATTGCGGGTCAAATGGGTGAGACTGCGACGCCAATCGATACCGCTAGCAGGTTTGAGAAAAGTAACGAGGCCTACGGCATGTCAGCCGAGGATGTCGTGGCCGATGCCATGCCGGCTCCGGTCCAAGTGGAGGCCTGCTGCGATCAAGTCGGTGGTTGCGCGACCGGCGGACGACCCATTTGTCGCGCCGCCTGCGGTGGTCCCAAATAGGCAACCCCAGGCCGCATCGTGGGCGTCGGCGGATCCGTTCAATGCCGCGGCGATGGCGAATGCGGGTAGCAGCAGCGCACGCGCGCCGTCGCTGTTCCAAAGGGTGACCGGCATGGGCCGTAAAGCCCGTGAGGAAGCCGAACCGCAGTCGGATTTGCTGGTGCCGGCAATCGTCGGAACTGGCGCGGCCCACGGCGCCGGCGGCGCAATCGGCAGACGATTCCGGCGAAACTTGGGCCGCTTGATCGTGCTGATCGAGTGGCGCCGAGCCGGGCCGATGACGACCTGCTCGACATTCCGGCTTTCCTGCGTCGGCAGGCGAACTAGGGTTGTTGAAAATATCGAGTTATCGTAGAGAGTTAAGGCGTAACACTCGGTAACAAAAGGTGATTTGAGAGGCCCCGCTGGTATTGCTAACCTAGCGGGGCTTTCAAATGCGCACAGGGATAATAAGTGTAAAACGCGTGGTGTTTGGGCAGGGGTCGTGGGGCAAGTGGCGCATGAATTTTATCAAGGCTGAGGCTATGGGCGGAGATGGTGCGTCAGCGCACCCTCAAGAACGCCATACCGTGCCGGGGCGTGGCGCTGCATAGCGGCGTCGAATGCGCGATGACCTTGAAGCCGGCCGGCCCGAATCACGGAATTGTTTTCAACCGGACTGATGTCGCCAGCACCGATGTCATGGGCAAGAATCCGCTGGTGTTGGCGCGGTGGAATTGGGTTTCGAACACGGTCCTTTCCACGACGATCAGAAACGCCGACGGCGTCCAGGTTGCCACCATCGAACACTTGATGGCAGCGTTCGCCGGCTGTGAGATCGATAATGCCTTGGTCGAGATCAATGGTCCCGAGGTGCCGATCATGGATGGCAGCGCGGCCCCGTTCGTGATGCTGTTCGAATGCGCCGGAGTGGTGAGCCAGGAAGCCCCGCGGCGGGCGCTGAAAATTCTCCAGCCGGTTACTGCCAGCGACGGCGATTGCGGCATTACGGTGCTGCCGGGGCCGGACTTCTCGGTGGAGTTCGAAATCGATTTCAATTCCCCCGCGATCACCGAACGCTCGCTGGACATTCGCTTGGTGAATGGGACCTTCAATGAATCGATCAGTCGCGCGCGGACCTTTGGCTTCCTCGAGGATGTTGACCGCATGCGGGCCGCCGGACTTGGTTTGGGCGGATCGCTGGATAACGTGGTCGTGGTTGACGGCGCGCAGATCGTGAACGAGGGCGGCCTGCGGTTCGACGATGAGTTTGTTCGTCACAAGATTCTCGATTGTGTCGGCGATCTGTATCTCGCGGGCGGGCCGATGCTGGGGCGGGTGGTTGCCCATAAATCCGGTCATGCCTTCAATAACAAGCTTCTGCGCGCGCTGTTTGCCCAGCCGGGTGCTTGGGAGTGGGTGAGCCTGACCGAGGGACAAGTCGCGGCCTGGCACGCGAACGAGCCGCTTGCCGCGACGGCCTGACGGTCGGTTAATTCGTTACCCGGCTCGTGAACCAAGCTTGACGCTATCGCCTGTGCGTGATCGATAAGGGGTGAATGTCGTCCTGAATTAGCCCTGGTATTGTTCAACCCGCCGCCGGTTTCCCCGTCTCCCCTAAGACAAAGCGATAGAGCCGAGCATGCGGATCAGCGGAGTCCTTCGAGGCGCCTATGGCAACGCCTATCTGCTGCTGACGATCTGCGCCATCTGTTGGGGCGGTAACGCGATCGCCGGACGGCTCTCGGTTGGCGAGATTTCGCCGATGTTGTTGACCTTGTTCCGCTGGCTGGGCGTGGTCATCCTGATTTGGATCGTGGCCCGCCCGCGTGTCATTGCCGAAGCGCCGGTGCTGCGCGCCCATCTAGGTTATTTCATGATGATGGGCGGGATTGGTTTTGCCGGCTTCAACATCCTCTATTACATCGCCGCCCATTCGACGACGGCGATCAATCTCGGCATTTTGCAGGGAGCGCTGCCGATATTTGTGCTGCTTGGTAGCTATGCGGCCTATCGCACGGCGATAACACCGGTGCAATGTGCTGGCATTTTGGTGACCGTCCTCGGCGTTGCCGTCGTCACCGTCAAGGGAGATCCCCGCAACCTGCTCGGGCTGGTTTTCAACACCGGCGATTTGCTGATGGTGGCCGCCTGCTTGGTTTACGCAATTTATGCGGTGCTGTTGCGCAAGCGCCCGGAGGTTTCTGGCCTGGCGATGTTCGCGGTCATGGCGACGGCGGCGCTGCTGGCGACGCTGCCTTTCGCCATTTGGGAGGCGATGTCCGGCGGGATGATCTGGCCGACCCGGAACGGCTGGGCGATCGTCGGCTTCGTGGTGTTGTTTCCGTCCTTCACCTCGCAGTTGTTCTTCATGCGGGGGGTCCAGTTGATCGGCCCGGGACGAGCCGGCGTTTTCATCAATCTTGTGCCGATCTTCGCCTCCGGTTTCAGTGTGCTGTTATTGGGCGAACATTTCGCCGTCTTCCACGGCGTTGGTATTGGGCGGAATCTGGGTCACCGAAAAAGCTCGTCCCGCATCGTGATATCTACCGCTGTTTCGGGGCGATGGCCACTGCAGGCGAAGACGTGGACGAACACGTGGGTTAAACTCCGGTAAACTTCGCTTGAGTCGAATTCTCTGGGAGAAATCATCCATGGGTCGAGTGCGCGTTGAAACCGATGGGCCGGTAAAAACGGTCATCCTGAACCGTCCGGAAAAGCGCAATGCGATGGACGTCGAGATGCTCGACGCGCTGTATGACGTGTTCACCGCGATGCCGGATAAAAACGACCGGGTGATCGTGGTGCGCGGCGAAGGGCCGTCGTTCTGCGCCGGCATCGACTTGGCGGAGCGGCAGCGTAATCCCTCGACCGGTAGCGAAAGCCCGGTCGAGCGGGTGTTCTATGCGATGGAGATGAACCCGCTGCCTATCGTCGCCATTGTTCAAGGCGCGGCCATTGCCGGGGGGTGCGAGATGGCGCTGCATTGCGAATTCGTGGTTGCTGCCGAGACTGCGCGCTTCGGCATGTCACTTGCACAGATTGGCCTGGCCCCGACCTGGTTCCTGACCAAGAAACTGATGGAGGTCGCCGGGCCAGTGGGGACCCGGGAAATCCTGCTGCTTGGCGAGCCGATGCCGGCACGTTGGATGGCTGACCATGGGGTGATCTGCCGCGCCGTGCCGGAGGATCAGCTCAACGCCGAGGCGCAAAAGATCATTGACCGGCTGGCCGCCAATGCACCGCTGTCGCTGCGGGCGATGAAAGCGCTGATCGTGCGCGAGCTGGCGTTCCGTGACGGCATTGATCACGCGGATATCGACACGATGGTCCGCGCCGCCCGGGGCAGCAACGATGCCAAGGACGGGATTGCCGCGCGACTGGAAAAACGCCCACCGGTTTTCACCGGCAGTTGAGCGGAGACAGGCATGGGAGATTGGCATGGCGGTACGTCTCGATAAACCCTGGCAGGCGCTGACGCCTGAGAATTTGGCGCTCATCGCCGGCCATCTCGGTGTCTATCAGCTGGCGAATGATGCGGGTGAAATTCTCTATATCGGGGTCGCCGATGCCCGCACCAGATTTGGTCTGAAGGGCGAATTGGCCAAGGCCATGGACGCTCCGCTGGCCGGCGCCACCCGGTTCCGGGTCGAGGTCAACATGTCCTACCGAACCCGCCACGCCGAGTTGCTGCAGGCCTTTCAGCATGATTATGGCCGGTTGCCGGAGGCG
>CALMRI010000060.1 GCA_937776645.1 uncultured Alphaproteobacteria bacterium | reverse complement strand
GATCAGCTTGTCCACATCGCTGGATTCTCGTTTGGCTCGGTGATCGGCGCCACGGTGGCTGAAATGCTTGGACCGCGTCTGGCGAGTTTCAACATGGTGGGCGCCGCCGGCTTCGGTCCGCGTGCCCGAACACCGGATATGATGATCAAGATCCACCCGGAGATGGAGCGGAATGATCTGCGCGACGCCGCGCGTAACAACATGGCATGGTTGATGCTCGCCGAGCCCGACAACGTCGGTGAGCTGGCGATCCATATCCAACTGACTAACTCGCTAAGGGCACGGACCCTGTCGCGCCCCATATCGGCAACCCTGCGTCTGTTGGAGGCATTGCCAAATATGTTGGGGCCGGTCAACGCCATCTGGGGGTCACTGGACCGCACGGTGGCCGGCGCCTTCGAGCAGCGTGTCGAGATGTTGCGCGAGGAGCGCCCGGAAGCCCGTATTGAGGTGCTCGAGGGTGCTGGTCACTGGACCCAGTACGAGGCGGCCGATCGCTATAACGCATTGCTTGTGGAGATGATTCGGGGATAGGGAATGCCCGACGGGGTCGCTCCGGGTTGATTTCTCGGGTTGAGCGCTACGCCGAAATCAGTCGGCGATACCGCGCCCGGCCTCGGTCAACCTACAGACTAGCCAGTCCGGCTTTAGGGGCTTGCTGAACTAGGGCTCGGCCCAACCTTGCTCAACAGAGGTCTTCACCAGGCGAGGACTTACGGTTTGGCCGTATTTATCAAACAGCGGTAGTTTGCCGCCGGGCTGACTTAGGCCTCGGTGCAACCATACTTGCTGGGCCTTCCACCGCGCCCGCCTCGGGCTGGGCTTAGTCTCGATCGTCGCCGACCCAGTCGGTTTTGGTGCGCAATCGTCGACGACCGTGTCAACGTCGGGCACCGCGTCATCATTCGTGGCGGAGGGCTGTTTGGTATTGCGCATAAGCCCGATCCTACCCAGATGATCGCCGCTGTCAATTCGCTGTACTCGCCCGCCGTGACCGGTTGTTTCCCTCGCGCTGGTTCGGCGTTATCGTCTGGCGGTTTTCCCTTCCGGCTCTCCATCCTCCCGCCTTCGGGCGCCGTTCTTGGATCTTTCAGATCATGCCCGACCGCAACAGCCAGCTGACCCTTGCCTTCTCCAGTTGTGGGCATGCCTTCTCGCATCTGTTCATGCTGATCTACCCGACCGTGGTCATCGCCTTGGAGGCGGAATTCTCCGCGCCCTATTACGAGCTGATTGGATTGATGTTGGTTGGCAACCTGCTGTTCGGTGCAGCGGCGTTGCCGGCAGGCTATCTTGGCGATAAATGGAGCGCGTCCCGCATGATGGTGGTGTTCTTCATCGGTACCGGCGCCGGGGCAGTGCTGACCGGCTTTGCATCCAGCCCGTTACAGATCGCCGCTGGCCTCGCGGTGATCGGCCTGTTCGGCGCGATTTATCACCCCGTCGGCATCGCCTGGGTGGTGCGCAAGGTCGCCAATCGCGGGAAGGCACTTGGCTGGAACGGCGTATTCGGTAGTCTGGGGGTAGGCATTGCGCCGTTGATGGCCGCCGGCCTGACCGATCTGTGGTCATGGCGCGCGGCCTTTATCCTGCCCGGCGTGATCAGTATTGTCGTGGGCTGTGGGCTCTGGGGATTGATCGTCGTCGGCCGCGTGGTTGACGACGCCACCCATGTCGCCACGGCCCGGCGCGAGGCCAGCAAAGTCGACATGCGCCGCGGCGCATTTCTGTTGTTGATCACCGTGTCTTGCACCGGGTTGATCTATCAGGCGACGTCCTTTGCCTTGCCAAAGGTGTTTGAGACCCGGCTTTCGGACTATCTCGGTGATGGATTACTGGGGGTCGGCGCCCTGGTTTCGGCGGTTTATTTCTTTTCCGGCGCGGCGCAGCTGGTTGGTGGTTGGATGGCCGATCGGTTCGAGTTGAAACGGGTCTACCTGATTTGCTGGATGCTACAGGCGCCGTTTCTGCTGATCGCGGCGATGCTCGACAGCGTGTTGTTGCTGCCAGTCGCGGCGGCCATGGTGGTCGCCAACACCATCGGTTCGCCCAGTGAGAACAGCCTGTTCGCGCGCTACTCGCCGCCGAAGTGGCGTTCGACTGCGTTTGGGGTGAAATTCGTGCTGGCCCTCGGCGTGGCGGCTATGGCGATCCCGTTGATCGCTTGGGTCTACGAGACGACGGGTGGGTTCATTTGGCTGTTCGTGATGCTGGCGACGGTCGCGGTCATGGCCTCGGTGGCGGCGGCGTTGCTGCCCGGACGCGGTAATGACGGGGCGGCTGAACGGGTTGTCCAAATTGACCTGGCTGAGGTCAAACCAATCAAATAATGGCTCTAGATTACCCGATTAGTGCGGCGTAGCGGACGGCTTCCTGGGCGGCGCGGAATAACGCCCGCGCCTTGCTGATTGATTCCTGATATTCGCCCTCAGGGTCGCTGTCAGCGACTACCCCACCGCCGGCCTGGACGTACATCACGCCATCCTTCACCAGGGCGGTGCGCAGGGCAATGCAAGTGTCCATGGTCCCGTTGGCGCTGAAATAACCGATCGCACCGGCATAGACCCCTCGGCGTGAATGCTCTAGTTCGTCGATGATCTCCATCGCCCGAACCTTTGGGGCGCCGGAAACCGTTCCGGCCGGGAAGCCCGCTGCCAGCGCGTCCAATGCATCGAGATTGTCCTGGATATGACCTTCGACATGGGAGGCGATGTGCATGACGTGAGAGTAATATTCGATGACGAATTGTTCGACCACGCTGACGCTGCCGATTTTGGAAACTCGGCCCACATCGTTACGGCCGAGATCAAGCAGCATTAGATGCTCGGCTCGCTCCTTCGGATCGCTCAACAACTCGGCGGCCAGCGCCTTGTCTTCCTCGGCATTGGCACCGCGTCGTCGGGTGCCGGCCAACGGCCGCAAGGTCACGGTGCCGTCGCGCAAGGTGACCAGGATTTCCGGACTGGACCCGACGATCGAAAAGGTGCCGAAATCAAAAAAGAACAGGTAGGGCGAGGGGTTCAACCGGCGCAGCGAGCGATACAGCGCCATTGGTGGCAAGGTGAAGGGGATCGAGAACCGCTGAGAGGGAACGATCTGAAAGGCATCGCCGGCCTGAATATAGGCTTTGGATTTCTCAACCATCTCGTGAAACTGTTCTCGGGTCGTATTGGAGCTGGGCTCCGGTAGCTCAGCTTCCTCCATCGCGCCTTCGCGGCGATAGGGCAGGCTTCGCTGGAAGTCGGACACGGCATCGGCCAACCGGTTGTGCGCCGCCGTCAATGCGGCCTCCGCCGACAGGCCGGGATCCGGCCAGACCGGGGTGACAATGGTGACGATGTCCTCGAGACGATCGAAGATGCAAATCAGCGTTGGGCGCAGAAATAGGCCATCCGGAACCCCTAAATGGTCGGGATTGTTGTCGGGAATATTTTCGGTCAAGCGTACCGCGTCATATCCCATATAACCGAAGAGCCCCGATGCCATGGGCGGTAGCGCCGCCGGCAGATCGATCCGGCATTCCGCGACCAACGTACGCAGGGCCGTCATTGGCGGTTCCGAGCAAGGCTCGAAGCTGTCAGGGTCGATCCTGGCCTGTCGGTTGATCTCGGCCTGATGGCGCTTGAACCGCCAGATTAGGTCCGGGCGCATGCCGATGATCGAAAACCGCCCGCGGACCGAGCCCCCCTCGACGGATTCCAGCAGAAATGCGTTGGCCCTACCGTCGGCCAGTTTCAGCATGGCCGATACCGGCGTTTCCAGATCCGCGACCAGGGTCGTCCAGACGACCTGTGGCTTGCCCTGTGAATAGGTGGCGGAGAAGGCGTCAGTGGTTGGCTGAACGTTCATTGCGACTCTGCCATAAGCCGGTCGATATAGCCGCGATCGATGCTGACGTTGTGGTGGCCGCGCAGGCTGGTCAAATAGGTGTCCTCGTAATCCTGCTGAGCGGCTGTATTCAATTGCTTGATCACTCTTGACCAGGCGGTTTTTTGTTGTCGGCGGTCGGCGCCAATGATCTCGACTAATTCGACCACCGAGGTACCGGTTTCGGACCCCGCGAGGCCGACGTCAGCCTTGGAGAGTTCGAAGACGATCGGCGCCATGTCGGCGGGATACACAGAGGTGTCGAGGCCGCCGCCAGAGCGATCGAACGGCCCGACACGAGCCAGTGAGTATCCCAGTTCCGCCGCCGCCGCTGTCAGACCAATGCCGCCCTTGGACTTCTCGGCCAGTGCTTGAGCCAGCGTGTTGGAGATGGAAAGCCGCTTTTCGCCGGTCCAGCTTTGTCGGACGGTCGCCTCGACCTCGGAGTAATTGCGCTGTCGGGTTTCGATCACCGCACCAGTCTCAAGTAGGAAATATCCATTGTTTTCGGTTTCGACGAGACCGCTTTGGGCTCTCTTGTCAGTGCTGAACAGGGTGGCGAGGAAGCGCGGGGACGGTGGCAGGCCTTCGACCAACGTGCCATCCTTGCCCCGCCCAGCGGCGTTCACCGCCTCGAGCCTGTGTAGAGTTACATCGATCTCGCGGGCCGCCTCGGCGACGGTTGAGCCGCCGGCAAGCGCATCCTCAAAGGCGTTCGACAGTTCGAACAGGGCGTCGAGAGCTTTTTCTCGGGCTAACTCAAGACGGATAATCGCCTTAACGTCGTCGAAGGTGCGTACTGATTGCTCGAGGGCGGATTTGACCAAAAAGACCTTCCAGCCGAACGGTGTTTCAACCGGGGGGCTGATTTTTCCAAGTTCGGTCTCGAAGGCGGCTTTGCGTTCGGCTTCGTTGCTCAGATCAGCAGCGGCGAGCTGGCCCAGGGATATGCTGCTATCGGCGCCAGCCGCGTCGGTTAGAGAATTGGCGATGCCTTCCAGGTCAAGCGGTCCGGTAAGCACGGCGGTGGCGGCGTTCGCGGCAGCCTCGTCGGCGAACAGGAATTGTTGCAGGTCGCGTGTTGCTGGTGTAACGAACTCGCCCTGGCGGGTGTCGTACTCGGCGCGCAGATTATCCTCGGGGATTAGAATTTCCTTGGCCAACTCGTCCGGCGTTAGCGAGACATAGGTGGCGCTGCGATATTCAGGCGCCATGTAGTTAGCCTTGCTGGCGTCGTAATGGGCGCGAAGCTCCGCCCCGGTCGGTTCTGGGACATCGGTTATCGCGCCGACGGAAAGGCGCACCACATTGGCGACACGGCGTTCGGCGCGATAGTTGAAGAGGGTTTCGGCCAGAGTGTCCGGCACCGAGGCCTCGCCACTAATCGCGGCGTTGATCTGATCGCGTTTGATGTCGCTGCGAAGGGTTTTAAAGAACTCCGCCTCACTCAGACCGGCCCTGGATAAGGTTTGGCGAAAGATGTCCGGATTATATTGTCCGAGTTGGTCACGGAAAGCGGGGGCTGAGCCCACCCAATTTTTTAATAACTCGTCGCCGGCAGCCATTCCGAGCTTCCGGCTTTCCGCTTCGTAAAGCCCGGTTTCGGTTAGCGAGTCGATTACGGAATTGAGGATCTGTGGACGCAGCAGCTCGTCATATTGGGGCGGCAGGCGCATGGCGCGGCGGGCGCGGTCGAATTGCTCCAGAACCTCGGCAGAATTATAGGTGATCTTGCCCACGTTGATTGCGGCGCGGCCGGTTGGGCTCCCCAGGAAGATGTCCCCGATTCCCCAAACGGCAAAGCTCAGGATCAGCAGGCAAAAAAGGATCTTGATGAAGATCGAGGTGATCTTGGAACGGATAAATTGCAGCATGCCCAAATCGGCTCCCTGAAGGCAGTCGCGACGAAGTTTTGGCGTCGACAACCGACGCTAACCGAAGCGCGGCATACTACGGTCGGGTTGAAGCGCGCCGCAACTCGGTTTTTTCCAATATTGCATAGAATCTCCAGGAATTGCGTGAGTGTGAGGCTGTGTGCCGCTTGGTCTGGCGATAGGGCCGTGCTACACGACCCGAAATTACCTCCTGGAGCATGCCATGGCTGTGCGACCTCTGATCGCGGGCAATTGGAAAATGAATTTGAATTTGGCCAACGCCCGGGAGCTGGCGACAGCGCTTGTGGCTTATATGAAACAAGAATCTGGCTTGGACATGGTGGTCTGTCCGCCGGCGCAACTTCTGGCGCCGGTTGCCGTCTGTCTTGAAGGTTCCAGCCTTGGATTGGGCGGGCAAGACTGTCATGCCCAGGCCTCCGGAGCCCATACCGGTGACATCTCGGCGCCGATGCTGCGGGATATCGGCTGCCGTTATGTGATCGTCGGCCATTCCGAACGCCGGGCGGATCACGGTGAAATCGATGCCGTGGTCAAGGCCAAGGCGGCGGCGGCACATGCGGCCGGATTGATCGCGATCATCTGCGTTGGGGAAACCGAGGCCGAACGTGATGCCGGTGGGGCAACGGCGGTGGTTGAGCAGCAACTACGCGGCTCGCTACCCGAAGGCGCTACCGCGGCGAACACGGTAGCCGCTTATGAGCCGGTCTGGGCCATCGGTACCGGCAAGACCGCCACGATCGGCGATGTTGTCGAAATGCACGCCCATGCCCGCAACATTCTGCGAGAGATCGCCGGAGACGGCGGTGCGCTGCGGGTGCTTTACGGCGGCTCGGTGAAGCCGAACAACGCGGCGGCGATCCTGGCGGCGGCGGAAGTCAGTGGCGCCCTAGTCGGCGGTGCCAGTCTGGTCGCCGAGGATTTTATCGCGATCGCCAATGCGGCGCCGAAGTGATCCAGGTAATGTGATCCAGCGTTTGGTTTGTGACGGGGGGCCGGAATTGTCTGGAAATCCAACGGTGCGAGCGCTACATACCCCTCTCGGGCGCGTGCCCAGGTCTTGGATAAAGCGACGCCGATCTGATTTAGAGCTTATGCAGCGATCGATTGGCCGGTCTCGAAAGGTTTGAAACGACAACGCAAACGTCCGGTTGGTGGGGTTCATCCACTCGGTGCGTTTCAGCCGGCAATTGCCGTGCGGGAATTGAGATGACGGAAGTACTGCTCGCCATACATTTGATGGTTGCGATCGCCTTGGTGTTGGTCATCTTGATTCAGCGGAGCGAGGGCGGCGGACTTGGTATCGGCGGCGGCGGCGGCGGCGGTGGCGGTATGGGTGGCTTCATGTCGGCGCGCGGAACCGCCAGCTTGCTGACTCGGGCGACCGGTATTCTTGCCGCCTGCTTCTTCGTGACCAGCCTGAGTTTGGCGATTATCGCCGATTCGGGGCGTCGCGGATCGATCGCCGATGAGATTAAGGTCGACGGCGCGCCGAAGCCTCCGCCGATCCCGCAAGCACCGGCCAAAAATTAACAAAATCAATAAGTTAAAATTTCATACTACAGT
>CALMRI010000059.1 GCA_937776645.1 uncultured Alphaproteobacteria bacterium | reverse complement strand
AACGCCGGTCGCCAACAGCAGACCGACAAGGGCGAGGTTGTAGTCGTTGCCCATGACCGCGTCGTAGATCGTCTTGCCCATGCCAAGCCAGGAAAACATCGTCTCGGTAATCAGCGCGCCGGAGAACAGCGAACCGAAATCGAGCGCCGCAATGGTCACCACCGGCAGCAGCGCATTGCGCAAGGCATGGCGCCAGACGACGCGGTGTTCGGCCAGCCCTTTGGCGCGGGCGGTGCGGATATAATCCTCGCGCAGGACTTCGATCATCGCCGCTCTAGTGTGACGGGTATATCCGGCGATCCCGGCGGCCGAGAGCGTCAGGATCGGCAGGATCATGTAGCGTAACCGGTCGAGCAACCCGCCATCACCGATGGTCTGCATGCCGCTGGCCGGTAGCGCGCCGAGGGATACCGCGAACAATAGGATCAGTAACAGCGCCAACCAGAATGGCGGCACGGAAACGCCGGCGAAGCACAACAGATTAATCGCCTGGTCAGTCCAGGACCCGGGGCGCCGGGCGGCGTGGATCCCGGCGGGGATCGCCACCATCAGCGCCAGCGCCAGGGAAATAGCCATCAAGACTAGCGAGTTCAGCAACCGAGGTCCGAGTACCTCCAGCACCGGCTTGGCGAACAGCCTGGAATAGCCGAAATCACCCTTCAGGGCATTAGCGAGCCATGCTGCGTAGCGATCCAGCAACGGTTGATCGAGCCCCTGCAGCGCCTTCAGGCGGGTGATATCTGCGGTGGTGACGTTCGGGTCGGCGCCGATCATCAGGTCGATCGGGTCTCCCGGCATCAAGCCGAGCAGGACATAGATGATGAAGGACATCACCAGCAGGACAAAGGCCGATTGGGCGGCGCGGGTGAGGATGAAGCCGATCATGGGTAACGCGTCGATAATGGTGCGGACAGGGTACTAACCGCGCCCGTGTCGGCACAATTCAGAGGCCAAGTCGCCGCCGCGGTCACTCCACCCGCCATTCCTCGACCCAGTTTGTCGTGGTGTACATGTGCCCGGTCGGTCGGACGCCCTTGAGCCATTTTGGCAGGATGAACCCATCGGCACGGAAATAGAGCGGGATCGCCGGCAGCCTGTCGGCATAGATCTGCTGGACGCGTTTCCACAAGGCGCCGCGCTTGTCACGGTCCAGTTCGATCTCGATGGCGTCGATCAAGCTGTCCATCTCGGGGTCGTTGAAGCCGGTATAGTTTTGGCCGGCCCAGCTATTCGCCGGGCTCGGGATGAAGTCCGAATGCAGGGTCGTGCGGGGTAGGCTCTCGGGCGCCGACAGCCAGGCGAACATGGCGAGGCCGGTGAATTGACGCTTGGAGATGGTTTCACCGAACAGCACCCGGGCCGGTTGGTTGCGGATCCGGGCCTCGATGCCGACAGCTTTCCAGTAATCCTGCAATACTTGCTCGACCAGCTCGCGGACCCGGTTGCCGGCGGTGGTCATGATCTCGAGAGCAAGCTTCTCGCCGGCGGCGTTGTGGCGTACGCCATTCCTGATATCTGACCATCCGGCGTCGTCGAGCAGCGCCCGCGCCTTGTCGGGGGCGTAGTCGTATTTGCGGATCTCTTCGCTATGCGTCCAATCGAGCGGGTGTACGCCGCTATGGGCGACCGGCTGCTTGCCGGCGAAAAGCTGATCGCTGATCGCCTGGCGGTCGATTGCCTGGATCAGGGCGCGGCGGACCGGCAAATCGGCCAGGATCGGATTGTCGAGCATCAGGTCGAGATGCTCGTAGATCAGGCCGGGCTTGTAGACGACATCGTAGTCGTCGCCGTGCCGTCTCTCGAAAGCCAGCGCCTGATCGAGCGAGAGCCCCGCTTCACCGGCGATATAATCGATGGCGCCGGACAGAAGATTAGCCTCCAAGGCGGCGGTCTTCTCGATCGTGCGGACTTGGATCTCGTTGAAGGCCGGGGCGGTGCCGCGCCACTGCGCGTTCCGGCTCAGCACGATATGTGAGCCGGGAACTACCTCGGTGATCCGATACGGGCCGTTATACAGGCCAGGATTGGTCGGATCGGTCTCGTAGAGCGTACGATTGCGGTATTCCTTCGGAACTACGAACGCCTTTTCCTCGAGATGGGCTGGCAGCGGCTGAAAACCGCCCATCGCGTAGTAGCGATAGTCGAGCTTGCGGTTGACCACCGTGAAGGATTTTTCGTCATGCACCTCGATATCCAGAATGTCCTGGAACGAGCGATAGTCGGCGACGCCGGTCTCCGGGTGTTTGCCGACCTTCCAGGTGAAAACGATATCCCGCGTCGTTACCGGTACCCCGTCGCCCCAGAAGGCATCGTCGCGCAAGGTGAAGCGGGTGCGCACACCCTTTTCGCCGGTTGGCTTGCCGGCCTTATCGACGACATCGAAGGCCTCGGCACGGCCATTGTCGAAGGTCGCAAGTTCGGTGCAGAGCTGGCACATCGCTTCCCAGTCATGGCCGAAGATCGAAATCTGCCGCCGGGCCATCGCCAGGATGTAGGACTTGACCAGCATCGAGTCGATGATCGGGTTCAGGGTCGAGGGGAACTGGGTAATGCCGATGGTGAGTTTGTCCCGGGTTTGGGCCGGTGCGGCGGATGTCGTCCCGAGCGCCGCCGCGATGGTTATGATCAACGCGATCAGCAATCGAGACAGGACGGTCGCGCTAACCCTAGCCGTCGCCCCGGGCTTGACCCGGGGCCGACGCCAGAGGCGCAAGCGGGCGACGGATAGCAAAGCAATCAGATCAAACGAACTGAATGATCCGCAATCCGTCACCGGTGAAATTCTCATGCATTGGCCCTGGCTTTCGCGAGGTATTCGGCTGGAGATGACGGGCAACAGGGCCCACCGTGGCGCAAGTAGCAAGGTATCGCCCCTGTCAAGTCAGCGGAATATCCAGCACATTGGTCTTGAGGGCCGCGCGCTGGGTCAGTCGGTCGTACCAGGCTTCGAGATTGGCCATGGCCGGGCGGTCCTGGATTAGCGTCACCCAGCGATACACCGCAATGGCAATAGGGATGTCGCCCATCGTAAACGTATCGCCAGCCAAATAGGGACGATCCGCCAACGCCTTGTCTATGATCCACATGAGATCGATCATGGTCAGCCGCGCGGCTTCGATGGCGGCTAGGTCGCGGTCCGGTTCTGCTGTGCGCACCAGGTTCCAGAAGATTGGCGTGATCGCACCGCCGACCGTGGTCTGCTGCCAGTCCATCCAGCGATCGGCATCTGCCCGCTGGCGCGGATCAGAAGGACAGAGCCCGCCGATGTCGTGCTTGGCGGCCAAGTAGCGCACGATCGCGTTGGATTCCCACAGGATAAATCCATCATCGTCCATTGTCGGCACGCGCGAGTTTGGATTCATCGCCTTATATTCGGGCGTACCCACGATCCCGAAGGCTCCGCCGGCGTCGATACGGCCATAGGGCACGTTCATCTCATCCAAGGCCCAGACGACCTTTTGCACATTCGAGGAATTGGCGCGTCCGTGGATCTTCAGCATGGCAGATCTCCGTGAATGGAATTTATTGAGGCTCAGATCTTGACGTCTTGGCGGCGGTCGGCCCAGCCGTCGGGGTCATCAAGGAAGTCGCGTACCGTTGCCAGTTGCTCGGCGGTGTAGCCACGGGACTTGGCCACGGCGAGCACATCCCACCAGGTGCACAGGCCATGTAGAGCGACGCCGCGTTCCGCCATGCTCTGGGTGCTGGCGGGAAAGTTTCCGTAGTGGAAGACGACGAAGCAGTGGGCGATCTCGCCGCCGGCTTCTCTGATCGCGTCAATGAAGCTGAGTTTGCTACCACCGTCGGTGGCCAAATCCTCGACCAACAGAATGCGCGCGCCCTCGGCGAAGGTTCCCTCGATCCGTGCGTTTCGTCCGAAGCCCTTGGCCTGCTTGCGGACATACAGCATCGGCAGTCCCAGAAGGTCGGCGATCCAGGCGGCGAAGGGAATGCCGGCCGTTTCCCCCGCCGGCCACCGCGTCGAAGGCTTCGGTGCCGGCTTGTTGGTTCAGTAACTGGACGCCCATCCGCATCAACGCCCCCCGGCCCCGGGGGAAGGAGATGATGCGCCGGCAGTCGACATAGACCGGTGACAACCGTCCGGACGTGAAGGTGAAAGGCTCATCCGGGCGAATATGGATCGCCTCGATATCCAACAGGATGTTCGCCGCGATCTCGGCCGGCGTTTTGCGTGTATCTGGCGTTGGCGCACCGATCATGCCGTCACTCTCCACGGGGTTTTCGTCGAGCTGATTCTAGAACGGATTCTCCGTCAAGGTAAGACCGATAGTTGCCCGCCGCCTCAGAATGCTCGGCGGATAAAGCGCCGGTTCAGGCTTTGCACTGGCCGGGCGTTCATCGGGTAGAGATTGGCAAAGGCGTCGGTCTGCCGGCGCAATACGGTGATCGGCTGTGACATCACCGCCCAATTCACCACTTCGGAACAGGACGGCGTGTTCAGTGACCCGGCATAGCGGAAACACGACCGTTCTTCTGGCGGCAGGCTGTTCGGCTCGATGAAAGTCTCGCCCCGGCGGCTACCGCCCCGAACGGCAACGTTGTTCCAGAGCGTGCCGATCGTGGGGTTCTCCTCGTCTTCGGCCAGGAATACTCTGAGCACGCCAAGGTCGCCTTCGGCGGATTTGTGGACGAAATGCACTTCCATCGGAAATTGTTGACCATGCACTTTGTGTTCATTGTGATAATGGAAGTGGAACTGCAGCAGGTCGAAGCGACGGCCATCGAGGCCATGAAGCTGCCGGCCTGGGTATTGACCTGAATGGTGTGCCCGTTGCTCAGAATATCAAGTTGCGGCGGCTGCCAGAAGGTCTTTACGTCGTCGATCTCTGCTGACGTGCTGCCCGGTCGAACAGGCGGCGAAGGAGTGATCTAGATCGCCCCCAGTGCTTCGGACCGTCATCACCCTGATAGGCCGAATGGGCGTTTCTTGCTGGAGGCTTGGGCGCTGGCGGCGTAAAATGGGCAACTGAGGAGTGCGCTGGCTCCCAGCATCTTCAGGACGGAACGGCGTTGCATGGTTTGAGGCTGCCCAAAACGGATCGAACGGGGCCGATCGAATAACATGGAACATAATTATCGCGATCCCCCGCCAGAGCTTCGGTGCGGTCAACCGGGCACGTGATAAGTGTTATCCACTAGACAGCATTAATTTGGCCGCCTGCGATGGGCTTAGCGCTCTGGCTGGCCCCGTATGCACGCTTGATCCGCGAACCAGGACGATAACGTCTTCGGCAACCCGCAGCGCCGGCCCGACATTCTGCTCGGCAAGTAAGACCCCGGTCCCGGTGGCTGTGATCGTCCGGATGATATCCAGCACCTCGTCGATGATCATCGGCGCCAGCCCGAGAGTCGGCTCATCAAGCAGGACCAGGCGCGGTTGGTTCATGATCGCTCGGGCGATGGCCAACATCTGTTGTTGGCCGCCGGACAGTGACCAAGCCCGGTCCCGCCGCTTGCCGGCCAGCGCGGGGAACATGTCGAGCATCTCGTCGATGCGCATACGGCGCTGGCGCGTCGGTCCGACAAAGCCGACGGCGAGGGTTTCCTCGACGGTCAGGCCGGGGAACAGACGCCGTCCCTCCGGACAAAATCCAATGCCGAGGGCGGCGCGATCGCGGGCCCGCGTTGTGACGAGATCTTGTCCGTCAAGCAGGACTCGCCCGGCCTCGGGTTGCTCGAGACCCATCACCGCGCGCAGCAAGCTCGACTTGCCGGCTCCATTGGCGCCGAGAATGGCGAGCGATCCGCCGACCTTCAGGGTCGCGCTCAAACCATGCAGGATCGGGCTTCCGCCTGGGTTGAGCGTCAGGGCCTCGATCGAAAGCAGCGGCGCGCTCATGGCGGCGGCTCGCCGAAATAGGCGGCAATGGCAGCCGGGTCCCGCGCCACCATGCTTGGCGGTCCCTCGGCGACCACCGACCCGGTGGCCAGGCAGATCACCCGATCAGCGAGCGGTAGCAGGAAATCCATGGTGTGATCGACCAGCAACAGCCCGAGGCCGCTATCGGTGAGGCGTTTAAGACAACATGCCAGGTCATCGCGCTCCGCCGGAGTCAAACCCGCCGCCGGTTCGTCCAGCAGCAGAACGGCGGGCCCACTCGCCAGAGCTCGAGCAAGATCAAGACGCCGCGCCTCGGCTGGCGATAGCGAGGTGGTCGGGACCGCCGGCGCGGTCAGTCCTGCGGCGCTCAGGCAGGCTGCGGCATGACGCTCCGCGCGCCGTTCATCGAGCCCGGCGGGGCAGGCGGCAAGCACCGATTCCAGAGGCGACAGGCCGAGCGCCTGAACAGGGGTCTGGAAGGTCCGCGACAAGCCGGCCCTGGCCCGACCATGGGCGGGCATCCCGGTCAAATCCAAATTGCCCAACCGGATTTCGCCAGCATCGGGGGTTTGCAGCCCGGAGGCGACATTGATCAGCGTCGACTTGCCGGATCCGTTTGGCCCGATCAAGCCAAGGATCTCTCCCGGCACAACCGTGATAGAGACATTGTCCAGGGCGACGACCCCGCCGTATCGTTTGCACAAGCCAACAAGGTGCAGGACCGCCAGTGTCGTCGGCGCCTCCGGCTTGGATGTGCGCGGGGGCTCCGGTGCCCACCGTTCCTGCGTGACCAGCCAACGGCGGAACAACCCAGCCAATCCTTCCGGCATGACGATCACCGCCACCAAAAGGGCAGCGCCATAGGCGACCAGATAATGAGCCTCAAGGAAACGGAACCACTCGGGCAGATGGACCAATAACACAGCGCCGAGAATAGCGCCGGCCGGGTGACCGCGGCCGCCGATCACGGTCATCGCCAGAATACTCACCATCACCTGGAATTCCAGGACGGCGGGGGAGACAACACCGATCGAATGGGCCTGCAACGCCCCGGCGGCCCCGCCAAAGGCGGCGCTGGCAACGAAAAGAGACAACCGTCGCGCGCCGATGTCGATACCGGCCGTGACGGCGGCCTCCGGGGCCTCGCGCAACAGGGTCAGCCGATGTGCCGCCCGGCCTTTGACCAACCAGGAGAAGGCCAGGACCGCGCTGGCCAGCACGCACCAGACCACCACTAGCATCGCTTCCGAACTGTCCAGGGCAGTCCCAAGAATGCGCATTGGCGGTACGCCATACAGACCATTGGCACCGCCGGTGCCCTCGGTCCAGTTCACCCCGACCAGCAGAGCGATCTGAGAAATCCCAAGGGTTGCCAGCGCGAAATAGTGTGATTCTAGCCGGAGCACTGGAATCGCGATGATGCACGCGATTGCTGCGGGGATGATCAAGGAAGCGAGGAAGCTTGCCGGAAAGGCCCAATCCAGATGGATGCCCAGTAGCCCGGTCGTATAGGCGCCAATGCCGAAAAAGCTGCCCTGAGCCAAGGACAATGCGCCGAGGCGTCCAAATATCAACTGATAGCCGAGAACCGCGATCGCATAGATCCCGGCCAGGGTCATTATCCGCTGCTCGTAGCCGCCGGCGCTGAGCGCGAAAGCGACCGGCGCGATCAGCAGCGCCGCCATGATCCCGACGTTGCGGAGCGACCCGGCCTTCACGTCCGCCTCTGGATGGTTTCGCGTAGCAGCCCGGACGGACGGACCAGCAGCACCAGAAGGACCCCGGCATAGAGCAGCGCCTCGGCCATCACATAGGAGACGAAAGCCGCCATCATCACCTCGAAAACACCAATTAGTAGCGCCGCAAACGCCGCGCCATCTAATCTGCCCCAGCCACCGAGGGTGACGGCGATATAGGCCTTGAGCATGAACAATCCACCGTCACTCGGAGCGACGAAGAACTGGTTCGAGAGCAGCATGCCGGCGCTTCCGGCCAGGGCGACGGCCAAAGCGAAGGTTATCGCGATACAGTGCCCTGCGCTGATCCCGATCGCCTCGGCCATCTCCGGGTCCTGGGCGACCGCGCGCAGCTGCCGGCCGAGCTGTGAACGGGAAAGCAGCAAGCCGGTCCCAGTGATCAGACAGCCAGCGGCGAGGATCACCGAGAGTTGCTGTATTGATAGCGTAATTGGACCAAGGGCAAAGTTTCCGTCGACAACCAACGGCGGGCCGACCCGTGGTTCCGGGCCAAAGACGGCATTGGCTCCATGTTGCAGGATTAAACCCACGGCGATGGTGCTGATGAAAACGGAAACCGGCGGGCGATGGCGTAGCGGGGCATAGGCTAAGGCCGAGAACAACAAACCCAGAACCGCCATCACCACCATGGTCAGCGGCAGGATTACCAATCCTAATCCCACTGCTGAGGCGCGTGGCCCAATGAAGGCAAGGTCCGGGAGGTTGTCGCTTGCCCAAGGGGTCAGGTATTCGGTGATGGTGACGGCGACGAACCCGCCAGCCATGACCAGATCGCCCTGGGCAAAGTTGACCGCGCCAACCGCATTAATTACCAGAACGAAACCGAGGGCGATCAACGCATAGGCGGCTCCAAGGGCGACCCCGTTGACCAGAAGTTGCGGGATCGAGGCGCCCATCTCAGCACCCGCCGCCTCTTAGAGCGCGCCATCGACGTTATGGTAACGCTTGACAATAGTAGGAACCAGCGAGGCCCCATCATAGCAGACAATAAGGGCGTCATGGGCCATGTTGCCTTTGCCGTCGGACTTATAGGTCATCGCCAGTCCCTCGAAAGTGTGACCGGCCAGCCAGTTGCGTACCTGCTCGGCATTGTTCGCCCCGTCCTTCAGGGCTGCGAGCACCATGTTGATCCCGTCGTATTGCGCCAGGGCAAAGGCATCGGGCTCAGTATGGAAGCGGGTGCGAAACTCCCTAGTGAAGGCGACCAGTTTCGCATCACTTTCAGAGATGGGCGAGGCGGCGCTTTCGGCGCAGACCCCACGGAGCTGCGCCTGGGAGAGAAGCTTGGCGGTGGAGGGTTGATGCATCGCCGATCCGGCGACCACCGGCAAATTAATCCCGGCTTCCCGCGCCTGTCGGATCGCCAACGCGGTTGGGCCGGAGTGTAGATGCAGCAGAATCACATCGGGCTTGGCCGCCCGCAGTTTCGCCAGCGCTGGCAGCATGTCCTTGGCCGAAGGGGCCAACGCCTCTTCGAAGACCAAGGGCGCGCCGAGATCCTTTAGGATCTTCGCCAGTTGGGCCCGCCCGCTTTGTCCATAAGAGGTGGTTTGATAGAGCAAGGCAGGACGTTTGGCGCCCAGAACCTCAACCGCGTAACGGGCGTGGGCGACCTTGACCACTCCGTCGCCGGGGAAAAAGCGAAAGATATACGGGTTGCCCAACTCGGTCAGTTTGGCGGTGCCGGAAACAGTGATCAATGGCACGCCAGCACGTTGGGCGAGCGGCGCCATGGCAAGCATCTGCGTGCCGAAGATCGAAGCGGCCGCGGCGACCGGTTTGCCGCGCTCCAGCGCCCGGTGCAGGGCCGTGACCGCGACTTCCGGTGAGGTCGAGGTATCTGAAACCTCATAGGTGACGGTGACGCCCTCGGGGGCGTTCTCCAGAGCCTGTATTGCGCCGTTCCGCTGAGCGGTGCCCTCCAAGGCTATGAAG
>CALMRI010000058.1 GCA_937776645.1 uncultured Alphaproteobacteria bacterium | reverse complement strand
GATCAGGTTGGCTTAACGGCTGATGCGGTGCACGACGGCGCCCTGCTGCTGCGCCGTGTGGTGTCGCTCGACGGTCGCAGCCGCGCTTTCGTCGATGATCAACCCGTCAGCGTCGGAACCTTGCGGCGGCTTGGCGACGCCTTGGTGGAAATCCAGGGGCAGTTCGATGCCCATGGCTTGCTCGACCCGGGTACCCACCGCCAGTTCCTTGACGATTTTGCCGACCATGGCGGACTTCTGCGCGAAACCACCTCGGCCTTCGGGGCCTGGGTCGAGGCTCGGTCGTCTCATGAGAAGGCCAGCGCCGATATCGAGGAAGCCCGGGCTCGCGAAGAGTATTTGCGTGATGCGGTGGCGGAGCTTGATCAATTGGCTCCACGGCCGGGCGAAGAGAGCGCACTTAGCGAAATGCGCACTATGCTCGCCAATGCCGATCAGGTTATCGAGGGCATGGGCCGGGCGTTGGAGATGGTGGCGGGGGACGGCAGTGGCGCCGAAGCAATGGTCGCGACGGCCCAGCGGGCGCTTGAGCGGATAGAGGAGCGGGCCGGCAGTCGCCTGGGGCCGGCCTTGGCCGCCCTGGATCGGGCCGCGGTCGAGTTGCAGGAGGCGGAAACCGCCTTGGCGGGCATCGCCCAGGGTATCGAGGCCGATACCGCACGCTTGGAGGAAGTCGACGACCGCCTGCACGCCTTGAGAGCCTTGGCCCGCAAGCATGGCGTGGAGCCGGCGACCCTGTCCGAGTTGCACGCCGAACTGATTGTCGAGCTTGAGGCGATGGACGCCGAGGGTGGTGTGCTCGCGGCGTTGGAGCAGGCGATGGCAACGGCGCGCAAGATCTATTTCAAGGTCGCTAAACGGCTCTCCGCCAGCCGTGCCGAGGCCGCTGCTCGCTTGGATGGCGCGGTCATGGACGAACTTCCGCCCTGCGTCTGGAGAAGGCTCGTTTCAAGACCGCGCTGGAGGCCTTAGAGGAAAACCATTGGGCCGAGCATGGGCTGGACCGGGCCGTCTTTCAGGTTTCGACCAACCCCGGAACGCCGCTGGGGCAGCTCAACCGGATTGCTTCCGGCGGTGAGCTGTCGCGTCTCCTGCTGGCGTTGAGGGTGGCGCTGGCCGCGGCGAACCCATTGCCGACCTTGATCTTCGACGAAGTTGACGCCGGGGTCGGCGGGGCAGTGGCGGCGGCGGTGGGCGAGCGGTTGCATAAACTCGGCGCGCGATTGCAGGTTCTGGTAGTGACCCACTCTCCGCAAGTCGCCGCCAAGGGGGGCGAGCATTGGCGTATCGCCAAGTCGGGCACCGGTGATCGACTGGTCACCACCGCGACGACCCTTGACCAGGCCGAGCGTCAAGAGGAGATCGCCCGGATGCTCTCCGGCGAAGTGATCACCAACGAGGCCCGAGCCGCCGCTGCGAGCCTTTTGCAGCGATCCTCCGGAGCTTGAGATGGGCGCCAGCACCGAATCACCCCCCCCCGAGGATCTGACTATCTTTGACGCCGAGCCAGTCTTGAGAGAGTTGGCCGCCGAGATCGCCCATCATGACGCGCGCTATCATGGCCAGGACGATCCGGAGATCTCGGATGCTGATTACGACGCCCTGCGCCGGCGTTTCGAGGCGCTCGCCGCGCGCTTTCCGAGCCTTGCCAAAACCCTCGCCCCGACGATCAGCGTCGGGGCGGCGCCGGTTGCCGGGTTTGCCAAGGTAACCCACAGTCGGCCAATGCTGTCGCTGGCCAATGCCTTCGATGGTGATGAGGTGCGCGAATTCGCTGTTCGGGTCCGGCGCTTCCTCTCGCTGAGCGAGGATACGGTTGTCGAACTGGTCGCCGAGCCGAAGATCGACGGGCTGTCCGCCTCGCTGCGCTATGAGAACGGCCGGTTCATCCTGGGTGCGACGCGCGGCGATGGGGCGGTTGGCGAGGATATCACTCGCAACCTGCGCACGATCGGCGGCATTCCTGAGCGCCTCGCCGGCGCGGCTCCGGGCGTGCTGGAGGTGCGCGGCGAGGTCTATATGCGGAAGGACGCCTTCCAGGAGTTGAATGCGGCGCAGACGGCGGTCGGCGCCAAGGTTTTCGCCAATCCACGCAACGCGGCGGCCGGGTCCTTGCGGCAATTGGACCACTCGATCACTGCCAAACGCAAGCTCCAGTTCTTCGCCTACAGCTGGGGTGAGGTGTCGCAACGGCCGGCCGATACCCAGATGGGGTTTCTCGACAAACTGCGGGATTGGGGCTTTGAGACCAATCAACTGACCCGGCTTTGCGCTACGGTCGAGGACGCCCTGGCCTGCCGTGCGGGCATCGGCGAGCAGCGGGCGAGCTTGCCCTATGACATCGACGGGGTGGTCTACAAGGTGAACCGCCTGGATTGGCAGGATCGCCTGGGCATGGTCAGCCGGGCGCCGCGCTGGGCGATCGCTCATAAATTCCCGGCCGAGCAGGCGGAAACCATCCTCAGGGCGATCGATATCCAAGTCGGCCGCACAGGTGCATTGACCCCGGTGGCCCGGCTTGAGCCGGTGACGGTCGGCGGCGTCGTGGTCTCCAACGCGACCCTGCACAACGAGGACGAGATCGCGCGCAAGGGCGTGCGGATCGGCGATACCGTGGTCATCCAACGGGCCGGCGATGTGATCCCACAGGTGGTCCGGGCGATCGAAGCCAAACGCCCGGCGGATAGTGTGCCCTATGATTTTCCAACGATTTGCCCGTGCCCGGTCGCGGCCGAGGCGGTGCGTCCGGAAGGTGAGGTGATCCGGCGCTGTACCGGCGGGCTGGCCTGCCCGTTCCAGGCGGTGGAACGGTTGAAGCATTTCGTCTCTCGTGACGCCTTCGACATCGATGGGCTGGGCGAGAAACAGATCCAGGCATTCTGGGACGACAAGCTGATCGCCCATCCCGGCGACATCTTCCGCCTGAAAAACCATGCGGCGGACCTTCGAAAACGCGAAGGCTGGGGGGATAAATCGGTCGACAACCTGTCGATGGGGATCGAAAGCCGGCGGGCGATCGGATTGGATAAGTTTATCTATGCGCTCGGTATCCGCCAGGTAGGACAAGCCACCGCGCGACTGCTGGCGATCAATTACGGCACCCTGGACGCTTGGCGCACGGCGATGCTGGCGGCCGGGGAAAAGGTCGAAGAGGGTGGCGGCGAAACCAACGGTGCGCTGACCGACCTGCTCAATATCGACCAGATTGGTGCCTCGGTCGCCAATGACTTGATCAGCTTTTTCGCCGAGAAACCGAACCGCGACATCGTCGCTGATCTGGAGAATGAACTCGATATCCAAGCCTTCGCCGCGCCGGTGACCAGCGAAAGTCCGATGGTCGGCAAGACCGTGGTGTTCACCGGCACGCTGACCACCATGGGCCGCGCCGAGGCCAAGGCCCGCGCCGAGAGCCTGGGCGCCAAGGTCGCCGGGTCGGTTTCGAAAAAGACCGATTACGTGGTGGCCGGGGCCGACGCGGGCTCGAAGGCCGCCAAGGCAGAGGCGCTCGGTGTCGAGATCCTAAGCGAAGAGGAATGGGTGGCGTTTATCGAGGCCGCCCAGATTTAGCGCGCGCGGCTGGTGCCCTCGGGAATTTGCGGCTTACCCGCTGTATGATCGGATCATTCTTGCCGGACAGATAGTCACGCACCGCTTGATAGAGTTTTCTTGCGACATGGTTTCGCGCGGCCATGACCCACCCCCGTGTTTGTGTATACAGGTTGGACGAAAGGTGTCACGCCGCCCACGCCTCGGCTATTTTCATGAAGGGCTTTTTGATGCATTACGGCTGGGTCATCGTTGGCGCCTGTCTGGTGGTTGGGGTTTGTGGTTACGGCACGTATTTCTCATTCACCTTGTTTTATCCCCTTTTGGTCGAGGAGTTTGGTTGGAGCCGCGCCGCGATCTCCGGCGCCATGTCGGCGGGGTTGATCGCCTACGGGCTTTTCGCGCTGCCCGTGGGCTGGTGTGTTGATCGCTTCGGGCCGCGGCGGACCATCGCGGTCGGCGGGGCGATCTTCGGATGCGGCACCTGCCTTGGGGCGTTTATCACCGAGATCTGGCATCTTTACGCGCTGTATGGCGGATTGACGGCGATTGGCATGGGAGCCGCCTGGGCCCCGTTGGTGTCGACGATCTCCCGGTGGTTCGTGACTCGTCGGGGGCTGGCGGTGGGGATCGGGTCGCTGGGCGGCGGCACCGGTACATTCTTTGTCGCCCCGCTTGCCGATAGCCTCATTCAACAGGTCGGCTGGCGAGAGGCCTATCTCTGGCTTGGCTTGATCTCCGGCGGATTGATTGTCGTGGCGGCTTTGTTTCTGGACCGCGACCCAAGCTCGAAGGGGACGGCGGCCTATGGGGCAGCGGACCGCCCGAATGAACCAAGCGATGGGGAACGTGGCCACCAAAGCGCCGGCACCGGCACCGGTGATGCTTCGGCATCGCGCCACTCGATTGAGGTCGGGTCGGATGACATCGGGGCAATCGTTCGAACCTGGCTATTTTGGCGGATGACCCTAACTTTTGGGTTCTGGTGGTTCGGCGGCGCCATCGTCTACGTGCAATTGGCCCCTTATATTCTTGAGAAAGGTTTCAATCTTCAGTTCGCGGCGCTCGCGGTGGTCGCGTTTGGCGCCGGCAATGGCCTCGGCAAAATTGCCATGGGCATGACCAGCGACCGATTCGGTGAGCTGTGCGCCTACCAGATTTCGATCGTCATCTCGGCGACGTCGATGTTCGCTCTGGCGTTTTCGGTGGACGCACAGATGTTGCTGGTGATGACGGCAATTTTCGGCTTCGGCTTCGGCGGCGCAGCGACCCAACTCACGACCATCAGCGTTGCCCTGTTCGGGGTACGATCGGTCGGGGCGCTGATGGGCGCGATACTCGCGTTGATTGGTATCGTCGGCGCGGGCGGGCCTTTGCTCAGCGGGTTGATTTTCGATGCCGTCGGATCCTATACGCCGGCTTATATGGTGGGAGCCGGGGTCTTTGTACTCTCCTTGATGCTCTCCATGAGTTTGCGTCGTTAATTGGCGTTATCCTACGGGGGACGAATTTCTCCTTATGTTCAATATATTGGAATCGCAGCACAAGGCTGATCTTGATGGCGCTGTGATACCTTTCGTACGTAGTTGTAATCAATGGCTTGCCGAAAGCTTCGCGGTACTACAAGATCTCGCAAAATTATGAGGCTTGGCGATGATGGTGCCGTTGGCATTGTCTGGATCCGAGCTCACGAGACGGGGAGGCTAAGGCGTGGCAATGTCGGAAATCGACGCGGTGGAGGGATCCGTCAAGCTGTCCGTTACGGATGTTTCCAAGAGCTTCGGCGGCGTCCGGGCAGTTAGAGGCATCAGCGTCGATGTGCCCAGGGGGATGATCTTTTCGATCATCGGCCCGAATGGTGCCGGCAAGACCACGCTGCTCAATATGATCAGTGGTTTCTATCATCCCGACGAAGGCTCGATCTATTTCGAGGATACCGATATCACCGTAATGACCCCGGCCAATCGTGCGTCCTTGGGTATTGCGCGTACCTTTCAGAATATTGCGCTGTTTAAAGGGCTGACGGTTCTCGAGAACCTCATGCTCGGCCGGCATGTCCACATGAAATCCGGTGTGATGTCATCGATGCTTTATTGGGGCGCGGCGCAAAAGGAAGAGGTCGAGCACCGGGGCCGGGTCGAGGAGATCATCGACTTCCTTAAATTGTCCGATTTGCGCAAGCAACCGACTGGAGCGCTCGCTTACGGTTTGCAGAAACGGGTTGAGCTTGGGCGCGCGCTGGCGGTCGATCCGACCTTGCTGCTGCTGGACGAGCCGATGGCCGGTATGAACCAGGAAGAAAAAGAGGACATGGTCCGCTATGTCCTCGACGTGAATGACGAGTGGGGCACGACAATGGTGCTGATTGAGCATGACATGGGCGTGGTGATGGATATTTCCGACCACGTCGTGGTGCTCGACCAGGGTTCGAAAATCGCTGAGGGCTCGCCCGATCACGTGCGGGCGGATCAGGGCGTGATTGATGCCTATCTCGGCACCGGTAATAAGGAGTAGTTTGCCATGGCGGAGCTGGCCACCATTCCAGCCTATTTGCAGCGTAACGGCACGGACGGCAAATACGCCAAGGCTCCGGCCATTCGCGAGAAGAATCTCGGGATTTGGCTTACGTTTACGTGGTCGGAATACTTGGAGAACGTTCAGGATTTCTCGCTTGGGCTGGCCAGCCTTGGCTTCGGCAAGGATGACAAGGTTGCGTTAATTGGGAACAACCGCCCGAGACTGTATTGGGCTCAGTTTTCCGCCATGTGTCTCGGTGGTCAGGCGGTTCCGGTCTATCACGAGGCCATTGCGACGGAGATGAGTTTCGTTCTGGCGCATTGTGCGGCATCGGTAATCGTTGCCGTGGATCAGGAGCAGGTCGACAAGGTTCTGGAGATCCGTGACCAGTTGCCAAATTTGAAATGTTTAATTTACGACTACCCTCGTGGCCTGCGTGGTTACGATGTGGATATCTTGAAATCCTTCGAGGATGTTCAGGCGCTCGGCCGCGACTTCGGCGCGAAAAACCAAGGCTATTTCGAGGCCGAGGTCGCAAAAGTGAAGCCCGATGACGTGGCGCTGATCAACTACACATCCGGGACCACCGGTCAGCCTAAGGGTGTGCTGCTGAGCCATGATAATTTTATAAAGACGACGCAGTCCTACCTTGCGGCCGAGGATGTTCGGATCACCGACGATTTCCTGGCGTATTTGCCATTAGCCTGGGTTGGAGAAACGCTTTACGGAACTTGTGTCAGCTTGCTTTCGGGGTGCGCGACGAACTGCCCGGAAACGCCGGATACGTTGGAACGGGACATGCGTGAGATCGGTCCCACCGGCATAATAGGCGCGCCACGTGTCTGGGAGGGCATGTTGACGAAGCTCCAGGTCCGGGCGTCGGATGCCTCGCCTTTGAAGCGCAATGTTTTCCAGTATTTTCAGAATGTCGCGCTTGAAGTCGAGAACCGGAAGGCCGAGGGGCAAGACATATCGGCCGGCCTTTCCTTGAAGCATGCGATTGGCGAGTTTCTGGTCTATGGGCCACTGCGAGATCAGCTCGGCTTGCGCCGCGCGCGCTGGTGTTTGACGGGCGGGGCGCCGTTGGGGCCGGATGTTTTCCGGTTTTTCCGGGGTATCGGGATCAACCTCAAGCAGGTCTATGGCATGACCGAAATGACTGGACTTGTTTCCTTGCAACCGAATGGTCAGGCTAATTCCGACACCGTGGGGCCGGCCAGCGAGGGGATCGAAATCAAGGTCGACGAGGCGAATAGCGAGCTGATGGTGCGCTCGCCCGGGGTTTTCAAGGGATATTTCAAGGAAGACGCAAAGACCAACGAGGTCCTGACCGACGATGGCTGGTACCGCACAGGCGATGCCGGTCTGATCAACGAGCGCGGCCATCTCGTGGTGATCGATCGTGCCAAGGATGTTGGCAAGCTCGCCGACGGCACGCCATTCGCGCCGCAGTTCATCGAACTGAAACTGAAGTACAGTCCCTATATCAATGAAGTCGTGGCCTTCGGTGACGGCCATCCTTTTGTTACCGCGATGGTAGCGATTGATTTCGACTCGGTCGGGAACTGGGCGGATAAGGATAATCTTCCCTATACCAACTATGTCGATCTCAGCAGTAAAAATGAGGTTCGCACGTTGATCGCCGAGGAAATCCGCAAGATAAACATAGGGATCCCCGAGGTCTCCAGGGTCAAGCGCTTCCTGTTGCTGACCAAGGACCTGGACGCCGACGATAACGAGGTTACTCGGACCCGCAAGTTGCGTCGCTCCTATATCGCCGAGAAATATGGGCCCGTCGTGGAAGCTTTCTACGGCGGCGCGGATAATATTGAATTGAAGCTCGATGTCACGTTCGAGGATGGCACGCGTTCGCAGGTCGACTCGCATTTGATAATCCAGGACGCGGCGTAGGAGGCCGGATAATGGAATGGCAATTTTTCTTCGAGCTGTTTACCAACGGCATCCTGACCGGGTTGATGTACTCCCTGGTTGCTGTCGGCTTCGTGCTGATCTACAAATCCACCGACGCGATTAACTTCGCCCAGGGTGAATTCTGCATGATCGCGGCGATCGTCACAGCGGGTTTGCTGCAAATGTACGGGGTGCCGTTGATCGTGGCCCTGGCCGGCGGTCTTATCTTCATGTTGTTGTTCAACATGGGGTTGGAACGATTTGTGCTTCGCCCGATGATTGGTCGACCGATTGTCGCGATTATCATGGCTACAATCGGGTTGGCATTCTTGTTCCGCGGCTTGGGGCCGCTGATCTTTGGCGCCGAGACCCAGCCGATTAACCTGCCGATTCCCGATGACCCAATAATTTGGGGGCCATTTTTCCTGATCCCGATCGATTTGTTGGGAGCTGGTATCAGTCTGGGGTTCTTGGCGTTGTTCGGGTGGTTTTTCATGAAAAGCCGCAAGGGCGTGGCGATGCGCGCGGTGGCCGACAGTCATCAGGTCTCGATGGCGATGGGCATCAACGTGGAACGCTACTTCGCGCTGGCCTGGATGTTGGCTGGGGTGGTCGCTCTTCTAGGCGGTGTCGTCTGGGGTAGCGCGATCGGGGTCGACACTCAGCTTGCCCAGCTGGGCCTGAAAGTGTTCCCGGTGGTGATCCTGGGCGGTCTGGATTCGATCATTGGTGTCATCGTCGGGGGTATCATCGTCGGCGTGGTGGAGGCGTTGGCGGCGGGTTACATCGACCCTTACGTTGGCGGCGGCACCAAGGATTTCACGCCCTATGTGTTGATGATTCTTGTCTTAATGATCAGACCGTACGGCATCTTTGGCAAACCGATTATCGAGCGTATCTAAGCGGCGGCGGAGTCAGTTAATGTTGCATCGAGAGAGCGGCTACTACAAGACGACCTACGCGGCCGATATGGAGCTTTTTCCGCTTCCGAACGCCAAGATTGCCATAACCGTGTTCATATTGCTGTTCTTCGGTCTGTTTCCGTTGATCATGTCCGACTACTACCTGTCGATCATCAATCTTTGCGCGATCGCCTCCGTCGGCGCGCTGGGGCTTAACATCCTGGTCGGTTATACTGGGCAGATATCGGTCGGCCACGCGGCCTTCATGTCGGTCGGTGCCTACACCGCCGCCAATCTGGCTACCAAATTGGATCTGCCGTTTTGGATAACCTTGCCAGCTGGCGGGTTCATGGCGATGTTTGTCGGTATACTGGTTGGATTGCCGTCGCTTCGGGTCAAGGGGCTGTATCTGGCTATCGCGACCCTGGCGGCGCAGTTCATCATCGAATGGATCATCAATCATACGCCGGCGATTTCCGGTGGTGTCCAGGCCTCGATCGCGGTGCCACGCCCGAACCTTTTCGGTTGGGAAATGGATACCCAGCGGGAGATGTATTTTTTCCTGATGGTCGTCTTGGCTCTGGCGGTCGTCGGAGCGCTTAATCTGGTGCGCAGCCGGATCGGGCGCGCATTTATCGCGATCCGAGACCAAGAGATTGCGGCCGAGATCATCGGCATCAACGTGTATCGCTACAAGCTTTTGGCTTTTGGAATTTCGTCGTTCTACGCCGGGGTCGCGGGGGTGATGTACACCTACTACCTCGGCATCGCGAATTACGAAATGTTCACACTGCCGATCTCAATCGACTATCTGGCGATGATCATCATTGGTGGCCTGGGGTCGGTTCTCGGTTCGATATTCGGGGCGATTTTCATCACCCTGCTGCCGGTGGCGGTGCGGATCTTCATGGAGGTGGTCGGCGTTTATTTCGTCGACGGCGTGTATCTGGCCCAGGTAATCGCCCAGATGCGGCTGATTTTGTTTGGGGGATTGATCATTGTCTTCCTAGTGGTTGAGCCGGAGGGGTTGAGCAAACTCTGGCTTAATATAAGAAACTACTTCCGCGTTTGGCCGTTCTCGCACTAACGGGGCTGGCCTAAACCGAGCACCGGTGGTGTAAATCAAGAAAAAAACAGGGAGGTTAGGCATGAAATACGTGAGATCGAGCCTGCTAGCGGCAGGTGTAGTAGCGGCGGCTACGTTGCAAGTATCGGCGGCACAATCCAAGGAAATTATTGTTGGTCTTATGTGTGATCGCACCGGTCCAACGCAAACCGTTGGGACATTCCTATGCCCCGGCGTTCATGATTATGTAAAACTAATGAATTCCAAGGGCGGTCTTACGGGAGGCCATACCGTCAAGATCCTGGAAATCGACCATGAGTATAAGGTCCCGCCGGGAATGGAAGCCTATCAGCGCTTCAAGGCCGAGGGTGCGGTTAGCGTTATGATTTACGGCACGCCGCATACCCAGGCTCTGACCCCATTGCTTAATGCAGACAAGATTCCAGGCACCAGCCCGGGATTTGGGTCAGCAGCCGCAGCCAATGGCCTTAAATTTCCGTACGTGTTCCCTGTCGCGGCCACCTATTGGTCGCAGGGTGCAGCGGCGGTTGCGTTCGCCAAGGAAAAGATGGGCGGCCTCAAAGGTAAGAAGATCGCCTACCTCTTCTATGATAACCCAGCTGGCCGTGAACCACTTCCCGTTATACATAAGTTGGCGGAGCTGGAAGGCTTTGATCTGCGCGAGTTCGCGGTTCCCCCGCCAGGCGTGGAGATGAAGGTCCAAGTGCAGGACATCGCGCGCCGTTATAAGGCTGATTTTGTGATCAACCATACTTTTGGCAAGGCGCCATCGGTGTCGTTGAACGAAATGACCCGTAACGGCTTTCCGCTCAACAGGATGGTCGGTTTAGTTTGGGCGGGCGCTGAGTCAAATATTATGGGAGCAGGCGGCTGGCACAAGGCTCAGGGTTTCTACGTTATGCAGTTCGCTGGTGCCGGACAGAAGTTTTCGATACTTGACGAGATCAAGGCGCTCTACAAGTCTGAAGGTAAGAAAACGCCCCGGGAAATGAACACCTCGGTGTATTACAATCGGGGCGTGCTGACCGGGGCTCTACATTTGAAGGCGATAGATAATGCCATCAAAGCCAAGGGCAGCGGCGACATTGTCGGTGCCGATGTAAAGTTGGGCTTTGAGCAGATCGAGAACTTCACCGTGGGCGGCCTTCTGCCTCCGATGAAAATCACCGCGGAAGACCACGAGGGCGGTGGATGGGTCCAGATCTTCGAGGTCAAAGGCGAGGGTTTCGTCCCGGTAACCGAGTGGTTCCAGGGCTATCGCGACGTCGTGATGGAAATGGTGTTAGCCCACTGATCCTTAAGCGAGAGGCCGGCCTGGAGAAATTCCGGGCCGGCCATTCCTTCCTCTGAACAAAGCGAGTGGTGCCGTGCTGGTCCTGAACAACATCGAAGTCATCTACGATGGCGTCATCCTGGTCCTCAAGGGCGTGTCTATAGAGGCCACCGAGGGCCGCATTACTACTGTTCTAGGCGCTAACGGGGCGGGCAAGACCACGACCCTGAAAGCGATCTCCGGGGTGCTGCGTACCGAGCGTGGTGATGTGACTAGGGGCTCGATCGAATTCAAGGGCAAACGGATTGATCGAATGCGTCCCCACGATGTGGTCAAACTCGGTATTGTACAGGTTTTCGAGGGGCGACGGGTTTTCACCAATCTCACCGCCGAGGAAAATCTGATCGCCGGGGCACATATCGTCTCCAGTACCGTGAAAATGCGGACGAACATGGAGAAGGTTTACGACTATTTCCCGAAGATCGCGGAACGACGGCATGCTGTTGCGGGGTATTTATCCGGCGGCGAGCAGCAAATGCTGGCGGTCGGTCGGGCGTTGATGTCCGATCCAAACATGATCCTTCTCGACGAACCGTCGCTTGGGTTGGCACCAATGATCGTCGAGGAAATATTTGGTATCGTGACAAATTTGCGTAAGCAGGAAAACGTGACCTTCCTGATCGTGGAACAGAACGCGACCTTGGCGCTTGAATTCGCCGATTTCGGCTATGTCATGGAAAATGGCGCCATCGTTCTGCAAGGGCCGGCCGAGGAGTTGCGGGATAACGCCGACATCAAGGAATTCTATTTGGGGATGGCCGGTGACGAAAAACGCAGCTTCCGTGACGTTAAACACTACAGGCGCCGTAAGCGTTGGCTTGGCTGATCCGGCTCCTGCTCGAATTTCAAGGTCCAATCATTTCCGTTCGATATATTGTATTACCGTGCGGTAACTTAAGACCCGCCGGATAGATCATGACACTCCCATTCCTACCCCGTAATCGGCGAAAGCGCCGCTTTGTCTATGCTGCGTCGGCGGTAGCCGCCTTTGTGCTGATGTTGGTCGGCGTATTTATCGCTATCCTCTCCGGCCCCGGTGGCTATGACCCACGCGACCTTGAACGTCTGAAGACCGAGCGAGACTGCCCAGACTGTAACCTGACTGGTGCGTCGCTTTGGTCCGAGGATTTTGTTGGGCGGGATTTAAGTGGAGCCCAGTTGACAACCGCCAATGTTTGGTGGACCGATCTATCTGGGGCCGACCTTTCCGGCGCCAACATGTCCCACGCGAATTTTTGGTGGTCGGATCTGGTTGGCGCCAAGCTCGACGGCGGAACGTTTGTCTGGACTGTACTCGGCAGGGCTATCGCCAGGGACGCCACGTTCATTGGCGCTGACATGACCAATGTCGACTTTAGCGGCACTACCCTCGTCAATGCGAATTTCACGACCGCCAATCTCGAGGGGGCCAGCTTCTTGCAGGCGATTCTGACCGACGCGAATATGACCGACGTAAACCTCGAGCGGGCGATTTTCCACCATGCCGAGGCGCCCGGACTTAACCTCACCCGTGCCAATCTGGCCAACGCGAGCGTCACGCGTGCGAATATGGTTGGTGCCAAGCTGACCAGCGCGAATTTCGTGGGTGCGAATCTTAGTGAGACAAATTTCACTGATAGTGACGCTAAAGGAGTGGATTTCAGCGGTGCTCAACTGCCGAATGTCAATTTTACTGGCGCTGACCTCGCGGGATCCAAATTTTCCAACGCCTCGCTTTGGGCAGCGAAATTCACTAATGCCAACCTCACTGACGTCGATTTCACCGGTGCTAGTATGCCCGATGTGGAACTGAGCGGCGCGAGGATGTGCCGCACCAAGCTGCCGACGGGTGAGGATAACTCGGGCTGTTGAGGGAATGAGGGGCGGCTGTTGGCTCTCGGTTCGCGGCGTCCTCGCGGATGCGCGGCGGCGCCCGGGACATTAAACGTCGATCGTTGTTTGCCATCGCCCGCGTCTCATTTATCTTTGAGGATGGCTTGGACCCATTTCTCACGGAAATCCTCGCGGCCGATCGTGGTATCCGAATCAAATAGAATGCACGAAACAGTCATCCGAGCCTTCCCTCACTGGTGTCGGGTGAAAAATACCCGTCGGCCCGGCCGGACGGCAGGGCCGTAACCCGAGGCCGCTGGTTTGTGTGAATGGCCGATAAAGGCGAAAAATGGGAATATATTGCTCCTATTTCCCGCCCGTTAGTTACAGTGAACGTGCTCACCCGTCATCCCGCCGTCCGCTAGGATGATGGGTGAGATTCCACGTGATAGCCCTGCGCCGCAGGGTGTTGGTTAGATCAGCTGGAGGAAAATTAGCACCAGCCCAGCCAGTGAGACCCCCCAAGTACCGGTCCGCACCCAGGGAATACCGACGAGGTAGACACCGGCGTAGGCAAGGCGTCCCCAGAAGAATAATTGTGCGCCGAGCACGGTCATCGCATTGGTTGTTCCCATTTCTTGGGCGACCAGAACCAAGATCGCGAAGAACACCAAGCTTTCCAGCATGTTACGATGCGCCCGACCGGCGCGGCCCGCCCAGCCTTGAATTTCCGGTAACGATTCGCGATTGCCGGCAAGCGCTGGTAAACCGACTTGAAAAATTGACCCGAGGACCGCGATCAAGGCTTGCACGACGGTTAATCCGGTAGCCCAAAGCAGAAGGATAAGTTCCATAGACATGAGCATTCTCTTGTTTCAGGTTTATCTATTTAGCGGTGGAGATCAGGTTACTGGAACCATGGTTGAAAGTATTGGGCCGATTTCTTCGTGAAGGACTAAATCGGCATGGTCATCCAAGGGTGTCGGTTCCCGGTTAAGAATCACCAATCGAGCGCCGTTGCGTTTGGCGATCAGAGGAAACGAAGCCGCGGGGTGAACCACGAGTGAAGATCCGATAACGATGAACAGGTCACAAGCCAGGGTTTCTTCCTCGGCCCGTTGCATCGGCTCAATCGGCATTGATTGGCCGAACGAAATCGTCGCCGTCTTCACCATGCCGCCGCAAGACTGGCATTCTGGCAATACCTCGCGACCGATAAAGCTTTGTTTGATGACGTCAAGCTCGTGCCGGGCGCCGCAGTCAAGACAGCTGGCGTAGGTGCTGTTGCCGTGCAGCTCTATGACCTTGTCTGCTGGAATACCGGAAACCTGATGCAGATTGTCGATGTTCTGGGTAATGATCGCGGCAACCGTACCGCGTCGGACCAGTTCGGCGACCGCATGGTGCCCAAGGTTGGGTTCTGCCTGGGCAAAGGTTTCCTCCATGGCGAATTTTCGGCGCCAGGACTCCCGGCGCATCTCGTCGCTGGCAAGGAAATCCTGGAATTGGATCGGCGCCATCTTGGTCCAGATACCGCCGGGGCTGCGGAAATCGGGAATGCCCGACTCCGTCGACATGCCGGCCCCGGTGAACACCACCGCACGCTTGCTTTCGTCCAGCATGGCGGCGAGCGAGGCGGGCGGTGAGAATATGGTATCAAGTTCACGCATGGGTCGCATTGTACCGCAAGAGCGGGTGGTTGCGCATAAAATTGGGGGTACTTTCGACCCGATGGATTGAAACTGCTCCGCCGCCCGTATATCCACTGTTCGGCCAGCTGTTACGCGGGCTGCATACGGCAAAGGAGCATTTTGTTGGTCAAGCCGAATGAAACCCTGGATCGACCACTGCAAGCCGTCGCCACGACCGACCCGTCGGCGACCGCAGCGCGGCTATCGCATTTGGACCGGCTCGAATCCGAAAGCATTCACATTATCCGCGAGGTGGCGGCTGAGTTTCGTAACCCGGTGATGCTTTATTCGATCGGTAAAGACTCCGCTGTGATGCTGCATTTGGCGATGAAGGCCTTCGCGCCGGGTAAGCTGCCATTTCCGCTGCTGCATGTGGACACGACCTGGAAGTTTCAGGAGATGATCCGGTTTCGCGACGAGATCGCGGCCCGTTACGGTCTCGACTTGATCGTGCATATCAACGCCGATGGCGTGGCGCGCGGCGTCGGTCCGTTCAGCCATGGCTCGAAGATCCATACCGATGTGATGAAAACCGATGCACTCAAGCAGGCCTTAGACGCGCATGGGTTCGACGCGGCCTTTGGCGGCGCGCGCCGGGATGAGGAGAAGTCACGGGCCAAGGAGCGGGTGTTCTCGTTCCGCACCGCGGCCCATCGCTGGGATCCGAAGAACCAGCGACCGGAACTGTGGAATCTCTACAATACGCGTATCGCGCCGGGTGAGAGCGTCCGGGTCTTTCCGCTGTCTAATTGGACCGAGCTCGACATCTGGCAATACATTCATCGCGAGGGTATCCCCATCGTACCGCTGTATTTAGCGGCTCCCCGGCCCGTGGTTCGGCGCGACGGGGTATTGGTGATGGTCGATGACGACCGTTTGCCGCTGGAACCGGGTGAGCAACCAGAGAGCATGCGGGTCCGTTTTCGCACCCTCGGTTGCTATCCTTTAACTGGAGCTGTTCCGTCCTCGGCCACCACGGTTGCCAACATCATTCTGGAGCTGCTGCAAAGGCGTGGCTCTGAGCGCCAGGGCCGGTTGATCGATAACGACCAGATTGGGTCGATGGAAAAGAAGAAGCAGGAGGGGTATTTCTGATGTCGCATGCCGACGATACCGCCTCGGTTAAGATCGATATCGACCTCTTTCTCGCCGCGCAGGATCGTAAGGATCAGTTGCGCTTCATAACCTGCGGATCGGTGGATGACGGCAAGTCGACCTTGCTTGGCCGGTTGCTTTACGATTCTAAAACCGTCTTCGAGGATCAGCTTTCCGCCACCGTGGTCGAGAGCCACAAGTACGGCACCCAAGGCGATACTGTCGATCTGGCGCTGCTGGTTGACGGATTGCAGGCCGAGCGCGAGCAGGGCATCACCATCGACGTCGCCTATCGGTACTTTGAGACCGACAAGCGCAAGTTCATTGCCGCCGATACGCCAGGGCATGAGCAATATACCCGCAACATGGCCACCGGCGCCTCGAACGCCGATCTCGCGGTGATCCTGGTGGACGCCCGTAAGGGTATCCTGACGCAGACCCGGCGCCACAGTTACATCGTTTCTATGTTGGGCATGCGCCAGGCGGTTCTGGCGGTCAATAAGCTGGATCTGATGGGCTATAATCAACAGGTGTTCGACCAGATCGTGGCGGAATATAGCGCCTTTGCGGCGGAATTGGGTATCGAGGACGTGCGCTGCGTTCCGTTGTCGGCGCTGCACGGAGATAATGTGTTTGCCTCCAGTGCGTCGATGCCTTGGTATACTGGCCCGACGCTGATGGAAATCTTGGAGACCATCGAGACGCACCGCGATAACGGGGCCGGGAGATTCCGGCTTCCAGTACAGTGGGTGAACCGTCCAAACTCGGAGTTTCGTGGTTTCAGTGGGTTGATCGCATCGGGCACGGTGGCCTGCGGCATGTCCATCATTGCCGCAACCTCGGGCCGGAGCGCCACGGTTTCCCGGATCGTCGGCCCGTCTGGCGATTTGGATCGGGCTCAAGCCGGCCAGTCAGTGACCTTGGTTCTGGATAACGAAATCGATATCAGCCGCGGTGATATCATTGTCGAACGCGGTGACCCTCCGGAGGTTGCGGATCAATTCGCCGCGCATCTGATTTGGATGGATAACGAAGCGATGCTGCCGGAACGACCCTATGTCATTCGCTTGGCCAGCACGACCGCGACGGCCCAGATAACCGATCTGGTGCATCGTATCGACGTCAATACGCTAGATTTTCTTGCGGCCAAAACGCTGGAACTGAATGATGTCGGCTATTGCAAGATTGCTCTGGACAGAGCAATCGCTTTCGATGTGCATGCTGACAATCCGGGAACTGGCGCTTTCGTGTTGATTGATACCTTTACCAACGCGACCGTCGGCGCCGGTGTCATCGATTTCGCACTGCGCCGGGCAAGCAATATCGCCTGGCATGACATGAAGATTGATAAGGCTGCGCGCGCTAGAATTAATGGCCAGAAACCCTGTGTCCTTTGGTTTACGGGGCTATCCGGGGCGGGAAAATCCACCGTCGCCGATCAGGTGGAACAAAAGCTCCTTGGCATGGGCAAGCGGACCTATCTGCTGGATGGCGACAATGTCCGGCACGGTCTGAACAAGGACCTGGGTTTCACCGATCAGGACCGAGTAGAAAATATTCGCCGTGTCGCCGAGGTCGCCAAGCTGATGGTTGATGCGGGGTTGGTCACCTTGGTATCCTTCATCTCGCCGTTCCGCTCGGAGCGGCAAATGGCCAGGGCCTTGATGGAGGATGGCGAGTTCATCGAGATCTTCGTCGATACTCCGCTGGAGATCTGCGAGGCCCGCGATCCCAAGGGCCTCTACAAAAAAGCGCGGGCCGGCGAGTTAAAGAATTTCACCGGCATCGATTCCAACTACGAAGCGCCGCTGGACGCTGAGATTGTTCTTAAGAGCGATGAGCACGATGTCGACGTGTTGGTCGATCAGGTGATCGAGCATTTACTGGCCCGGCAATAGCAGCGGCCGGGGTGCATTGGGGCTTGGTCAGGCAGCCCGTTATTGCGCGCCCAGTCACCGAAAGTAGCCAAGGGAAAGGCACGCACCCCGAACGAGTTCGGCGCCAAGATTGGTATCGCCAACACCAACCGTGAAGGCCTCGTGCTTGCGGCTAAGAGCTTCGCGGCAATCCCTATGATGGCCACACCCTGGCCCAGGCGGAGCGCATGACCGGCAGAGAACCCGAGCGAATCTATGCCGACAAGGGCTATCGCGGCCATGACTATGATGGCGCGGCCTCGGTCATGCTATCGGGACACAAACGCGGCATGAGCCCGAAAATGCGGCGTGAGCTGAAGCGAAGATCGGCCATCGAGGCCACATCCGGCACATGAAAACCAATGAACGGCTTGACCGAAATTTCCTCGCTGGATCCACAACTACGACCGTGTTGTTATCGGAAGCGCGGCCTGGGTGGCGACGGAATACGTCTATGGCACCCAACCGCTGGAATATGTCGTGGAGTTTTTCGATAAAATTTGCGGTAAATATACGATCTATGATCAACTCCCGAAGTGCCGTCGATAGGGTGCTAATTTTGGATTTTCATGCCGATTGAGGCGCCTTATTCTGGCTTATATGGCGTGCTGAAATTAGGAAGCATCACTCTTGGTCGCGCCTATGCTTAAATGGGACGCTCGGCCCGCAATCGCGGGGCGGCAACCCTAAGGCATGGGAGCGTGCGGGCCGATGCGTGTTGAGATGAACTATGGCAAGGGAACGCTCCCGATCGAACTCTCGCCGGATTGGGAGGTGACGGTGATCCGCAAGCCGGATATGCCGGTGATCGCGGATCCGACAAGCGGCTTGGAGGCCGCGTTTGGCGCCCCGGTGGGGGTGCCGCCGCTCGATAAGCTGGCGCGGGACGCCAAGACCGCCAGTATCCTTATTTGCGACATTACCCGCCCGGTTCCCAACGGGGTAATCCTTGGCCCGCTGATCCGCCGGTTGATCGGCGCAGGTATGGCGGCTGAGAATATTACCGTGCTGGTTGCCACCGGCCTCCACAGGCCGAACGATGGGGCGGAGCTTGAGGAACTGGTGGGTGATCCGTGGGTGTTGAAGACGGTCCGGGTCGAGAACCACTTCGCCCGTAACGACGCCGACCATGTCCATGTCGGCACCACTACCAAGGGCAATGTCGTCCGGCTTGATCGTCGGTTTGTCGACGCCGACCTCAAGATCGCTACCGGTCTGGTGGAGCCGCATTTCATGGCCGGCTATTCCGGTGGACGCAAGGTGATCGCGCCTGGCATCGCCCATGCCGAAACCATCACTACCTTTCACTCATCTCGCTATATGGAGCACCCGTTAGCCGCTAATTGCGTGCTCGACGGCAACCCCTTGCATGAGGATCAGCTGGAGATCGTCGAAATGCTTGGCGGCGCCTTGGCAATCAACGTGGCGATTGACGAGCATCGGCGCCCGTCATTCCTGAATTTTGGTGAGATCGTCGCCAGCCATCTGGAGGCGGTGGAATTCATTCGTGGTTATGCCGAGGTCGCGGTGCCGCGCCGCTTCAAGACCGTGATCACCAGCTGCGCCGGCTACCCTCTCGACCTGACCTATTACCAGACCGTCAAGGGCATGGTCGGGCCGATCGATATTCTTGAGCCGGGGGGCGATCTGATTGTCGTTTCCGACTGTGCCGAGGGCATGGGATCAGCCGAATTCGTCGAAGCACAGCGTCGCTTGGTCGAACTGGGGCCGGAAGGTTTCCTGAAAGCGATCACCGGCAAGAGCCACGCCGATATCGATGAATGGCAGACCGAGATGCAGCTAAAGCCGATGCGGATAGGCGCCATCCATCTCTATTCCAAGGCGTTGGGCGAAGCCGACTGGGGATTGACCGGGGTTAACCGGGTGACGGATTTGGATCGCTGTATCGCCGAGAGCGTGGCGCGGGCCGGCGATGGCGGCCTCGCGGTGATCCCGGAGGGGCCGTACGTCATTCCCGTGCTCCGACCGGCTGCTTGAGCCGCTGGAAATGCATATCCATCTTGATCCTGTCGGCGGTCTGGCCGGCGATATGTTTCTGGCGGCGGTGCTGCATGCCTGGCCGGAATTGGCAGAGCCTGTTTTTTCGGCGATGCGAACGGCGGGCCTGCCACGAGACTGGTCGGCGGAGGCAGTCGCCGGGAGTTCTTCCGGTATTACCGGCATGCGGGTCAAGATCAGCGGTGACGCCGGCCATCACCATCATGCAACTGGCTCTTTTCGGCAAATCAAGGAACGCCTGCAGGCGTCCAGGTTGGCCCCCGGAGTGCTTGCGCGGGCGATTGCCATCTTTCAGTTGCTGGCCGAGGCTGAGGGTGAAATTCACGGCAAGTCGATCGACCAGGTTCACTTCCACGAAATCGCCGATTGGGATTCCATCGCGGATATCGTTGGGGCGGCCGCCGCTATCGAGGCAATTGGCGCGACCGGTTGGAGCATTGGCGACCTGCCGATGGGGGCCGGCACGGTGATGACCGCGCATGGGCGTCTCCCGGTTCCGGCGCCTGCGACAGCCTTGTTGCTGCGTGGCTATAGGCTGGTGGATGACGGCCTGCCGGGGGAGCGGGTGACACCTACGGGCGCCGCGATCCTGGCCCATCTTGAGGTCACCCAGGTCGAGCGGCGTCCCGGCGGGAATCTGGTACGAACGGGCCATGGTCTTGGCACCCGGGAGCTGAAGGGCGCGCCCAACATGTTGCGGCTTCTAGCTTTTGACGAGGCGGCCCCTCGATCGGCTGGCGATTGGCGTCGGGTCACGGAGGTCGGGGTGGTCTCGTTCGAGGTTGACGATCAAACGCCGGAGGATCTGGCAGCAGGGATCGAGCATTTGCGCGCCAGCCACGGCGTGCTGGATGTGGTGCAGCGCACGGTCACGGGCAAGAAAGGCCGGATCGCGCTTTCGCTCCAGGTGCTTTGCAGGGTCGAAGAAATTGATCCGGTAATCGAAGCCTGTTTTGTGCAAACCACGACCATTGGCCTCCGGTGGCGGGTCGAGCAACGGGTGGAGTTGGCCCGCGAGGATGTCGAGATCGAGGTCACTGGATTGCGGCTCGGCGCCAAGACTGTGGTCCGGCCGGGTGCTAACATGACTACTAAGGTGGACATGGATGCAGTGGCGCGGCAAACCGGGACCCAGGCCGAGCGGGCCAGGCTAAGACGAGCCGTCGAGGGACATGACGATGATGCTAACTGACCGTGAGGCTCAGCTAGGAGCGGTGATCGAGGCGATCGGGCCGCTGGCGCTGGCGTTGAGCGGCGGCGTGGACAGCATGACCCTGGCCCATATGGCCCAGGCCAGGCTCGGGAATCGTGCGGTCATGTACCACGCACTTTCGCCGGCAGTTCCAGCCGAGGCGAGCGCGCGGGTGCGCCGTCATGCCGAGGCCGGTGGCTGGCGTCTTGAGGTGATCAACGCCGGCGAGATGGGGGACCCGCGCTATCTCGATAACCCGGTCAATCGCTGTTTTTTCTGTAAGACTAATTTGTATGGCCGGATCGCGGGACTGACGGAGCAGACCATCGTGTCGGGCACCAATGTTGATGACCTCGGCGATTTTCGCCCAGGCCTGGAGGCGGCGCGCGACCATCGGGTACGCCATCCCTATGTCGAGGCGGGTCTGGTTAAGGACGATATTCGCGGCCTCGCCCGCCGGCTTGGACTTGATGATTTGTCCGAATTGCCGGCCGCGCCTTGCCTGTCGAGCCGGATTGAGACTGGGTTGCGGGTGACCACCGAACGTTTGGCGCTGGTGGAAGCGGTGGAAACGGCTCTGCGTGATGCTTTGGGGCAGGGCGTCATCCGTTGCCGGGTGCGAGGCAGCGGTGTGGTTGTCGAAATGGGTGCCGATCTGCTCGGCAAGCTCAGCGCGCTGGAGCGACGACGGATCGAGGCGGTTTTGCGGAACCATGACCATGCCGGCGATGCCACCTTCGAGGCTTATCGCCAGGGCAGTGCTTTTTTGCGAGACCCGGCATGAATGCTGGTGATGGTGCGCCGATGGTGCGGTTTGATGTTGGCCGTCGCCTGCGCATCGGCTTGGCCGAGGCGGTGCTGGCGGACGTTAAGTCGACGGAACAAATCGCTGAGGCGATCAATCAGGCGGGCGCCGGGGGAGGCTCTGTCCTGGTAACACGGTTGCTGCCGGAGCGGTTCGCGGCGTTGCCCAAGACGCAGCGGGCGCTGCTTGATTATGATCCGGTTTCGCGGACCGCGATGACGGCGGCGCTTGCTGGGTGCGATCAACAAGTGCTCGGATTGGATGCGGACATAGCGATCATCACCGGCGGTACCGCGGATGTGCCGGTGGCGCGGGAAGCGGCGCGGACCCTGGCCTTTCACGGGGTCGCGAGCCAAGAAGTCGCCGATGTTGGCGTTGCCGGTCTCTGGCGGGTGATGGAGCATCGCGAATTGATCGAGACAATGCCGGTGGTCATCGTCTGCGCTGGTATGGAGGGGGCGTTGTTCAGCGTGGTCGGCGGCCTGGCGCGGGGCGTCGTTATCGCGGTGCCGACCTCGAATGGCTATGGCGTGGCCGAAGGCGGCAAGGTAGCGCTCGGCTCGGCGCTGGCGAGCTGCGCCCCCGGTGTCGCGGTCAGCAATATCGACAATGGCTATGGCGCGGCCTGTATCGCGTTGCGGGCCCTGGCGCTTCGGGACAGGGTCAGCCCTGCAGACCCGCCACCGCTTCAGTAATCCGTTCAAGAGCCAAATCGACGATCTGTCTTGGGCAAGCCAGGTTGATCCGCTCAAAGCCCACCCCTTCAGGGCCAAAGATATAGCCCTCGTCGAGATAGACGCGTGCCTTTTTGAGCATCAGATCCTCTAACTCGGCGGCGTCGAGGCCAAGCGCCCGGCAATCGAACCATTGCAGGTAAGTGCCTTGAAGCGGGCTCACGGTGATCATCGGCGCCCGCTCTGCCATGACCTCGGCCACCCGTGCGGCATTGCCGGCTATATAGTCGAGGACCGCATCCAACCAACCTTCAGCCTCGCGATACGCGGTTTCGGTTGCCAACAGGCTGAACGGGTTCATTCCCGACAGGCCATTGGTGCGTATCGTGCCAGCCAGACCCTCGCGCAAGGCTTCGTCGGCGATCATGATATTCGAGCAATGCAGACCGGCGAGGTTGAAGGTCTTGCTGGCGGCGGTACAGATGATCGCCTGTTGCTCGAACACTTTGCCCAGGGTGCCATAGGCGGTGAATGTATTGCCCGGCAGGATGAGGTCGCCGTGGATTTCGTCGGCGATGACGATCACCCCGTTGCGCTGGCAGATCTCGCCGAAGCGACGAAGCTCGTCCGCCGCCCATACCCGGCCGACCGGATTGTGCGGTGAGCACAGGATCGCGAGCTTGACCGCGGGGTCGGCGGCCTTGCGCTCTAGATCCTCAAAGTCCATGTCATAGCGACCCTCGCGCACGCGCAACGGATTGGTGACGATCTCGCCGCCATTGTTGGTGATCGATCGGTAGAACGGATGATAGACCGGCGGTTGGATCAATACCTTGTCGCCGGAGTTGATAAAACTCCGCACCGCCATGTTCAAGGTCGGCACGATGCCGGGAACCGTCAGGATGGTCGCCGGGTCGACGGTCCAGCCGTGCCGCTGGCGCATCCAGCCGACCACCGCGTCGGTATAGCTCTCGGGCCTGCCGGTATAGCCGTAGACCCCATGTCGGGCGCGTTTTACTAGGGCCTCGACGACCGGCTCGGGACACCGAAAATCCATGTCGGCGACCCACATCGGCAGAATTCTGTTGTCGCCATGGCGGGCGCTTGTCTCATCCCAGTGCCGGACCGTTCCATGCTCCGAGCGGTACTCCCACTTGATTGAACTGGTT
>CALMRI010000057.1 GCA_937776645.1 uncultured Alphaproteobacteria bacterium | reverse complement strand
CCTTTTCGCGTCCGAAAGTAACCACAACCGATGTCTTTCGGCACATGCTTGGCGCGATCAACACCCTGAAAGATCTTCAAACACATCGCTCCCTTATGGTCTCGCACAAGATCAATGATCTGCCGAACCTGCGATGCCCGATCCGCTTCAACCGAGAAGATTACGTCGCGATCGAACAGCCCAGAACAACCCTTGAAGGCATTGAAGGTGCTGTTCTCCACGTCGATCTTCACGATTTTTGGGAGAATATTCCTGCCCCGTGCAAAGTCATCCATTCGAAGTAAAATCGTGCTGGTAAAGCGTTCGTTGATAGCATTAATGTTTAATGCTCCGTAATTACTTTGTGAGGATGTAAATGGCACACCCGTACTGATGATGGTCTCCTCAGACCCTACGGCGGCGTTGATCACTTCAACGCCGTCAAAATCAAAAAGGTTCACACAGCACAGTTGGTGAAATCGCGGTTGCGCCTCAAAACCGATGACGTTGATCTTTGGATTGCGCTTCTTAAGAAAAAATGAAAGTGCCCCGATATTGCAACCCGCATCAAAAAAATAATCGTTGTCCCGCATTACCTGATCGTAGAATTGCACTTCCTCAAAGGCATAGTTTTTAAATGTACGGATTGACTCAGAAACACCAGTGTCATTTTTAAATATGTAAAAGTGACCCGGCTCGAGATTGACGTACTCAGTATCCTCCACATCTAGTTCCTTACAAAAATTTCTTAGGATCGAGCGACCACAGAATACGCAGGTCTATGTTGTTAGCTCACATTTCTTCCGTGTCTTCAAACCAATGTCGCTCTGATGGGGTAGTATCGCTATTTCAGCATAGAAGCCGGTTTAGAACTTCTTATAAGAATGTCACCATCACTGCCAAAAGGGGTTCTTTGGCTCACTATTAGAAAAAGTCCGCACTCGCTTGAAAAAGGTTCTTGCTGACCTACTCGCCACAAGTTGCTCCATCGGAAGAATCCCAAAACGAAGTCGGGTAAATCGTTCTTGGCTGCTTCTATGACCAAGTAGTTTTTCCGTCTTTGCAAAGAATTGAGCTTTGAGGGCTGCTCATCTCATAGCGGTCGCAGGACGGCTATTACCGAATGGGCTCGGACAATCTCACAGGTCGGTGGCAGTATGAGGAATGTTCAGGCTGTACTGTAGCTCGGCATTCTTCGTTACAGATGGCGCAGCGGTATGTTGAAGTCAGTGAAGGTGCGATGAAGAGAGTGGTTGGCTGATTAAACGACTTCTCACAACGCTAATGAGGTCAGAGACCGAGAATAACCTTATTAACGACATATGTGAGTTGGTTGCTTCCGGCTCGGATAGATATAAAGCATCACCAGACAATCTTGTCTATATCTCCTATTTCTTAGATAAGGATGGTGACCCAAAAAAAAGTGGGCTTGCAAATGTTGTTAACAATTCAGATAGGACTGGTGGTTTTGATAGGTTCCATTCTCGTCGTTAACCGGGACGATATTTTGAATTTCTTCAAAAATTTCGTTGTTTTCGTAATGATAGTTCTGGTCGTGCTAGTTGTTGGATGGGTGTTTTCTGTCCTGTGGGATTTTGTATTTAACCTTCTCTCACCCATCCTGAAGCACATTTTTGAAGACACCGTTTTAACCACGATAAAGACGATGGAAACACCGACCCGTGTTTTCTATTCGTCAGTTCTCCTGTCGTTCTTGGGAACATTTCTGCTGTTCGACAAGACAGGTTTGAGCTTCATTCCCTATGAACGTAAGGTCACTCAATATGACGGAGAAGGTTACGTTATCCCTGCCACCGTGGATAAAGGTCCCTCAGATTTAATTCAGTTGATAAACTTTATGATTTCCAATTTCATAATAATTGGAATTTCGTATCTGTTATTCGAGCCTGGAGCCTACTGACTGTTACATTGAAAAAATTTGTTGACCTCATGTTTGTGTTTTTGATTATCAGTTCGGATTAAATATTCGGGACTAACGACCCGCCGAGCTGAGATGCAGTTTAGGTTCCACCTTTGCCCGAGGAATGGAGTTGCAAATGCAAAGCGGGGCGAGAGAATTCTCGCCCCGCTTGGAACCGAAAGCGGTGGTTGGTTAAAACAGACCTTCGATCTCGCCAGCATCGTTCAGCGTGATCTTGGTCGCTGCCGGCACTCGCGGTAGGCCTGGCATGGTCATAATCTCGCCGGCAACGGCGACGACGAACTCGGCGCCATTCGACAGTTTGACCTCGCGAACTGGAAGCTCATGGCCGGTTGGCGCGCCCTTGGCGTTCGGATCGGTCGAGAAGCTATACTGGGTCTTGGCAATACAGACCGGCAGATGTCCGAGGCCCATACCTTCCCATGTCTTTAGTTGGTTCTTGACCGCCGCTGGGGCCGTCGCGTCATCCGCGTGGTAGATGGTCTTTGCGATTGTGCGAATCTTCTCGAACAAAGGCAGGTCATCGCCATAGATCGGCTTGAAGTCGGCGACGCCACTGTCGGCCAATTCCTTGACTTTACGGGCCAAATCCTCGGCGCCGGCGCCGCCATCTGCCCAGTGGGTGCAGGTGATGGCTTCAACGCCATGCGGCGCCAGGACCTCGCGCACCGCGTCGACTTCGGCATCAGTGTCGCCGGTGAAGCGGTTCAAGGCGACAATCACGGGCACGCCGAATTTCTGAGTGTTTGTTACATGCCGCTCGATGTTGACGACGCCGCGCCGCACCGCCTCAACATTTTCCTTGCCGAGATCTTCGCGAGCCACGCCGCCATGCATCTTCAGCGCCCGCACGGTGCCGACCACCACCGCTGCCGCCGGTTTGAGGCCAGCCTTCCGGCACTTGATATTGAAGAATTTTTCCGCACCGAGATCGGCGCCGAAACCCGCTTCCGTTATGACATAATTGGCGAGCTTTAGGCCGACCTTGGTTGCCATCACCGAGTTGCAGCCATGGGCGATATTGGCGAACGGACCGCCATGGATGAAGGCGGGGTTATTTTCCAGGGTCTGCACCAGGTTCGGCGCCAGGGCGTCCTTCAGCAACACCGTCATCGCGCCATCGGCCTCGATTTCTCGGGCGTAGACGGGTTTGCGGGCCCTGGTGTAGCCGACGATGATATTGCCGAGCCGTCGGCGCATGTCCTCAAGGCTGGTTGACAGGCAGAAGATCGCCATCACTTCCGAGGCGACGACGATGTCGAAGCCGTCCTCGCGCGGGAAACCGTTCGCCACCCCGCCAAGCGAGCCAACGATAGAGCGCAATGCCCGGTCGTTCATGTCCAGCGCGCGGCGCCAGGTGATTCGGCGTTCATCGATCTCCAGCGCGTTGCCCCAATAGATGTGGTTGTCGATCATCGCCGCCAGCAAGTTATTGGCGGCGCCGATAGCGTGGAAGTCACCGGTGAAATGAAGGTTGATGTCCTCCATCGGCACGACCTGGGCATAGCCGCCACCAGCGGCGCCGCCCTTGACGCCGAAACACGGACCGAGGCTAGGTTCGCGCAGGCATATGATGGTCTTGTGTCCGAGGCGATTTAAAGCATCTCCAAGACCTACCGACGTTGTCGTCTTGCCTTCGCCGGCTGGCGTCGGGTTGATGCCGGTGACCAAGATCAACTTGCCGTCCGGTTGATCTTCCAGCGAGGCGATATACTCCATCGAGACCTTGGCCTTGTAGTGGCCATAGGGATCAAGCGACGTCGCCGGAATACCGAGCCCCGCCCCGACCTCTAAAATCGGTTTCATCGTCGCTTCGCGCGCGATTTCGATGTCGGAACCTACCATGATTCGATCCTCCCCAGTTTTATGTCATTATCTTGGCCGAAATAGACTTCGGCGATGATTGCGTCGACAGTCTCGCGAATGTCTTAGCTGTATTCTCCTGTTTTCGACAGGGTTTCGCCAGCGCGTGCCTTACGCATGGCGGAAAAAATCAAGCTCTTGTGGCATGAAGCAGATTCACCAAAGCGCTTTGGTCAGATGGCTCAGGGGTTTTCGCTGTTGGCCATCGGCATCGAAATTTTCAGAGTCGAACCATCGGGCATGGGCGTCGCGAACGCGAGGCCACTCTTCGTCGGTGATCGAAAACCACGCCGTATCGCGGCTGCGGCCCTTGACGATCAGGTGATTGAGAAATTCACCCTCATAGCGAAAACCGAGGCGCAGGGCCGCCGATCGGGACGGTGCGTTGAAGGCGTTGCATTTCCATTCCAGGCGGCGGTATTCCAGCGTCTCCATGGCGTGGTGCATCATCAACGAGAGCGCCTCTGTTGCCCGTGGGTCCCGCTGCCAGGCGCGGCCGAACCAAAGATTGCCGAGCTCGACAACACCGGCGTCTGGGCGGATCGCCATGAAGCTCCCCATGCCGCCAAGCCGGCCCGTCGCCTGGTCTCGAAACCCAACGAAAATAGGGTCCATCGATTTCATGCACCCGGCGAGCCAGATCTGCATCTCGGCATCGTTGGTGAAAGGACCGAAACCCATGTAGTCCCACAGGCGCTCGGGCGCGTCTCCTTCGGTTCCGGCTTTTAACAGGTCGCCCCGATCACGATCAGAATCAACCGGGTTGAAGCCGGCCCATTGTCCGGTCGATACCGCCCCATTGAACCCACCCCAGGTCCGTGGCGAGACTGCAATATTGCCGATTGGCCGGCGCCCGGCGGCGCTTTCTAGTTCGCTGGATGATGCCATGTTTTCCTCCTCAGCCAGACCGCTAGACCGTGGCCACACCGGCAACGGGAGAGTGAATATGAGCGCCGCCCTGGCAGGTTCCGTCGGGTTGAATGAACACCCCGGAGGGTACCGCAAAAACCGATGGAACCGCGGTCGGTGTCCAGGGACGAGACGGGGCGACGGCGTTGAGAGCGTCGGCGGTAGCCTGATCCAGGCGCCCGTCATGAATAATTCGGTCGATGCCATTGACGTCGATCCTAGGCTGCGCCAGAGCGGTTTCCAGATCCATGCCAAAGTCATTGGCGAAGGAGGCGAGCTGGAAGACCGCCGCCATGATCTTGCGGCCGCCGGAAGCGCCAAACCCGAACCAGGGCTTGCCGTCCCGGGTGGCGATCATCGGGCACATGTTGGAAAGCGGGCGGTGGCCTGGGGCGATCGAGTTCGCCCGCCCGGGCCGAGGATCGAACCAGTTAATGCCATTATTCATCAGCACGCCACTTTCGGGCAGAACCAATCGCGAACCGAAACGCGAGAGCAAGGTGGTGGTCATCATCACCATGTTGCCCTCGGCATCGGCGGCGCTGATATGGGTGGTGCAACTTCGGTCCCCGACGTCGCCGGCGTGTCCCATATTCTCAAGCCGGCGCTGATAGGCGCCGATGAGTGCTTGGGCGTATGCAGCATAAGAATTACCATCCGGCACGGCGCCGGTGAAGCTTGCGAGATTGGCAAGCGCGTCGGCGAAGGTCGGTCCGGCGGTAAGCCCGGCTGGCAGATTATAGATTGCATCGCCGCGCGCGCAGGTCAGCGGTTCGACGATCCGTGCCGAATAGGCCGCCAGGTCGGCTTCCGATAGGGTACCGCCAGCGGCTTGTACCTCATTGGCGATGGAACGAGCGACCGGCCCTTCATATAAGGCGCGCGGGCCGTTCTCGGCGAGGGTGCGGAGCGTATGGGCCAAATTCCCCATCGGTAAATACGCCGGGTTGATATCCGCCGCCATGGCCGGTACCAGCCCACCGGGAAGCCAGACGGCCTTGGAACCTGGGTAGCGGCTCAGCAGCGCGGCCTCGGTGGCGACGTTCATCATTGTCCACCAGGTGACCCGGTGGCCGCGTTCGGCCAGCGCCACGGCCGGCGCAATCAGATCGCCCCAGCTTTTGCGCCCGAAATTTCTCGCGGCCAGTGCGTAGCCGGCGATTGATCCCGGCACGGCAATGGATTTGGCACCGTGAAAATTGACGTCGCCTACGACCGCCGGCCAGCCGAACAGATCAGCGCCGGCCGTCCCGGTGAGCGGATAGTCGGCCGGGTTCAAGCCGCTTGGCGCGATCATGCCGAAATCGACCACGCGTACCCGCTTTTCCGCCGCAATATAGGCCACTATGAACCCACCACCGCCAAGCCCACTCATCCACGGCTCGGTCACCGATAATGCTAGCGCAGTGGCGATAGCGCCGTCGATGGCGTTGCCACCGGCCTCGATCATCGCCGCGCCGACCATCGCCGCTTCAATCTCCTGTGAGGCAACGACGCCTTTGGCGCCCGAGGCTACGGGTTTGGCCAAGGTCCAGGTCTCGAAAGGGGCGATGGGCAGCGTGGCGCCGGTCATGTTCATGTCATTGATCCGATAGAAGCTTTTGTGTGGGGGCGGGCGGGTGGCCCCATTCTTAGCGCATGAGAGCGGACACCGAGCATCCCCAGAGGTCAAGGTCGAACATGTTCCTGCGTGGAATGGCCGCGACTTTGCTCCTATTTAGAACTCCGTTGATAAGCCCGATGGCGCAAAGTCATACCAGCAGTGAGGCGCCGAGTACGGACCCCGTGGTGGGAGCGTCCGGGGCCGGATGGGAAGGAAATAACAAAGGAGGATTACAAAGCCCTCGCTGGCGCAACCGCGTCAATTCAAAGACTGGCGCGTTTCGATGACGCGATGTCGGTGCGAAACCTGGACCTAACCTATTACAGCAAACCGCTTCACGCCCTTACGGAATATGACTTCGCCCTCCTGAAAAACCTCAGGCCGTTTTGTGAAGACACGCTGGTGGCGATTGAGGCAGCGATCTTTGACAAGCTTGAGCAGAAGATTGTGGAAGCCCGAGAGACACGGGAAAAAGCCATTCAGTAGATCGCTGAAGTAACCGCGAAACTTGATGCCATGAAATCGAGCCCCGAGGCGATCCGCGAGGCTCATAATGCCTGGACCGAAATGGAGAATCGCCGTCTAAAAATGTTGGCTTCGGATCAAAGCTATTTCGCGAAATATCTCATTGACCGGCGGAACACGCTCTATGCCGGCAAGCAGACCAGACCGAGAGTTCTGGTCTCATCATTCGACCCGGGACTGACCAACTCTCCCGAGTAGAAGGATTAGAGTGCCCGATCACTAACCCGATACGGCGATCGGGGGTGAATTGACGTGTCGGCGGTTAACGAGTATTCAGGCTCCGTGTTCAATCTTGCCATGCCCTTTAACGGCCACCCGCGTACCGAGTGCCCGTAAGCAGTGTGACCGCCGTGCTGAACGGCAGGTAATTTTTAAGATTGATTGGCCGATCCGGTCCGAAAAGCTCAATGATGACATCGTCTACGAAGTCCCGCCGTTCTATGGCTGATCGCCCTGGGCCGATCTATGGCCCCTGGGGCACCGAATTGACGGCCACCTTCCGCCTGGCCTGGCCCTTGGTGTTGAGCCAATTGGCTACGGTTGCAATGTCGACCACCGATGTGGTCATGATGGGGTGGCTTGGACCTTCGTCGTTGGCGGCAGGCGTCTTGGCCACCAGTCTGATCCTCCCGCTTTCGTTTTTCGGCATCGGATTGTTGACCGCCGTCGCGGCGATGTGCGCCCAGGAGTTGGGTGCGCGTAATCTTCGCGGCGTAAGGCGTACCGTGCGTCAAGGTCTTTGGGTTTCGGTAGCGATGGCCGTGCCGTTTTCGATCCTGATCTGGAACGGCCGATCCTTGCTGCTGCTGCTGCACCAGGACCCAGATACTGCCGAACTAGCACAGGATTACCTAAGGCCGGCGGGATGGCAGTTTCTCCCGGCTTTCATGTTCATCGTGTTGCGCAATTTTATCGCGGCGCATGGCCGGCCCCGAGCGGCGATGGTGGCGACGGTAATCGCGATCGCGGTAAACGCCGGCGCCGACTACGTGTTGATGTTCGGCAAATGCGGCTTCCCGCGTTGGGAGTTGTTCGGTGCCGGGCTGGCGACGGCGATCGCGCATCTGTTCATGGCCGCGGTTTTGTTCGGGTTCGTGCTGTCGGATCGCAAGTTTCGTCGCTACACAATTCTAATCCGGTTGTGGAAGCCTGATTGGCCGAGATTTTCCGCCATGCTTCGCATCGGCGTTCCCGCAGGCCTGATGGTCTTGGCTGAGTGCAGTTTGTTTTCCGGCGCCGCCTTCATGATCGGGCAGTTTGGTGCGGCGCCTTTGGCGGGGCATGCGGTGGCGCTGCAATGCGCCACCGTTACTTTCATGATCCCGCTCGGGATCAGCCAAGCCGCGACGGTGCGGGTTGGCTTGGCCTTGGGGCGGGGCGACGAAACGGCGATCGCGCAAGCCACTGGTGCTTCTCTGGGGCTTGGTGTGATCGTCGCGGCGCCAGCGGCGCTGACCTTCTGGATCCTTGGTCGAGAATTGACAGGGATGTTTCTTGAACTTGGCGACCCTGTCAATGGCCCGACAATCGGCTTTGCGGTCAGCTATTTAGCTGTTGCCGCGCTTTTCCAACTGGTCGATGGCGGGCAGGTGATCGCCGCTGGGGTATTGCGCGGCCTTAACGACACGCGCGCGCCGATGTTGATCGCCATAGCCTGTTATCTTGGCCTTGGATTCGGCACCGCCGGCTTGCTCAGCTTCCATTATGATCTGGGCGGTGTTGGGGTGTGGCTGGGTTTGGCCTTGGGGCTTGCTGCTGCTTGTGCGGCACTTTGTTGGCGGATTGTTTATCGCCAGCGACTAGGTCTCACCTTAGGTCGGTTCGGGGTGCTGGATTAAGCGGTGCCCTGGTGGCTCTTAGCGATTTTCAAGGCAATATGTTCGCCGGCGGTGATCGGCGGATAAATCGGCGCCACGCCGGGCCTCAGGCAAGTGGGGATGCAGGCGATCTCGGCATCGAAGTTCGGGTGGGCAAAAAAACCGATCGACTGCCGCCGCGACCCCCACGCGCCGATTTTCGGTGGGTTGACCACTCGGTGCAAGGTCGAGGTCCAACGATCATTGGTCCAGCGAGCCATCATGTCACCGAGATTGACAACCAACGTCCCTGGTCGTGGCTTGATCGGCATCCAGCGCCCATCTGGCAGCAGTGCTTCCAGGCCGCCGATGGCGTTGGTCATCGCCAGGATCGTGAAGGCGCCGAAATCCGTATGCGCGCCAGTCCGCAGCTGGCCCGGCAGTGGCGGCTCTGACAAAGCCGGGTAATGGTGTGAACTCAGGATGCTGAAATGGTGGTCCATCTTGTCGACGAAATAGGCCTCGGGCATCTCCAGGGCAATGGCAAAAATACGCAGAATGTCATTAGCAAGGCGCTCAAAAGATTGATAAATTTCTACTAAGGCAGGTGAAAAATAACCGGGGTTTTCCGGGTAAATGTTTGGCGCATGTGCGGCGAGCGCGTCAGGCTGTTCGGTGAAACGGGCGCGGTGGTCGTCCACCGGGCCAAGAAACACCGTCTCGCGCAGATCGAGGGGCACCGACTTGTCCAGGGTGTTGGCGAGACCGCGTGTCGCAAGCGCGTGATATCCCCGCTGCCGCGATGGTCCGGTCGCGCGCCAGCGATCCTTTTCCGCCTGCTCAAGGTCGAAAAACTCCCGCGAATGCTGAAAGGCATCGTCCAAGATCGACTGGGCGACCCCGTGGCCGGAGAGGATGAGGAACCCCGCCGTCTCGCAAGCTTCGGCGACCTCGACGGCGACCGCGCGCTTTTCCGCATCCCGGCCAGTCAAAAAGCGGGAAATGTCTATGGTTGGGATCGTGTCTCGGCTGAGTGCCTCAGTCTTCATACCGAGAGCTTAGAGCGAATCGGCAGCTCAGGGTACCTCCGATAGCCCGACCGCGACGACCCGTTCATAGGGTATGTCGCGGGTAATCAAGCCGCCGGAGATCAGCGCCGCCTTCAGCCGTACCACCGGGGTTGGCGGTAGTACTGTGGTGCGCGCCCAAACGCCACTGTCTCGATAGCCATTGACAATCCGTGCCAGAGCGTCGGCCGATAACGCTGGAAAATAGCTTGCGACCGCGCTGGCGATGGTCTCGGCTGGTTCGGCGAACAAGCTCTTCTGGGTCTTCGCCATCGCCCGGGTCATTGCGAGGCAGGTCGCCCGGTTCTGCTCGGCGAAGCGTGCGGTGGTGTAAAAGGTCGTATATGCGGTGGCACCGCGCTCTGAGAACCGATGCCAGAGATGGCCGTCGCCGGAGTTCAGCAGATCATCAGCATAAGGTTCGAACACCTGAATTACATCTAAGTCGCCGGTTCGAAGCGCCGCGACATTGCCGGCCATGGTGCCATCTGTGACCCGGTTAAGTGTCGCGGGATCAAGACCTGAGCGCTGAATGTCGTCTTGAAAGCACATCCAGGGCGTCGGCACTTCGCTTACCGTGCCAATTCGCAAATTCCTGAGATCGGTGAAGCGAAAGTCCGGCTTTGGCTCACGACCAATCAGCATGAACGGTTCGCGCCCGACGACTTGGCAAAAGCACACCAACGAGCAATCGGGGTCGCGGTCATGATGCAGCATCACGCGCATCGGCCCGCCCCAGGACACATCCGCCTCGCCTTCTAGGAGTGCCTCGGCGGTACGATGGGTGGCCGGTGAGGTGCGGATCTCGACCTCTACCCCCTCGGCGGCGAAAGCACCGCGCACATCGGCCAGGTAGTAGGGGATATAGGCGGCGGCCCGCATGTTCTCGTAAAGGATGATTGGTTTGCTCATGTGATGCGCCTCCCGCCTCTAAGATATGCCGCCCGCCCGCCCCTCTCGATATCGGCGACGACCATCTCCTGGTCATAGCCATTAGCCGTGGCGCGTTCGGTCCGCTCACGCCAGGCGGGTTGCTGGCCACCTTCATCGAAAGCCTCGATCAGCGCCCGGCCCATTGCGGTGTCCGGCATGGTAATGCCGAGCCCATGCAACATGGTCGGCGTTATGTCGACGATGCTGGTTGGTACCTCGTGCACCGTCGCCCGGCAAATTCGGTCACCGCCGATGACCAGAAGATTGTTTATTTCAGTTTTCTGCAATCCGCCATGGATCCCACCGCCGATCGGGATATCGGCGTTGTCGGCGATACAGGTTCCGGGGTAGCCAAACGCGTTCACTCCGTCGCTGGAGCGCAGGATGTAGTTGATATCGGGCGAGCGCTCGTTCAGCGCATTGATCACCGCCATCGATAGGGCGCCATCGCCGCCACCGCGGGTGAAGGTCAACCCGCACCAAGTCTGCTCTTGCAAAAAGCCGAGCACCTTGGCGACCAGCGCCGGATCACGGTCCCGCACGGTGATTTGCCCGGAAGAGCTACGCTTGACCGCGACGTCGACCGCGTCCGAGACGGCCTGGCCGGCCCGGAAGCCGGCGTCGTTTAACGCGTCGATCACGTTGATATGTTTGGTGACGGTGATCTGTGCATGGTCCGAGGCGGCGATGATCTGCCAACCCGACGCGCGGCCTTCGGCCTCCCACCAGTCGAGAATACGTCCAAAGCCGGTGTCGACACTGCGCACGGCGATATCGCTCTCTGGTGAGCCGATACCTTTGTAGTGATAGGAGAGATCGGGCTCGTTGTACCAGATCACCTGCACATCGGCGTCATGCACCGGGATCATGTGCTCCAACAATACCGTAGTGGCGTACTCGGCGACGGCGGTGTTTGGATAGGTCTGCGCCGGCACTGGTCCAAACCGCTCGATGATCGCCTGGTGATTGGCCGTCGGACTGGAAACATCGGCGCCCCAGATTGAAAATAACGGCTGATCAAGCGCCGCGGCATCGACGTTCAGCAGTCGGGCATTGCCGATCTTACCTGTGGTCAGCACGGCATATTTTTTGCCCGCCCGAGCGATGATTTCGCCCAGATTCTCGGCCTTCTGCAGCCGTCCATAGATACCCTTGGCCTGCATCATCCGTGCGGTATCCGAGGTGTCCATCGGTCCGTCATAGCCAAGCGCCGGGTCATAGAATGCGTTGGCCATGATGCCGTGTCCGGCGCCGGCGTTGGCTCCTTCCGGCAGGCTCGCCCCGCCGCAATAGGCCCCGGTCACGAAGCTGGAAACCTGCACCCGCGTCTCGGATGGAAACGCCGATGCGCTGTTCGGATAGTCACAGCTGCCGGCGCGAAACCGATGCAGGTTCGGCATCAGATCCGGCCGGATCATGTCCCGGCGCAGGCCATCGAACAAAACGAACAGAAATTTCGTGCGCGGCATGGGGCGGCTCCTGAGCGCGGGACGGTAGGGGTTGAAAATTATGACCAGGGAACGGTCGAATGGGAAGGCCCGGGGTGAACCGAATTTTCTTTAAATTTCGCCCCAAACCTCCTTGGCGACATCGACAATAAAGCCGAGTTTACGCCATTGTTCTTCCTCGGATAGGACATTGCCCTCCTCGGTCGAGGCGAAGCCGCATTGAGGACTGAGGCAAAACTGTTCCAGCGGGGCGAAGGCCTGAGCTTCTTCAAGGCGACGCAGGATGGCGTCGCGGCTCTCCAACACGCCAAACTTCGAGGTGATGAGGCCTAGGGCCACTCGCTTGTCACCCTTGGGCAGGAAGCGGAGCGGTTCGAAACCACCGGCGCGTTCGGTGTCGTATTCCAGGAAATAACCGTTGTAGTTGAGTTGGCTGAGCAGAATTTCGGCGACCGGCTCATAGCCGCCTTCGGAAATCCAACTGGAGCGGAAATTGCCGCGGCACACATGGGTGGTGATCGTCATATCGGCGGGCCGGGCGGCCAGCGCATGGTTGATCATCCCGGCATAGGCGAGCTTGAGGGCCTCGGGGTCCTCACCCCGGTCGCGCACGAACTGGCATTCTTTTTCCGAGCACAGATAGGCCCAAACCGTATCGTCGAACTGCAGATAGCGGCAGCCGGCGTCATAGAATGACCGAACTGCTTGGGCATAAGCCTCGGCAGTGTCGGCGAAGAGGTTGTCGAGATGGGGGTAGATTTTCCGGTTGATTGTGTCCCGGCCGCCTCGGAAATGCAGCACCGAAGGGGCAGGGATGGTCATTTTGGGTGTGACCTTGGTAACGCTTTTCAGGAATTTAAAATGCTCAAGCATTGGGTGATCGCCGAAGCTGACTTTGCCGGTCACCACGATGCTTTCTGATTTGGTCTGCACACCGGAAAATTGAATACTATCAGCGCCGCGAACCCAGTCGACGCCGTTGAGCCCGGCGAGAAAATCGAAATGCCACCAGGCGCGGCGAAACTCCCCGTCGGTGACCGCCTGAAGGCCGGCGGCCTCTTGTTTGGCGACGACCGTGCGGATGCACTTATCTTCTAGATCGCCCAGGGCCTCGGCGTCCAGATTGCCAGCCTGAAACTGAGCCCGGGCGTCCTTGAGCGCTGCGGGCTGCAGCAGACTACCGACCTCGTCGGCGCGAAACGGTGGGGTGGTGGTCATGATGTCAGCCTCCTGGAGCGCGACCTGGGCCGCATCTTCGTCTGAGAGCTTATGATCCGGTGCAGGGCGGGGCAACACCGCCGTGCTTGCTGACGGGGTGCCTTTTGATCCGGGACAAGCAGATGCGGCTCATGCTGGCAGGAACCCCCGCCTTGCCCTTGCCATTGTCCGCATTCCGCGCGACACAAGCGACGCTGGTAATGGAGTTTGCGATGTATCTATCGACCGAGCCACAGAAGACCACCGCCGTAACCTGGTTTGCTGGATTACGCGACCGGATCTGTGCTGCATTCGAGGCGATCGAGGATGATTATGCCGGGCCGTTCCGCGACCAGGAGCCCGGCCGCTTTAAGCGCAAGACCTGGGATCGGGATGGCGGCGGCGGCGGGGTGATGTCAATCATGCAGGGGCGGGTGTTCGAGAAGGTCGGTGTCAATGTTTCCACTGTTATGGGCGAGTTCTCCGAGGATTTTCGCCAACAGATACCCGGCGCCCAGGACGATCCGAGGTTTTGGGCCTCAGGGGTCTCGCTGGTGGCGCACCTCCACTCGCCCAAGGTGCCAGCAGTGCATATGAATACGCGGCACATCACCACCACGAAATCCTGGTTTGGCGGCGGCGCGGACCTGACGCCGATGGTGCCGGACCCGGTGGATACCGAGAGCTTTCACGCCGGGCTCAAGGTCGCGTGCGACGGCCACGACCCGGCCTATCATCCGCGTTTCAAGAAATGGTGCGACGAGTATTTTTACCTCAAGCACCGGGACGAACCGCGAGGCGTTGGCGGGATATTCTATGACCAGCTCGACGGCGATTATGAGCGTGACCTAGCCTTCACCAAGGATGTCGGGTTGGCGTTCCTCGATATCTATCCCCGGATCGTGCGCCGTCACATGGACGAGAGCTGGACCGAGGCCGAGCGCCACCATCAGCTGGTCCGGCGTGGCCGTTATGTCGAGTTCAATCTGATCCATGATCGCGGCACCCTGTTCGGGCTGAAAACCGGTGGCAATGTCGAGGCGATCTTGATGAGCTTGCCGCCCCAGGTGATCTGGCCACTACCGGAGATCGATTGACCTCTCCGGCGGTGGCTCGCCCTAGGAGATTACCCGTAGGTCACTTCGGCCGAACCCAGCCCCGGATAGTCGGCGCGCACGGTCATGCCGTCAGTCGCAAAATCGACGCCATTCCATGAGCCTGTGGTAATGATATCCCCAGCCTTCAAACCGCGTGTGGCCAATGCTGGGCTTCGGGTGCCGACATGGGTTGCCAGCCAGGCAATCAAAGCGAAGGGATCGCCGCCGGGAAATCCCTTATCTGCCGGCTTCACTGCCTCGCCCAGCGCCAAGGTCGCGGTCAGCGCGTCTATCGTTGTGGCGTCGGGCAAGGGGGTCTCGGCGCCGACGACCAGCGCATGGTTCGACTGATTATCGGCCAGAGCCCAAATCCGGTCCTCGACCGGCCAGCTGGCATAGCGGGTCTCCACGACCTCGATCGCCACCATGGCTGTGGCGACCGCGTCGCGCGCCTGTGCCGACGTGTAGGGTCCGCCCGCCGGCGGCAGGTCGCGGGCCAAGCGAAACGCCACCTCGCACTCCACCGCCTTAAGTCGTAGAGCGTTCGACAGTGCTACCGGAGAGCTAAGCACCCTGGAGGCGAGGATCGGCGCACAGGTCTCGGGAAAATTCGAGGCCGCTGGTCCAACCTTCCAGGCGCTGACTTCCTCGCCACTTAGCGCGACGGCTGCGTCCTGGATTGCGTAGGCCGCCTCGACACTGCCGGGGGCGCTGCCATCTGGAAAAGATTGGACGGGTTGGTTGTTCGCACGGGCGTTGGTCAGTGCCCTGGCAGCGGTTTCCGCGATGTTAGCCATATCCTGCTCCAATTCCTGGGTGAGACTATCACAGGCCCAAGCGAGACAGACTTCTTGGTCCGCCTGAAAACCACCGTCGATCCAGCGTGTCTCGATCGTGGCGAGGATCCTACCGATCCGCTGATCGGGCACAAGGCCCAGTTTGATCAGGTCGGCGCCACGCAAGGGAAATGTCGGGACCTTCCAGTTCCGGGAAAGCGCCAGCGCCCGGCCGAGGAGCGCTGGTTCGCTGTCTTCCAATGCAGCGGTCATCCACGCCAGGTCGACAAATCGCTTAACACCATAGCGATGCAGCTGAACCTTCACGCCGGCCTCATCCGCGTCAAGATCCAGTCGATCGATTGCCATCGCCGAAAGCCGGGCGCCGTCTTCCCTCGACAGCCGTAAACGTTGCGTGACGGCTTCGGGGGGGTGATCGAGTAGCACCGCGAGCCGGCGAAATAGATCGGGCTGATTGCCTTCCCGGGCGATCAATCGATCCAGCGCCTCAACCCTTAGCGGGTTTGGGAAAAGGGCATACAAAATGCCAACCTCGGCCATGGCTCGCACGACTAGCCCAGTAGCAGGGGCGCCAAGTAATTTCAGCAGTTCGTTGCGAATGCGCTCGCCTGATAATCCATTTAGCGATGCCGCGTCCAGCCGGCAGGCTGCCAGCGCATCGGCATCGAGCCGCCCTTTGCCATATTGTGCCTGGAAACGGAAAAAACGGAGAATACGAAGTGCATCCTCGCGGATGCGCTGGGTGGCTTGGCCGACGAACCGGACTCTGCCGGCCAGAGCGTCCTCCATGCCTCCCATGGGGTCGAGGATCATGCCGTCGATATCCATGAAGATGGCGTTCATCGTAAAGTCGCGCCGTGCCGCGTCCTCGGCCCAATCATCTGTGAAGGCGACCACGGCGCGTCGGCCATCGGTCACCATGTCCCGGCGTAAGGTGGTGATTTCGTAGGGTTGGCGGTCGGCGATCGCGGTGATTGTGCCATGTGCGATGCCGGTTGGTTTGGCTTTGAGGCCAGCCGCCAGGAGGCGCTTCGTGGTCTCCTCGGGCGGGTGGACCGTCGCGATGTCGATATCGGTGACGGGCAATTGCAGCAATGTATTGCGTACGCACCCGCCAACGAAACGGGCTAGGCCGGCCTCCGCCCCCAAGGCGGCCATCACCGCCTGGGTTGCCGGGACATTCCTCCAGGTCGAATTTGCTGGCTCACTCGCCACCGGCCACTCCACTGCCGTCGACCCTGTCACCTAAAACATCAAGCATCAGTTCGGCGAGATTCACCAACATGCCCGCCGTCGCTCCCCAAATATATTGATCAGGGTGCGGCAGGACATAGAAATGGCGGATCATGTTCTGCCATTCCCGGCTGTGCCGTTGATGGTTGGCGCGGTCCAGAATGAAGGAAAGTGGCACCTCGAATATCGACGCGACCTCCACCGGGTCGGCTGTAACCTCGAAAGGCGGGCGCACGAGGCCGACAATGGGTGTCACCACGAAGCCGGTTCTCGTGACATAGGTGTCGAGCCGGCCGATCACTTCGACATGCCGGCGATCCAGCCCAATTTCTTCCTCGGTCTCGCGCAACGCCGTGTCGATGGCGTCAACATCCGTCTCCTCGGCCCGACCGCCGGGGAAACTGACCTGTCCGGCATGGTGCGGCAGGTCCGCCGAGCGTTGTGTGAGCAGGATGGTCGGTTGCCCGGGACGGCCAATGATCGGCACCAGCACCGAGGCCGGCCGGCGTTTTTCCGGCAGCTCCATCCCTGGGTTGAGATCATGGTCACCGCGCCGGGTGACGGCGGAGGACCGTTCCCTCGGAGCGTCGTTTCCTGCTGCCGCGATGGCGCGCGCGAAAGTGTCGCTGAATTCCTCGAGGGTCAGCACTCCAGCTCGACCGGGCCCAGTGGATAAAGTCTGCCCTTGCTCCATACGCAGTAAACCCTCTCTCCGTCGATATTGCGCTCATGGGCCAATTCGGCCAGTTCGTAGAAGACCGAGCGCGTCAACCGGGCCTCGAGACCCTCACGAACCAAAATATAGGGACTGGGTTCCTGCGTCTTGGGATCAATCGCGACTCGTAGCGGATGATCAGGTCCGCAATCTACCTCAACATCCAAATTGGTCCGGAATTGTAGCAGATCGTCCTTCCCGCCAGGCTCCACGCCGGCGATATGGTTCATTTCGACGGCGGTGAATGGTGCGTCATCGACATCGACGATGCCGCGTTCGACTGGCGTCACCAGCCAATATTGGCCGTCTGCCTCGCGTCGAAGCACGGTCGAGAACAGCTTGACCAGCCGAATTCGATTGATTGGCGACCCATGATAAAACCAGGTCCCATCCCGCGCGATTCGCATCTGAAAATGTCGAATCGGTGCCTGTTCACGTTTCTGGGACGTGTCGAAAATCGCGTCTGATATACGCTCTAGTTTGGGCGGCGATTGAGGTTGTTTTTCGCCCATTTTCGACCAATATCCTAAATCTACCCTGATTGCGCGTAGCGCTGCCCTAAACCTCACGTGAGAGTATACGCTGATGACGGAATCCTCCACCCTCGATGACGCTTCCGAAGACCAGCTATTGGTCGAGATTGACACGCTTGGCGCCCACATAGGCAAGGTGCGCGAACAGGTTGAACGGGTCATCTTCGGTCAGCAGTTGGCTGTTGATCAGACCTTGATCACCATCCTCGCTGGAGGACACGGGTTGCTTATCGGTGTGCCTGGATTGGCCAAGACCAAATTGGTTGAGACCCTCGGTACCGTGTTCGGCCTTGACGACAAACGGGTTCAATGCACGCCCGATCTGATGCCCGCCGATATCATCGGCTCCGAGGTTCTCGAGGAAGACGCCGCCGGCAAGCGAAGTTTCAGGTTCATTCCTGGCCCGGTGTTCTGCCAGGTCCTCATGGCCGACGAGATCAACCGCGCCAGCCCGCGCACCCAATCGGCCCTGCTGCAAGCCATGCAAGAGCGGACCGTAACCGTCGCCGGTCAGACCCATGAGTTGCCCCGGCCCTTTCATGTCCTGGCGACCCAAAACCCGCTGGAGCAGGAGGGCACCTATCCGCTGCCGGAAGCACAGCTCGACCGTTTCCTGCTGCAGATCGATGTCGGTTACCCGGACGCCGAGGCGGAGCGGCGGATGCTGATCGCCACCACCGGAGGACGGGAGGAGGTGGCGCAATCGGTGATGTCGGGCAAGGAATTGCTCGCCGCCCAGGCCCTGCTGCGGCGGTTGCCGGTTGGCGAAAGCGTGGTCGATGCGATCCTCGCGATCGTTCGGGCTGGACGGTGTGAGACTACGCAGGTGGAAGAGGTACGCCGCCATGTTGCTTGGGGGCCAGGCCCGCGCGCCAGCCAGGCGCTGATGCTCGCGGTGCGGGCCCGCACCGTGCTGGAGGGGAGGATTTCCCCCTCCGTCGATGATGTCCTGGCTTTGGTGCATCCGGTGCTTCGGCATCGAATGGCGTTGAATTTTGCCGCCCGTGCAGAGGGCGTGACCTTGGACTCGGTGATCGACCGTCTCTGCGATCGTCATCTTTGATGTCGTGCCGGACGTGATCCGCGAACAGTCAGAAGCGCTCGCCAGCCGGCTTCCGCCGCTACAGGTGCGAGCGGAACGCGTCGCGGCAACGGTGATACAGGGAATGCATGGTCGCCGCCGTCCCGGTCAGGGTGAGACGTTCTGGCAGTTCCGCCGCTATCAGAATTTTGAAGCCGCCCGGCAGATAGATTGGCGTCGATCGGCCCGAGGCCGTGAGCTGTTTGTTCGCGAAAACGAATGGGAAGCGGCCCAGAGCGTTTGGATTTGGCGGGATTCCTCGCCATCCATGCGTTACCGTTCGCGCCATGATGTGCCGGAAAAATGTGAGCGCGCGGATGTGCTCGCGGTGGCCTTGGCGATCCTGTTGACCGAGGGCGGAGAGAATGTTGCGTTGCTAGGTGAGGGTATGTCGGCACGCGGTGGTCGCACTGGCCTGAATAGACTGATTGAGGCGATGTTGGTTTCCGGTGGCGGTTCCAGCGTGCCGCCACCGGGACCACTGCCACGCCATGCCGGCGTGGTGTTGATCGCCGATTTCCTTGAGCCGATCTCGGTCTATCGCGACGCCATCGCAGCGATGGCGTCGAACGGTTGCAAAGGGCATTGTGTGCAGATCCTCGACCCGGCGGAAGAGGGCTTCCCGTTTGGCGGCCGCATTCGTTTCGAGGGTGCCGAGGGTGAAGAGCCGCACCTTCTGCGCCGGGCCGACCATGTGCGCCAGGAATACCAGGAGAAGTTGGCTCTGCACTGCGAGGAACTGCGTGATCTCGCGACCAAGGTTGGGTGGAGTTTTTCAAGCCATGTGACGGAGCAACCCCCGGAGGCGGCCTTGCTGTCGCTCTATGGCGCGCTGTCCCGAACCGCTGTCTGACGAGGAAGGCTGATGCTGGCGCTCGGTTCCCTGGCTATCACCGCTCCTTGGATGCTGACGGCGCTGCTTGGCCTGCCGATTCTTTGGCGGCTGCTTAGGGTCACGCCGCCATCGCCCCGAACCCAGCGGTTTCCGGCGATCCGCCTACTCTATCGCTTGCAGTCCCGCGAAGAGACGCCAGATACCGCGCCCTGGTGGTTGCTGCTGCTCAGGCTCGTGTTCGCGGCGCTGGTGATTTTGGCGCTGGCGCATCCGATATTGCACGCCAATCCCGACCTGTCGGGCCAGGGTGCGGTGGTGATCGTGGTTGATGACGACTGGACCGCCGGACGCGATTGGGCAGGGCGTGTCAAAACTATGGAGACACTGGTCGCCCAGGCTGAGCGCGAAGGCCGAAGCCTGTTCCTGTTGCGCACGACCTGGACGCCAGCGGATGACCGTCCATTTGCCCAACCGCTGACGACGATTGAGGCGCGCGGCTTGATCAAGGCAATGGCGCCGCAGCCGACGCCATCCCGGCTTGAACCCTTGATAGAGGCTCTGGAACAGGCGGCACCACCGGCGCCGGCGAATGTTTTCTGGCTGAGTAATGGTGTTGAGGACCCTGGTGAGGCCAAGTTGATGGAGCGGCTTCGCCGGCTGGGCAGCTTGACCATCGTATCCGATGCTTCAACCGGGCCGAGAGTTCTTGTGCCGCCGTCAAGTTCCGGGCGATCCGTCAACGTTGAGGCCGTGCGGCTATCCACTGGCCCGGCTGAGCCGGTCTCGATCCGCGCGACAGCGGCGGATGGAAGGGTGCTGGCATACACCACCGCGGCGTTCCCCAATGGCCAGCGCCGCGCCAGTATCGAGATTTCACTGCCTATCGAGTTGCGCAATGACATTAGCCGGATCGAGATCGAAGGAGAGACGACGGCGGCGGCGGTTGTGCTGTTGGACGATGGCTTCAAGCGCCGGCCCGTCGGTTTGGTTTCGGAGACCCAATTCCAGGGCAAGCAACCCTTGCTGGATGAATTGTACTTTCTCGAACGGGCGCTTTCACCCTTCAGTGAAGTAACTCGGGGCCGGTTGTCATCGTTGATGCGGGGCGGTTCGGCGGCGCTGATCCTGGCGGATGTCGGGGTGCTCACCAGGGGTGATCACGCAAAGCTGTCGGCTTGGATCGAGGCCGGCGGTGTGCTTATTCGCTTTGCCGGTCCACGATTGGCGGCGGCCGGTCTTGGGTCGAAAGGCCTGGGAATAAAAGATCTTTTGCCGACACGCCTACGCATCGGGGACCGTGCCTTGGGCGGGGGGCTGTCCTGGTCGCGCCCACTGGCGGTGACAGAATTCAGCCAGAAAAGCCCATTTGCCGAGATGCCTCCCTATGGAGAAGTCCTGGTGCGCCGTCAGGTGTTGGCCGAGCCATCGATCGATTTGGACGAGAACACCTGGGCGCGCCTCGCCGATGGAACGCCGATCGTAACCGCACAACCGCGCGGCGATGGCTGGTTGGTGCTGTTCCACACGACGGCGAACCCCGAGTGGAGCGATCTGGCGCTTTCCGGATTGTTCGTGGATATGCTGCGCCGCGTTGTCGGGTTGAGCGCCGGCTTCGTCGGTGTGCAAGGAGACCAGGCCTTGCCGCCTCTGGAGACGCTTGATGGGTTTGGCGTCCTCGGAGCGCCGTCGGCGAAGGCCAGGGCGCTTTCTCGACCGAACGCGGATGGGTCGCTCAGCGTCGGTCCGGACCAACCACCCGGATATTACGGCACCGCCTTGACCCGCCGGGTCTTGAATTTGACGATCAAGCCGAGCGACTTTCAGGCCCAGGCCTCGCCCCCACAGGGCGTCCTGATGCAATCCTATTCGGTCGGCACTGAGTTTGATTTTCGCCCAACCCTATTAACGGCGGCACTGGCGCTGTTCTTGATTGATTTTCTGGTCACCATGATCCTGCGCGGCCTGGTGGCGCCCAGACGGCTGGCGGCTCGGGCGCGCGGCGCCGGATTGGCGATCGCGGTACTGTTGGCCGGTTGGCTATTGGCGCCAGGGCCCGGGTTGGCTGAGGGAGCGGAACGCGAGGCCGACGCCTTTGCCTTGGAAGCCTCCCTGGATACCCGTCTTGCCTACGTGATCACCGGCGATCACGAGGTCGATGCCGTGAGCGAATCCGGTCTGATCGGACTTTCCGAGATGCTGATCCGGCGAACCGCGATCGAACCAGCGGGGCCGATGGGCATCGATCTTGAAACCGACGATCTCGCCTTTTTTGCGTTGCTGTATTGGCCGATCACGGCAGATCATCTACCGCTCAGTGATGCAGCGGTGAAGCGGGTGAACGGTTTTATGCACAATGGCGGGACGATCCTGTTCGACACAAAAGATCAATTGGAAGGCGGGGTTTCCGGTGGTGGTGCGGGTATGCGCCGGCTGCGGGCGTTGAGCCGCGACCTCGACATTCCGGCGCTGATGCCGGTGCCGCCGGGCCATGTGCTGACCAAGGCTTTCTATCTGCTGAACGATTTCCCGGGGCGTTTTACTGGAGGGCTTGTTTGGATTCAGGATCAACAAAGCGCGCATGACCACGAAGTCACGCCCGTGATCATCGGCAGTCATGATTGGAGCGGCGCCTGGGCGCGGGACCGGAGCGGCCGATTTGCCTTGCCGGTCATTCCCGGTGGTAAATTGCAGCGCGAGATGGCGTTCCGGTTCGGCGTCAATCTGGTGATGTATGCCCTGACGGGTAATTACAAGGCTGACCAAGTGCACGTACCGTCGATCTTGGAAAGGTTGGGCCAATGAGCCCGAGTGCCATCAGCATCACGTATGATCCGATGATCCCTTGGGTTGTGCTGGCGGGCGCCGTGGCGGCTGGATTGATGCTGGTTGTTTGGTGTCTTTGGCGCCGAGCCGGTGGAACCGGGTGGCGCGCCGGCACGCTCGTCGCGTTGTCGGCGGCGTTGGCCAACCCGACCTTGGTAAGCGAACAGCGCCAACCAAGGCCGGATGTGGTCGTGATCGCCATCGACGAGAGCCCAAGCCAGAATATTGGCGAACGCGCGGCGACGCGCGACGCCGCGCTGCTTCATGTTCAAGGGGCGCTGGAGCGGATGCGGGATTTGGAGATCCGCACTGTCCGGGTACATGGGGCCCGGTTTTCCGGGCAATCCGGCCAGAACAAGCAAGGAACCCGATTGTTTGAAACCATATCCCGCGCAGTCGGTGATATTCCCCGGCGCCGGCTCGCTGGTGTTATCGCGATTACTGATGGCCAGATTCATGACGCGGTGACCGCAGGCAAACGGGGCGATCTCCCGGCGCCGTTCCATGTCATCCTGACCGGTGATCGTGGCGAAAGCGATCGCCTGCTTCATGTGGAGCGCGCGCCGTCCTTCGGCATGGTCGGGCGCGACGTGACGATGAGCATTCGGGTCGTGGATAGCGAAATCGCCGACGGAACGGCTATTCCGGTCACAATGGGGATCGATGGTAAGTATGCTATCCAACTGGCCGTTCCGGCGAACCGTTCTCACGAGGTAAAGATCCCCCTGGGGCATGCCGGTGAGACCATTGTCGAGCTCGTTGTCGAGGCGCGTGCGGGCGAACTTGGTCTGATCAATAACCGAATGGTCCATGCGATCAACGGTGTGCGTGATCGCCTGCGCGTGCTGCTGGTTTCTGGAGCGCCGCATGCCGGCGAGCGGACATGGCGCAATCTCCTGAAGGCTGACCCGTCGGTCGATCTGGTGCATTTCACCATTCTGCGGCCGCCGGAAAAACAGGACGGCACGCCGATTCGTGAACTTTCCCTGATCGCGTTTCCGGTGCGTGAGTTGTTTGAGTTGAAACTCGATGAATTCGATCTGATCA
>CALMRI010000056.1 GCA_937776645.1 uncultured Alphaproteobacteria bacterium | reverse complement strand
ACGCACCATGCTCGCGGCCGCCAAGTCACCGGTGATGATTGTCGGCGGCGGCGGCTGGGATGCCGAGGCTTGCCAGCGGGTCCAGGCGTTCTCCGAAGCCAACGACCTGCCGGTCGGTTGCTCGTTTCGCTGTCAGGACTATTTCGACAACCGCCATCCGAATTATATCGGCCATATCGGCATTGGCCTGCCGGAACCGCTGCGGCACCGTCTGGCCACTACCGATCTGATGATCGTCGCCGGCGCCCGGCTCGGCGAGGTCACTACCGGCGGCTACTCGCTTCTGGAAATACCCAGGCCCAAGCAGACCTTGGTGCATGTGCATGCCGGCGCTGAGGAGCTGGGTCAGGTCTACCAGGCCGATCTGCCGATCAACGCGGCGCCCCGGGCTTTCGCCGCGGCGCTATCGCGGCTTGAGCCGGTGGATAGTTCGGCCTGGCGTGAGAGCACGGCGCAAGGGCCATGCGGATTACCTCAAGACCATCGTACCCCTGCCGGTGCCCGGTCCGGTGCAAATGGGCGAAATCGCGGCCTGGCTGAACAAGACCTTGCCGGATGATGCGCTGATCTGTAACGGCGCCGGTAACTACGCGACTTGGATGCACCGCTATTTCCAGTATCGCGGCTATCGCAACCAACTGGCGCCAACCAGCGGTTCGATGGGCTACGGCTTGCCCTCGGCGGTTGCCGCCAAACTGGTCCATCCGGACCGGGTCGTGGTCAGCATGAATGGTGACGGTTGCTTTATGATGCATGGTCAGGAGTTGGCGACGGCGATGCAATATGGCGCCAATATCATCGCTATCGTCATCAATAACGGCATGCTGGGGACGATCCGCATGCATCAGGAACGCGAATATCCTGGACGCACCGCCAATACAGGGCTGCGTAACCCGGATTTCGCGGCGCTGGCCCGGGCCTACGGTGCCAATGGCGAGACGGTCACCAGCACCGAGCAGTTCCAGCCGGCCTTTGAACGCGCCCTGGCAGCGAACCTGCCGACGGTGATCGAGATTAAAATCGATCCCGAGGCGATCACCCCGGTAACAACGTTAACGGCGATCCGCGAGGCGGCGCTGGCCAAGGCGGCGGGGTAGGTGCGCGCCTTTACTCGCGGTGATGGCGCCAGCGTCTGCCGCCGGCGCGTTCGGCGAGTTTGACCCGTTGCTCCGGGGGTAGAACGCTGGTCAGTTCGATCATGAAGTCGTGGTGGCTGGCGCGGATCGCGGTTCGCTGGTTTAACGAGTCCTCCAAAGCCTGGCATAGGCGTTCGGGTCGAACGGATCGGCAGACAGCGCCGCTTTGATAGCGTGGCGCGATTGTCTTGCCGCCTTGCGCATTGGCTCCAGCTTGGCCCGGTACACCTCCCACATCGCCTCGACCTTTGGCGTGGCTTCGTCGCCGAGCGCTTGGTTTAGCCAGAATTTGGCCCCCCAATGCCTGCCTTCACCGCCAAAGTGACCTCCTGCTCCAACCCAGCGCCCGGCCATGGTGCCGGCAAGGAAGAGGTTGAGGGTTAAGGAAACGAACAGAACAACGGACAGGGTGCGGGTGCGGGACCAACTCATTGTCATCCGTATCCATCCTTGCCAACCGTTACTTAAGATGTCCGGCGTGGAACACCGCCATCGCCACATCAAGGTCCGAGATGGAGGGTGCGCTATCATGTTCGGTATGGGCGGCGGCGAACTGGCTTTTGCGATAGCCGTAGGTCTCGGATTGGGTGACGTCGCCGCCCTTATTCGCGTCCATTTGGCCGAAGTTCTCTTTCATCATCGTTGCGTGTGGCGATACCAGACGGCGGTTCGGCTGTTTCCATGGCGCCGGTAACGTCAATGAGCAGAAATTTGCGGGCGATAGTCATCGGCAAAATCTCTAGGTTCAGGGCACAGCAGCACGTGCTGTCTGTAGCTTTAACGCATGGGCAGTGGATTTCCGTCGCTCTATTCAGCAAATTTCTGATTGCCGTCGCCGATGACGCGGCGGGCCTTTCAAGCGGGTTGGTGACGCGATAAGCTGCGGGAGATCTGTTAGGACGCCATATCCGGAGGAAATCCCATGGCCGGCAAAGACAAAGTCATCATTACCTGCGCCGTCACAGGCTCTATCCATACCCCGACAATGAGCCCGCATCTGCCGATCTCGCCGGATGAAATCGCCGAGGCTTCGATTGGCGCCTGGGAGGCCGGCGCCTCGATCATTCATCTGCATGCCCGCAACCCGGACGGCAGCCCGACTCCAGACCCGGCGGTTTTCATGGAGTTTTTGCCCCGCATCAAGCAGGCGACTGACGCGGTGATTAACATCACCACCGGCGGCGGTCATGGGATGACCCTTCAGGAGCGTCTGGAAGGCCCGCTAAAGGCCAGCCCGGAAATGACCTCGCTCAATATGGGCTCGATGAATTTTGGCCTCTTTCCCATCCTCGACAAGATGAACGAGTTTGAGCACGAATGGGAACGTACCCATCTTGAGAACTCAAGGGACTTTATTTTTAGAAATACTTTCAAAGATATAGAGTATATACTTAAAGAATTAGGTGAAGGTCATGGGACGCGCTTTGAATTCGAATGCTACGATATCGGCCATCTCTATACTCTGGCCCATTTCCTCGATCGCGGTCTGGTGAAGCCGCCGCTTTTCGTGCAGTCGATCTTCGGTATTCTCGGTGGTATCGGCGCCGACGAGGAAAACCTGATGCACGCCCGGCGGATCGCCAACAAGCTTTTCGGTGACGACTATCAATGGTCGGTGCTGGCAGCCGGTCGACATCAGATGAACTTCGTCACCATGGCGGCGATGCTCGGCGGCAATGTGCGCGTCGGCCTGGAGGACAGTCTGTACATATCCAAGGGGAAGCTGGCCGAATCCAACAAGGACCAAGTCGCAAAAATCCGCCGCATCATCGAGGATCTCTCCTTGGAGGTCGCGACCCCGACGGAGGCTCGCGAGATGCTGGGCCTCAAGGGCGGCGATAAGGTGGACTTCTAAACATCGAGGCATAAGGGGCGTGGCCGGGTCACCCAAGGTTTACCAGTTCAGCTCGGCCATTGTCCGTCAACCGGGGCGCTCGGTCGGGGATGGCTTAAGGGCGGTGGATCAAGGCGCGCCGCGTTACGACCGGGTCAAGGCGGAGCACGATGCCTATTGCACGGCGCTTGCGGCGGCGGGGGTGTCGGTTCAGGTCTTGGAACCGCTTGAAGGCTTTGCCGATGCCTTGTTCGTTGAGGACCCGGCCTTGGTTTTCGCCGAGGCAGCAATCCTTCTGCGTGCCGGAGCACCCAGCCGTCAGGACGAGGTCAAGGCGATCGCCCCGATCCTTCGCCAATGTTTCGAGACCGTTCTGGTGTTGCCGCGCGGCGCTGTCGATGGCGGCGATGTCTTGACTACGCCGGATGCGGTGATGATCGGCCTGTCGTCGCGAACCAACCGGGAAGGAGCCGAGGCGTTGGTCGATATTCTGGCTAGGATCGGGCGGGCCGGCAAGATCCTGCAAACGCCGCCGGGCGTGCTGCATTTCAAATCCGACTGTGCCTTGCTTGACGAGAGCACCATCCTGTCCACGGCCCGATTAGCCGCATCGGGGGTGTTTGAGTCTTTCACCCAGATTATCACGCCCGAGGGAGAGGAGGCCGGCGCCAATGCGCTTCGCGTTAATGACACGGTTTTTGTCGGCGATGATTACCCGGGCATCGCCAATCTGTTGGGAGCGGCGGGATATCAGGTCACCGCGTTGCCGACATCCGAAATCGGCAAGATCGACGCCGGTCTTTCCTGCATGTCGCTGCGCTGGCATCATCGGATCAATATGTTAGTGGACTGATTCGCCAAACAGATCGGGCCCGATCCGTTTCGATCAGATCAATAGGGGAGGATCGCACGGTCCTTGGGGAGAAGACGCCATGCCGACCTACCAAGGCAGTTGCCATTGCGGTGCGATACGTTTCGAGGTGATCAAAGCCGAGCCGATCGAACGATTGCTCGACTGCGATTGCTCTATCTGTACGAAAAAAGGCATCCTCCATTGCGCTGTCGAGGATGACGAGTTGCGCCTAATCGCCGGCGAGGGAAGGCTGTCATTGTACCAATTCGGCAGTGGTGACGCGGAGCACCGGTTCTGCGGCAATTGCGGTATCCATGTCTTCGGCCGGCCACGCAACCATCCAGAACGTTATACGGTGAATGCCCGCTGTCTCGATGATTTCGAAGCTGTCCGTGCAGCCGTCACAAGCGTTCGCTTCGATGGCCAAAGCCACCCCAAGGATCGCGATGGATAATCGTTTTTGTCCAGTTCATCCAACGCCTACGGTTCCTGACACTTACGCCTGTTTTGTCTGGAAAGGCGAGCAATGTCGTTAAGGGACTAAGGCGCTCGGAACCGGGGCGCGCCGCGTATTCCAGTGGCCAATTGAATTTCAAATAAAATTTGTAAAGCCTTAAAGAAAGACTTTCTGATTTTTGATATTTTATATGTGGTCAAATTTTTTTTGAATTAGGATTAGGATTAGGATTAATAGCCGCCGCATAAATGCGACGGCTTCCACGCAAGGGAGGCGTAACCAATGAATATCAAATACCTCATTAAACCAGCCCTTCTGGCCATGGCAGGTATTGCCGTAGTGATGACGGTACCGATCCAGGCTGATGCCCAGAAGAAGGTAAAATGGAAAATGCAGAGCGCCTTTGGCGGTAAGCTCGCGCATCTTGGACCGAGCGGCACCCGCTTCGCCGACCATGTTAAAGTTATGTCGGAAGGTAAGTTCACTATTAAGTTTTTTGAACCAGGCGCCCTGGTGCCGGCGCTTGAGTGTTTCGACGCGGTCTCCAAGGGAGCGATCGAATCCTGCTGGACCAGCCCCGGCTATCACGCCGGCAGATATCCTGGCCTGGCTTTCTCGACCGCAGTGCCTTTCGGCCCTGGCCTCGGTGAATACATGGCTTGGAAATGGTTCGGTGGCGGCAACGAGATCCGTGACAGAATCTATGCTAAACATGACCTCCTTGGTTTTGACTCCTTCGCTATTGGCCCGGAAACCTCCGGTTGGTTCAAGTTCGAGGTAAACGATCTCGAACAGATGAAGGGCTTGAAGATGCGGTTCTTCGGCCTGGGCGGTCGCGCCTTGTCTAAGATTGGTGTCTCGGTTCAGTTGCTGGCCGGTGGAGACATCTATCCTGCGCTGGAGCGTGGCGTGATCGACGCTGCCGAGTTCTCGATGCCGACGATCGACATCGGCTACGGTTTTTATCAGATTGCCAAGCACAACTATTTCCCGGGCTGGCATCAACAGACTTCGGTTGGAGAACTGTTGGTCAACAAGACCAAGTACAACGGGTTGAAACCGGCTTACCAAGAAATGATCAAAACCTCGTTGGGCAATCAACTTATCTATACTTATGCCGAGAGCGAGGCCATGAATCCTGATGCCCTTGCGGAGATGGGGGAGAAATATGGTGTGATCAGGCATCGCTGGAAAGACGAGCAACTGGCGGTCTTCGAGAAGGCCTGGAAAGACGTTCTTGTCGAAGAGTCGGCGTCCGATCCTACTTTCAAGGAGTTCGCCGACAGCTATCTAGCATTCCGGGCTAAATACAAGCTTTGGGGTGATGCCCAGAAGTTGAATGCTACCTATCTAGATTAACCTAACTGTCCAGAGACCGGGCCCGCTTCGGCGGGTCCGGGCTCTGGTAATTCCCACACGATCAGTAATTTTGGGTGCCTAATTTCCGCCACCGGTAGGGCCGGCGTAGTGGTCAACATATTGAGTGATGAAAATGAGATTTTGGGGAAATGCGGATGAAGGTCGGAATGATTGGCCTTGGTGGCATGGGGAAGCCGATCGCCGAGTGCATCCTGCGTACCGGTTTCGAGTTGACGGTCGCCGATCTGCGGCCTGAGCAGGTCGCGGCGCTGGTCAGCGCTGGCGCCGCGTCAGCCAAGACACCAGCCGAGGTCGCTGAAGCCTCGGATATCGTGATTGCCTCGCTGCCATCGAACGCGGCCAGCGAGGATGTTGCCCTCGGCCCCAATGGGGTGCTTGCTGGCGCCAAACAAGGTGACGTCTATATTGATACCAGCACCATCTCTCCGGATGTGATCCGGCGGGTGGCCAGCGCCGGCGCGGAAAAAGGCATCGGCGTTCTGGATGCTCCGGTCAGCGGCAGCGGTTTGCAAAGGCTGGACGGCACCCTCACGGTCATGGTTGGCGGCGATGCGACCACGTTCGAGCTGGCGAGGCCGGTGCTGGAAGCGTTTGGCGGGAACATCTTTCATGTCGGCCCGATCGGGTCGGGCGCGACCATCAAACTGATTAATAATTTGGTCATGGCGTCGAATGCGGCCGCTGCGATGGAAGGGATGTTACTCGGCGTCAAGGCCGGCCTCACCCCGGAAATCATTCGCGATGTGCTCAAGGTCAGCAGCGGCGGAAGCACGATCTTCAACAACGTCGCGGACCGCATCCTCGACACGCCAGCGAAACCGAAGCCCGGCGACGGACCGACCCATGGGTTGCAAACCGTGAGCAAGGACGTTCGATTGGCTTCCGATCTCGCCCGTTCGCTCGGTTTTCCGATGATCATGGGCGGCGCCGCCACCCAGGCATGGCTAGCCGGCGACGCCAAGGGGCTGCAGTTGCACGAGATGTGGGGCTTGATCGAGGTATTCGAGGATTTTACCGGGGTGCGACTGGATAAGCCGCAGCATTGATCGCATCGTTGGCGCGGTAAACTGGCTGAGGAGGTCACGTGATGTCCGATACCCCCCTGCATTGGTTGACCGTCAGCGCTCTGTCGCGGCGAATTCACGACGGGTCGCTTTCGCCGGTGACCTTGATGGAGCATTTGCTGGATCGGGCCGAGGCCCTGAACCCGGCGCTTGGGGCGTTCCAATTGATCCCGCGCGCGATGGCCCTGGACGCGGCGCGGGCGTCGGAATTGTCGTTACGCTCAGGATATGACGCGGGCCCACTGCACGGTATCCCGTTCGCAGCGAAAGACATCATCGACGTCCGAGGCCTTGCGACCACTGCCGGATCAAACGCGTTGCTGGACAATATCGCGGTCCAAGACGCGACCGTCGTCGACCAGTTGCGGCGAGCTGGGATGGTGCTGCTGGGGAAGACCCGCACGGTGCAGTTTGCTCTCGGCGGCCCCGGGGTCAACCGTGATCAAGGCACGCCGCACAATCCCTGGGCCGAGGAGCATCACGTGCCCGGCGGCTCCAGCAGTGGTTCGGCGGTGGCGGTCGCTGCCGGTATCGTGCCGATCGCGCTCGGCACCGATACTGGTGGTTCCGTGCGCATCCCCGCCGGTTTGTGTGGAACGGTCGGGCTGAAACCGACGGTGTGCCAGGTGAGCCGGGCCGGGGTTTTTCCGATCAGCGATCTACTTGATTCGGTTGGTCCACTGACCCGCTCTGTCGAAGATGCCGCCCTAGTTTATCAGGCTTTGCACGGCGCCGACCCGCGTGACGCGATGAGCCTGACCGCCCGACGCCAGGACGTTCTGTCCGGCCTTGGCGATGGCGCGCGCGGCTTACGGATCGGTTTGGCGGAGGGACTGTTCGCCGAGGACCTGGACCCGGACGTCGTTGCTGCGATCGACGTTGCGACCAGGGTTTTTGCTGATCTCGGCGCCCAGGTGACGCGGATCCCGTTGAGCGAAGCGACAGAGGCCCTGGCGGCCAATCCTCGGCTGTTGATCAGCAGCGTCGAGGGGGCCTTGGCGCATGAGGAACTGCTACCGAATTTCGACTCCTATGACGAGACCCTGGCGTTTCGCCTGGCCGAGGGGCGGAATGCCTCGGCGGTGGACTACTTGCGAGCCCGCCGCGCCAGCGCCAGGCTTGCGGCCCAGGCCGATCATGCCCTGCGGGATATCGATGTGTTCATCGCCGCGACCTGCCCGAGTACCGCGCGGCCACTGGCCGAGGTCGACGCCAGCGGCGAGAGCTATCAACATTGGAACACCCGTTACTCGCGCAACACGCTCATGGGTAATCTACTTGGGCTCTGTGCGGTCAGCCTGCCTTGCGGCTTTGGCCAGGGTGGGTTGCCGATCGGTTTGATGATCCACGCCAAGGCGCAAGACGAGCCGATGGCCTTGCGGGCGGCGCTTGCCTTTGAGCAGGCGAGTGAGTGGCATCAGCGCCGGCCGGATCTGGGTTGGGCAAGCTAAGTTATAGGTTTTGGCCCCGAAAAGGAGACGATAATGAGCCGCTATCCCGCCTGCCTGCTAATCGTGACGGCCGAAATCGACGCTGACGTCGAGGCGGAATGGAACACTTGGTACAACGAGGTGCATTTGCCCGACGCCCTGGCCTGCCCCGGGGTTATCGGTGGCCAGCGCTATGTCTCGGTCGGTGAGGCGTCGGTTATCGACAAGGGCGAGCGGACCACCAACGCGGCGAAGACCTATACCGCCGTCTACGAACTGGTGGGGCCAGAGGCTCTGGAGACGGCTGAGTTCAAGGCGATGCGCGGCTGGTACCATTTTTCCGACCGAATCAAGGCAAGCACGCGGGTAGTGCAGGCGCTGTAGATGCACGCGATGCCCCTGATGCCATAATGAAACAATTGATATGCGCGACCAGCCTGGATTGCTCCGCTAGTATCCTTTAGAATCCTGGCACTCAGTCCATGGGAAAGAATGTCATGCTCGCCACCCAGCTCTCCGTCGATGATCTCGTCTCCTGCATCCCCGATGGCGCCAAGATTGCGTTGCCGCCAGACTATTCCTACTGCGCCCTGGCCGCGGTCCGGGCGTTGATCCGGCGCGGGGCCAGGGATCTGCACATTGTCGGCGTGCCGACCTTTGGCTTCCAAGGCGATATGCTGATCGGCGCTGGCTGCGTGGCGACGGTGGAGACCTCGGCGGTGACCCTGTCCGAACATGGCTTGGCGCCGCGCTTCACCAAGGCAATCAAAGAGGCGTCGATCAAGATGATGGACGCCACCTGCCCGGCGGTCCACGCGGCGCTTCAGGCCTCGGAGAAGGGGATCCCGTTCATTCCGCTGCGCGGGCTGGTCGGCTCTGACATTCTGGCAAACCGGTCGGATTGGAAGGTTGGCAACAATCCCTTCGCCGAGAGTGATGACCCGATTGTTTATCTGCCGGCGCTCAGGCCCGACGTGGCGCTGATCCACGCGCCGCTCGCCGACAAGTTCGGCAATGTCTGGATCGGCGTGCGCCGGGAGTTGATGTTGATGGCCCATGCCTCGGCAGAGACCTATGTGACCGCGGAGAAGATTGTCGATTACAACCTGATGGGCGATTTGAAGACCAAGGCGGGCACGATCCCCGGTCTCTACGTCTCGGCGATCGCCGAGGCCGAGAACGGCGCTTGGCCGCTGGGGATTCCCGACGGCTATGGCGCGGATCACCCGCATCTGGCGAAATACGCCGCGGACGCCCGCTCCGACCAGGGTTTCCAACGCTATATGGAGCAGTTTGTCTTCGGCAGTGCAGCCCAGGCGGCGGAATAGCCTGATGACTAACGTGCTTTTGGAAGAGGTGCTGATCGGTGCCATCGCCAATAATCTAGATGGTCTGCGCCATGTGGCGGTCGGTGCTGCATCGCCTATCCCCGGTGCGGCGGCGCTGCTGGCCCGTTCGCGCAGTAACGGAACCATGCGGGTTTCGGTACTCGGTAGCGAGGACAACAACTTTTTCACCGATGGCGGCAAGGAGATCTTCGACGTCGCAGGCCAAGGCCGGATGGACGCTTTTTTTCTCTCCGGCGCGCAAATTGACGGTAAAGCCAATGTGAATCTGGTTGCCGTTGGCGATTACGCCCAGCCCAAAGCGCGCTTCCCCGGCTCCTTCGGCTCGGGCTATCTGTATTTCGTGGTACCGCGGGTGATCCTGTTTCGCCTTGAACACACGCCGCGTACCTTGGTGGAAGAGGTCGATTTCATCAGCGCGCCCGGCTTCTCCGACGACAACGTCTATCGTCCCGGCGGCCCCTATAAGTTGATCACCGATCGTTGTCTGTTCGATGTCGATAAGGAACGCCGCTGTTTTCGTTTGGAGAGCGTGCATCCCGGTCACACGGTCGAGGAAATCCACATTCAGACCGGCTTCAAGTTTGACCTGCCGGATGGCGAGGTGCCGGTCACGCCGGTACCGGACGCCGCCAGCTTGGCGACGATTAGGGGTGAGGTGGCCAAGGAAATCTCCGAGATCTACCCGGCTTTCGCCGCGCGGGTGTTCGGGGTAGGCAAGGCGGCTTAGAAATATTTGTAATCCCAGCCCGCGGTAGACGTGTGGGGAATATCTTATCCGTCGTCCTGGCGTATGCCAGGACCCAATCCTTAGCATGATCGGCGCGACGGATGGGGGAACAAAAGCTGCGATATGTCGCCATCGCCGTCACCGAGGAGTCGCAGGCTTCGGCCCCGAGGCCTGCCCTGGTGAAAACACCAGCTGGGATGCCGAATTTTTGTGGATAGGGTGAAGGAGAGGATTTGTCTTCTCCCTCTTGCGAGCGTCGCCGCTCTCCCATAGGTTTTGCGTCGAATGCGCACCACGATAAATGGATGGCCTCTCCCCATGACTGAACAGACAAGCGGCGGCGCGCTCGCCGGGATTAAGATTGTTGACTGCACCCGGGTTCTGGGAGGGCCGTATTGCACGCAGATGCTGGGCGACCATGGGGCCGAGGTCATCAAGGTCGAACCGCCGCAAGGCGACGAGGTTCGCGATTGGGGGCCTCCCTTCCACGAGGGTGACGCGTCGTATTTTATCGGTGTGAACCGCAATAAGAAATCGATCGGTCTGGACCTGGCGACCGAGGAGGGTAAGTCGGTGTTGCTGCGCCTGCTTGAGGGCGCCGATGTGATCATTGAGAATTACAAAACCGGTTCGATGGAACGCTGGGGCCTCGGCTACGAAGAGGTGCTTGCTAAGAAATTTCCTAAACTGGTGCATTGCCGGATTTCCGGCTTTGGCGCCGATGGACCCTATGGCGGATTTCCGGGTTATGATGGGATCATCCAAGCCATGGTCGGGCATTTCTCGATCAATGGCGCGCCGGAAAGCGGCCCGACGCGGCTCGGTCTGGCAATGGTCGATATCGGCACTGGGCTCTATGCGGGTAACGCGATCCTGATGGCGTTGTTAGAGCGCGAACGCTCGGGCATCGGTCAGTATCTGGACATGACCTTGTACGATTGCGGGTTGGCGCTGATGCACCCGCATGTGGCCAATTATTTCGTCTCTGACGGCAAGGTTCCCGGACTGACCGGCAACCCGCACCCCAATATCGCGCCATACGATCTGTTCGAGACTAAGACCTGTAAAATCTTCATCGCCGGCGGTAACGATCGGGCCTGGCGGCGGTTGTGTGATGAGGTCGGCCGGCCGGAATTGGGGCAGGACCCGCGCTTCAAGACCAATGGCGATCGTCAGAAAAATAATGCGGCTCTAAAAGAGGAACTCGCTGGTACCTTCGCCGAAGTCGAGGGCGAGGCGTTCTGCGAGAAATTGCTAGCGGCGGGCCTGCCGGTCGGCCCGATCCGTAACACCCATGACGTGATGAACCACCCGCATACCCTGCACCGGAACATGCGGGTCGAGAAGGACTGGTACAAAAGTTGGGGTATTCCGATCAAGTTCTCCCGTACACCGGGATCGGTGAAGAGCGTCCCGCCAAAATTTAGTGAGCATGGCCGCGAGATTCTGGCCGATCACGGCTATTCCGAAGAGGAAATCGACGGGCTGGTTAAAAATGGGGTCTTAGTTGAAGAACGGCGCCAGGTCTGACCGCGGCAGACCCGGGTGGATTTGTGCGAGCGTGTTATTCTGAGGCGGCGCTTGTCCAAGGCGGCCTCCATGTCTTAATCTCGGCAAAGGTGAGAGCCGATCACTAGGCTTAGCACTGAGGGGAATTCGGTCATGGAAAAAATCGTTAAGACGGAAGCCGAGTGGCGGGCGCAGCTGGACGACAATCAGTACAAGGTCGCACGGGGGCATGGCACCGAACAGGCTGGCTCCGGTAAATACGCCTATAACAAAGACCCCGGGACTTACACGTGTATCTGTTGCGGGCAGCCGGTGTTTAACAGTGAAGCCAAGTTCGAATCCGGAACCGGTTGGCCGAGCTTTTTTGAGCCGATCAACCCCGAAGCGATCGAGACGACGACTGATCGGAGTTTCTTTATGACCCGTGTCGAGGTGCACTGTTCGCGTTGTGATGGCCATCTCGGTCATGTCTTCGAGGATGGGCCGCATCCCACGGGGCTGCGCTACTGCATGAATTCGGCCTCGCTTGATATGACTAGTGAGGAGGTAGTGGAGTAGCTTGGCGGATTTTGTTTTTCGATTAACTGATAGTTATATTAATTAATAAAAACAATTTCTTAATTGATACCTCTAAGAAAGTAATTTAACTAATGTCAAAAATCGCAATCCTTGACGACTATACCAATTTGGCCCTGACAATGGCTGACTGGGCCTCGCTCCCAGCGGAATACCAGACCGTGGTTTTCGACGATAATCTGGTCGAGCCGGTGGCCCTTGCCGAACGGCTGCGGGATTTCGAGATCATCTGCGCCATGCGTGAGCGCACGCCGTTCAGCGCCGAGATATTTGAGCACCTGCCCAATCTGAAACTGTTCGTCACCACGGGTATGCGCAATGCCTCGGTTGATGTCGAGGCGGCCCGGGCCAAGGGCGTCGTAGTCTGCGGCACCCATGGCTCCGCCTGGGCCACGGCGGAACACACCTGGGCGCTTTTGCAGGCCAGCGCCCGCAATATAGCCCATGACGACCGGATGATGCGCGAGGGGAAATGGCAGACGCGAATTTGTTTGGAACTGCGTGGCCGGACCATCGGTATTCTGGGGCTTGGAAAGATTGGCAGCCAGGTGGCCAGTTTCGCCAAGGCCTTTGGCATGGAAATCATCGCCTGGAGCCAGAACTTGACCGAGGAGCGCTGCAATGAGTTTGGCGCCGAGTTGGTCTGCAAGCAGGATTTGTTCCGACGCGCTGATTTTATCTGTATCCACATGGTACTTAGCGATCGCTCGCGCGGCTTGGTTACGGCAGCCGAGTTGGCGTTAATGAAGCCCGACGCCTTTCTGGTCAACACCTCGCGCGGCCCAATCATCGATCAGGCAGCGTTGCTCCAGACCCTGCAGGTCGGCGCCATTCGCGGCGCGGCGCTTGATGTCTACGATGTCGAACCGCTGCCGACAGAGCACCCCTATAGAAGCTTGGAGAATGTCGTGCTCTCTCCTCATATGGGCTATGTCACCGAGGAGACCTACAAGATGTTTCATGGCCATGCCGTGGAAAACATCCAGGCGTGGCACGACGGCACTCCAATTCGCCAATTGGCATAAGGTTAAGCAGGAACCTGGCTGGAGAGGCGAGGACTCGAACCGCGCCGCTGAATTAGTATGCATTCAGGAAGGAAGTTGAAATGACCGTTGCCTGCGCGATTTATCTCGGTGGCACGGGGATAGCCCTGAAAAAAAATCCGTTCGGCAAGGATGTCGCTAATCTCGGCCTGTACCGGGCGCTAGCCCGATACGCGCCGGGAGACGCAATCAACTTTCTCTCGTTCAACCGGATGGACAATAACGACGTCGCGGCGGCGTTGTATCCGACCCTGCCGGCAACCAAATCGGTGCTGACTACCAGCGTCTTCAACCCCCAGGCCATGAGCGAAGCAGGAACCTTGCTGCGGGCCAGCGCGGATCTGGCGGATCTGCTTGGATGCGCCGGGCCCATGACGACCGGGCCTATTCGATTACCGGGTTGGTCCACACTTTGGCGCCGCCGGCGATGCGGGAATACATCGCCCGGGTGATCGCCTCGCCGATCCAGCCCTGGGACACGATGCTCTGCACCTCGCCATCGGTGCGCGATGCGCTGACGGCGATGTATGAAGGCCATGCGGATTTTCTTGCCGGGCGCTTTGGCGGCTCCGGCGACAAGCCAAGGCCATTTCCGGCGATGCCTGTGATCCCATTGGGGGTCGAGGTTGACGATATCCAGACATTGATCGACCAGCCCGGTACCCGCGCGGGCGTGCGCAAGAAACTTGGCATCGCCGATGACGAGATTGTTGTGCTTTGGGTCGGTCGGCTGTCGTATTTTGAAAAAGCCCATCCCAGCTCGATGTTTCTGGCACTTGAAGCAGCGGCTCAGAGCACCGGCGCCAAGCTTCGTATGCTGAATGTCGGCTGGTTTCCGGGCGGCGAGCAGGACTGCAAGCTGTATGAAGAATCCGCACGCAACCACGCGCCTTCGGTCAAAGTTCAGTTCCTTGATGGCAACGACCGGCCCTTAGTTGATCGTGTTTGGGCCGGCGCCGATGTGTTTATTTCGCTGGTCGACAACATCCAGGAAACCTTCGGCATCACGCCGATCGAGGCGATGGCGGCTGGGTTGCCGGTGGTGATGAGTGATTGGGACGGCTACCGTGCCAGCGCCCGTGACGGCGTCGAGGGCTTTTTGATCCCAACTCTGTTGCCGCCGCCGGGCAGTGGCTGGTTGATGGCCCAGCGGCATATCATGAGCATGGATAGCTATCAGGACTATACCGGCGTTGTGGCGATGCATACAGCAGTCGATATCTCCGCTGCTTCGGCCGCTCTGGAAGCGTTGATCCGGGACCCGGATCTACGCCGCCGGATGGGCGAAGCCGGACGCCAACGGGCCCGCGCGATGTTCAACTGGCCGGTCGTCGTCGACCAATTGGTTGCCCATTGGGCTGAGCAGGCGGAACGCCGCGCCAGCGGTACCTCGCATGATGCCGCGCCGGAGAATTTCCCCGTCAGCCCGGTGAAGGGCGATCCGTTCACCGATTTTGTCGGTTTTGCCACCGCCTCGCTGTCCAACGACACGTTGATTTCGGCGACCAAAGAGGCGCGCGTCCGCTTAGCGGCGGCCCAGGCAACGTCGATCGACGGGGTCATGGATATTTGGCACGGCTCAAGCGCCGACGCGGTGCTTGAGCATCTTCAGCAGCAGGGGCCGTGCCGGGTGGAGGCGCTGACGGCGCTGCTGGTCGGTCAACCGGCGGAACAGGGTGCCCGGCTGCTGGTCTGGATGGCAAAAATGGGTGTACTGGCCTGGGCTCGCGAGGCGGACGTGGACTGCTAAGCTACAGAATTTTCAGCACTGCCTCGGGGGGGCGTCCCAGGGCTGCCTTGTCGCCGGACAGGACGATCGGCCGTTCGATCAGGATCGGGTTGTTGACCATCGCCTGGATCAGATCGTTGCGGGATTTCTCCTCATCGGCCAGTCCAAGATCCTTGAACGAGGCCTCCTTGCGCCGCATCAGCTCAAGCGGTTGCAGCCCCAGCTTGTCGAGAATGCCGGCCAGGGTCACGGCGTCCGGCGGGGAGGTCAGATATTCAATGATTTCAATCTCGATGCCTTGGTCCTGAAGTAAGGCCAGGGTCTGGCGGGATTTCGAGCAGCGGGGATTGTGATAGATCGTGACACTCATTGTTTGTTCCTCTTAATCTTCGGTCCAGGCGTCGTAGCGCTGGCGGGTTTCTTCGTTTGGCGGATAGACCCCGCGCAGGGCCTTGCCGGCGCGGATCTCCGAGATAATAAAGCGCTCCTGACGCTCCTGGGCATGGGCTTCATGGGCGATCTCCTCGGCCAGAAGCGCGGGGATCGCCACCACGCCCTCACGATCGCCGACCATGATGTCGCCGGGATAGATGGCCACCCCGCCGCAGCCGATCGGCTGGTTCAATTGCTCGACCGCGTGGTGCTTGATCAAATTAGTCGGCGCCGAAGCCCCGCCGGTGAAGCAGGGGATGTCGAATCCGGCGATCTCCGGCGAATCTCTGAGACCACCATCGGTCACCAGCCCGCCGCCGCCACGCATCATCAGCCGCGTCACTAGGATCGAGCCGGCCGAGGCGGCGCTGGCGTCGCCCCGGCAATCCATCACCAGCACCCCGCCCTCAGGCACGCTCTCGATGGCTTTACGTTGGGGATGGTCATAGTCCCGAAACACCCCTAGATGGTCGAGATCCTCGCGCGCCGGGATATAGCGCAGGGTAAAGGCCTCGCCGACCATCGAGCGATGATGACTGGTCAGCCGCCCGACACCCTGCAGATACACATTACGCAGCCCGCGTTTGAACAGTTGCGTGGTCAAGGTCGCGGTGCTGACCCCGGTTAGTTTTTCGTGAGCCTTGGCGGTAATTGTGCTCATTGTATTTTCCTGATGTGTACGCCCGATCGAAACATGCGGCGGCGGATTGAGCAAGTCGCCGAATCGTCTGGGAATCGTCCCGGGGATCCCCAAGCTGATGGTCCGTCTGGACGGTGGACTTGCCGGGCCGAGGTCGCCAAAATGCCGGACGTTTGTAATGAGGATTTCACCGCTATGAACTACCGCAAGCTTGGCCGCTCCGGCCTGAAGGTCTCGCCGCTTTGTGTTGGCACCATGCTGTTTGGGCGGGAGACCAACGAGGCCGACAGTCAGGCGATAATCGCATCGGCGAAGGATTCAGGCGTTAACTTCATCGACACCGCCGATACCTATGTCGGCGGCGAGTCGGAGGGGGTGGTCGGGCGCTGTATCAGAAGCACGCGAAATCACTGGGTTCTGGCGACTAAACTGGCGAACAAGCTCAGCGCCGATCCGAATACCGGTGGATTGTCGCGGCGATGGGTCATGCAGGCCTGCGACGATTCGCTGCGCCGGCTCGGCACCGACCATATCGATCTGTATTACTTGCATAAGGAAGATCACGACACGCCGCTGGAGGAAACGGTGCGGGCCATGGGTGACCTGATGCGAGCCGGCAAGATCCGTTATTTCGGGGTCTCGAACTATCGCTCCTGGCGGATCGCCGAGATCTGCAGCATCTGTGACCGGTTGGGTATCGAACGACCGATTGCCAGTCAGCCCTATTACAACGCGTTGAACCGGATGCCGGAGATAGAGCAGCTGCCGACCTGTGCCTATTACGGCCTTGGCGTGGTGCCGTATAGCCCGTTAGCCCGCGGCATGCTGACCGGGAAATACGCGCCGAACGTGGCCCCCGAGGCGGACAGCCGGGTGGCGCGGCAGGATCGCCGGATGATGCAAACCGAGTGGCGGCACGAGTCGCTGGAGATCGTCCAGAAGATCAAGGCGCACGCCGAGGCTAAGCGCGCGACGGCGATCGACATTGCTGTTGGATGGGTGTTGAACAGTAAGGCCGTCGACTCAATGGTCGCCGGGCCGCGCACGATGGCGCAATGGCAGGCCTATGTGATCGCCCTGGACTATACCTATACCGCCGAGGATGAGGCGCTGATTGACTCCCTGGTGGTGGCCGGCCACGCCTCCACTCCAGGCTTCAACGACCCGCAATACCCGATTGAAGGACGCATCAGCCGGGTTTAAAGCGGCCCGCGTTACTCCCGATCCGCCCGCCGCAGCACCGCGTGCAGTAGGACATTAACCGAGGGCCAGGTATCCTCGGGCACCACATCCTCGGTCTCGTTATGGGAGATCCCCTTGACACAAGGGCTGAACAGTAGGATCGCCGGGGCGACCTCGGAGACGCAATAGGCGTCGTGGCCGGCCTGGCTGTGCATGTCCATCGCCGAGACCCCGAGATCGCCTGCGGTATCGCGGACCAGGGTGGTGAGATCGGCATCGAAGGCGACGTCGCCAAAAGTCCAGTCCGAGACCACCTCGAAACCGACCTGCGCCTGCTTGGTGGTCTCCGATAGTGCCTGATGGGCGGAGATGCGCATCTGTTCGGTCACGGCGGGATCGATATGCCGCATATCGACCGATACCTCGGCCTCGCTCGGGAGGATACCGGGTTTGTTCGGCCAGACGACCAGCCGGGTGGCGGAAGATTTGCCGATCGGCGCGTGCTGCCAGCCGATATCATTGACCGCGTCGATGAACTTGGCCGCCCCGACCAAGGCGTTGCTGCGCCGCTCCATCGGTGTAGGGCCGGAATGGGCGGTGGTGCCGAGGAATTTCACCGTCAGACCGTACGCAGTATAGCCGCCGACGACGATCCCCAGATGGGTGTCCGCCGCTTCCAGCTCCGGGCCCTGTTCGATATGCAGCTCGAAATAGGCGTCGATCGGCCGGTTGCCGGCCGGAGCCTCCCCAAGATAGCCGATCCGCTCCAACTCATCCTTGAAGCTGAGGCCGTCATCGTCGAGCAGGCCATGCAGCCAGTTGATGTTATGCTCGCCAGAGAAAACCCGGGCGGCTCCCATCGGTGGGGCGAAACGGGCGCCCTCCTCGTTGGTCCAGTTCACCACCTCGATTGGCCGGCGGGTGCGGACGCCGTGGTCCGAGAGGGTGCGGATGATTTCCAACCCGGCCAGCACTCCGAGGATGCCGTCAAAGCGTCCGCCAGCGACCTGGGTATCCAGATGACTGCCGATTTGCACCGGCGGCAGGTCCTCGGTGCCGGGATAGCGGGCCCGGATGCTGCCACCCTGGTCGATGGTGACGGTACAGCTGGACGCTTCGCACCAGGCGACGAACTGATCACGCATTTCCTTGTCCGCGTCGGAAAGCGCTAAGCGTCGGATACCGCCTGCATTGCCCGGACCGATCTCGGCGGAGCGCATCAGGGTCGACCAGAGCCGTTGCTCGTCGATCCTGAGATTGTCGTGGCGGGCTTGAGCCATGGGGCGAATCTCCAAAAGGGGTTGTGTCGTGTTTTGGCCGACGGCAATCGGACGACCGTGCGCCGCTACATGATAGAACACGTCAACAGGGGTGAATCGCAAGGCCCGGGTCTTGCTCCCGGATCGCTGACGGGGGATCGTTGGCCTGACGCTAGGAATCTAGTAGGGAGTGTTTCGGTGAGCTACGAGACCATTATCTATGAGGAAGACGGGCCGGTCGGCACGATCACGCTGAACCGCCCCGATGACGGTAACATGTTCACCGAAACCACCTGTCACGAGGTGCGCGACTGCATCGAGTTGATGCGCCGGGAAACCCGCACCCGGGTGCTGGTGATCACCGGGGCCGGGGACAAGTTCTTCTGCATCGGCGGGCGCAAGGATGGCATGGAGGACACCAGAACCTATGCCGGCGTGCTGCCGACCCTGGACATGTATGAGGCGATCGACCGTTTGCAGAAACCGGTCATCGCCAGCGTCAACGGGTATGCGGTCGGTGGCGGCAACGTGCTGCAGGTGGTCTGTGATCTGACTATCGCCAAGGAGGGCGCGGTGTTTCGCCAGGTCGGGCCAATGATGGGCTCGTTCGATGCCGGCTATGGCACCTGGTATCTGGAGGACTTGGTCGGCAAGAAGAAGGCCAAGGAGCTTTGGTATATGAACCCGCGCCTGTCGGCAGCCGAGGCCTTGGATATCGGCATGATCAATAAGGTGGTTCCGGACGACAAGCTGGTCGAGGAAACACGAGCCATGGCGCTAATCATCGCCGATCGAGGCCCGGTGGCGCTGGCTGCTATCAAGGGCGCGTTCAACGCCCGCCATGGCGGTGTTGGCGGGCTTGCCCGGGTCGCTCATGACCTGTTGTTGCGGCAATATCTCGACAGCAAGGAATCGAAGGAGCTTGGGGCGTCATTCCGCGAGCGCCGGTCGCCTGATCCGGAACAGTTTGGCCACTGAGCGGAGGTGAGGAATGAGCCGGCTTCTCACTCTGCACGATCCTGAAGCCGCCCGTCGGTACTATGCAGACGGGGTGTGGACCGCCGATACGTTTTACACGTTGATGGCGGAGCACGCGGCGCTCCGGCCTGCCGCCTGGGCCGCCCGCGATGGCGCCCGTCGGCTGAGTTGGGCGGCGCTCAAGGGTTGGGTCGACGTGGTGGCGGCGGACATGGCGGCATCCGGCCTGTGTGAGGGCGAGCGGGTGTCGCTGTGGATGTCGAACCGGCTGGAAGCGTTGGTGGTGTTTCTCGCCTGTTCGCGCAACGGTTATGTCTGCAATCCCTCCCTGCACCGCAATTACACGGTCGAGGAGATTCTCGGTTTGGCCGAGCGGATCCGCGCCAGCGCCCTGTTCATCGAGGAGGGCTATGGCGCCGACGCCGCCGCGCGGGACGTTTTCGGCCCCCTCGAAGCCAGCCAAAGGGTGCGCAAGGTCTATCGTCTACCAGCAGGTCATGACACTGGGAGCGCGATGCCTAGTTTAGGCAAATCGACTGGCAGCGCTGAGGGGGTATCCGGACCGCCGGCGCTGCGCAATCCGGACAAAGTAACCTATCTCGCTTTTACCTCCGGCACCACCGGGACGCCCAAGGGGGTGATGCATTCCGACAACACCTTATTGGCCAATTGTCGGGATCTCGTTGCCGATTGGCACCATAATGACCGGACAATCCTGCTGACACTGTCGCCTTTAAGCCACCATATTGCTTGGGTCGCGGTTGGCCAGGCGATGATCGCCGGCATGGAATTGGTGCTCGACGACCCGCCGCCCGGCCGTTCCAAGCTGGATTGGATCATTGAGACCGGGGCGACTTATGTGATGGGGGTGCCAACCCATGCGATGGATATGTTGGCCGAGCAGAAGGCTCGCGGCATCGCCAAGCTCGGTTCGGTAAGGTTGTTCTATATGGCCGGCGCGCCGATCCCGCCAGCCACTGCCGAGGCGTTCCTGGCACAGGGGGTAAAACCGCAGAACATCTACGGGATGAGCGAGAATTCCTCACATCAATACACCCATCCCGTTGATGATACCGAGACGGTTTGCTCTACCTGCGGCACCGGCGGCAAGGCCTATGGGATCAGGATCTACGATCAGGAGAACGCCGACCTCGAAGTGCCGGCCGGCACAATTGGGGAAATCGGTGGCATGGGCGGCTGTCTAATGCTCGGCTATTTCGACAATCAGAGCGCGACAGAAAATTCCTTTAATGCCGTTGGTGACTTCTTGTCCGGCGACCTGGGGATGCTGGACGAGCGCGGCAACCTTCATGTCGCCGGGCGCTTGAAGGATTTGATCATTCGCGGCGGGCATAATATTTATCCAGCGAAGATCGAGGATTTGGTGATCAAGCATCCCGGCATCGCCAAGGCCGCCGCGTTCCCGGTGCCGGACGAGCGGTTGGGCGAGCGGGTTTGTCTGTCGGTGCTGCCATTGGGTGATGCAGCGCCGCCGCCGGTGGCGGAACTTCTGAGGCATCTGTTCGATCTCGGGCTGTCGAAATTCGATATGCCGGAATACTTCCTCGTCATGACCGAGTTCCCGCTCACCGCCAGCGGTAAGGTCCTCAAGCGAGAACTGGCCGAATGGGCCAAATCCGGGCGCATTACGCCGGAACCGGTCCGTTTCGAGGCGCCGGATTAAGAAATTGGGCCTCCGCGTGTCAGCTCGGCGACGCGTTAAAGCCGGATCTGGCTGGGAATTGAATGTCTTGCTTTTAAACGGGCGAGGCGGTATCTATTTATTTATGTTGCACTGCAACAACATTAATGAAAATCGCGAGGGTCGCACCCGAAAGTACTAAAGCGAGCCACCCCGCGTCATCACATCTGACCACCTTTCTTAAAATCTAATCTTGGTCGCCATTGCGGCCAAATTTCCTGGAGCTGCGCTGCATGAATTTTGTTTTCCTGTCCAGACTTAAGTTTGAATGGTTCGGTAACATCCGCGGCGATATTCTAGCCGGATTGGTCGTGGCCTTGGCGTTAATTCCTGAGGCCATTGCGTTCTCGGTCATCGCCGGCGTCGACCCCAAGGTTGGTCTCTATGCGTCATTTTCAATCGCGGTAATCACGGCGGTCGTCGGCGGCAGGCCGGGGATGATTTCCGCGGCGACCGCCGCGACGGCTGTGTTGATGGTAACCTTGGTGCGCGATTACGGCTTGCAATATCTGCTAGCTACGACAGTGCTGGTCGGCTTGATCCAGATCGCGGCTGGGGCCTTGCGTCTGGGGACGGTGATGCGCTTCGTTTCCCGTTCGGTGATGACTGGGTTCGTCAACGCGCTGGCGATCCTGATCTTTCTGGCGCAATTGCCGGAGCTTACCAATGTGCCGCTGCTGACCTATGCCATGGTCGCGGGCGGGTTGGCGATTATCTATCTGCTGCCGCTCGTGACCAAGGTGGTGCCGTCGCCATTGATTTGCATCCTGGTCCTGACTGCGCTCTCGCTAGGCTTAGGGCTGGATCTGCGAACCGTCGAAGATATGGGGCGGTTGCCCTCGACCCTACCGATTTTCCTGCTGCCGGATATTCCGCTCAATCTCGAAACCCTGTGGATTATCCTGCCCTATGCTTCGGCGATCGCCGCTGTTGGGTTGCTGGAATCGCTGATGACGGCCCAGATCGTTGATGAGTTGACCGACACGCCGAGCGACAAGAACCGGGAATGTGTTGGCCAAGGTGTGGCCAATTGCGCCACCGGGTTTGTTGGCGGCATGGCCGGTTGTGCGATGATTGGCCAATCAGTGATCAACGTGAAATCCGGCGGGCGAGGGCGGCTGTCGTCCCTATGCGCCGGTGTATTCCTGCTGATCTTCTGTGTAGGGCTTGGTGATTGGGTGAAGCAAATCCCAATGGCGGCGCTGGTGGCGATCATGATCATGGTCTCCATCGGTACTTTCAGCTGGTCATCGGTGCGGGATTTGAAACTCCACCCCCGCAGCTCGTCGATTGTAATGCTGGCGACCGTGGCGGTTGTTGTCACCACCCATAATCTGGCGATCGGGGTGTTGGTAGGGGTGCTACTCTCAGGCATATTCTTCGCCGGCAAGATCGCTCAGATTTTCCGTCTGACCTCGACCCTGTCCCAAGATGGCGCGTCGCGGACCTATTTCGTTGAAGGTCAGGTGTTCTTCGCCTCAGTTGATGGGTTTTTGGCGGCGTTTGACTTCAAGGAAGTTCTCGAAACTGTGACCATCGACGTAAGCCGGGCGCATATTTGGGACATCTCCAGTGTAGCGGCGCTTGATACTGTGGTCCTGAAATTTCGCCGTGAAGGTGCGATAGTGGAGATCGTCGGGCTCAACGAGGCTAGCGAGACGATTGTTGATCAGCTGGCGATTCACGACAAGCCTGGCGCCTTAGAGCGTTTGATGGCTCATTGACGGAGAAGAGAAGTGACAAAGCTTATGGCTCTGATCGACGGGTCGATCTATTCCCAAAGCGTCTGCGATCACGCGGTTTGGGCGACGGCGGGGGCTCCGGCCACGGTTGGGTTGCTGCATGTGCTTGGACGGCGCGGCGCATCGAGCGCACCGATTAATTTCAGCGGCACTCTCGTCGTCGATGGGCGCGACCAGTTGCTCGATGAACTGGCCAGCTTAGATGAAAGTCAGGGCAAACTGACCCAGCGTCGCGGGCGGATCCTGTTGGATCAGGCCAAGGCGCGCCTGCTTGAAGCGGGTGTCGCCGAGGTCAAAGTCCGCCTTAGAAACGGCGATCTTATCGAAACTGTGCTTGAGTTCGAGCCGGACACCGATCTCATCGTTATCGGTAAACGCGGCGAGGCGGCGGATTTCGCCAAACTTCACCTCGGCTCTAATCTGGAACGTGTGGTCCGGGCCAGCGGCAAGCCGGTGTTGGTCGCGGCCCGCGCCTTCCGTCCGATCAAACGGTTTCTGATCGCTTTCGATGGCGGTGTCAGTGCAATGAAGGCGGTTGATCATATCGCCAGCAATCCGCTTTACGCCGAGTTAGAATGCCAAATACTTACGGTTGGCGCCGATACGCCCAATGCCCGCAAGCAGCTGGACGATGCCGCCGCGCTTCTTCGCGCTGGTGGGTTAGACGTCCAGGCTGAACTGCTAGCCGGGCAACCTGACATGGTCATCGCCAACCGGGTTGAAAGCCGCGGCATCGATCTTCTGGTGATGGGAGCTTACGGCCATTCCCGCATTCGCAGCCTGATCATCGGCTCGACGACAACCGAAATGATCCGCTCCTGCATGATCCCGGTGGTGCTGTTCCGCTAAACCGCTGGGTGGCGTGGGTCAAGGGGCTGCGACGGTGCCGTTCTCATGCGGCGCCAGGGCGGCATAGACGGTGTGGTTCATCGGCGTGTTGATCCCATGTGCCTCGCCGAGCCTAGCGACCGAGCCGTTCAAGGCTGAGGCTTCCAGTTTCTCGCCGCGCTCCAGCGCCGCCAGGATTGACGCCTTCATCGTCGGCGGCAGCATGTCCAGCACCGCCATCGTCCGCTCGACCTGATCCTCGGGCAGTGGGATGCTGAGCGCCTTGGCCACGGCGACCGTCTCATTGGCCAGGCTCTCCATCAAGGCCCGGGTCGCCGGGTGGCTGCGGCAGTTGCCAAGCGGCAGGCGGGTCAGACAATTGGCCCCGGCAAGCGTGCAAATCATCACGAATTTTTGCCAAAGCTCGCGCTGAATGCTGCTCGGCACCGGCGCATCGATCCCGGCCTCCGCGCAGGCGGCGCGAAAGGCTTCGATGCGCGGGGTCGCGGCATCGTCCATTTCACCGACCCGCAGGATCTGCATGCTAGCGAAATGGCGGATCACGCCCGGTTTCTCGATCAAAGCGCTGATATTGGCCACGCCGCCCATCACATGGCTGGGACCGAGAACACGCTCCAGGATTTCCATATGGCCGATGCCGTTCAAAAACGGGATGACGCCGGTGTCCGGGCCGACTACCGGCTTGATCAGCTCGGCAGCTGACTCCGTGTCGTAGGCCTTGACGCAAAACAGCACGATATCGGCAATCCCCAGATCACCCGGCGTGTCGCTCGCCCTGGCCGGATGAATGGTAACGTCACCCTTCTCGCTCAGCACCTTGAGGCCGTTGCTTTTGATGGCGGCGAGATGTTTGCCGCGTGCGACGAAGCCAACATCATGGCCGGCGGCGGCCAAGCGTGCTCCGAAATAACCTCCGACACCTCCGGTGCCCATAACGACGATTTTCATCTCTATCATCCCTGTTGGTAAGCGGCGGCATCATACGCTCGGTTCACCCGGTCGGCGCAAGAGCAACAGCGCTGGGATCAAGGCGGCGGTGCCGACAGTCAGGAACGCCTGGTCATAGCTACCGGTCACGCCGACGATGGCGCTGAAGACCGCCGGTCCGATCGCCACGCCGAGAAAAGTAAAGGCTGAAACCCCGCCGGTCGCGCGGCCGACCTGATCACCGGGCATGATCCTGGCGATCTCGCTGATGTACACGCCATTCCAACCAGCGACGATAATACCGACGCCAAGCGAGACTGCCCAAAGCAGCGGCGTTGACCAGCTCTCGTCCAGGGCGGCCAGGGCGAGACCACACAGAAAAATGCCGAACCCGACCAATGACATAAGCGGCCGTGCCGGCAGCACCCGGTCGCTTATCCACCCCATGAACGGGCGACCGATCATCCCGCCGACATGCATGATCGAGAAGGTTACCCCCGCGGTCACCGGGTCCAATCCGCCGCGCTCGACCAGGGCCACAACATAGAAGGTGAACAGCGACAGCTGCATCATCGCGTAGACGAAGGAGGCCAGCGCCAGCGGCCTCAAGCGACTGTCGGCGAGCACCATGGCGATGGCGGCCAGGGTCTCGGCCGGTCGGATCCGCCGGGTCGGGTCGCGGTCGTTATCGAAGCGCTGGCGCACTGGCTGGATGGCGCAGATAGCCACCAGCAAAAATCCGATTACCGTCGTCACCCCCCAGACCCAGCCGTGATAGGCGGTTACGACCGGTACCGTCAGGCCGAGCAAAAAACCACCCAATGGCACCCCCGTCTGTTTGATCGAAAAGGCCAGGCCACGTCGCTTGGGAGTGATGGTGCGGGCCAAGAGGTGACTGGCCGCCGGTGTCGCGACGCCGTAACCCATGCCGGCGGCAAAGGCGCCGACCAACAATGCCGGCAGCCATCCGGTCAACGAAACCGTTAGGCCGCAGACCGCCAATAGAAGCGCGATCTGGGTGGTCCGAACCGAGCCATATCGGCCAACCACCGACCCGGCCAGCGAGGTGAAGGCGATCGCACCGCTGAACACTATCGCCGAATATAATCCGACCTGGCTTGCCTTGACGCCGATTTCGGCGGCGATTTGTGGCGCCAGCACGGGAACCGTCATGACCGCCATGGCGATCGCGACCTGGGCGGCCATCATCGCGGTGAGAGCGAGACCGGCGTTGCGATCCATTATGCAGTCATTTCATGAGGCCAAGGTTTGCATGGTTTGGATATGGGCACGGTGTCGCTCCATTTATTTCCATCGCGCCAACGAAAGTTGGGGCTAATCCTCGGTGTGACAGCGTAGAAGGCGCGTGGTCCAACGGAGCCCAGCAGGCGTCCTGCGGGTGAGCACCAGCGTTCGCCGGCGCGCCGAAATCGAAGGCGCGAACCGGGGCGAACCCAAACCACCGGCGTGTCCGTCTGATCGTGGTGTACGGTCCTAAACAACCGGGCTGCGGCCGCCATCGACATTGATCGCCACGCCGGAGAGGTAGCTGGCCCGGTCGGAGGCCATGAAGCAGGCGACATCGGCGAACTCCTGGGCCCTGACCAACGCTGCCCCATGGGGATGCCGTTGGCGTCGGACATAGTCTTGGAGGAAGTCCTCATAGCTTTTGGCGGTGCCGGACAGCCTGATGCTCGAACCTCGTGCTGGTTGCTGTCGATCAGGCCAACGAGCAGGGCGTTGACCAGCACGTTGTGCTTGGCGGCCTCACCGGCCAGAACCTTGGTCAGCGCCATCCCGGCGGCGCGGGTGACGGCAGTCGGCGCGCCCTTCAGGCGGTGGGCGCCTTGGCGCCGACATTGAGGACGTTGATGATGCGCCCCCATTTGCGTTCCTGCATGCCCGGCAGCACCATGCGGGCCAGGCGGATCGCGGCGAACAGTTTGAGATCGAGATCGTTCTGCCAGAGCTCGTCGGTGACTCTCCAGGAACGGACCGCGCTGCGAGGTGCCGGCGTTGTTGACGAGGATGTCGATCGGGCCGAGCTGTGCGGTGACCGTCTGCGTGCAAGGCCTGGCATTGATCCGCCTTGACTGACGTCGCAGGCATGGGCGACGACCTTGTTGCCGCCGCCCGCGGCCTGGACCTGCTGGCGCGCGTCCTCGAGGGCCTCGGCGCCGCGCGCGGTCAGCGCGACCGACGCGCCGGCTTCGGCGAAACGCAAGCGCCATTGCGCGTGCCGAGGCCCATAGGCTGCTGCCGGTGATCAAGCGCGACTTTTCCGTCCAGGCGAACGTCCATGTTTGATCTCCTTGTGGGCCTTTTACGTTTGAGGCCGTGGCCGGTTATATCGTTCCGATGGCTTTGATCGTAGTGCCGGTCGAGGCGCGGACATGTGCAAAGAACAGCTGCGAGCGGATCTGCTCGGAAATACTGCGCAGATTAGCATCGCCCCAGGCCGGCAACGTGTCTCGGAACAATGCCAATCTGGACAGCGTTTCGGCACCAACACAGGCCGAAGCCATCACCATTGGCCGGAACGATCGATTCCCGCGCCAGCAGATTTTGTCTAATCAACGAATTTCTAGGGTAAATAACAACAGCTCGATCAGCAATTTCGGTCCAGCATAGGCAACCAGAAATACATGATCAGGCAACCTCTTTGTTGCGCGATTCTTTAGCCGAACAGCCGGCCGGGCTTGCCCCGGCGCTTAGCGATAAACTGTTGATGATATTCCTCGGCCCGCCAGAAGGTCTTGGCCGGGGAAATTTCGGTGACGATATCCCGGGGGTGGCGGCCGCTGTCCTGTTCGGCCTTCTTTGCTTTCATGGCGGTGTCGGCTTGATCTTCATTGGTGGTGAAGATCGCGGTGCGGTATTGGCTGCCAATATCTGGGCCCTGATAGTTTAATTGGGTCGGGTTGTGATTTTCCCAAAAGGTATCGAGCAATTGCTCGAATGAAACCTTGGTTTCGTCAAACTCAACCTCGACCACCTCGGCATGGCCGGTCATGCCGGTGCAGACTTCCTCATAGCTAGGATTGTCCTTGGCCCCGCCGCTATAGCCGACGGCGACATCGGTGACGCCGGGGACCGCGCGAAACGATTCCTCTATCCCCCAAAAACAGCCTGCTCCGAACATTGCCTTGGCCATGGTAATCTCCTGCATGTGGCATGTATTGTGATATAGAGTGGGGCCGGCGAGGCGATTTGTCGAGCCCCTGCGATCTATTGGCTGCGACGCTTATGTGGTGTCGAATGTAGCATTTCAGCATGGTCAAGGAATCATGTTGGGATGTTCTAGCAAGGCCTGCCAATGCAGGCCGGCATCCTCGACGAATAATCCGCGCGTCACCCCGGCGACCAGCATCGGCACCGTCAGCCGCAAGGTGCTGATCGAGCAACCCGAAGGCCCGAAACTCATTGTCGGGCCAAAAGTGAAGTCATGGATCCGTTCAAGATAGGGCGCCGCGCCTGGGGTCTTCTCGAGGAATTCGAAATGTACGCCGAGATAGGGATAGCGGCCAAGCCGTTCGTCCTGGACCTCCGGCGGCGGCGTGTAACGGTCGCTCCAAAGGGCGATATGCTCGGCGAAATGAGCCAATTCGGGGCGCTTGCGCACGTCCTGATCGTGGCCGGCGCACGAGATGATGAAATCCGCCTGAAACGGGCCCTGGCTGGTCTTGATTTCTACACCGTCATGCTTCGGTGTTGCGGCTTTCCAGTCGGCGCTGGTGTGTAGGGTGAAATTCGGGTGACTGCTGGCCCGCTTCCAGGTCTCTGGCGGCATGCCCATGCGTATGTTCAGAATTTGGTGCATGAAGCGCCAACGCCATGCATCGTCGAGATCGCCGAAGTGGTGCAGAAACCCCGAGGTGATGCACCAGCGATAGACCTGTTGGCGCCGATGCGTCGGGCGGCGGCAGAACATATGCACCTCGGCGCCATGCTCTAGCGCGCAGATCGCATTGTCTCCAGCGGTAGCCCCAACCCCGAGCACTGCGACTCTCTTGCCCTTCAAAGCGTCGAAATCGATCGGGTCTGCCGCCTTGGCACGGAGCGCCTCCGGCAGAGCGGTAAGATAATCCGGCATCCACCAGTCGCCGGTGCCGTCATGGCCGGTCGCCAGGACCAGACGGCGGGTATAATACGTCTCGCTGCCTTTTGGCCCGGCCAGGGTGATCTCCAGACTGTCTTTGGCCGGGAGGATGCGAGTCACTTCGGTCTGGTTGCGGACCGGCAGATCCAGGGTCTGACGCACCCAGCCGAGATACTCGACCCAAAGCGTGATCGGGACGAAGACCGTACCCTCCCAGGAGAGGTCCCCAAAAGCGGTGCGGTGCCAGGTTTCATAGGTCAGGTTGGGGACCCCCATATCCGGGCCGGGGTAGTGTTTCGGCGAGCGGATCACCGGCATCCGGCCGTGGCTGTTCCAGATCCCCTCGTTGCCTACCGGTTCCTTGTCGACCACCAGAATGTTGCTTACCCGCTCCCGCAGCAGATGCGCGGCAATACTGAGGCCGCCCTGGCCGGCGCCAACCACTAATACATCAAGCATCGCCGCGTCGTCGGGACCAAGGCGTGTCGGCATCCAATCGGCTTCGGGATGGCGCAAGGCGTAAAGATCCGCCCGCACCCTGGCGGCCAGTGCCGACAGACGCATCGCCGCATCCGGTAGCCGTGGGCCGTAGCTGTCCGGCCCATTAATCCGGTCCGGCCCCGCGTCGCGCCAGCGTACGATCGAGGCGTTTGGGAGAGATGAATCCGGCATATTACCCCGCGTGAACCGGTGCGATCCGGTGCGTCCAGGGAGCGGCTTGCTCCAGTTGTGCGGCGAGCCTTAGCAACGTCGCTTCGTCGCCGAACCGACCGGCGAATTGGACACCGATTGGCAGGCCGTCATCGGTCCAATGCAGCGGCAGCGAGATCGCTGGTTGGCCGGACAGATTTTGTTGCGGGGTAAACGGAATGAACCGGAACAACCGCGTCCAATAGGCGTCGACATCGTCGACCACCATCGACAGATGGCCGAGCTTAACCGGGCGTTGGGCCAGGGTTGGGGTCAGTAACAGGTCATAATCCAGGTGAAACGTCGCAAGCTTGCGACCCATCAGCTGGACCTCCTGGATGGCTTTGGAAAACGCCACCGCGGAAACCTTGGCGCCAGCATGGTAGGCGGCCCAGGTCACCGGCTCCACATCGTCTTGAGTAAGTTTTCGGCTCAGTTGGGCCTCTCGGCGCGATAACACGACATGGGCACCAACCGAGGCATTCATCCGCCAAAATTCGGCGACGAAATCGAGATCGAGAGCCGGGTCGGCTTCGGTGACGATATGGCCGAGGCTTTCCAGCAGCCGTGCGGTCTTGTCGACGGCCTCAGCGCAGGCCGGGTCAAGGGTGTCGCCGGTCATCACCCGTTTCGATAGAGCGACCCGGAGCTGTCCAGGTGCCTTTTCCAGTTCGTCCCCGAAAGGCCCGCTATCCGGCAAGGCCGGATTCGGCGCGCCGAATTCCGGTCCGGCGGTGCAATCGAGCAGATGAGCGGTGTCGCGCAGGCTGCGGGAGACCACATGCCCGACACTCTGAATGCTGTCCAGGGCGTCCGGGCCTGTGGGATTACGTCCCCGGGTGGTCTTCAGACCGACCAAACCACAGCACGACGCCGGGATCCGGATTGAGCCGCCGCCATCGGTCGCATGTGCTGCCGGGAGCACACCGGCAGCCACCGAGGTTGCCGAGCCACCGCTTGAGCCGCCGCCGGTTCGCTCCAGATCCCAGGGGTTAGGTGCCGGGCCGTGGCTTGCCGGCTCGGTTGAGGCGCACATCCCAAATTCTGGCGTGTTGGTCTTGGCGATGGTGACGAGCCCGGCTTTGTTGAAGCGGCTGACGATCTCGGTGTCGTGCTCGGCGATGAAGTCCTGGTAAAAGTTCGAGCCGTTGTGGGTCGGCGCGCCTTTGTACAGGACGTGCAGATCCTTGAGCATGAACGGGACGCCCCGAAAAGGTCCGTCCGGCAGGCCGTCAGCGATTGACTGGCGCGCGAAGGCCTCCATGTCGAAGGTGATCGCGTTCAGTTTCGGCTGCACCTTCCGCATCCGCTGTAGCGCTTCATCGAGCACCTCAGTTTCGGAAACCTGGCGCTCGCGGATCAATTTCGCCAGGCCAACCGCGTCGTGGTCGCCATATTCCTTGAAACCGGTCATTGTGCTCTTCTCCTTATTGCTTGGTATCATCCGCCGGTCAGCGGTTTAATTCAATGGCTGACAGTGGTTAAGCGCCATTGCGATGGCTCTTTGCGGGGCCATGATTAATCGTAATGTTCTCTCAGTCTCAGGTGCAGTGTTGTCCGGGGGAATCTCACCCGTCGGTCTGGCGGATGGCAGGGCCATCTTGAGGCCGTTCGACGGCGCGAGTGGTGATGAATAACCGCATACGGCTTCTTTTTCTCACCCATTGGGTAAAATGAATCTGCTCAGGCGTAGGTCCTGAGGTCGCCGTCAGGTAGGTGGGGCGTTAGGAACGCGGGTGGGGTTTGACTGGACATCCGTCCGCGTGAAAACGGGGTAATTACTTCGCTTCCGGGCAGCTCTCAGTCAAGATCCTGCCGAGCGGTGTCGATAGCTAGAGCTACCTTTGCGAAATCTCCCAACTCCTGGGCCAGTACCAGAGCTAACTTAGACAGAAACAAAACCTTGCGCTCGGGCCCGACCCCGTCAATTGTTTCGGCCAGGAGAGTGTAGACCCGCTCCAGGTCCTCGAATGGCAGGGAAGAGGGGATGTTCATGGCGTTGTCTCCTCGGATCGAGCCGCGAACATGCGTTGGAGGGCGGTGTCGATAATGCCAGTGTCATAAGTCCGCCAGCGGCCGGCGACATGCCCGTCGGGGCGAATGAGATAACAGCAGCCCTCAGTCGCTCCATAGCGCTCGAACAAATGGCCTTCCGGATCGGCCAGGGTGTCACGCGAGGGGCGTGGCTGAACGAGAAACGTTAAGCCATTTGATGCTGTGATTTTTGACGCCGCGGCCTTTAATGCGAAGGTCGGGGCTTCGCTTATCCAATCCGAAACTAAGGACCGTTGGCCTGGGACCAATATGGTCGAGCAGATGGCTTCC
>CALMRI010000055.1 GCA_937776645.1 uncultured Alphaproteobacteria bacterium | reverse complement strand
GTATTGCGGGAATTTGGCACCGAGATCAGCGCCAATCGGGAAGTGCGGGTGCACGATTCGACCGCCGATATGCGCTACATGGTGTTGCCCATGCAACCAGCGGGAACGGATGGATTGAGCGAGGAGGCGTTGGTTTCCCTGGTTGGTCGCGACGCCGTGGTCGGCGTCGTCGAGGCTGGGAAAGGCGGGCAAGGGTCGCCGGCGGCGGAATAATGCCAACTCTGCCCTTGCATTCAAGCGGGCCCGGCAGTATCTACCGCCCGTAAATCACGCACACGAGCATGCGCCGACGTCCAGAACCTTGGATGCCCGCGCTCCGGTGCCCAACGCAGGTGCGAAGGGCGGCGCTCGTGGAGGCATAACCGGAGAAGTAAAGAATGTCTGTTGAGATGTCGTTCACTATGCGCCAGCTGCTTGAGGCCGGTGTTCATTTCGGCCACCACACCCGACGCTGGAACCCGAAGATGAGCCCGTATATTTACGGGGAGCGCAATAACACCCACATCATTGACCTACGCCAGTCGGTGCCGCTGTTGCACCGGGCGTTGAATGCCGTGCGCGAGGTTACCGCTTCCGGTGGTCGCGTGTTGATGGTGGGGACCAAGCGGCAGGCGGCGGAGAACATCGCTGATACGGCCCGCAAGACCGGCCAGTATTTCGTCAATCATCGTTGGCTTGGCGGTATGCTGACTAACTGGAAGACGATTTCCAACTCGATCAAGCGTTTGAAGGATCTGGACGAGCAGTTGGGCGGCGAGACCGAGGGGTTGACCAAAAAAGAATTGCTGAATCTGACGCGCGAACGCGACAAGCTTGAGCGTGCTTTGGGTGGCATTAAGGAGATGGGCGGGCTGCCGGACATCCTGTTCGTCATCGACACCAACAAAGAGCAGTTGGCGATCCAGGAAGCGAACAAGCTTGGCATACCCGTCGTTGCTGTCCTTGATAGTAATAGCAATCCCGACGGCATCGAATACCCGGTCCCTGGGAACGACGATGCGATGCGGGCGATCGCGCTTTATTGCGATCTGATCGGCAATGCGGTGCTGACCGGTCTGCAGGCCGAGATGGTCGCTACGGGCGCGGATATTGGCGCATCGGCGGAGCTGCCGATTGAGCCGGCACTGGAAATAATCGAGCCAGCTGCCCCTGTTGAAGCAGTTTCTGCTCCTGCCGCGCAGTTGCTGCCCCGTCGAAGCTAGTTGCTGCTCCCTGTTGAAGCAGTTTCTGCTCCTGCCGCTGCAGTAGTTGCTGCCCCTGTTGAAGCAGTTTCTGCTCCTGGCGCAGTTGCTGCCCCGTTGAAGCAGTTGCTGCTCGCCGCGCAGAGTTGCTGCCCCTGTTGAAGCAGTTTCTGCTCCTGCCAGCTGCAGTAGTTGCTGCCCCTGTTGAAGCAGTTTCTGCTCCGCGCTGCAGCAGTTGCTGCCCCGTTGAAGCAGTTCTGCTCCCGCGCAGAGTTGCTGCCCCTGTGGAAGCGGCTCCCGCCGAAGCAGCGACCCCGGTTGGGGACGATAAGGCGAGCGAGAGCACGCCGACCTAAATTGGACGGCGGCTGGATCAAGCCGCCGCCGCTTTATAGGAAGAGCCGAGCCGTGACCTCGGTTCGTGGACCTGCCGCGCCGGACCTGCCGGTGCGCTGAGAAAAAACGAGGGATACGATGGCTGCTGTTACAGCACAGATGGTGAAGGCCCTGCGCGAGAAGACCGGTGCGGGCATGATGGACTGCAAGAAAGCACTTGGTGAAACTGAAGGTGATATCGAGGAAGCGGTAGACTGGCTGCGCAAGAACGGCCTTTCCGCCGCTGCTAAGAAAGCCGGCCGAGTTGCCGCCGAGGGCGTGGTAGCCGTGGTGACATCGGACGGTTCAGGCGCGATGGTCGAAGTGAACTCCGAAACCGATTTCGTCGCTCGCAATGAAGAATTTCAAGGTTTTGCGGCGAACCTCGCCTCCATGGCGCTCGAAACCGGGAACGACTTGGAAGCAATGAAGGCCAAACCTTTCCCCGGTACCGATCGGACTGTCGAGGAGCAGCTGTTCCATAACATCGCCACCATTGGCGAGAACATGTCGTTGCGCCGTGCGATCCGCCTTGATGTCGAAGGCGGGGTCGTGGTGCCTTATATGCATAACGCTGTTGTGCCAGGAATCGGCAAGATCGGCGTGCTCGTGGCGCTTAAGTCCAACGCCGAAGCGGCTGTCCTTGAGAGACTCGGTAAGCAATTGGCGATGCATGTGGCCGCCACCGCGCCGCAGAGCATGAGCGTTGCCGATCTCGACCCGGCGACGGTTGAGCGCGAGAAGACCATCCTGACCGATCAGGCCAAGGCGACGGGCCGCCCCGACAACATCATCGAAAAGATGGTCGAAGGCCGTTTGCGTAAATTCTATCAGGAAGTCGTCCTGCTGGAGCAGACATTCGTGGTCGATAACGAGACCAAGGTTGCCACGGTCATCGAAAATGCCGCCACGCAAGCTGGCGCACCGATCGAGTTAGTCGGTTTCGAGCGTTTCACCCTCGGTGAGGGTATCGAGCGCGAGGAAAAGGACTTCGCCGCCGAGGTCGCGGCGCAGCTTGGAGATTGATCGCCTAGACTATTCAATAAAGCCATCGGAGACAGAATAGAGGAGTCGGCGTGACGGAAGAGAACCAAACCGACCCCATGAGTGCTAACCCCGGGGCTCCAGATTCTAGGCGTCCCGACCCGGGGTATCGGCGGGTCCTGCTGAAAATATCCGGCGAAGCGTTGATGGGCAGTCAGGGGTTCGGATTGGATCCCGAAGTGGTAGCCCGGGTCGCCGATGAAATCGCGTCGGTCGTCGCGGCCGGCGTCGAGGTTTGTGTTGTTATCGGCGGCGGTAACATCTTTCGCGGCGTGTCGGTCGCGGCTGGCGGCATGGAGCGGGCCACGGCGGACTATATGGGTATGCTGGCCACGGTGATGAATGCGCTGGCCATGCAAAGTGCGCTCGAGGGCCTGGGAATTCAGACCCGGGTGCAGTCGGCACTCCCGATTTCGGCGGTTTGTGAACCCTATATTCGCCGTCGCGCGGTGCGGCACATGGAAAAGAAGCGGGTGGTGATTTTCGCCGCCGGTACGGGCAATCCCTTCTTCACCACCGATACGGCAGCGGCTTTGCGGGCGACTGAGATGGGCTGTGACGCATTGTTGAAGGCGACGAAGGTCGATGGGGTCTATGACGCGGATCCGGCGGTGGTTCCCAATGCCATGCGTTTCGATCGCTTGAGCTACATGGATGTTCTTTCGCGGGACCTCAAGGTCATGGATGCCTCAGCGATCTCGTTGGCGCGCGAGAACGGCATTCCGATTTTGGTGTTTTCGATACACAATACTGGTGCTTTCGCAGAGGTTATTCGCGGAGGCGGTCGATTTACGATCATCACCGAAGAGGCGTCGGATGGCTGACCCGAACTTAGATGACATAGAACGCCGGATGGATGGCGCGATTGTCGTGCTGCGCAAGGAATTCATGGGATTGCGGACGGGTCGCGCCTCGACTCAACTTTTGGAGTCGATCATGGTGGATGCCTACGGTGCGTCGATGCCGATCAACCAGGTCGCCACGATCAGCATCCCGGAGCCCAGGATGTTGGCGGTTCAGGTCTGGGACAAGGGTAATGCCAAGGCTACCGAAAAGGCGATCCGGGAATCTGATCTCGGTCTTAACCCTCAGGTCGATGGCCAGTTGTTGCGCATTCCCCTTCCGGACTTAAGCGAGGAACGGCGCAGGGAACTCTCCAAGATCGCGGCAAAATATGCCGAAGGCGCACGCATCGCGGTGCGCAATGTGCGCCGTGACGGCATGGATGCGTTAAAGAAGATGGAGAAGGACGGCGAAATCAGCCAAGACGATCGCCATGTCTACGAAGAAGAAATTCAATCCCTGACTGATGCGCATGTAGGTAAGATCGATGAGACGTTCAGCGCTAAAGAACTGGAGATCATGCAAGTCTGATACATGGATTCGCAAATCGCACATGGATCGCCGACGGTTCCCCGTCACGTCGCGATTATTATGGACGGAAACGGGCGCTGGGCGAGAGCTCGTGGATTGCCACGTGCGATCGGGCATAATTATGGCGCCGAAACCGTCCGCAAGACGGTCGAAAATGCGATAGATTTTGGTGTCGAATATCTCACCTTGTTTGGGTTTTCCTCGGAGAATTGGAACCGCCCGATGGGTGAGGTTTTGGATCTCATGGGGCTGTTGCGCCGATATCTTTCCAAGGAAATTACCGAATTGCATGCCCAGGGGGTGCGGGTCCGGGTAATTGGAGAGCGCGAGCGGTTGGACGGCGACATTGTTTCGCTGATCGAGCAATCCGAAAAGTTAACCAGAAACAATGTGACTCTGAATCTCACTCTGGCGTTGAGTTATGGGGGGCGCCGAGCGATCACTTTGGCGGCTCGCCGACTGGCCGAGCAAGCCCGTTTCGGGGCCCTGGATCCGGAAATGATTAGCGAGGATTTGTTTCAGTCGCAGTTGGAGACGGTGGGAATTCCGGACCCTGACTTGCTGATCCGAACGTCGGGCGAGAAGCGGATATCGAATTTTATGCTTTGGGAGTGCGCCTATTCAGAGTTTGTCTTCGTTGATGTGCTCTGGCCTGACTTTTCCCGCGATCAGCTTGGCGACGCGATTGCTGAGTTCAGCCGTCGTAAACGCCGTTATGGCTCAACGGTCTAGGCATGGTCGACGGTGATTCGGCAGTCTCTTCACCGGGTGGTCTGATTTTGGGATTGCCGAGAAATCTCGCGCTTCGCATTCTGTCGTCCTTGGTTATTTTTCCGCCAGCAGCGGTTCTTCTGGTGCTGGGTGGCTTGTATTTCGCCGGCTTGGTGGCCTTGATCGCCGGCTGTATGGCCTGGGAATGGACGCGTATCGTCAGCCAGAACGACAATCGAATGGTCGCCGGTTTGGCGGCGGCGGGATGTGCCGCCGTGGTTGGTGCATGGGCACTGGCCTCGCCGTCGGTGGTTGCCTATCTGGCTTTGGCGTCTTTGGCGGTAGTGATGGTGGGGACGGTCGTGCGGGGGGAGCGTCGCCGGGGCTGGATCATCGCCGGCTGCGTGGCGACGTCCGTGCCTTGTCTTGCCGCGTTGTGGCTGCGCGCCGGCGAACCGCTTGGGCTGGCATTGGTGGCTTGGTTGATATCAGCTGTCGTGGCCACTGATATTGGAGCTTATATCGCGGGAAAGAAGATCGGTGGCGCCCGGTTGGCGCCGCGGATCAGCCCGAACAAGACCTGGGCTGGCCTGATCGGGGGAATGTTGGCAAGCGCCGGCGTCGGTTGGGTCGGCGGCATTGTGATCACCGACGCAGGTTCGATGATGCTTGCAGGGCTTGGTGCTCTGGTCGCCATCATGGCGCAGATCGGTGATCTTCTGGAATCCCTGCTCAAGCGAAAGTTCGGGGTCAAGGACTCCGGCGGACTGATTCCGGGGCATGGCGGTGTGTTGGACCGGTTGGACGGACATTTGATTGTGATCTTGGTCACCTCGATCGTCGTCTTGGTTTCAGGACAAACACCGCTTTTGTGGTAACCTGGGATTCTTGACCCGAACAGTCGGGATGAGGCCGGGGACATTGGAAGAAATGGCGGCAGCAGCGATGAAGACCGTTACGGTGCTCGGTTCGACCGGTTCGGTTGGCTGTACGACACTTCAACTGCTGGAGAGTGATCCCGAGCGATTCCATGTTCAGGCGCTGACCGGCGGCGGTAACTGGACGCTGCTGGCGGATCAGGCGCGCCGGCTACGGCCTGGCTTCGTGGCGATCGCCGATGCCCGGCACTATCAATCATTGAAAGCAGCATTGGCGGATTTACCGATTGAGGTTGCGGCCGGCCCGCAGGCTTTGACCGAGGCGGCTAGGCGGCCGGCTGAATGGGTGATGGCGGGAATTGTCGGTGTCGCCGGTCTGCCGCCGACGATCGAGGCGGTGAGGCGAGGTGCGGTGGTTGCCTTTGCAAACAAGGAATGCCTGGTATCCGCCGGTGCGGTCATGCTGGAAGAGGTCGCTCGGGCCGGGGCGACGCTACTGCCGGCCGATTCCGAGCACAATGCGATCTTTCAGGTTTTTGAGGAGCGCAACCGTCCGCAGATTGACCGTATCATTCTGACGGCGTCCGGCGGTCCGTTCCGCGAGCTCAGTTTCATGGAGATGGGGGCCAAGAAACCGGCACAAGCGCTTGCGCATCCGAACTGGGTTATGGGCCAAAAGATTTCGATCGATTCAGCGACGATGATGAACAAAGGGCTGGAGATAATCGAGGCGCATCACCTGTTCGCGATGCCTGAGGACCGGATCGACGTTTTGGTCCACCCTCAGTCGATAGTCCACAGCCTGGTGGCCTACCGTGATGGTTCGGTCTTGGCGCAGCTGGGAACGCCTGATATGGCGACGCCAATCGCGCATGTTCTGGCCTGGCCGAACCGGATGGCCGTCGAGGGGCGGGCGATGAACCTCTCGGAGATTGCTAGCCTGACCTTCGAGGAACCTGATCCACTAAGGTTTCCGGCTCTGCGATTGGCGCGTGAGGTGCTCCGCGCCGGTGGTGCGGCGGCGCTGATTATGAACGCGGCTAACGAAGTCGCTGTTGCCCGCTTCCTGGCGGGGGAAATTGGCTTCACGGATATCGTTCGGGTTGTCGAGCGGATGCTGGAATCTGCTCCCATGCGCGCGCCGGGAACGATCGCCGAAGTGTTGGAGTTTGATGCAGCGGCGCGCCGGGCGACGCAGACGATGCTGGATGAGGCAACGCCGATTCGTGACTCTAACGGGCAGGACACGATTGCCTTCGCGGCAGCATCCCTCTAAACAACCCGAGGGAGCGTAACAGGATCTGGCATCCATGGACCTACTGATCATTCTTAAGGACAACCTGCTGCCGTTCTTGGTGATTTTGACGGCGTTGGTGTTCGTCCATGAAATGGGACACTACTTGGTCGCGCGCCGCAACGGCGTGCGGATCGAGGTGTTCTCAATCGGCTTCGGGCCGGAATTGTTCGGTTGGAACGATCGGGCGGGCACCCGCTGGAGGTTTTCCGCTGTGCCGCTGGGCGGCTACGTTAAGATGTTCGGCGATGCCGATCCAACCAGTTCCAGGGGCATTGGTCTCGAGGCGATGAACGCCGATGATCGTTCGGCGTCGTTCCATCACAAAAGATTGGGTCAGCGCACGGCCATCGTCGCCGCCGGACCAATCGCGAACTTTCTCTTCGCCATCGTTCTGCTGGCTGGGCTTTACACCATTGTCGGCCAGCGCCACGCGCTGCCGGTCATCGCCGAAGTGACAGCGGCCAGCGCCGCCGAGTCGGCCGGACTGTTGCCCGACGACCGGATCATTCAAATAGGTGAGACAGAAATCTCCGAGTTCGACCAGCTGCGCCGCATCGTACGATCCAGTCCAGGCGTTCCGCTTGAATTCGTAATCAAGCGTGACCGACGGTTGGTCAACGTGGTGGTTACGCCGACCGCCGCTGAAGGGACCGATGCTTTCGGGAAGGTCGCCACCTTTGGCCGTTTGGGGGTGCGTGGTCATGCCGGCGAAATGGTCAAGCACGACCCGTTCACCGCGGTTTGGCTGGCGATGGTCGAGACTTGGTCTTTGACGCGCCAGACGCTGCAGGCTGTTGGCCAGATGATTATCGGGGCTCGCAAGACCGATGAATTGGGCGGGCCGTTGCGTATCGCCCAACTTTCCGGCACCGTTGCAGAGGCCGGGTTGGTCAGCACGATTTGGTTCACCGCTCTATTGTCGATCAACCTCGGCCTGATCAACTTGTTTCCAATCCCTGTTCTGGACGGCGGCCATTTGTTGTTCTATCTAGCCGAGGCCATTCGCGGCCGTCCGCTTGGTGAGCGTATTCAGGAATGGGCGTCGATGGCGGGGTTAAGCTTGGTCATTGGCTTGATGGTTTTTGTGACCTGGAACGATATCGTTCAACTCCGGGTAGTTGATTTTTTTGGCTCCTTGTTCAGCTAGGGACGTGACGCGGGATATGGCTTTAGCGGATTTCGCGCGCGATTGTCGCTGGGTGCCTGTTGGCGCGGCGCGGTTGCTCTTCATGGTGGCCCTTGTGCTGGTCGGGCTCGGCGACGTGCCGCAGGGCGCCGGATGGGGCCTGAAGCAGGCATCGGCACAGACGGCTCGAATTGATGAGATCGTCGTAACCGGAAGCCAACGTATCGATCCGCAGACGGTCCAGTCGTATTTGCTGGTTGCGCCAGGCGATGAGTTCAATCCGGAGCGTCTTGATCAATCCTTGAAAAGGCTGTTCGCCACCGGACTTTTCGCCGATGTGACCATGCGTGGGGAGGGCGGTACGCTGGTGGTCGCAATCGTGGAAAACCCGGTGATCAATCGAGTTGCCTTCGAGGGCAACAAGCGGATCGAGAGCGAAGCTCTTGAGAGCAAGATCCAGCTGCGGCCGCGGCTGGTGTTCACCCGTACCAAGGTGCAGCAGGACGTGCAACGGATTCTGGACGTCTATCGCCTGAGCGGTCGTTTTGCGACCGAGGTGCAACCGAAGGTCATTCAGCTTGAGCAAAACCGAGTCGACCTGGTTTTCGAAGTTGACGAGGGGCCGCTAAGTCGGATTCGGAGCCTGTCATTTATCGGCAATCGCAAGTTCTCGGACTCCGATCTGAAGGATATCGTCGAGACCAAGGAGTATGCGTTCTGGCGTTTTCTGACGACGTCCGACACTTATGACCCGGACCGGCTCAGTTATGATCGGGAATTGCTGCGCCGGTTCTATTTGAAAAACGGTTATGCGGATTTCAAAGTGCTTTCAGCGGTCGCTGAGCTGACGCCGGGTGGGGAGGATTTCGTTGTTACCTTCACGATTGGGGAAGGGGAGCGCTACAAGGTTGGCAAAATCGACCTCGATGTAAATTTCAAGCGGGTCGACAAGGAAGGGTTGCGTGCGTTGATCACCATGGTCGACGGCACCTGGTACGACGCCAATGATGTCGATTCGACGATCAACGCACTGACCGATGAGTTGGGTACGCTCGGCTATGCGTTCGTTAATATCCGCCCAAAGGTCAACCTACGGCGTGAGGAACGTGCGGTCGACGTGACATTTCAAGTCGCCCAAGGCGCTCGGGTGCATGTGGAGCGGATTGAAATTGAAGGTAACGTGCGGACCTTGGACGAGGTTATCCGGCGGGAATTTCAACTGGTCGAGGGTGACGCTTTCAATACCTCGAAACTTCGGAGGTCGCGCCGGAGGATCCAGAATTTGAACTTTTTCAAGACGGCCAAGGTGAAGAATATTGAAGGCAGCAGCCCGGACAAAACCGTCATCAATGTGGCCGTAGAGGAGCAATCGACCGGTCAGGTGTCTCTCGGCGCCGGCTTCTCGTCCCTGGACGGTCCACTCGCCAACATCGGAATCCGCGAGCGCAACCTCCTTGGGCGGGGCCAGAATCTAAGCTTTAAGGTTGAGGGCTCTGCCAAGCGTCAGGAATATGATATTAGCTTTACCGAGCCGTATTTTTTGAACCGGGATGTCGCGGCGGGCGTTGATCTGTTTCAGGTGACACGGGACCGACAGAGCGACAGTTCGTTCGACGAGCGCAAGGCCGGTGGCGTGCTGCGGCTTGGCTATAACTTAGCGCCGGATCTGCGCCAGAACCTCCGCTATCAGCTGAAACGAACCGAGATCCTCAATGTGAAGTCGGAAGCATCGCGGTTTATTCGCGAGCAGGAAGGCGAGGCCACGGTTTCTCAGATAAGCCAAACCCTAACCTGGGACAAACGCGACAATAAGGCGAACCCGACCGAGGGTTACAAGATCAGCTTGACCACCGATCTCGCCGGTATCGGCGGTGACAGTCGGCTGCTGCGAGGGAAGGTCAAAAGCAGCTATTACCTATCGATTCTCGAGGACAAGGTCCTGAGCTTTCGTGGAGTAGCTGGGCATGTTGTCGGCATCGGTCAGGACGTAGGGATCGGGGATCGTTTCTTCAAGGGCGGGCTGGAATTCCGCGGTTTTTCGGAATCCGGACTGGGTCCTCGCGACATAACGACCTCGGACGCGCTGGGCGGAAATACTTTTTATATTGGGACGGCGGAGCTGAGTTTTCCCCTTGGCATGCCGCAGGACCTTGGCTTAGAAGGCTCGATATTCACCGATATCGGCAGTTTGTGGAATATCGATAGCAGTGGGTCGGATATATTCGACTCCAGTTCGATACGGGTGGCCGCTGGCGCCGGCCTTGGATGGTCGACGGTGCTTGGCTTGATCCGGATCGATTTCACCAAGGTGCTGCTGAAAGAGGACAAGGATGAAACCGATATGGTGCGTTTCAGTTTCGGTACGCGGTTCTAGGACCCTGACCATCACCGAATGGATGTCAGGTTTACGTCAGCGGTTGGCGACGGTGGCCCTGGTTGGTGCGGTCATTGTATGCGCCGCTGTGCCGGCATGGGCGGAGGTGATCCCAAAGCTTGAGCCGGTGGCCGTCGCGGTCGTCGATTTTCGGAATGTTTTATCCAAAACCGACGCGGCCCTGAGTATTCGTAAGACGGTGGATGCCCGACGCGAGGTGTTTCGTGAGAAATTCGCGCAAATAGAAAAGCAATTGCGCAAGGAGCAGCAGGCCCTGGCAAAACAACGGCTAATCATCACGGCTGATGCTTTTGGGCAGCGAGCGCGGGAGCTGAAAAATAGGGCACGCCAAGCGCAGATCGAGGCGCGGGCCAGCAACCAACAGCTTAAACGGGCGTTCGACACGGCGATGGACGTAGTTCGAAAAGAGCTGGTCCGCGTCGTCGCCGAGTTGGCTGAGGAGACCGGAGCCGGGATCGTCTTGTTCCGCAGTTCGATCGTCATTGCGGTAAAGAAACTGGAGATCTCTCAAGAAGCTTTGAAGCGCATGAACAAGAAGGTTTCCAAGGTCGAGGTCGTGTTCGAGCTGGCGAAGAAAAATTGACGGGGTGGCTTAATGGCTGACCGGCGCTTTTTCGAATATTCTGGGCCGTTCAGTCTCGCGGATATCGCTGAGAGGACGGGGTCGCAACTCAGAAACTGCCCTGACCCAGGGCTGATGATTAACGAAATTGCGGCTCTGGAATCCGCCATTAGTGGCGACATCAGCTTTCTTGAAAACCGGCGTTACCTCGCTGCTTTGGCCAAAACGGGAGCCACGGCCTGCTTCATTTCCGAGGATCTGGCGACGCGGGCTCCCGGCAACATAGTCTTGCTGCTGACGGATCGACCGAGGCGAAGTTTTGCGCGTATTTCGAGGGTTTTCCATCCCGATGACGTTGTTCGGTCGGAAATCCATGCCAGCGCGGTCATTGCCGCTTCAGCACGGGTTGGCGCTGATTGTCGGATCGAGGCAGGGGTGGTGATCGGCGAAAATGTGGTAATCGACGAGGGATGCTGGATCGGCCCTAATGTCGTCATAGGTAAGGCGGTATCACTGGGCGCTGCGACCCAGATCGGCGCCAATGCCTCGTTATCGCATTGTGAAATCGGCGCCCGTTGCCTGATTTATCCCGGCGCGCGCATTGGCCAACCGGGTTTTGGTTTCGAGGTGGACGCTTTCGGGCCGATAAAGGTGCCGCAGCTTGGGCGGGTGATCATCGCCGCCGATGTCGAGGTCGGGGCGAACACGACAATCGATCGTGGCGCCGGACCGGATACGACGATCGGGCGCGGCACGATGATCGACAACCTGGTTCAGATCGGGCACAACGTGGTGATCGGTAAGGGCTGCATAATCGTCGCCCAGGTCGGCATCGCCGGCAGCAGTAAATTGGGCGATTATGTCGTCCTGGCCGGGCAGGTCGGTGTCGCGGGGCATCTTACAATTGGCAATGGTGTGCAGGTGGCTGCACAATCTGGCGTGAACAAAAGCATCGCGGATGGCCAGCGTATGGGTGGCTCGCCGACCGTGCCGATCCGGGACTATCGCCGTCAGGTGGCGGCTGTGAAAGCGTTGGGACGGCGCCCTGGGAGCAGGGCCAGGATGGGTGTTAACGAGGATGCGGGTGGATGACTGATACCGAGAACGAGCACGCGACACCGGTTATCGCGGAGATTGATATCGGCCGTATCATGGAGTTGATACCACACCGGTATCCGTTTTTGATGATCGATCGGGTGCGCGCATTCGAATTCGATAAACGGGCGATCGGCATCAAGAACGTTTCGGTCAATGAACCGTACTTCGATGGCCATTTCCCTAACCGGCCGGTGATGCCGGGTGTGTTAATCATCGAAGCGATGGCGCAGACCGCCGGCGTTCTAGTGGTCGCGACCCTGGGTGAGGATGCGGAAGGCAAGTTAGTTTATTTCATGACCATCGACAGTGCCAGGTTTCGTAAGCCGGTGGTGCCGGGCGACCAGCTTGAGGTGGTCGTCGACAAACTCCGCAACCGCGGGCTGGTCTGGAAGTTTTCCGGCAAGGCTTATGTCGAGGGCGGCCTGGTCGCCGAGGCGATCTTTTCTGCGATGATTGTGGACAGCTGATGTCGGGGCCGGCGAAACAGGTGGATATTCATCCGACCGCGGTGGTCGAACCGAGTGCTCGCCTTGGCCAAGACGTGCAGATCGGTGCCTATGCGGTCATTGGCGGCGAGGTGGTGCTTGGCGACGGGGTGAATATCCACCCCCATGTGGTGGTCGGTGGGCGGACCAAGATCGGCGCGGGGACGGAGATCTTTCCCTTTGCCTCGATCGGGTTGCAACCTCAGGATTTAAAATATCATGGCGAGCCGTCCCGGTTGGTAATCGGTGCCCGGAATATGATCCGCGAGCACGTCACGATAAACCCCGGGACCGAGGGCGGCGGGATGGTCACCTCTGTTGGTGATGATTGCCTGTTCATGGTCGGAGCCCATGTGGCCCATGACTGCCAGGTCGCCGACAATGTTATCCTGGCCAATAATGCGACCTTGGCCGGGCATGTCACGGTTGGTACATTCGCTATCCTAGGCGGACTTTCGGCGGTTCATCAATTCGCCCGGATCGGTGACCATGCCATCGTGGGCGGGATGACCGGGGTGGAACATGACGTCATTCCCTATGGGTCAGTGAAGGGAAACCGGGCGCGCCTGGCGGGCCTCAATGTCATCGGCATCCGGCGGCGTGGCTTCACCCGTGAGCAGATCGACGGATTGCGCCGAGCCTATAAAGCACTGTTCGGACCGGTGGGGACCTTGCAGGAAAGACTGGATGCGGTGGCCGAGGCCGAGAGCGGCGAGGCGGCGGTGATGGAGATCGTTAACTTCATTCGCGCCGATTCCAGCCGGTCGATCTGCCAACCCCGGACCGATTCGGACTAAGCCGATGCGGAAACTTGGCATCATCGCCGGCAGCGGCCCACTGCCAAAACGGATTGCCGATACCTACGTTAACAGCGGCGGCGCGGTTTTCGTGATCGCCTTCGAAGGAGTCACCGATCCGCAAACCACGCGGGATCACGATCATGCGTGGGGCAAACTTGGCCGGATCCAAGGCGCCATGGATGCGATGATCGCCGCCCAGGTTGAAGATGTGGTCATAGCCGGGCCGATTAAGCGACCGGCCCTGTCCTCACTTGATCTCGATACCCGCGGCGCCGAGCTGATTTTTCGGGCCGGGCGGAAGATCTTTGGTGATGACGGGTTACTCTCGACGGTTGTCGCGGAGATCGAAAGCGATGGTTTTCGAGTCATCGGTATTGATCAAATACTGGGCGGGGTGCTGGCCCCGAGCGGGCGGGTCGCGGGGCCTGAGCTGGACGCGGTCGCCAAGGCGGATATTAAACGCGGGGTCGAGGTGTTGCAGAGTCTCGGGCCGGTTGATGTCGGCCAGAGCACCGCCGTTCAGGAAGGCTTGGTCCTTGCTGTCGAGGCTGTCGAGGGCACCGATGCGATGATTAGCCGGGCCGGCGCGTTGATGCGGAAGGGCTCGGCTCCGGTACTCATCAAAATCAGTAAGCCGGGTCAGGAACGCCGGGCCGACATGCCGACCATCGGGCCTGAGACCATCCGTCACGCCGCCGCCGCCGGGTTTCGCGGACTTGCCATGGAGGCTGGCTCCACCCTGTTGCTGGAAAGCGATGAGGTCCGCCGGCTTGCCGACGAGGCGGGCTTTTTCGTCGTCGCCATCAATGTTTCGGGCCCGGCATGAGCGCCCCTGCCGATCTGGTTGATGGTGACCCTTTGTTCTACATCATCGCCGGCGAGGCATCGGGTGATGTGTTGGGGGCCGGGCTGATTAGGGCATTACGGGCGTTGACCGGCGGCCGGGCGCGGTTCGTCGGCGTTGGCGGCGAGCGCATGGCCGAAGAGGGGCTGGAAAGCTTGTTTCCGATCGCCGAGATGGCGGTGATGGGCGTGTTCGAGATCTTACCGCACGCACCGCGTCTGCTCCGACGGGTGCGCGAAACGGTCAAGGACGTGATCGCCAAGGCGCCGGATACGTTGATCACCATTGATTCACAGGCGTTCACCATGCGGGTAGCGCGCCGCTTGAGAAAATGCCGGGACAACGGCGGAGCGGCGATCCCGTTGATCCACATGGTGGCGCCGACGGTCTGGGCCTGGCGGCCGGGCCGGGCCAAGGTAATCGCGCGATTCCTTGACCATCTGCTGGTGCTGTTCCCGTTCGAACCGCCGTATTTCGAGCCGCATGGCCTGACCACCAGTTTTATCGGCCACCCGGCGATTGATCAGCCCGCCGGCAATGGCCCTGCCTTTCGCGAGCGGTTCTGGATCGCCAGCGACGCGATGGTGCTGGCGGTTCTTCCGGGCTCCCGCCCGGGCGAGGTTAAGCGGCTGCTGCCGGTGTTTGGCGAGACGGTTAAGCGGCTGGCGGCGCGCTATGGCAAGCTGCATGTGGTGATCCCTACGGTGTCGGTGGTTGCCGATCAGGTGGAGGCCGGCGTGGCCGACTGGACGGTCCCGGTCTCGGTGATCCGCGATGTTGCCTACAAGGCCGACGCCTTTGCCGCCAGCGACGTGGCGCTGGCCACCTCGGGGACCGTTACACTGGAGCTATCGCTGGCCCGAGTACCGACGGTTGTCGCCTACCGAGTTCATCCGTTTTCGGTGCCGATTGGGCATTTGTTAATCAATCGAGACTCGGTGGTACTGACCAACCGGATCTTAGGACGACAGATCCTCCCGCTGTTTATTCAGAGCGAATGCACGCCGCAGGGATTGGGGCTGGCGATCACCCGGTTGCTGGACGATCCGGAGGCTCGGGCCGAGCAGATGGCGGCGGCCGATGAAGTCGTCCGGCGGCTGCGGGCGGCGGACGAGCCGGCATCGATCTTGGCGGGTCGGGCGGTTCTCAAAGCGCTGGGCCAGCCGAACTGATAGGGTGATTTAGGCAGGCAGGGGTTTTTCGGGCTGGGGCATGCGCACCAGCATGATCAGCGGGATCACCGAAAAAGCGATGATGGCGTAAAGATAAAATGCGTTGATATAGCCGATCATCCGGGACTGGCGGGCGATCTCACCGGATAACCGCATCAGTTCTGGCGTGGTTTGCGGCATCGATGTGCCTTTCAAGCTCATCACCGTGCTGCTTTCACCAAAGATCGACACGAAGCCGGTTAAATCGGCATAGCTTATTGATGATGACTGGATGACCAGGGCGATGGTCAAGGAGATCGAGATCGAGCTGCCGACATTGCGGACTAAATGGAAGAACGCGCTGGCTTCGTTCAGCCTGGATTTGTCGATAGTCGAGAAGGTGATCAAGGTGAGAGGAACCCACACGCAGCCGACCCCGAACCCGGCCAACGCGTTGGTCCAGGCTAGATCGAAGGCTGACAGGTTGATATCGAAGGCGCCCATATACCAGCCGGCGATGCCTTGCAGCAAAAAGCCGATCGACAAGATCAACCTGGGGTCGAACAGTCTGTTGACGAACACCAGCAAGGTTGAAGCGGTGAGGGTGCCAAGACCGCGCAGCGCCAGGAACAGTCCGACTTCATTCTCCGGATAGTTCTGCAGGCCCTGCATCATCGGCGGATACAGAATCATCGGCGTCCACAGGATGGCGCCGAACAGGAAGGTGATCATGATCCCCAGCGCAAAATTGCGGTCGCGCAGGATGCGCAGGTCGAAAAACGGGGTCTTGGTGGTGAAGGTGTGGACGATGAAGATGTAAAAAGCGCCCACCGAGAGGATCGCCTCGAGGATGATTTCGGGCGAGTCGAACCAATCAAGCCTCTGGCCCCGGTCGAGCATCAACTGCAGCGATGCGATCGCCAGTGATAGCGAAATTAACCCAGTCCAGTCGAGCCGTATTGCCGGCGCCTTACGGCGGTCGTCGATCACCACAATGATGCAGGTGATCGCCAAAATTCCAAACGGTACCAGTAGGAAGAATACCCAGCGCCAGCCCAATTCCTCTGACAGATAGCCACCGATGGTCGGTCCGATGATGGGCCCGAACACAACGCCCATTCCAAAAAACGCCGTCGCGGTGCCGTGCTCCTCTCGCGGGAAGATATCGAGGATCATTGCCATGCAGATTGGCACCAACGGCGCTCCGAAACCGCCTTGCAGGATCCGAAAGAATACCAATTGTTCCAGGTTCTGTGCCAAACCGCAGCAGACCGAAGCGAAAGTAAAGCCGATCGAGCAATACAGCATCAGATTGCGCCGGCTGAACCGTGAGGCCAGCCAACCCGAGGCCGGTGTGACCATGGCGGTGGCGACAATGTTGAAGGTCACCACTAGGGCGATCTGGTCAACAGTGGCGGCGAACGTGCCCTGCATCTTCGGCAATGCAACATTGGCGATCATCACCGTCATCGTATAGAGCATGGTCACGAAGGTAAGCGTCGCTAACACCACGTAACGCCGTAGGGTTGAAATCTCGCTGACGGTTTGATCAGTCACGGCATTGGCCGAAAAGAGGTGAGCGGGGGGGCGATGCCCGGCTTGGCCGGACGGCGGTTGTTGGTCAAGCGGCCATTTTTGCACGGAAGAGCCGTAGTTGAAACGGGTTCCGGGCCTGAGGCGTCGGTGAAAGCTCGGTGGTCAAAGTTCGGAGGGCGCGAACCCTCTGTTAGGTGTTCCCCGAATACTGTGGCGGCGGCGGGGCCGCCGCTCAATTTTCCAGTCTTAGGGCTAAGCGGCGCGGTTCATCGCGGCCTAGGGCTAGTGTAATCTCGCCCAGTTGGTGTTGTTGACTCGCGAGGTCAGAGGCCAATGTCGCGACCTGGTTCGCCAGGCCATCGATATGCGCGCGCGAAATCTTGTTTGGAGCGGGGAAGGTAAATAAGCACGGTCTCGAAGCAACTTTCGTCGAGTTGGCCGGTAAGGCCGCGATAAAGCTGCCCAATGGTGTGGCCGCAGAAGAATCGGGACAGCATATCCAGCTTAATCTTCCGCCGATAAAGATCCGGGTGTCGCCAATGACCGATCTGCGGGCCGGTGTTCAAGGCCTGGTGATTTGGCGCGCAATAATCGGCTCAACGCCGTGATCAGCGCCCGGTTGTGAGCCCTTCACGCGCTTGCAACGCTTTGAGCCCTTCCGCGATCACGTTCGCTTGGTTAACCTGAGGGGGGTGAACGCGTCCTGAGTATCTTTTGTCCACCCGGTGTCCCGCAGCGCGGCACCCAGGATGATCTAAATGTACTCATTGCTATCGTTGGCTCGAGCGGCGGCCTTCAGAACAGCAACAGCAGCGTCGATTTGGCCGTCACGGCGCTGATACTTAACAAGTCTTGATCGGTAGAGGGCTCGTTCCCCCAGAGGCACCGCGTCATCAGGTTGTTCCGCGAGGCGTGCATCCAAAACTGTGAGGGGCTCTCCGATCCGGCCGGCTTCACGAAGGGGCCGAGACCGTTCGGTCGGTCATCAAGCCCTCCGCCCCGTCTGCTCGCAAGGCGCTGGATGGATGTGGTGTCGAGGACCAACTTATGGAGCAAGGGTTATTTCGACGTTTGGCGAGCGGAGCCTCGACGCGCGAGATCACGTCGAGGCATATATGTTTCAGATAGGCGGAAAACTGCAATAGGGTTGCCCCGTGACCAGCCAACA
>CALMRI010000054.1 GCA_937776645.1 uncultured Alphaproteobacteria bacterium | reverse complement strand
TGGGTAATCCCTTCGTCGGCCTTGCGGGTATTAGCGATAATGATTTCGCGGCCATCGGCGAACTTGAGCGTGCCGGAGTCACCGGGCTGACCGCCACCTTCGGGATAAAATACGGTTCGGTCGAGCACGATGCCATCCTCGTTCACCGCGATAACCGAGGCGTCGCATTGGCGCTGATAAGAATCTTCCCGGAACAATTCCTCGGTCATGACGCCTGTGCCTCCTGGCTGTCGGCTTCCATCAGGACGGCCTGATACACCATCCGGTCGATATTACCGCCACTGAGGATCAAGCCGACAGATTTTCCCGCCATCGTCTCGCGTTCCTTCAACAACGCGGCCAACGGCGCCGCCCCGGCGCCTTCGGCAATGTTGTGGGTGTCGGTAAAATAGTGCCGGATCGCCGCCTTCATCTGGTCATCGGTGACCGTGACCACCCGATCGGCGCCGGCCCAAATCAGCTCCAGCGCCTCGGCGACCGGAACACGGCAGGCGACACCGTCGGCCATGGTATCACCGGAATTGGTCGAGACCGCTTCGTGACGCTCAAAAGACAGCGCGTAAGCCGGCGCGGTCGCCGCGACAACGCCAACCACCCGGGTCTTTAAGCCAAGCGCGTCGCGGGCCGCAATGACCCCGCAAATGCCCGAGCCCATGCCGATCGGCACATAGACAGTGTCAAGATCCGGCACTGAAGACAGCAATTCCCAGGCATAGGTGCCGACACCGCGAACCAACAGTGGATGGAAGCTGGCGAAAAGATGTAGTTGCCGCTCCGCCGCCAAACCTTGAGCGTATTCGAAGGATTCCTGGAAATCCGCGCCATAGATGATGATATCCGCCCCTTGGGCCTGCATCGCAGCATTCTTCTCAAGGGAATTACCATGCGGCACGACAACGGTGGATTTCAGGCCGCGCCGGGTCGCGGCACAGGCGACGCTTTGGCCGTGATTGCCTCGGGTCGCGGCGATCACCCCGGCACAGTTCGGCTCCCGGCGCAGCAGGTCATCGACATAGATCAAACCGCCACGCACCTTAAAGGCGCCCGTCGGAGTTTGGTTCTCGTGCTTGACCCAGACCTCGGCGCCGGCCCGCGCTGAAAGCAGCGGCCAGTTGTATTGCGGCGTCGGCAGCATCATCGCGTGCACCTGCTCGGCCGTGGCTTCGAACTCGGCGGCGGTTACGCTATAGGCGGACATGACGTTTCTCCCTTCCGTGGAGCCCGAGTCGCTTACCACGGATCCGCGCCCGCTTGAAACCATAGCTGATCGCCGAGCCGATGGCGGTGCTGCCGCTTGAGCTTCGCCGCTCGCCATCCACCGCCGCCGCGAAACCGTCGGCTTCGGCCCGAGTTGGCAATCCGCCGCCAGCCCTCCACGGCATATTGCTCGTCCAGCCTGGACCAGAGCACCACGGTGACAGCAATGCCGTTCGGGGTTGCGAGGCCTCGATTGCGTCCCACACATAGCGCATTCTCGGAATGCCGCGGCAATCCCTGCCCGTCTGCAGGGTGTCTTCCTCGAGATCGACAGTGCCTGACACGGCGGCGGCAGTCCCCAGTTCAAGATCGACATTTTCCTGGCTCTGCACCTGATCCGGAACATGGAAACACCAGCAGAGCCAAAGTCAGCAGGCCGGCGCTACGGCCCAGCCCACCGACGCGCGGCCGGTTCATGCGCCGGCCCGCACCGTATGGGCATGATTGAGCGGCCCATGGCCCTTGCCAAAGCCGGGCGCGGTGAGAATGGCCGTGTAGACATAGCCCCGAGCCCTGGCGACCGCCACCGACAGTTCTAATCCCTGGGCGATCCCGGCGGCAATCGCCGAGGCCATGCTGCAACCCGTCCCGTGGGTGTGACGGGTCGTCAGCCGCCGGCTGGTGAAAACTTCGGCGCCGTCGGGGGTGGCCAAAAGATCGGTCAGCTCATCACCCTGCATGTGCCCACCCTTCAGCAACACCGCATCCGGGCCAAGCCTCAGCAAGAGGTCAGCCGCCCGGCGCATGTCATCGACGTCGCGGATCTCCAGGCCGGTCAGCAAGGTCGCTTCCGGGATGTTCGGGGTGACCAGACTGGCCCGGGGTAGCATCTCCGCCTTGAGCGCCCCCAGCGCCGCCGGATCAAGCAGCTTGTGCCCGCCCTTGGCCACCATCACCGGGTCGACGATCAAGGGTACCCCAGGCGCTGCAGCGTCCAAGGCCTCCACCACGGTGCGGATCACGCCTTCACTGTGCAGCATGCCGGTCTTCACGCAATCGGCGCCAATATCAGACAGCACCACGCGGATCTGCTGGGCGACGAATGCCAACGGCACCTCGTGGATACCGTGGACGCCCTCGGTATTCTGCGCCGTCAACGCCGTCAGCGCCGTCGAGGCGAAACCGCACAAGGCCGTCACGGCTTTGATATCAGCCTGAATTCCAGCACCACCGCCGGAATCCGAGCCGGCGCAAATCAGCACCCGGCCATGCATCCGGGTGGGCGCATCCGCATCCCTGTTCACGATCCCGCCACCCTTTCGATCTCACTGACAATATCGTTCACCACCTCAGCGACCAGAGCCTCGTTCTCACCCTCGGCCATCACCCGGATCAGCGGCTCGGTCCCGGATTTGCGAATCAGCACCCGGCCGGTATCGGCAAGCCGGGTCTGACCGGCCTGGATTGCCTGCTGCACCGAGGCCACTTCCAACGGCCGCGTGCCAGAAAACCGGACATTACGGAGCAATTGCGGCAGCGGCTCGAAGATCCGCGAGACTTCGCTGAGCGGCTTGCCGGCACGCAGCAAGAGTGCCAGAACCTGCAACGCTGCGATGATCCCATCGCCGGTGGTAGCGTGGTCGCTCATGATGATGTGGCCGGATTGCTCGCCGCCAAGGTTATAGCCATCGGCGCGCATCCTCTCGACGACGTAGCGGTCACCGACGGCGGTCCGGATCAACTCGAGGCCGAGCCCCTCAATATAGCGCTGCAGCCCAAGATTGGACATCACGGTACTGACGATCCCACCGCCCTTGAGCCGGCCATCGCCGTGCCATGACGTGGCGATCAACCCCATGGTCTGATCACCATCGACCACGGCGCCGGTTTCATCGACCAGGATCAACCGGTCCGCGTCACCGTCAAGCGCGATGCCGACATCTGCGCCATGCACGACGACGGCCTGTTGCATCGCTTGGGGTGCGGTGGCGCCGCACTCTTTGTTTATATTGAAACCGTCCGGATTGACCCCCATCGGGATCACCTCGGCGCCAAGCTCATAAAGCACCTTGGGCGCCAGATTATAGGCGGCGCCATTGGCGCAATCGACCACCAGCTTCAATCCGTCTAAGCGCAATCCCTTGGGGAAGGTGCTTTTGGCCATTTCGATGTAGCGACCGCGGGCGTCATCCAATCGCCTAGCCCGGCCCAATCGGTCGGCGGGCGCCCGCTCCACCGCCCCTTCCCTGGCCACCAATTCCTCGATCTCCGCTTCGATCTCATCGGAAAGCTTGTAGCCGTCGGGACCAAACAGTTTGATACCGTTGTCCTGATAGGGGTTGTGGGACGCCGACAGCATGACGCCAAGATCCGCTCTCAGCGAGCGGGTCAACATCGCCACCGCCGGGGTCGGCATCGGGCCGACCTGGACCACATCCATGCCGATCGAGGTGAAGCCGGCGACCATGGCCGGTTCCAGCATATAGCCCGATAGCCGGGTGTCCTTGCCAATCACCGCCAGGGCCCGATGCTTACGAGATGCCGGCGAGAAGTGATGACCAGCGGCCATGGCGATCCTGAGCACCGTTTCCACCGTCATCGGCTCGGCATTCGCGGTCCCGCGCACGCCATCGGTTCCAAAGAGCTTTCGTGTCATTGTCGTTCTGCAACAGTTCCGGTCAACTCACCTATACCTGATTCGAATGTCCGGCGTCCCGTCCGCGAACGCCGGCCTGACGGTTTCTGAAACACCTCAGCGCGCATCCAACACCGCCTGGCGCAGCGTCAAAGCCTGGCGGGTTTCCGCGACGTCATGAACCCGCAATATTTGAACCCCCTGCTCGACCGCGCCAAGGGCAAGCGCCAGCGACCCTCCAAGCCGGTCGTTGGGCGCCTCATCGAGACTCAATCGGGCGATAAGTGACTTGCGGGAGGCTCCCAACATGACCGGCACGCCAAGCCCATGCAGGAGGCCGATCCTGGCCAGGATCGACGCGTTGTGCAGATCGTTTTTCCCAAAACCAATGCCGGGGTCGACGATCAAGCTGCCGGGGGCGATGCCGACCCGTTCGCAAGCGGCGATCCGCCCAGCCAAATAATCGAAGACGTCGAGCGGTGCGCAATCGTATTGCGGATCGTCCTGCATTGTACGCGGACCCTCGCGCATATGCATGAGCATCACCGGCACCTTGGCCCGCGCCGCCGCTCCCAGGCTCTCGGGATCGCCGGTCAAAGCGGTTACGTCGTTGATGATCGAGGCGCCGGCGGACAGCGCCGCCTCCATGACCGCAGCCTTGCTGGTATCGATACTGATCGGCACGCCAAAGCCGACGGATTGCTCGATCACCGGGACCACGCGCGCAATCTCCTCAGCCCGGCTGATTCCCGCCGATCCAGGGCGCGTCGACTCGCCACCGATATCGATAAAGTCGGCCCCAGCCGCGATCAGCGCATGCGCATGGGACACGGCGACGGCAGGGTCGCGGCGGTCAACGCCATCGGAAAAACTGTCCGCCGTGACGTTAACGATGCCCATGACCAGGGGCCGTTCCCAATACTTTCCCGCGAGCATCGCGTGACGACGCGTCAGATTGAATATCGCCGCATCAAACAGATCCTGGCACCCAGCGTCCAAGGCCCAATCCCTGAGGTTATCGATCTGTCCGGAAAACGCGACAATCCGGTCGATCGATCGCAAGATCACCTCAGCCCGTTGAAATCGGTGCGGTCCACCGCCCAACAGGCGGTCGGCTTCTCCCGCGACATACGCGCGGCCCGCGCCGTCATGTTCGAGATCGAGAGGACGCAGATAGACCCCGGTCTCTCCGGGCACGAAAAGGCCGCGTCCGGGCGCGGCCAATATTTCGATTTCACGCATTCAACAATGCCACCCGAAAAATGCCACCGGAAGCGTTCAGTCACCGGGCTGGGGATCTGGCTCCATGCCACTGGGTGGCTTGCCGGACGAGCCGCCGGTCGGCACTGATGTCCGTCGTCCGCCGCCTTCCTTCGGGGTTTCGTCGCCACCGCTATTCCTGACAATCGTCTCGCCATTCAGCAGCGCCTTGATTTCGTCCCCACTCAGGGTTTCGAATTCCAACAGGCCTTGTGCCACGGCTTCAAGCTGGTTCGCATTTTCCTTCAGGATCGTATTCGCGTCGCATAAGCGGTGTCGACAATCCGGCGAACCTCCTCGTCGATAATTCTGGCGGTAGCGTCCGAGACATTCTTCGTCTGAGTAACCGAGTGGCCGAGGAAGACCTCCTGCTGATCGGCGCCATAGGCGAGGAAACCGAGCTTGTCGCTCATCCCCCATTCCGTGACCATACGCCGGGACATGTCGGAGGCCATCTTGATGTCGGATGACGCACCGGTGGTGATCCGATCGACGCCGAAAATCATCTCTTCGGCGATCCGGCCACCACAGGCCACACGCAAATCGGCATAAATCTTCGCCCGGGACAGCGAAATCCGGTCCCCCTCCGGCAACCGCATCACCATGCCGAGGGCACGCCCACGAGGGATGATCGTCGCTTTATGAATAGGATCGGAATCCTCACAATGCATGGCCACCACGGCGTGACCGGCCTCGTGATAGGCGGTCAGCCTTTTCTCTTCGTCGGTCATCACCATGGAGCGCCGTTCGGCCCCCATCATGACCTTATCCTTGGCTTCCTCGAACTCGCTCATGGCGACGACCCGCTTACCCTTGCGAGCAGCCAGCAAGGCCGCCTCATTGACCAGATTGGCAAGATCAGCGCCGGAAAACCCGGGGGTGCCACGGGCAATCGTGCGGGGCTCGACATCCGGAGCCAACGGCACCTTACGCATATGCACCTTGAGGATCCGCTCACGGCCCAGGATATCCGGGTTCGGCACCACTACTTGTCGGTCGAACCGGCCCGGCCGCAACAGTGCCGGGTCAAGCACGTCGGGACGGTTGGTGGCGGCGATCAGGATCACTCCCTCATTCGCCTCGAAGCCATCCATCTCGACCAGCAACTGATTCAACGTCTGCTCGCGCTCATCATTGCCGCCGCCAAGTCCGGCACCACGATGCCGGCCAACCGCGTCGATTTCGTCGATGAAGATGATGCAAGGTGCGTTCTTCTTGCCCTGCTCGAACATGTCGCGCACACGAGACGCTCCGACGCCGACGAACATTTCGACGAAATCGGAGCCGGAAATCGTGAAGAACGGCACATTGGCCTCACCGGCGATGGCACGAGCCAGCAATGTCTTGCCGGTGCCCGGAGGTCCAACCAGCAAACAACCCTTAGGAATCTTGCCGCCAAGGCGCTGGTATTTCTGCGGATCCTTGAGAAACTCAACGATCTCTTCAAGTTCGGTCTTCGCCTCGTCGATACCGGCGACATCATCGAAGGTGATCCGGCCCGCTTTCTCGGTCAAAAGCCGTGCCTTGCTCTTGCCAAAGCCCATGGCCTTGCCGCCGCCGCCCTGCATCTGGCGCATGAAGAAGATCCAGACCCCGATGAACAACAGCATCGGGAACCAGGAAATCAGGATGCCGAACAGCCCGGACATTCCCTCCTCCGGAGGGGCCGCCGAAATTCGCACGCCGCCGGCCCGCAAGCGATCAACCAGTCCAGGATCGCTCGGCGTATAAGTCGAGAACGCTCGACCGTCGCCGAAATGGCCTTGGATTGTATTGCCTTGGATCGTGACCTCGCTGACCCGGCCACGCTCGACCTCGCCAAGAAAGTCGGAAAACGCCAAGCTCGCATGGCCACTGCGCGGTGTGGTGTTCTGGAAAAGATTGAACAACGCCACCAGCAATACGCCAATGATGATCCAAAGCGCCAGATTCTTGCCAAAATTGTTCACAGAGGTCCCTCGGAAACGATCCAGAAAATTCGTTTGTATCTACCGACCAAAAGCGCCCGCAGGCAAATTTCCGATCGTTAATCCGCGTCCACCGACTTGACCAGCGTCACGATCCAATTGGCATCCGGATAAAATTCGATGTCCAAGGGCCAACCAGACGCAGTACTGCGCATGCCGTCGCCCATCACAAAGTGGGGGACCGAAACGGTTCCGTCAAGTTCGCGTATCGCCGGATGCGACAATCTGGCTGCATAGGGTAGCGCCGTGAGACCGCTGTTCACGCAAGATTCCGGTGCATGGCGCAACATCCAGCGCCATCCTTCGGCTCCTAACGCGCCCAAACTCACCGGTGCCGAGCCCCGCCAACAGGCCTCAAAACGATTGTCCCAACGGGTTTTTCGGCCCGGTTCCAGCCGCACCGCCTTGGCGCAGGCCGCAGCCTCACGAAACAACACCACACGACCATCGATCAAACGAGAGATGACACACCCGCCCAAGGTCCGGGCCGGGACCGTGGACGAGCCGCGAAGCGCTGCGCCCAGCCGCGCTACCCGCTTGCGCCGTGCTGGGAATGCGCCGCCGCCGATGGCCCAAAGCAACCTTGAGAGCAACAGATCGGTAAAAGTAGCCGGCAAGGCCGCGAAAGCCACGCCATCGAACCAGGCGAGGCCAGCGGGCGATAGGCCGCCATGATCAAGGATGAATATCGCGCAAAACCGATCCATCGCCCGACGCGCCGTGGCCATGCTGGCGGTGATACGTTGTGCCGTATCGGCTCCAAGGCCGGAAAGGCCCAGCGCCGGCGCCAAGCGACGCAACCGCACGCGATCGAACGCCGGGTTTCTATTGCTTGGGTCCTCGATCCAGGGCTGTCCATGGCTCCGGCAGGTTGCGATCAAGCGTTGCTTGGAGATCGCCAGCAAAGGGCGCGCGATAGGCAGTCCGGCGACCCGGGTTTGCAGCTGCATGGCGCCAAGGCCATCTGGGCCGCTATCGGCGCTTATCCGTAGCCAAAGGGTTTCGGCCTGATCCTCGGCGGTATGGGCAAGCAGAACCGCGCCGGCGCCATGGTCGCGGCGCCATCGATCAAAGCCAGCCAGACGCCAGTCCCGGGCCGCGCGCTGCACGCCTGACGCCGGGGCCATCGCGGTGACGCTCAAGATCTCATGAGCGATGCCGCGGGCCTTCATCCATCCGGCCACCTGACGCGCCTCAACAATAGAATCGGCGCGCAGGCCATGATCGACGGTCAGCGCGGTAATCGCGATCTCGTGGCGTCGCCCCCAGGCATCCGCCAGCAGCACTAGGGCCAAGCTGTCGCCCCCCCCGGACACCCCGACCGCGAGCCGTTTGGCGGCAAGCGCCGCTGGACAAGCCTGGATGAGCGCGTCGAATTCTTCAGCGCCGATCGCCTCTGCGCCAGCGCCATGGGTGAGCGGGTCGCCAACCACCACTCAGCCCTTGCAGCCGATCCTTTTGCCTTCCGTCATCGCCCGCCGCTTTATGGTCGTTGATGCGTTCGGGAACTCGTCCGACAATTGCGCCAGGGCGACACAGGCATCTTCGCTACGTTGCAGACGGGCTAGCGAGAACCCAAGCTTCAACAGGTTGTCCGCGGTTTTCGGGCTGCCCGGGTACTTTTCGTAACCCTCGGCGAAGGTTACCGCCGCTTCGGCGAACTTCTCGCGCACATAGTAAGTCTCCCCGAGCCAATACATCGCATTGCCGGCCAATGGGCCCTCACCATCGCCGGCAATGAACTCGCGAAACGCGGCTTCGGCGGTGTCGTAGTCATGGCGCATGAGATACGAGAAGGCATGCTTGTAACGGGTGGCGGAATCGCCCTGCGGAAGGATCGGCGCGGTCGCGGCGATGGCGGCGGTTTGCGGGGCCGGAGTCGTTGGCGTCGCCGGATCCTCACGACGCTTAACCTCAAGTTTTTGCGACTCGGTCTGGTTCAAATACCCAAGAATACCGCCGATCTTCCCTTGCGGCGGCGACGCTCCGGCCACTGCGCCCTGGCCGGTCTCGGTTCCAGCGGCGAGAGAGGGGGTTCCCTGCGACGATGCACCGATACTCGCGGCATCTGCGGGTTTTGCCTTCTCCAGAACGGCGAAACGTCCATCAAGATCGGAGACTAGGGTGTCGGCCCGGCGTACGGACTGAGTGACCTTGAAATCAAGCTCCTCGATCTTGCCGTTGAGGTTGCGCATCCGCGCCTCAAGCTGCTGCAGACGGATCTCCGTCCGGGCGGCGGTTCCGGAGCTATTGTCGGAATCCCCTTGGACGGGCGTCAAGGATGTCCCCTGAACCGGTGTCGAGGAAACCACTGGCGCAGGATTGGCGCCACCGGCGAATAAATGGCGCTGCAGGTCACGGATCTCCGCTTCCAGGCGGGTGATCCGGTTCATCAGGTCATTGGTCGACTGGGCCGTGGCCAAGTCTGGAGAAGCGACAACCGAAAAGCCGAGAGCTAATCCAGCGAGCAAAATCAATGAGTATCTAGAGACCATCTCACTCTCCCACTCCGTGGCACGGAGCCAGGATCAGAATTCCGCCGATGAAAGATGCAACATCCATGCGACAAAATTAAGGCGCCAGTCCAGCCTTTGTGGCCAAACCGACGCCCAAACACCCTACCCGCTAGAGAAATGGCGGATTAGTTGGCAGATTAGTTGACTGCAGTCACGCCGCGTCGATTCTGCGACCAGGACTCTTCGTTAGCACCAAACGCAACCGGACGCTCCTTGCCGTAGCTGATGGTCTCGACACGATTGCTGTCGATGCCGAGGGCGACAAGATAATCGCGCACTGCCGACGCCCGCCGCTCACCAAGCGCCAAATTATACTCACGAGTGCCGCGCTCATCGCAGTGGCCTTCGACCGAGATTCGAGCGCTCCGGTATTTCTGCAGCCACGCCGCCTGACGGTCCAGGGTCGATTGTGCGTCCGTCGAAAGATCCGATTGATCGAACCCGAAGAACACGCGATCACCAACTCTCGGCGACGAATTCTTCTGTCGAACCCGGAGTTGGGCGCGAGGCCACGGAGCTGGTCGGCGCCGCGCTTGCGGCTGGCTTGTTCACCGCATTGACCTTGGAACCATCACCGCCGCTACCGCCGCCGTCCTGTCCGTCCTGCGCACAGGCCGCCAGCATCACCGTGGCTGCAAGTACACTTAAAATCTTGAATCGCATTTACACACCCCTTTGGATGGCGATGGAATTGGTCGTTCGTCCAATCTTGTTCCCACGGGAACGCGAAAGGGCCACATTTTACGGTATTGTAGCAGACTCGGGCTCGATTAAACACCGAAATGTGCCCCGATTTCCTTACCGTTCCATGAAATCAAGGCGGTTTTCAAGGAATCAGGGGCGACCAGGCGGGATCCGAGGCCTCCAATGGCGTGATGATCTCGCGTTCATTGAAGCCGGTGAGGTCGATGGAGAAGAGTTTGACACTGCCGCCCCGGCCATTGTCGTCACGCGGTGTTTGCTTGAAGTAAATCAGCACCCGACCATTTGGCGACCATGTCGGCGCCTCAACCAGATAACCATCGGTGAGCAGCCGCTCTCCGGATCCATCGGGGCGCATAACACCGATATAAAAACGCCCACCGCTCATCTTGGTGAAGGCAATCAAATCCCCGCGAGGTGACCAGACCGGCGTCGCATAGCGCCCCTTGCCAAAGCTGATCCGCTTCACCCTGCCGCCATCATCATCCATCACATAGAGCTGTTGCGAGCCGCCGCGGTCCGAATTGAACACAACATGCCGGCCATCCGGCGCGTAGTTCGGCGAGGTGTCGATCGAGGGGCTATTGGTTAGCCGGGTCACCTTTCGGGTCGCCAGATCCATGGTGAAAACGTCGGTCACGCCGTTCCTCGCCATGCTCA
>CALMRI010000053.1 GCA_937776645.1 uncultured Alphaproteobacteria bacterium | reverse complement strand
ACGGATGAGTGCACAATTGTTTTGACCAGGACGGGAACAACCGCAAAGGTGTTGTCTCGCGGTTGCGCCATTCCGGACCGTTTGCTCGGAGGCATTAACGAGCGGGACTGGAGCCCGACCCTCAAGACGTTGCTCAGATCGAACAAGCGACGATCCAGTGTGGCCGTCTCACAATGTATAGAGCTGGCATGAGGCTAAGGACGAGGTCGGTTTCATCTTTTGTCGTAACCGCAAGGTTTTGGAACGCGATGCAAATACCTTCGGTCCGGTTCTAGGCGTTTATGCCAAGGACGTTTTGGAAGGAGACGGGTTAAGCACCCTTGAAGCGTTTTCTCGCGTTACCGTTAATGATTTGACAGCCGACATGCCGATGGAGTTCTTCATCGCCAAACACGCGGAAGCTGCCTGCGCCGCCCATGGGGGCGACTACACCGGGAAACGCCCCGGGAAATCCATGAATCGTATCGCGATGTACTGATGCAGGACTGCCTGCGGGCTAATTATGAGACCACGCAGGGCAGTTTCTTCCAGAGGCTGATGTTACCGCTTGGGGGATATGTGATCTCGGCGGTGGATCATCATTTTACCAAGTTCGACGCCAATCTCGGGTATCCGGAAATCACCTCGTATTTCGACGTTAGTCAAATTTCTCCGATCGTGCTGCGAGGCAGGTAACCGTCATCGGACGGTGATGGGCCGATACATTATGGAGCGAAAACGCTCGCCAGCCAGATCGGGATACGGTCGCCGGAAAGTGGCCCCACCAACGCACCGATCAGCAGAAAAGGCGCAAAGCAGATGGGGGGTCCTTTCGGCCTTCGCCCCGACCACAACAAGGCGTAACCAATCGAGGTGTCCAGAGCCGACGCAATCAACAGCGAAGGGGCCAACGCCTCCCATCCGAGCTAGGCGCCGATTGCCACGAACAGTTTGAAATCTTCGGTCCCGATTGCCGTGCGTTGAAGGGCGTGGGCCGCCAGCACGTTGATCACCCAGAATGTCAAATAACCCGATAATAGCCCCGAGGACCGCCGCGCTTGGGCTAACGAACAGGCCAAAAGCATTTAGCAGCAACCCCAGCCAAAGCAATACCAACAGGTCGGAGATCAAATAGTGTTCCAGATTAATTAAGGCGATGGCGAACCGGACAACGCCCATTCCTGCGGCGTGGTTCCGGGCATAAGCGCGGCTCCCACCGCTCCAAGGATCTCGTCGATCGGGTAGCGGAGTGAAATTCGCCCATTGCAGGCGGAGCACCGACCCCGCAAGGGGCAATAACCCGGCACCGGAATATTCTCAAGCGCGCGCAGCAGGTTACCACAAGACGGGCAGTGGCGCCGAGGGTATGCACGGGTCAACTACCGGAGCGGTGGAGCCTCCATTCCCTTAATAGCAAGATCTTTGCTCTGTCCGTACACCATGCACGTAAGACGGTGGATGACCACGTTGAGGGAACTGCCAATCAGGAGCCCGAGGACGATCGGGGCGGCAATCGATGAGATATCACTCATATCGACCATGCGGATCCCAAGAGGCCGTGGCAGCACCTGATTCCGGGATCGCCATGTGGCAACGACACGCCCATGGTCGCATGGTGCCTCGACATTGACGATGTTCGAAATTCTGGGTGAGGCCCGAATGCCTCCTGAAAGGTATGGCAGTATATGCGCCCGCGTTGAGGCCCGGTAGCCCGCTGGCGACGGCCTCTAGGTGGTGGGCACCGGTGCCGCGCGCAGCAGGAACGAGATAACCGAGCCGGCAAAGATGTCATTTCGATCGCCTGCCACCATATGAGCGGCATTCGCGACGTTGACATATTCAGCTTGCGGGCATTGCTTCAGGAAGCTTTGCGCTCCCTCTTCGCTCAAGACATCGGACAAGCCACCGCGCACCAGAAGGACCGGCAGGGTCAGATTGTCGGCGGCGAGGCGCAGGCGCTCTCGATAATCCGGCGCACCGGGTCGGCTGGTCCGGCGTGCCGGGTCCCAATGCCAAACGTATTTTCCGTTGGCCGCCAGCCGAACATTCTTGGCCAGCCCATCAAGATTGCGCGGGCGTTTGCGATGCGGCTGATAATTGGCGATTGCCGCGGCAACCTCCTCCAAACTGTCAAAACCATCTGGCTTCTGGTTCATGAAAGCCTGTATCTTGGCCTGCCCCTCGGGCTCGATCTGTGGCGCCATATCGACCATCACTAGGGCGCTGACATCCAACTTTCCTTCACCGGCTGCAATCAGGCTGGTTCCGCCGCCCATCGAGGCGCCGACTAGAACCGGCCGCTCAGAACCCAACGCTTTGGCCACACAGCGCAGATCCTCGACCATATGGTCGCCGCTGTAGTTACCCTCGCCGGCCCAGTCGGAATCGCCATGGCCGCGCGCATCGAAGGCGACGGCGTGATAGCCGGCCTCGCCCAAGGTCTCCCCAGCGCCTTTCCAAGCATGTCGGGTTTGTCCGCCACCGTGCTGCAGCACAACCAGCGGCCCGTTGGGATCTCCCCAGCTGTCGCCGGCGATCTTGACGCCTTTATAGCCAATCCAAACATGCATCGGGATCGGGGTTCCGAGCAAACGCTCTCCTGCACTCATGATTAAGGCGTCCTTGGTGGCTAGAGTCTACAGGATTAACAGGGTCGCCAGACGCCTGCTTGAGGTCAAGACCGATCCGCGTCCCGGGGGCGCTTGGAGTGAAATCGCCACAAGGACGATATGTGGCGGCTTGTTGTGGTCATGCGAATGTTGAGCTTTGCCCGCCCCGAAACCGGAGCCGCCGCTGATCGGTCGCAGATGGTCTTGACCCGGATGCTACTTGATGGCGTATCTGCCTGCGACGCTGGCGATGCTGATCCATAGCCGCCAAGCAGCGGACGCGGGAGACCCGACATGAAAAGCCAGTGGAACCCCAAGCACGCCCAAGCGGCGATCGATCAGTACGCGGCCCAAGGGGTCGCCAGAGATCTCGCGCTTCGGGTTTATACCACCCGTTTGCTCGGCAATGACCCCAAGCTGGTGTTGCATGGCGGTGGCAACACCTCGCTGAAAACCAAGGTCACTGATATGATTGGCGAGGAATGGGACGTTCTGTGCGTCAAGGGTAGCGGGTGGGATATGGGCACGATCGAGCCGGCCGGCCTACCGGCGGTCAAACTCCGCCCGCTGCAGAAAGTCCGCGCCTTCGATGTGCTTCCCGACGAAGATATGGTGAAGCTGCAGCGCGCTAACCTGATCGATCCCGCCTCGCCCAGCCCGTCGGTAGAGACATTGCTACACGCTTTCCTGCCGCATACTTTCGTCGATCACACCCACTCGACGGCAATCCTCTCGATCGTCGATCAACCAAATGGCCAAGAGCTTTGCCGTGCGCTGTTTGGTGATCGGCTTGGCATCGTTGACTATGTCCCACCGGGTTTCGAGCTTTCCAAGGCCGCCGCGGATATTTATGAGAGTGATACGGTTGTCGAGGGCCTGATCCTCGACAAGCACGGCATCTTCACTTTCGGCGATAGCGCTGAGAGCGCCTACGAGCGAATGATCGAACATGTCAGTTTGGCTGAAGCGTATATCGAGCGGGGCCGGACCACGGTTTTTATGCCCGCTCCGGCGGTGGCCCCCGTCGCGGATCTCGCCCAGGTGGCCCCGATTGTCCGTGGTGCGGTGGCGCAGAGCCTTGGAAGCGGCCAGTTCACCCGGTTTGTGCTGGAGCACCGTTCCAACCCGCAGGTTGATGCTTTCGTGAACGGCGCCGAGGTCGCGGACTATGCCAACCGCGGTGTCAGCACCCCAGACCTGGTGATTCGTACTAAGAAAAAACCACTGATCACGCTGTTACCCGGCGCTGGTGCGCTTGACGCCTTCCGCCACGATGCCCGCCAGCGGGTCGCCGATTACATAGCCGATTACAAGAGTTATTTCGCCCGTTGCGACGCCCTGGATGATGTTCAACGCACCATCCTTGACCCCATGCCGCGGGTCGCGTTGGTCCCCGGCCTTGGGCTGTTCGGTATGGGACGCAGCTACAAAGAGGCCAAGATCGCCGCTGACATCGCCGAAATCTGGATCGAGGCGGTCACCGGCGCCGAACGGATCGGTCGGTTCACGGCGTTGCCGGAGGAAGAGTTGTTCAAGCTGGAATACTGGTCGCTTGAGCAAGCGAAACTGAAGTCGATCACCTACAAGCCGTTCTCCGGCCAAATTGTCGCGGTAACCGGCGGCGGCGGTGCGATCGGGGCTGCGACAGCGAAGGCCTTCGCCGGCGAGGGCGCTCATGTGGCGGTGCTGGACTTGGACCAGGGTGCCGCTGAGGCAGCAGCTGCGGCGGCGGGTAACAGCGCCGTTGGTATCCTCTGTGATGTGACCGATCCGGCGGCGGTCGCGGCGGCCTTTGAAACGATCTCAACAACTTTCGGCGGCCTGGATATTCTGGTCTCCAACGCCGGTGCGGCCTTTCAGGGCGACATCGGCGCCCTGGACGATTCAGTTCTTCGCCGCAGCTTCGAGCTCAATTTCTTCGCCCATCAATCCGTCGCCCAGGCGGCGGTTCAAGTCATGCTGGCCCAGGGCACCGGCGGTGCGCTGTTGTTCAACACCTCCAAACAAGCGGTAAACCCCGGCAAGAATTTTGGCGCCTATGGCCTACCCAAGGCGGCAACCCTGTTCCTGTCGCGTCAATATGCGCTGGAATATGGCCGTTTTGGCATTCGCTCTAACGCGGTGAACGCAGACCGGGTCCGCTCCGGTCTGTTGACCGATGCGTTGATCGCCGAACGCTCCCAGGCGCGCGGTCTTAGCGAGGAGGGTTATTTATCCGGCAACCTGCTTGGCCAGGAAGTCACGGCCGAGCATGTCGCCCGCGCCTTCCTGCACCACGCGCTGGCCGAGCGGACCACCGCCAGCGTCACCACCGTCGATGGCGGCAATATCGAGGCGGCGATGCGTTAGTGAATGTTTTGTTTGTTTGAGTTCACCACCGACCCGCTCCCCCACCCGGGCACCCACGCAAGCATCCCAATTGGGTGGCCGGGTGGGGGAGCGGGTCGGTGGTGGCACTAACGTTGATCGCAGATCAATAGTTGATCAGCACAAAACGCCCGAGCGCCTTGCCGTCACGAAGCTCCTGGATTGCGATTGGCGCCTCGCTCAGCTGCCGCTTCACCAATGGCACCGGCGTTACCTTGCCGTCACGGATTAGCTGCAACAGCTCAACTAAATCCTGCTGTGTGCCGACATAGGAGCCGAGCAGGTTGACCATTTTCATCGGCAGCAGCGAGATCGACAGGTCCATCGAGCCGCCGAACAGGCCGACGACGACCATCGTCGCTCCCTTGGCGAGGACGCCGAAACCGAAGCTGGTTGTCGCCGGGGCTCCGACGAAGTCCACCACGCCGTTCGGCCCGCCATTGGTCATGCCCATCAATTGCTTGCGGGCGTCCGAGGCCGCGTTATCGATCACCTCGTCGGCACCCGCCGTCAGGGCGGCGGCACGTTTGGCCGGATCAATATCGGCGACGATGATCTTCGCCTTGACGATTGCCTTGGCCATGCCAATGCCCGCCAGACCGACACCACCGGCGCCAATGATCAACAATGACTCATCGGCGCGCAGATGGTTGACCTTCTTCAACGCACTATAGGCGGTGATGCCGGAGCAGGCGGCGGTCGCCGCGACCCCCTCGTCAACGCCGTCATAAGGCACCAGGTACTTAGCGTCCGGCACGATCATATATTCGGCATAACCGCCGTCGCGGCGGGTGCCGATGGTGATCGGATCGTTGCACAGCAACTCTTCGTTGCGCTGGCAGACATCGCATTCCCCGCAGCTGATCCAGGGATAGACCACGCGCTTGTCGCCTATTTTCGCACCCTTGGCGTCCGGGCCAAGCGCTGCGACCTCACCAAGCGGCTCATGCCCCATGGTGAAAGGCAGAGACAGCCCCCGCTCAGACAGGGTGACCTTGCGTCCACCACCAAGGTCGAAAAACCCGTCCCAGATATGGATGTCGGAATGGCAGATGCCACAGGCGGTGACCTTGATAAGCACTTCGGACCCCTTGGGCTCGGGAATTGGAACCTCCCGTTCCTCTAGTGGCTGACCCCATTTCGTGATCTGGTAGGCTTTCATCGGCTCTTCCTTAAGCTGGAGTTGTTTTGGCGAGATTTGCCCAGCCATGAGGCGCCTGGCCAGAGAAATCGTCTTCGACGGGAAGGTTTTCACCCTGAACAGCGATGTCGATAACCGCCGGTTGACGCGCCCCAATCCTTCACGCAGCTTCTGGCGATTGTTTTCCTACCCGAATCACTAAGGTGCGCTATGACCATCGAACATGAACTGGACCCGGAACTGATAGCCGCCGGATTTGCAATTCCCTATCCCGATGACCCCTTCGAGATGCGGAGCGGCCCGTTTTACATCGGCGCCGATGCCAATGGCGGTACGATCGTGGCGCTCAGGGCCGGGCGGACCCAATGCAACAGCAACGGGGTGGTGCATGGGGGCTGTCTGATGACCCTGGCCGATCTCGCGGTTTGCTATGAGGCGATTGGCGGCGATCCGGCGCTGCGATCGCTGACGGTCTCACTCACCGCCAACTTCTTGGGGCCGGTTGAGGAAGGTGCAATTCTTCACGCCTATCCAAAGTTGAACCGGAGGACCAAGCGCATGGCTTTTGTTGACGCTCGGGTCATGGATGGCGAGACCTGCGTCTTCACCGCATCGGCGGTGATCCGAGTGATCGACCGGGGTTAATAGTCTGACGACCTTTGCCCCCCATCAACCAGATCGCAACAAGGAGTTCACCATGGTTCAGGGCCCACTTTCCGGCGTCAAAGTGATCGAGTTCGGCCAGAACCTAGCTGGTCCCTATTGCGGCCAGATCCTGGCGTTTCTTGGCGCCGAGGTGATCAAGATCGAGCGCCCCGAAGGCGACGATGCCCGGCGCTGGGGGCCGCCCTTCGCCGGTGAAGAAAATGATGCCCCCGCCGTGGTCTTCGTGGCGCTGAACCGGGGCAAGAAAAGCGTTGTGATCGATCTGCGTGAGGATGCCCAACGCGACGAGTTGATCCAGATGATCGGCGGGGCAGATGTGTTTGTGCACAACCTCAGAAGCGACGTGCCGAAACGATTCGGCTTCGATTCTGCCAGTTTGACCGCCCGCTTTTCCGGCCTGATCTACGCCAATCTCGGCGCGTTTGGTCATAAAGGCCCCTGGCGTGACCGGCCTGGATACGAGCCGATCATCCAGGCGGTGGCCGGGTTGATGTCGGTTAATGGAGATCCGGTGGCGCCGCCAGCTCGGGTCGGGGTATCGCTCATCGATCTGTCGACGGGGATGTGGACGGCGATAGGCATCCTCGCCGCCTTGTCGCAGCGGGCCAGCACCGGGAAAGGAACCGTGGTTGACACCTCGCTGTTCGAGAGCGGACTGATGTGGGTCTCCACCCACGCCGCGCAATACAGCGCCAGCGGTGTGCCGCCGAAGCGGCTGTCCTCCGGCCACCCCTCCTTGGCGCCCTACCAGACCTTTGAGTGCGCCGACGGACCGTTGATGGTCTGTCCGGGCAATGAGCGGTTGTTCCAGAAATTCGCTGAGGCGCTGGGCCACAAGGAATGGATTGACGACCCATGCTACGCCACTAACCAGGTCCGCGTGACCCGCCGTGACGAAGTGAACGGGATGGTCGCCGACATCATGATTCAGCATCCCCGCGCCTATTGGACGGAAAAGTTGGATGCTCTTGGGGTACCGAACGGACCGCTCAACACCGTTCCCGAGGTGCTGGAGTTGGCGCAGACGGCGGCGCTTGGGATGCTGTTCCAGCCCGATTCGGACAATCCCGGGCTTTATCATGGGCTGCCGATCAGCTTCAATGGCGCGCGCGCCGGCGATAACGCGACAGCGCCGGCGTTGGGTTCCGGCTAACCCGCCGGATTTGGCTAACCGACCCCGTTCTGTGGAGGCCAACCCCCGATGACGGCCGACCAAATCGAAATTCTTGCCGTCCTGGCGGGCACAATGGGCTTGTTCATCTGGGGTCGTTGGCGGGCCGACTTCGTCGCGCTGTTGGCCCTGGGAGCCGCCGTGGTGCTTGGCCTAGTGCCGGGAGAGCAGGCGTTCCTCGGTTTTGGCCACCCCGCCGTAATCACCGTGGCGGCGGTTCTGGTGATTTCCTCCAGTCTGGCCCGAGCCGGATTGGTTGACCTGCTTGTCGCTCGCTTGGTTAGGCTGGTCGCCGCCGGCAGCGGGCGGTTCCTGCTTCTGGACGTTCTGGCAGCCTTGGTCTCGGGCTTCATGAACAATATCGGCGCGCTGGCGCTGCTGATGCCGGTCGGCCTGGGCATTGCCCGGCGCGACGGCGTATCCGCCTCACGGATATTGATGCCGCTGTCCTTCGCCTCAATTCTCGGGGGCCTAGTGACACTCATTGGGACGCCGCCGAACATCATCGTCTCAGGGTTTCGCCAGAGCGCTGTCGGTCAGGGTTACGGAATGTTCGATTTTCTATTCGTCGGCGCACCGATCGCTCTTGTCGGTATCGGCTTCCTAGCTATCGCGGCTCAGCGGCTGTTGCCGAAGCGTCGGGATCGCGACGAGGATGGTCCGGAACTCAACCTCGCAGATTACGTCACCGAGTTCGTGGTCCCCGAGGAATCCCCTTTGATCGGCCAAATGGTCGATGCCATTGGCCCGGTTTCGGGCGACGCCTCGCGGCCGACCGAACTGGCGCTGATCCGGCGGCGTCAGCGGATTGTCAGACGTCTGCATCACGAGGCTCTGATCGCCGGGGATATTCTAGCAATGCGTGGAACCCCAGAGCAGATCGAGACCGCGGTCGCCAAGGGTCTAGAACTTCTTGCCCAATCCAAAGCCAAGGAGGCGGCCGAGAAGGAAGCCCAGAAAACGTCAGGAAAATCGCCAGAGGAATCACTGGAAAAATTGCCGGAAGATGCACCAATTTTGGTCGAGGTCGTGGTCCCGCCACGCGCTATGATAGAAGGTCGCTCAGCGTCCGATCTCCGGCTCCGGGCACGTTATGGGGTAAATCTATTGGCTATTTCCCGAGAGGGTTCGCCGATCCGTAGCCGCTTGCGGGATGTTAAAATTCGCGCCGGGGACGTTCTGCTTATCCAAGCCGAGGGTGACACAATTTATGGAACGGTCTCGGCGCTCGGCTGTCTGCCCTTGGCTCAGCGTGAAATCACACTCGACAACAATCGCTCGCTAATGCCGCTTGGCATATTCGCCCTCGCCATTGCCGCGACCGCGGGCGGGTTGGCCTCGGTTGCGGTGTGTTTCGCTCTGGCGGTTCTGGCGATAGTGCTTATCGGCTCGCTGACGATGACCCAGGTTTACGAGGCCATCGATTGGCCGGTAATCGTCCTGCTCGCCGCGATGATCCCGGTTGGCGGCGCCCTGGACAGCACCGGCGCCGCTCGGGCCATCGCCGGCATGCTGGCCGAGGTGGCCGGAACGGTTTCGCCATATCTGGTGCTCGGCCTGGTGCTGGTGCTGACCATGACCTTGTCGGATATCATGAACAACGCGGCGACGGCGGTGGTCATGGCACCAATCGCGATTGGTGTCTCCGATAGTCTGGGATTGGCCCCCGATCCGTTACTTATGGCGGTGGCGGTGGGTGCTTCCTGCGCCTTCCTCACACCGATTGGACACCAGAACAACCTGCTGGTAATGGGCCCCGGCGGTTATCATTTCGGAGATTATTGGCGGCTCGGGTTGCCCCTGGAGATCCTGATCGTCTTTGTCGCTGTCCCCCTGATTCCCTTCGTCTGGCCGTTTTAGAGCGCAAACGCTCGTCAATGGACATAGGCGAGGAACCCGAAATCGCACTGCGGCCGGGGATAGCAATTTGATTTAAGGCACTGTGCAGGGCAATGGATCCGGGTTGTTCACCCTGACGGCAGATCTGATCATTCACCTGGGTACCGGGCTTCCCACCTAAATTGCGGGCGAAAAAACTGGACTCTTGTCGCATGAATTGAGAATGCGGCTTCTTAAATTTCTTGATTTTGGCGGCGTCGAATCAAAAGTCGGCGCTGGAATGCCTGACCGCGCCGCCCCGCGCGGGGTTACCAACGGTGAAAGGTAGCCTGGGCATGCCGTCCGCTTGGTGCCGATATGGCACTCCATGCGCGTGCTTATCGGCTCAGGAAACAGGTTGCTTTGATAATCTTGGCGCGGGCGATTGTTCGAGTGCAGATTGATATAGCTGTGTTCCGAAACCTCGCAGTTTTGCTCCCCCAGCTTGCGTCATACATTGTGAAGCAGCAAGGTAATCAACTCGGTCTGCTCCAACTCTCGATCAAGCATGCCGCGTTGAAAAAATATTGTCACACAGGAGTCGCAGGCGATCGCGGTAGTGGCGCGGTGTCGCGTCGACAATGCTCATCTCACCGAATGAATTGCCTTCTTCGACATAGGCCAAGGATGTTCGCGCGCTGTTCGGTCCTTCGACAACGCTCTTCAACCGACCGGATTGCAGGACGTAGAAACCGTCGGCGGCGCTGCCTCCGCGGGAAATGACGTCGCCGCTGTCAAAGCGGAACAAAATCACCCACTAAGTCTCCTTGATGGTCTTGTCCGGGCGGACCGGTGGTGTATCGTTCCGCCGGATAATCCTGGTACCCTACCGGAGGCCCCGTATGAGCGAGTCCGCGACCCGTGACGCCATCGCGCGTTTGGCGAAATCAATGTTCGAACGCGGCCTTACCTTCGGAAGCTCCGGCAATATAAGCGTGCGGATCGAGGATGGTTGGCTGATGACGCCGACCGGATCGACCATGGGCGGTCTCGACCCCGCGCGGATCTCCAAGCTGGATGAGCAGGGCAATCTGGTCTCCGGCGACAAGCCGACAAAAGAGAGTTTTCTTCATATCGCCATGTACGAAGAGCGCCCGGCGACCGGGGCGGTGGTGCATCTGCACTCGACCCATTCCGTTGCCGTCAGCTGCCTGGCCGATATCGATCCAACCAACGTGCTGCCTCCGATTACCGCCTATTACGTGATGAAGATTGGCACCCTGCCGCTGGTCCCGTATTTTCCACCGGGGGATATAAACTTGGCGCGTGCGGTGCGCGAGATGGCCTCCAAGCATCACGCGGTTCTGCTCGCTAACCATGGTCCGGTGGTTTCCGGTAAGTCGCTGGAGGACGCGGTTTACGCCACCGAGGAACTGGAGGAGACGGCGCGTTTGTTTCTGATGCTGAAGGACTTCAAGACCCGTTATCTCACCGACGCTCAGGTCACCGCACTCAAGGAGAAATTTCCGAGTTAGAAGCCGGTGTTGATTTTAGCTGTTTTCCGGACAGGGCTCACACGCCAAGTTTTTCGCTCAATACATCTTGGCGTGAGCGCAATTCATCGGACGTGCCGGTCCATACCACCCGGCCCTTTTCAATTACGTAGTGACGGTCGGCGATCCTCGCCAGGTCCTCGACGTTCTTATCGATGACTAGAATAGCCTGGCCGTCCTGTTTCAGCCGCTCCAGGCAAGCCCATATCTCGCGCCGGACCAGTGGAGCGAGGCCTTCGGTCGCCTCATCCAGGATCAGTAGCTTGGGATTGGTCATCAGTGCCCGGCCGATCGCCAACATCTGCTGCTCGCCGCCGGACAGCAGGTTGGCCATGCTGGTCAGGCGCTCACCCAGGGCTGGAAATAGGTCCAAGATTCCGCCCAGTGTCCAAGGCGCGCGGCGGTCGGCGCGATTGGCGGCGGTCGCCACCAAATTCTCCCGCACGGTCAGGTTGGGAAACACTTGCCGGCCTTCGGGAACCAAGCCAATGCCAGCCTGCGCGATCTGAAAACTCGGCGCGGCATCGATCCGGCGACCCCCGAATTGAATTTCGCCGGAACTGACCGGAGCAATACCCATGATCGAGTGGACCGTGGTGGTCTTGCCCATGCCGTTGCGGCCCATCAGGGTGACGACCTCGCGCGCGCCGACCTGGATGGACAATCCGAACAGCGCCTGGCTGGCGCCGTAGTGAGTGTGGATTTCCCGAACCGAGAGCATCACCCCGATTCCTCATTGGACAATGGGCCCTCATCACCAAGATAGGCGCGACGAACCGCCGCATCGCCGCGAATTTCATCCGGCGCTCCCGAGGCGATCACCTTGCCATGGACCAGCACGGTAATCCGGTCCGCCAGCGCGAAAACCGCGTCCATATCGTGCTCAACCAGCAACATCGTCTTCTCGCCCTTCAAGCCGTCGAGAAACGCCACCATGCTCTGGGCTTCCTCGACACCCATGCCGGCCATCGGCTCGTCCAGCAACAGCAGCCGCGGCTCGGTGGCGAGCGCGATGGCGATCTCAAGCTGGCGGTGTTCGCCGTGAGACATCGCGCGGGCGATAGACCCTGCCCGGTCCGCCAGGCCGACCCGCGCCAATGCTGCCATCGCCGGCTCGACCAGGCGCTCCTCACACCGCGCATCGGCCCAAAACCGGAACGAATGGCCGGCATAGGCCTGCACCGCCAGCGCAACATTGTCCCGGACCGTCATGTCCAGCATCAGGTTGGTAATCTGGAACGTGCGGGCGATACCAAGATGCGCCCGGGCGTGGGCGGCAAGCGGGGTAATATTTTGCCCGACGAACTTGATCTCGCCGCCATCCGGTCGTAATTCTCCGGATAACTGGGCCACCAGGGTTGTCTTGCCCGCGCCATTGGGGCCGATCACGGCGTGGATTTCCCCCGCCTCGACGATCAGATCGACATGATCGGTCGCCGCGATGCCGCCAAAACTCTTGTTAAGGTTCTCTACTGTCAGGAGCGCTGGCGCCATGGAGCCCTCCTGATCCAATCCCTTGTTCGAGTTATTATCCGGCCTGGTATCTGATCTGCGGCCCAATCGACGAAACCGTTGATTCCGCCGCGCCAGAACAGCACCACGGCGATCAGCAGCGCGCCGAACAGGAACTGCCAATAAATGGTGATCGTCGAAAGCCATTCCTCCAACAGCACAAAGGCGGCGGCGCCAAGCACCGGGCCGAACAATGTACCGGTACCGCCGAGCACCACCATGAAGATCAACTCACCCGAGGCGGTCCAGTCCATCATTTCCGGACTGATGAAATGAGTGAAATTGCCGAGCAGTGCGCCGGCATAGCCGCAGATGGCGCCGGCGATCACATAGCAGACCAGACGATAGCGATAAGTATCATAGCCGATCGCTTGCATGCGGCGCTCATTGGCGCGCGCTCCCTCGATCACCATGCCGAAGCGGGACCGGGTGATCCGGTACACCAGGAACAGGACGGCGAGCAGTGAGATCAGGATAAAATAATAGAGCCCGGTGGCACCTTCGATATCAAGTAGGCCGGCGAATTGGCTGCGCAGGTCGATCACCAGCCCGTCATCGCCGCCAAATTCCTCCATGCTAACAAAGCCGTAAAACACCATCTGAGTGAAGGCCATGGTGATCATGATGAAATAGACACCCTTGGTGCGCAGACAGATAGCGCCGGTAACCAGCGCGAACAGGGCTGAACAAGCGACCGCCAATGGGATCTGGATGAGCCCGTCATAAATCCCATAATATGCCGGGATGCCGACGCAATAGGCGCCGATCCCGAGATAGGCGGCGTGGCCGAAACTGATCATCCCGCCATTACCGAGGATCAAGTTCAGACTGACGGCAGCCATGCCCAGGATCATCAGCCGGCTGGCGAGATCCAGATAAAATGTCTGGCCGGTCACAGCCACATAGATAGGCAGCAGCGCCAGCAATGACAGAGCCACAGTCATCGACCAGCCACGCGGGGAAAAGGCGGTAATCCGGTCCATCCGCTCAACGCCCCTTTGGCGGGAACAGACCCTGTGGCTGAAACGCCAGGATCGCCGCCATCAGGATATAGATCAGCATCGCCGACAGCGCCGGCGCAGCGGTCTCGGCATTTTGATCCGAGACGACAACCTTAAGCAGCGTGTCGAGGAACGACCGTCCCATGGTGTCGATCAGGCCGACCAGAACCGCTGCCACGAAGGCGCCCTTGATCGAGCCGATCCCCCCGATAATGATCACCACGAAAGCGATGATAATGATCTCGTTGCCCATCCCGATGCTCGCCTCGGTGATTGGCGCGATCATCATTCCAGCCAACCCGGCCATTGCAGAGCCGGCAGCAAACACCAGCGCGAAAAGCCTTTGAATGTCGATCCCCAACGCTGCCACCATCGTCCGGTTCGAGGCGCCGGCGCGGATCAGCATCCCGGCGCGCGTGCGGGTGACCACGACATAAAGGCCCAGCGCGACAACCAGCCCAACGGCGATGATCAATAGCCGGAAGGTTGGAAAGACGATCTCCGGCAGTATCTCGACCTGCCCGTCAAGCACTGCGGGCAAGGCAATCGCCATGCCTTCCGGCCCCCAGAGGAACTGCACCGCCGTGTCGAAACACAGGATCAACCCGAACGTGGCAAGCACGTGATCCAAGTGATCGCGGGCGTATAGCCGGCGGATCACGATGAACTCGACCGCCAGACCGACCAGCGCCGTCAGCGGTAACGCCAGCAACACCGCTAGCACGAAAGACCCCGTAAAGTCGGTCAGGCTGGCGCAGAAATAGGCGCCGACCATGTAAAGCGAGCCATGCGCCAGATTGACGAAATCCATAACTCCGAAGATCAAAGTCAGGCCCGAGGCGAGCAGAAACAACAGCACCCCAAGCTGTAGCCCGTTCAGCATCTGGGTGACGAAGAGTGTCCAGTCCATGGCGGCAAATTACAGTCGGTCAGTACGATGTCGGAAGATAGGCATCCCCTGGAATATCCCATTGGGCGCGAAACTACACACGTGATTTAGGATCAGTAATCCGTTGTCCTTAGGAATTTTTCTTTCCGTGTCTTCGATCCATCACCTTCACCCAAGCCCGGGCCTAAAAACAACGACGGGGTCTAGATGACCCCGTCGCCATATCGTGAGTGTGGGCAACCAGCCTACATCTTGCAGTCCTTGGCATAGGGGTCTTGATGGTCCTTCAAGATTACCTTGCGTATCGCGGTCGTCCAGACGCCATCGGCATCCTCGACTACCTCGCGGGAATAGAAGTTCTGGATTGGGAAATGATTGTTCCCATAGGTGAACTCGCCCCGGACCGACGGGAAGGTCGCGGCCACCATCGCCGCGCGCATACCGTCCATGTTGGTCATATCCCCACCGACCGCCTCAACCGCGCTCTTGATCAGGTAGATCGAGTCATAGGCCTGTGCCGCATAGAACGACGGGTAACGCCCGAAGGCCTTCTTGAAGCCGGAGACGAATTTTTTGTTCTGCGGCGTATCGAGATCCGGCGCCCAGAACTGGGTCATCACCGAGCCCATGACACCGTCCATTTTCGCCTTTTGCAGTTTTGGCAGCGCGATTGAATCGACGGTGAAGACCGAATAGAGCGGGATTTTGCCCCGCAGCCCCGCCTGCTCATATTGTTTGATGAAAGCGCCGCCTGCCTTGCCGGGATAGAAAATAAAGATCCCCTCGGCGCCAGAGGCCTTGGCCTTGGCTAACTCGGCGGAGAAATCGAGCTGTGCGTCCTTACCCCATTTGGTCAGGTCCTTGCCGATGATCTTGCCTTTGAAGGTCCGTTCGACGCCGGCGACCATGTTTTTGCCGGCGGCGTAGTTAGGCGCCATCACGTAAAGCGATTTTACACCTTTTTGGTTCAGCACCTCGCCCATCGCCATTGGTGTCTGGTCGTTCTGCCAGGAGGTCGAGAAAAAATTCTCGTGGCACAGCTTACCAGCGATTTGCGAGGGGCCAGCATTGGCGCTGATCAAGAATTTTCCGGCGTCAAGCGCCGACTTGCGCGATGCAAGCAGCACGTGTGACCAGAGATAACCGGCGACGAAATCCACTTTGTTCTGCTTGACCAGCTTGTCGGTTTTCTGTTTGCCGATCGCCGGCTTGAAGCCGTCATCTTCCATGAACAGCTCAACCGGTAATCCAGCCATCTTGCCACCAATATCTTTCAACGCGAGATTGACCGCGTCGACCACGTCCTTGCCGATGACACCGGCCGGCGTGGTGATCGTCGTCACGTACCCAATCTTGACCTTGTCGGCGGCCAGCGCCGGGCTCACCGCGAGCATCCCCGCAGCGGCGAGAAGCGTCAGTTTCCTGATCATTGCATATCCTCCCTGAGACAGGCTGGCATGATGCCTTAAACCAGCGAAATTTCAATGGGGCGTGTCGAACGCGAGGCGCGTTCAGGTCAGCTAATTCTTCTACCCGATCCCGGTGGGACCGTCATCAGAAGCGATCGTGACAATCCCACGGCGGATGTGTTTGATACGCGACAGCACAGCGGAACAAACTCGGAGATGACGCGATGGATTTCGGAATTGCGCTCGCCACGTCAGCGGATTCTTGGACGGTAGTGGAACGGGCCGAGGCGCTCGGCTTCTCCCACGCTTGGTTTTATGACACCCAGATGCTGAGTGCTGATTGCTTCGTCGCCATGGGCGCGGCGGCGGTCAAGACATCGCGGATCAGGCTTGGCACCGGGGTGTTGATTCCGTCGAACCGTATAGCACCGGTGAGTGCCAATGCCTTCGCCTCACTGAACCAACTGGCTCCGGGCCGGATTGATTTTGGCGTCGGGACCGGCTTTACCGGTCGGCGCGCCATGGGCTTGGGAGCGCTAAAACTGTCCGATATGGAGGAGTATATCCGTGTTGTCATGGGCATGTTGGCGAACGAAACCGTCGAGGCTACCCTTGATGGCAAGCTGCGCAAGATCCGTTTTCTCAATCCCGACGCGGGGCTGATCAACACGTCGGATCCCGTCGCCTTGCACGTTTCGGCCTATGGTCCGCGTGGCCGGGCCCTCACCGCCAAGCTCGGCGCCGGCTGGATTTTGTTCTTCAACGATGTTGCCGATGGCATCAAGGGACTGAAGGGAATGCAACAAAGCTGGAAAGATGCCGGCCGACCGGTGGGTGATCTCGAGGCCACCGCCTTCGTGCTCGGCTGCGTTCTCGAGGACGGGGAGGCGGCAGATTCTCCGCGCGCCATGGCCCAGGCCGGACCGCGCGCCGCCGTGCTTCTCCACCGCTGCGCCGACGAAGCTCTGGCTGGTCTGCCAAACAGCAGCCCAGTTCCCAACTCCGTTGCCGAGGCGGTCGCAGCCTATGTCAAATTGGCCCGCGGCTTTGAGCCGAAGGACGCGCCGTGGCTGGAAAACCATCGCGGGCATCTCATGTTTGTGAAAGATATCGAACGCCAGTTCGTGACACCAGAGCTGATCCGCCAGACCACCTTCACCGGTACCGAGGATGATCTGAAAGGCCGGGTCGAGGCGCTCCGCGATGCCGGCTACGGTCAGTTCACCGTCCAACTCACGCCCGGCAGCGAAGCGGCGATCGAGGATTGGGCGCGGATTAAAAAGGCGTTCGGCTGACCCTGTCGGATAGCCTGGGATACGCTCTCAGGCAACCTCGATCCCAGGCGGCCACAATCTTAGGCGGCCACGACCCGGGCGATCACTTCGCGATAGAGGACGGCGGCTTCGCGTCCTTTTGGGCTCAGTGCGTAAACCCCGCGCGCCGTGCGGTCGAACCAGCCATAGACGTTGCGCTGCAAAATGGCGCTGGCCTGGCCGATGCCGGTCTCGGCACGGATCTGTTTGGTCGTCGCTTCGCCGGTCTCAAGCTGGGCGACCAAGCGTAGCGCCGTTTGCCGGTAGGCGGTGACGATCGGCATGCGGGTCATGCCGCCGGTATTTGGGTCGCCGATCCGCTCGATGAATTCCTTCAGTAGACGCTTGGCGCGTCTGGGGTTGCGGCGTGGTTGATACAGGCCGGGGTCCTGGACTGATGTGACATGACCGACCCCAGTTTCAGACAATTGGACCAGCAGCACGCCAAAACCCAGCATCCGGCACAGCTTCAACGCCCGCTTGCCGCGCCCGCGCAAACCCGAGCCATCGGCAACCGCGATATAGACGGTATCGCTGAACGACAGCCGATCAACCGCCTGTAGTAACAGTTCAAGATTAAACCGCATCTTAAGTTCGACCACGACCGGCGGCTCATTCCCGCGGATCGCCACCACATCGCATTGCGATACCTCGGCTTTCACCGCATAGCCCTGCGCTTCAAGGAAGGCTTTTACCGGCTGATAAAGCTCGATCTCCCGCCGCGGCGCCATCGTCAGTTTTGGTTGGTCGAGTGGGCATGGCTGCCGCCAAGATATTGGGTGTGATAGCGGATCGGTAGCAACAGGTCGACAATCTTGCGGCACCGCCCCTTGCAAAACGCCACGATGGCCCGGGAGAAGGGTATGTCGACAATCCGGATCTCCATCGCCTGGGTCAGCATCCCGGCGGCGAAGCAATGCCCCATGACAAATCCCGGGCTGTCGGCGAGAAGAGCGACCACATCATCGACCGAACTACCAACGTAGGACAACGTCGCTTCGTGCGCTGCTTCCACGTCATCAATCAAAACTCGATCGTCACAAGAGACCGGCACGCCGCGGCTATCAGTCATCGTCATCTCATAACTCCCCGGGACCAGCCTGGAACAATTTTAGTAAGTATCTCTCAGGGTCTCATCAGTTTCCATATTTTTCAGTCGGGTAATAAGGTATGCTTGTTATATTGGTCGAATGAAGAACGAATCCTTTATGGACAGGATAGGCGAGCTGTGCCGACGCGGTGATGATGAAAACCAAGAAAGCAATGCCCCAACGCTCGAAAGCCGCCAGCGTGAAAACCGGTTCCAGCGGAGGAAAGACGGCGAAAGCCAAGCCGCGAGCGATGCCCGACACGTCTAAGTCGGCCACACCAAGGCGGCGTGCCGGCAGTTCGGCCAGTGGTCATGGGTCGCGCCGCAGGTCAAGCGTGGGTTGGCGGCGACTGGCAAAGGCTTTGGTCCGCCTTGGATTGCTGGCCTGCATTTGGGCGACCGGTGCGCTGGCAATGGTGTTGGCCTACGAGGCGACACAGCTCCCGGACATCTCCGATCTGCAATCGATGACCCGGCCCGGCGAAGTGCGGCTGTTATCCGCTGATGGGGCGGAGTTCGCCTCCTATGGGGCCCAGCATGGACGACCGATCCAGGCGTCGCAATTGCCGGCTGATTTGATTAACGCGCTATTGGCCACCGAAGACCGGCGATTTTACAGCCATTTGGGCGTTGATCTGCTCTCGGTGTTGCGCGCGGTCTACGTTAATCTACGCGCCGGCTCTATCCGCCAGGGCGGCAGCACTCTTACTCAGCAACTGGCGAAAAACTTATTCCTCAACCCGGACCGTAGCTTGGAGCGCAAACTCCAGGAATTGCTGCTGGCGTTTTGGTTGGAGGCTTCGTTCTCCAAGCCGCAGATTCTGACGATCTATGTGAATCGAGTATATTTCGGCTCCGGTGCCTATGGGGTCGACGCCGCGTCGCGCAAATTTTTCGGAAAATCGGCGGAGGAGCTCGGGCTGTACCAATCGGCCCTGCTGGCGGGATTGTTGAAGGCGCCATCGCGCTACAACCCCATTGCCAATCCGGCTCTCTCTGCCAAGCGCACGCGCCAAGTGCTGCTCAACATGGTCGATGCCGGTTTTCTGGATCAGGCAGGCGCCGACGCTGCCTCGGCCAGCCCGGCCCCGATGCAAGGCACGGCCAGCGTCAGCCGCGGCCACCGATACTTCGCCGATTGGGCTCTGGACCGAGCCGCCGACTATATAGGGCCAATGAATGCCGATCGGACTATACACACCACGCTCGACGGGCGCCTGCAGCTCCTTGCCGAAGCGGCGGTCAAGGATGGGCTGAGCAGTGCGGGCAAGGTTGGCAGCGCGCGCCAGGTGGCGATGGTGGTGATTGGCCACGACGGCGCGGTTCTGGCGATGGTCGGCGGACGCGACCACGCCGCAAGCCAATTCAATCGCGCCACCCAGGCGCTTCGGCAACCCGGCTCGGTGTTCAAGCCGCTGGTGTATCTGGCGGCATTGTCGGCCGGCTACGGACCGACAAGCATGATCGAGGATACGCCCCTCGACATCGGTGGTTGGACCCCGCGCAACTTCGATGGTCAATTTCGCGGGCCGGTCACATTGGGGCAGGCGCTCGCCGCCTCGCTTAATGTCGCGACGGTGCGCCTGTCAGAGGCCATAGGGCGCCCCCGGACCATCGCTTTGGCGCGTCAGCTTGGCATTACCGCCTCGCTCAACGACGAGCCAAGCCTGGCATTGGGCGCTGGTGAAGTGACCGTGCTAGAATTAACCGCCGCTTATGTCGCGCTGGCCAATGGCGGCTATCCGGTCAAGCCTTACGGCATCACCTCGGTCAGCACGCCGGAAGCTGGCGCAGCCTACCGACATCGCCAAGCCTTCCTGCCGCGGGTTGCGGGCTCGGACGCAATGATTGCTCTCGATGGCATGCTTCAGGAAGTCATCCGCTCCGGCACCGGCCGGCAAGCGGCGATCGGGCGACGGGCGGCGGGCAAGACCGGTACCAGTCAGGAAAATCGTGACGCTTGGTTCATCGGCTATGCTGGCGTGCTGGTGACCGGCGTCTGGGTCGGGCGTGATGACGCGAGGCCGATGGAAAAGGTGACCGGTGGCGGCTTGCCAGCCCAAATATGGTCGCGTTTCATGCGCGGTGCCTTCGCGCAACGCCTCGCCCAGTCACGATAGGCGCGCTATCACGCGCAATGCCGGTTACCCGTCGCCTCGGGTCATCCGTAGCGATGTAATTCGGCGCCGTTACGTTTCAACCAGCGTCGCTCCGCCTCCCAATTGCCGACCAGGCCGCGAACCAGGCGCCAAAAGGCTGGAGAGTGGTTCATCTCAACCAAATGCGCCGCTTCGTGGGCACAGACATAGTCCAGCACCGATTCCGGCGCTAGGATCAGACGCCAGGAAAACGACAGAGCCCCGCTTGAAGAGCAACTGCCCCAGCGACTGCTGGTGTCGCGGATTGAAACCTTGGCGACTCGTTTATCGAGTTGGCGTGCATGGGCTCGGGCGCGCGACGAAATTTCCTCGCGAGCCTGCCGCTTCAGCCAATCGGTAACTCGCCGGGGCAGATGGTCGGTTTCACCGCTGACGCACAGATCCGCGTGGCCGGTCTCTCCGTCGGTGGCTGCATCGGCAACTTCCTGCGCTGGTTCTATCCAAACGCCCCGACGCTGATCCGGAGTATGGCGAATGCGATGCTTGCGACCCAGCACCGAAAGGATCACTCCATCCTCGAAGGTGATGCGGTTTGGTTGTCGGGCCAAGTTACGGGCCAGCCAACCAGCCTGGTCCTGGGCAAAGTGTTCCGCCTGTTTGAACGGCACGCCCTCGGGGACCACCAGGACCGCGCCGTCGCCGGTTGGGTCGATTCGTAAGCTTATGCGATGGGCACGGCTGCTGATACGCACGGCAAGGCGAACGGCCTCCCTGGTTGGTGTCTCGACGGTTATCGTGTCTGCGCGCAGATTAGCCAAGATCTTGTGGTTTCCTAGTACAAGAACGCCAACCATAGCATATCACAGCGAGAAATGAGAGGCGCCCGGCGCTCGCGGGCAAGATCGTATCGGGTATGTTGAAGGGGCTTATTAGTTGCCTCACACCACGTTCTTTTCCAACAGCAACCGCCCTTCGGCGATGCGCTCATAACCAAAGCGCGTTAGGTCGATGGTCCGGTAGCCGCCGGTGGTCACCAGTTCCATCACCGCGCGCCCGACCGCCGGCGATTGTTGCAAACCGTGCCCCGAGAACCCATTCGCTAGGATAAAATTTTTGATCTGCGGATGTGGTCCGACGATGCCGTTCTGGTCGACGGTGTTGTAGTCGTACCAACCGGCCCAGGCGCTGGTGAGCTTGATTGTCTCGAAGGCTGGGATGCGGTGGGCCAGCGCCGGCCAGATGATATCTTCGAACCAGTGATAGTCGATTTCCAGATCGTCCCAGGCATCCGGGTCCTGGTCCGGCGGCGGCGATATTCCGCAGATATGTCCCGTCCCCTCGGAGCGTACGAATGCTCCGGAAACGTCGATTAGCAGCGGGACCACCGGCTCAAGAACCTCGCGGCAATCGATGACGTAGATGATCCGCTTGCGCGGCGCCACCGGCAACGGCACCCCGGCTAATCCGGCCAGACGCCCCGCCTGCGCGCCTGCGGCATTTACCAGGGTCCCGCACGCGATCGTCGTGCCATCGGCGAGGCCAACCGCCTCGATGTTGCCGACAGTCTTGTGAATTTTGGTAACCTCGCCATGGATATAGGTTGCCCCCAGCGCCCGCGCCTTGGCCCGAAACGCCTGCAGCAGTGTGTTCGGATCGAGCCAACCTTCGCCGGACTGGCCGAAGGAACCGCCGGCCAGATCGTCGACCCGCAACCAGGGGAACCTGGCTTTCATCTGACCTGGGTTCAACAGATGGATGTCCGCGCCAAGTCTGGTCTGCACCGCGTGGTTCTCGACCAGAGTCGCCATGCTGTCCTGGGTGGCACAAAACAAATAGCCGTGCTCGCGCCAAGTGAGGTCTGAAACCGCGTCGTCAATGGCTAGGTAGTCGCCGACATGGGTAACGAAGTGATGTCCGAACAGGCCAATCTCGACATTCTCGGGGTTGGAGAATTGCTGTCGCACGCCGCCGCAGGATCGCGGTGTCGAGGCGGTTTCATAGCTCGGGTCCCGCTCGATCACCGCAACGGTTCCGTCGAAATCCCGGCTGGCCATCAAAAAATACGCAGCAGCACTTCCTATTACACCGCCGCCAGCAATCACTACCTCATGGCGGTCCATCTATCATCACCCTCGCTTTGCAACCCGGTGATAACCATCTAAGACGACGATAGAGCGGCTAGCAAGCGGGAGATGGAACGTGGGCGACGAATCAATCAAGAAGGCCAGGGCGGTCGGGATCAACCATATTGGTCTGGAGGTTGACGACGTCGGTGCGGCGCTTGAATTTTATGGCGACTTGTTCGAGTTTTCGCTCCGTAGCCGGTCGGACAATCAGGCTTTCATCGACATGGGAGATCAGTTCATCAACTTCGCCTCACCCCGGCGCCAAGGCCGGGATGATGACCGGCATTTCGGCTTTGTCGTCGATGACCCGGACGCCGTATGGGCGGCTTTGGCGGCCAAGGGTGTGGAGGTGATCGGGCCACGGAACAATAATTTTTTCGACCCCTGGGGCAATCGTATTGAGATCGTCGGATACAAGGGTATTCAGTTCTCCAAGACCCATGCCGTTCTGAACGGCATGGGGCTCGGTGATCTGGAAAAGACCGATGCGGCGAAACGGGAGCTCTCGAAAAAGGGTCTCGGTTAACTTGGACCTATTGGCGCCGCTGGTGCAATTCCCCTATTCTGCGGCCAAAGCCCTCCGAGAGGATACCGGATGAGTCTCGCTATCGCTGAGGACAGTGCCGCCGGGCCATTGATTGATGGCCTGGCACCTAACGATCGGAAGCTGCGTAACCGCCGTGCCATTGCCGATCCCGCGATCATTGACGAGCAGACCGAAGTGGCGTGGCGCGACACCGACACCCACGTCGCCTTTCGGGTGCGGCTCCTCGACCTGCTTCGCCAGGCGCTGGAGGAGGGGCGCGCCGAGATCAAGACTCGGTTCATGCACAACAATGATGGTGCGGCGGCAGTGTTGGCCCAAGCCTATCTGATGGACACCTTGCTACGGACGATCCACGAAGCGATGACCACCAAATTCTATCGGGCGCCTAACCCGACCCAGGCCGAGCAGATTTGCGTGATCGCCGTGGGCGGCTATGGCCGAGGCGAACTGGCGCCGTTTTCCGATATCGATTTGCTGTTTCTGCTGCCCTACAAACAGACTTCGCATGTAGAGCAGGTTGTCGAGGGGATTCTCTACCTGCTGTGGGATCTGCGGCTCAAAGTCGGTCATTCGACCCGCTCGATCGACGAATGCATGCGCCAGGCGAAAGCCGATATGACCATCCGCACGGCGATGCTGGAAGCTCGGTTTATCTGCGGCGAACCGAACCTGATGATCAAAATGGTCCGGCGCTTTCATAAAGAAGTCGTCGCTGGTACGGCGCTGGAATTCGTCGAAGCTAAACTGCAGGAATCGGATGAACGCCACAAAAAGCTTGGCGATTCACGCTATGTGATCGAACCCAACGTCAAGGATGGCAAGGGCGGTTTGCGCGATCTGCACAAACTGTTCTGGATCGGTAAATACGTCTACCAGGTTGATGAGGTTCGCGCCCTAGTCGATAAGGGCGTGCTGTCTCTTGCCGAGGCTCGGCTTTTCGCCAAGGCGCAAAAGCAGCTCTGGACCATCCGCTGCCATCTGCATTACCTCGCGGGCCGGGCGGAGGAGCGGCTGACCGTTGACCTGCAACGCGAGATCGCCAACCTGCTCGGCTATACCGACCGCGTCGGTAGTGCCGCTGTCGAACGCTTCATGAAGCACTACTATCTGACCGCCAAGGATGTCGGCGATCTGACCCGAATCTTCTGCGCGGCGATAGAGGCCGAGCATCAACGCCGGCCTCGGCTGCGGCTTTCCAGCCTGTGGAGCCGGAACTGGCAATTCGGTGACTTCAAGCTCGATGGCGACCGCCTTAATGCGGTCGATGACGGGATCTTCAAGAAGGATCCGGTCAATCTGATCCGCATGTTTCACGTCGCCCAGGCCGACGACCTGGAGTTCCACCCGCATATCCTGCGGCTGGTGACACAGAACTTGAAACGCATTGATGCCGGCGTGCGCAATGATGCCGAGGCAAACCGTCTATTCCTGGGGATCCTGACATCGGTCAAAGGTCCCGAACGAATCCTGAGGCGGATGAACGAGGCCCAGGTTTTTGGTTGTTTCGTTCCGGATTTCGGGCGCGTCGTGGCGCAGATGCAATACGACATGTATCATGTCTACACCGTCGACGAACACACCATCATCATGCTCGGTATCTTGTTCAAGATCGAGCAGGGAGAGCTGATGGACATCGCGCCGGTCGCCTCGGAGATCGTTCATAAGGTGATCTCCCGACGTGAACTTTACGTCGCGGTGCTGCTGCACGACATCGCCAAGGGACGCGGCGGTGACCATTCGATTCTGGGCGAGAAGGTGGCCCGCCGGCTCTGCCCCCGCTTCGGCATGTCGAAGGAGGAGACCGAGACCGTCGCATGGCTGGTGCGCTGGCATTTGGTGATGAGTTATGCCGCCTTCAAACGCGACGTGAACGACCCGAAGACCATCGATGATTTCACCAATGTCGTTCAATCACCGGAGCGGCTACGACTGCTGCTGGTACTGACCGTCGCCGATATCCGTGCCGTCGGGCCGAATGTTTGGAATGGCTGGAAGGCGGCATTGCTACGCGACCTCTATTGGCGGGCCGAGGAAGTGCTCTCAGGTCAAAGTGTTGAGGCAGGTCAGACCAATCGCGCCGAGGCGGTGTGGACCGAGTTGCGCGCCGCCCTGTCGGATTGGGATGAGGAAAGCTTTGAGGCCCATGCTGCTCGCGGCTATCCATCCTATTGGCTGAGCTATGACGTCGAAACCCTGGCGCACCACGCCCGCCTGGTCCGGCAAGCCGAGGCGGGGCAGCGGCCACTGACGGTCGACATCCGGGTCGATAGCTACCGCGAAGTGACCGAGATTACCGTCTATACCGCCGATCATCCCGGCCTGTTCTCGCGCATTGCCGGGGCCATGGCGTCGGTCGGCGCCAATATCGTCGATGCTCGGATCACCACGATGCGCACCGGCATGGCTCTGGACAGTTTGTGGGTGCAGGACGCGAACCGTGAAACCTTCGACGGTCCGGACACTCAGGCGCGACTGACAACGGCGATTGGGCAAGCGCTCTCGGGAGTCCTTGAGCTCATCCAGGCGATCGAGAAGCGGCCCTCTCCGCTGCCGAAGCGGGCTCGGGGGATGACCGTCGCGCCACGCGTGCTAATCGACAACAAAGCCAGCAAGACCCACACCGTGGTCGAGGTCAACGGCACCGATCGCCCCGGCCTTTTACATCGGCTTACCCGTAGGCTCGCCCAACAAAACTTGCAAATTTCCGCTGCCAAGATCTCGACCTATGGCGCGAGCATCGTCGATGTATTTTACGTCAAGGATCTGTTCGGCCTGAAGGTGATTAGTGACCGCAAACTTGACGGCCTGAAACACGCGATGCTGGCGGAACTGGAACCACAGGCAAAGACAGCAAAAAAAGCTGTGGTGCGGGCGGCTGAGTAACGCCTCGATGCATTGGGTCGATACATTGCGCTTGACGGGGGGTGGCGGCGTTGATCAATTGCGATCGACGATCCGATGGGGCAATGGTTGTTGCCCCGCCGGTGCCCTGCTGCTGCCGTATTCGCCGTTCATCTCTGCGTCATCGTTCAAATCACTTAAACCCAGATCATGTCGCTCTTAAGAGCCGTCGCCACCGTCGGTGGTTTCACCATGATAAGCCGAGCCACCGGCTTTTTGCGCGATGTGTTGATCGCCGCCGTGCTCGGCGCCAGTCCGCTCGCGGATGCCTATTTTGTCGCCTTCAAACTGCCTAATTTTTTTCGCCGATTGACCGCCGAG
>CALMRI010000052.1 GCA_937776645.1 uncultured Alphaproteobacteria bacterium | reverse complement strand
CAAGGCGCGCTCACTGAGGAAAACGGACAGGGCGGCCACTGCCGCCAAAGTCACCAGCGCATAGGTGACGATCGAGCAGGCGACATGAACGATGACCCAGGCCGGCGGCAGAGACGGGGCCATTGCCCGCCCCTCGGTGGTCTGGAAAACCGTGGCCGCGATACCCAACCCAAACAAATAAGGTAGCAGCAAGGGCGTCAGGCGGACGGCGGACTGATTAATCAGACAAACTACGAGGAAGCACACTAGACTAGCGGAAATCGACAGCCACAGCGCGACAGAGAAATCTGCCCGCCAGTGCCCGGCCAACAAGACGATAGACCACAGCGTCGGCCCCGACGGCAGCTAATCCCAGCCACATCCAGTGCAGCATTAGGCCGCCTTCGCGCTCGCGAAAAGGCAGTACGGCGGCTGGAACCAAGGCCGTGAGAGCCGAAAGACTGAAGACCAAAGACAGTACCATGGCGCGACTATATCATAGCATGGGTCACGCACATGAAGATGAGTGAGCCTGAAACGGGAAAAAATAATCATGCGGGATAGCGGCGGTGGTACCTGGGGTCTAGTGCTCGCGGCGGGACAGGGCGAACGGGCCGGCGGCGGGCTTCCCAAACAGTACCGGCGGCTGGCCGGAGCAAGCCCTGGTCGCCCGCGCCGCGGCCGCCTTGTCTGCGTCATCCGCGGGTCGATGGGGTGGCCGTCGTGATCGGGCCTCGGGCAGGGCGACCTTTACCGCCGAGGCGTGCGGGCACCATGTGCCTCTGCCGGATCCGATCGAGGGCGGGCGCCGAGCGCCAGGATTCGGTGCGCCTTGGCCTGGAGGCCCTGGCGCCGTCGACGGCCGGATCGAGTGCTGATCCACGACGCGGCTCAGGCCGTTCCTGGCGGGGGCGGTGGTCGATCGGTTACTGGATCGACGCGCTTGATGACGCGGCCGGCAGCGCTGCCGGCTCTGCCGGTCGTGGATACCCTGAAAGCGGGTCGAGGCCGGGACAACGGAGCGGTGGACGGACCGGTCGATCGCGCCGGGCTTGGTCCGGGCGCAGACACCGCAGGCGTTTCACTTCCCGCTACATTCCTGCGAGGGGCACCGTCGATCTTGCCGGCGCGAATCGCTCACCGACGACATCGCGCTCTTGCCGAGCGTCTGGGCAGCGGTGAACCGTGAGCGCGCGTCGCCGGGGAGTGAAAATCGCTGTTCAAGATCACCCGTCCCGGAGGATTTCGAGCGGGCGGCGCGGCACCTCGTCCATCGGGCTTTCGAGACGCGGACGGGCAGCGGCTTTGACGTGCATCAGGCTCGGCGCGGGCGACCACGTGATGCTCTGCGGTGTCGCGTATTCCGCACGGCCAGGGGCTTGCTGGGGCATTCCGACGCGGATGTCGCCTTGCACGCACTAACCGATGCGCTACTGGGGGCGATCGCGGCGGGTGATGTTGGCGCGCATTTCCCGCCCAGCGAAGCACAATGGCGTGGAGCCGCGTCGGATCGCTTTGTCGCCCATGCCGCCGGTCTGCTACGGGCCCAGGGCGGCGAGATTATTAATACCGACGTGACATTGGTCTGTGAGCGACCGAAGATCGGGCCGCACCGCCAAGCGATGCGCGCCAGGATCGCCGGCATTCTCAGGATTTCCATCGACCGGGTGAGCGTCAAGGCGACCACGACCGAACGCCTGGGCTTCACCGGCCGTGGCGAGGGGATCGCCGCCCAGGCCAGCGCCAGCGTCCGGAGTGCCGTTCGTCCAATGACTGAGCCCCGCCCCTCGTTGGCGAACCCGGCGGTTCTGCTGGCCACCGTCTTTGGGATCGGCTGGTTGCCGAAGACGCCGGGAACCTGGGGCTCGCTCGCGGCTCTAGCGATGGGCTGGTTCATTGTCGCCGAGGCCGGACCGACGGCATTGATTGGCGGCATCGTCCTGGTTTTTGGGGTTGGGGTTTGGGCCTGCGCCGGATACGCCAAAGCGACGGGGACCCATGACGCCGGCGCCTGCGTCATCGACGAGGTGGTCGGACAGTGGATCGTGCTGTTGGTGGCGCCTCTTGATCCCTGGTGCTATGCGGCAGCCTTTGCCGCCTTTCGGTTCTTTGACATCATCAAACCCTGGCCGACCGGATGGGCCGACCGCACGATCAGTGGCGGGTTAGGCGTCATGATCGATGATGTGTTGGCTGGCCTCCAAAGCGCGATCGTGCTCTGGATAGCGTTGAAATTCTTCCAATATAATGGATAAAAAAGACTCTGTAATAAATTGAAAAATATCAATTATAGGAGTTGGTTATGAACGCCTTTCCCGATGAACTGTGCGACACGGCGGGGGAACTTCTTACATTATGCCGTGAGGCTGGCGTGATGCTGGCGACCGCGGAAAGCTGCACCGGCGGCCTGATCATCGGCTGCCTGACCGAGGTCGCCGGATCCTCCGCCGTGGTCGATCGGGGGTTCGTGACCTACTCCAATGAGGCCAAGAACGAGATGCTCGGGGTGCCGATGGAGCTGATCATCGAGCATGGCGCGGTCAGCGATCCGGTCGCCCGTGCGATGGCCGAAGGCGCTCTTGAGCGCTCCCGGGCCTGTCTTACCATCGCCGTCACCGGCGTCGCCGGCCCCGGCGGCGGCACCGAAACCAAGCCGGTCGGCCTGGTGCATTTCGGTTGCGCCTCATCAGCGGCCGATACCGAACACGCACGGCACGTTTTCAAGGGCACCCGGGCGGCGGTCCGGCTAGCGACGCTGCGCACCGCGTTGGCGATGCTGCGGGCGCGGATCATCGCCAGCGGTGAGGCCTAAGACGAACGACCGTCGTCCGGCACGACGCTTTGGGCGATGGTATTATCCAGCGCCTCATAGTCGTGATAGCCGATCGCCTGATAGATATCCTTGCGGGTCATCAACTGGTCGAGATAGCCGCCCTGCCCGCGATGCTCGAGCCAGATGGGCGTAGAGATCCCGCATCGCGCCAGCCTCGCAGCGCAGCGAGGTTACTGGCCAGATCACAATCTTGAAGCCAAGATCCGCGAATTCGCTTTGGCTAAGATAGGGGGTGCGACCGAATTCGGTCATATTGGCGAGTGTTGGCGCGCCGACCGCGTCGTTGAACGCCCGCATATCCTCAGCTGAGGTAAGCGCTTCGGGAAAGATCACATCGGCGCCGGCCTCGACATAGAGCTTGCCTCGGGCGATCGCCCCAGCCAGGCCCTCGGACGCGGCGGCATCGGTACGGGCGATGATCCGCAGATGGGTCCGAGCCTTGCGCGCCGCCGCTATCTTCGCCGCCATCGATTCGGGGTCATTCAGCAGCTTGTCGGAGAGATGGCCGCATTTCTTCGGTAGCAATTGATCCTCGAGTTGAACCCCGGCGGCGCCGGCCGCCTCTAGATCCTGGACCAGCCGCATAACGTTCAACGCCTCGCCATAACCGGTGTCGCCATCGACGATCAACGGCAAGCCAGTAGAACGGGTGATCACCCGCACGAACAAAAGCAATTCCTCGGTCGTCATCATCCCCAGGTCAGGCAAGCCCAGACTGGCGGACAAGGCACCACCCGACAGATATAGCGCCTCGAAACCGGCATCGCGGGCCAACAGACCGGCCAAAGCGTTATGGGCGCCAGGTACGCCAAGCGCACCGTCGCGGGACCACAACGCTTCCAACCGGTCGCCAGGCAATCCTTGCGCCGAAGATGTCGAAAACCATGTCATGGCGCTTATCCTTTTTTTTCAAGTCCTTGCTAATCCAGGCCATCCCGGTTTCCCTGGGCTTGGCGAAGTTCTTTGAATATGCCATTAACACAGCGGCGCGACGCAAGAGTTTTGCCGGCCAATATTTAGGCAGTGAGCGACCAAACGCGCACTGAGCCGGGCGGGGGGACACGAACTGAATGGTGCATATCGTCGGATTGGGTGCCAGTTTGTTTGGCTTTTGGCTGTTGATGTCCGGGCATTTCGGGCCGTTGTTGATTTCGCTCGGCGTCGCCTCGGTGGTACTCGTTCTTTATATCGCCCATCGTATGGACCTGTATGACCGAGAGACCTTTCCCGTGCATTTGAAGGGGTGGATCTTTGGCTATTGGGGCTGGCTGGCCAAGGAGATCTTCAAGGCCAATATCGATGTCGCCAAGATCGTGCTGGCGCCAAGTTTGCCGATTTCACCTCGGATGGTTCGGGTCAAGGCGACGCAAAAGACCGATCTCGGGATGGTTATCTTCGCCAATTCGATCACTTTGACTCCGGGCACTGTCGCAGTCGATATCGAGGGTGACGAGATCATCGTGCATGCCCTGTCGCAAGAGCTAGCGGACGGGGTACTCAACGGCGACATGGACGGTCGGGTGACCGCCCTCGAGGAGCGCTGAACCTTGTTTATCGGAGCGACCGCCGCCCTTCTCGTCGCCATGGCTTTGACGTTGATTCGCGCCTTTGCCGGCCCAACGTTGTTCGACAGGGTGCTGGCGGCAAATAGTTTCGGCACCAAGACCGTGCTGTTGATCGGGGTCCTAGGGTTTCTCACCGATCGCCCCGAGTTTCTGGATATCGCGCTGCTTTATGCGCTGGTCAATTTCATTGGCACCATCGCCGTTCTCAAATTCTTCCGGTACCGCAATCTCGGACTTTCCAATACCGAGGCGGCCGACCGCGAGGAGATCGATTGATGGAGATGATCCTCTATATCGCCTCCGGTGCGCTGTTGGCTGCCGGCAGTTTTCTCGTCCTGGTCGGCACCATCGGCATGTTGCGCCTGCCCGATTTCTTCACCCGCCTGCACGCCGCCGGGATCACCGACACGCTCGGCGCTGAATTGTTGCTGATCGGGATGATGCTGCAGGCCGGTTTCAGCCTGATTACCGTCAAGCTAATTCTGATTTCGTTGTTCATCTTCTTCACCAGTCCCACCGCCACCCATGCGGTAGCCAACGCGGCGCGAACCATGGGGCTGAAGCCAGCGCTGGTGCCGGATGAGGATATCGAGACTACGTCGGTGCGCCGCGGGAGCGCGAAGTGACGGGCGCGGGAATGATCACGATCGTCGACATCGCGCTGTTGACGATGCTGTGCTTCACCGCGATCGCCATCATGGTGCTACGTCATCTATTCGCCGTCGCAGCGTTGACCGGCGCGTTCAGCCTGCTCTCGGCCGGATTGCTGGTGGCCCTCGATGCGGTGGATGTTGCGTTTACCGAAGCGGCGGTCGGGGCCGGCATCTCGACAGTCCTGATGCTCGGCACGCTTGCGTTGACCCAACGGCGCGAGCACCGGCCGCCGCGGTTTTCTCTAACCGCCTTGTTGGTGGTGATCGCCACCGGCGGCGCGTTGATCTACGCAACCAGCGACATGCCGGCATATGGCGATCCAAACGCACCGGCGCTGAAGCATGTGGTGCCTTTCTATATCGAAGGGTCGCAGAACGATATCGGCGTGCCTAACATCGTGACCTCGATCCTGGCCAGTTACCGGGGCTATGATACGCTGGGCGAAGTGGCGGTGATCTTTACCGCCGGCATCGGCGTGATGTTTCTACTCGGCCTGCGCCGCGAGGACGAAGACGATGAGGGCGCAACCAGACGCGGCCCTGGACGACCCCCCGACGCACCCAAGCCAGGGGGAACCAAGTCATGAATCATCATTTGGTCCTACGCGTCGTCTCAAAACTGCTGATCCCATTCATTCTCTTATTCGCGCTTTACGTTCAGTTTCACGGCGACTACGGACCCGGTGGCGGGTTCCAGGCCGGGGTGCTGTTCGCATCCGCCTTCATTCTTTACGCCCTGATCTACGGCGTTGATAACGCCCGCGAGGTGTTGCCGCCGAAAGCCCTGCGGTTCCTGGTCCCAGTGGGACTGATTATCTATGCGCTGACCGGTTTTGCCAGCATCGTTATGGGAGGAAACTACCTCGACTATGACGTGCTCGCCCATGACCCACAGCATGGCCAGCACCTTGGGATCCTGGTGATCGAGTTCGGGGTCGGCACCACCGTGGCCGCGGTCATGGTGACCATCTTCTACGCCTATGCCGGTCGCACCCGCGATGTCGATGACGAGGATTGGTAGGCATGCTCGACGCGATCATCGCCCACTATAACTATTGGCTGGTCATCTTTTTAATGATGATCGGGCTCTATATTGTAATTTCACGCGGCAATCTGGTAAAAAAAATTGTCGGGCTGAACATCTTTCAAACCTCGGTATTCCTGCTCTACATCACCTTGGGAAAGGTTAACGGCGGCACGGCGCCTATCTTAACCGACAAGCCCGAAACATTCTCCAACCCACTGCCGCACGTACTGATCCTGACCGCTATCGTTGTTGGAGTCGCGACCACGGCGTTGGGTTTTGCGCTGGTGGTGCGGATCCGCGAGAGCTACGGCAGCATCGAGGAGGACGACATCCTCGCCACCGAGCGCGCCGAAGATGAAATCGCCGTTAATGAGGCTCTGTCGTGAGCCTGCTATCTGAACACATCCCGGTTCTGCAGGTCGCGGTTCCCCTGCTCTCGGCGCCGCTCTGCTCGTTACTGCGTGGGGTTCGGCTGCCCTGGCTATTGGCCTTGGCAGTTAGTTGGTTCGCCTTCGCCATCTCAATCTTGCTGCTGATCCAGGTAATGGACAGTGGCGATATCTCATACCATATGGGCAATTGGGCGCCGCCGTTCGGGATCGAATACCGGGTCGACGTGATCAATGCCTTCGTGCTGCTGATCATTTCCGGCATCAGTGCCGTCGCCCTGCCCTATGCCCGGCTGAGCGTCGCCCATGAGGTCGATCCGCGCCGACACGGCCAGTTTTATACGGCTTACCTGCTCTGCTTGACCGGCTTGCTTGGGGTGACCATCACCGGGGATGCCTTCAACATCTTCGTGTTTTTGGAAATCTCATCGCTGTCGGCCTATGTGCTGATTGCGGCGGGCGCGCGGCAGGACCGGCGAGCCCTGACGGCGGCCTATAATTATCTGGTGCTTGGCACGGTCGGCGCCACGTTCTTCGTTATCGGTGTCGGACTGCTTTATATGGTCACCGGGACCCTCAATATCGCCGATCTAGCCGAACGGATTCGGCCGCTGGCCGACAATCGCGCGGTGCAGGCGGGTTTTGCTTTCATTATCATCGGCATGGGCCTCAAGCTCGCCATGTTCCCGATGCACACGTGGTTGCCGAACGCTTATACTTATGCACCGTCAACGGTGACCGTGTTCCTGGCCTCGACCGCGACCAAGGTTTCAGTCTATGTGGTTTTGCGGTTCCTCTTCACCGTGTTCGGGCCAGCCTATGGCTTTGTTGGGCTGACCTTCGAATACATTTTCCTTCCGCTGGCGATCCTGGCGATGTTCATCGGCTCGACGGCAGCGATCTATCAGACCAACCTGAAGCGGCTATTCGCCTATTCCAGCGTTGCCCAGCTCGGCTACATAGTGCTGGGTATTGCGCTTGGAAACATCGCCGGACTAACCGCGACGGTGCTCCATTTATTCAACCATGCACTGATGAAGGGCGCGCTGTTCATGGCGCTCGGCTGTGTTGCGTTACGGATAGGCGCGGTCTCGATTAACGGGGTGCGCGGCCTCGGGCGTGAGATGCCTTGGACCTTTGCCGCCATCGCCGGCGCCGGGCTGAGCCTTATCGGGGTGCCGAGCACCGTTGGCTTCATTAGCAAGTGGTACCTTATCCTGGGCGCGCTAGAAAATAGCTGGTGGCCGGTCGCCCTGTTGATCGTAGCCAGTTCTCTGCTTGCGGTGATCTACGTTTGGAAAATCATCGAGGCGGCCTATTTTGGCGTGGCGCCCGAGGGACGGGGCCCGGTTGCCGAGGCGCCGTTGGAGATGCTGGCGCCGCTCTGGTTGATGGTAGTCGCGAATTTCTACTTCGGCATCGATGCTGATTTGACAACCTCCGTTGCCGGCAAGGTCGCCGCGACCTTCCTGGGAAGCGGATCATGAGCACCGAGATGGCGCTGGCCCTGACCCTGCTGATCCCATCGCTCGGCGGCATCGCCATTGCCTGCGCCGGGCGATACCCGAACCTGCGTGAGGCGATAACCCTTATCACCGCCAGCGTTCTTTTCGCCGTGGTGATCAGCTTGCTGCAAGAAGTGTCTGGCGGCCGCGAGCCGACCTTGGCGTTGATCGAGGTGGTGCCTGGTTTGCCGTTGATGCTGAAGGTCGAGCCGTTAGGCATGCTGTTCGGCTGTGTCGCGTCCGGTCTGTGGATTGTCAATTCGCTCTATTCCTTCGGCTATATGCGCGGCACGAACGAGACGAATCAGACCCGGTTCTACATCTGTTTCGCCATTGCCATCGCCAGCTCCATGGGTATTGCGTTCGCTGGCAACATGTTCACCCTGTTTATCTTTTACGAAATTCTGACGATCTCCACTTATCCGTTGGTCGCACACAAGCAGAACGCTGAGGCCCGGTCCGGCGCCCGGCTCTATCTCGGTCTGCTGATCGGCACCTCGATCGGCTTTCAGCTGGTGGCGATCATCTGGACTTGGGTTGCTGCCGGCACCTTGGATTTCACCATCGGCGGGATCCTACGCGACAAGATTGACCCGACGATGCTGCCGATCCTGCTGGCGCTGTATATGTTCGGTATCGGCAAGGCGGCGCTGATGCCGTTTCATCGCTGGCTGCCGGCCGCGATGGTCGCCCCGACCCCGGTCAGCGCCTTGTTGCACGCGGTCGCCGTGGTTAAAGCCGGGGTATTCACTGTCCTGAAGGTGGTGATCTACATCTTTGGCATCGAGCTGTTATCGGAGACCGGCGCGTCGGGTTGGCTGATCTGGGTCGCGAGCTTCACCCTGCTGGCGGCCTCCTTGGTGGCGATTAGCAAGGACAACCTCAAGGCTCGATTGGCTTATTCCACGATCAGTCAACTTTCCTACATTATCCTTGGCGCAGCGCTTGCTAGCAGTCTCGGCGTGCTTGGTGGGGCCTTGCACATAGCCACTCACGCCTTGGGTAAGATCACGCTGTTCATGTGCGCCGGCGCAATCTACGTCGCGACCCACAAGACTAAGATCAGCGACATGCAGGGGCTTGGCCGGCTCATGCCGTTTACCTTCGCTGCGTTCTGTATCGCCGCGCTCAGTATCATCGGCCTGCCGCCCTTCGCCGGCAGCTGGAGCAAATGGTACTTGGCCTTGGCCGCCGCCGACGCCGGCAGGGTGCTAGTGATCGCGGTGCTGATGATCAGCTCGCTCTTGAACGTCGCCTATTTGATGCCGTTAGTCGCTCGCGGTTTTTTTCGCCCGGCGCCTCCACGCCAACCGGTCGGAGCGGCGGTCACGCCCGGCGCTAGGTTCGGCCTCGCTGAGGCTCCGCTGCTTTGCGTAATTCCCCCATGCCTTACCGCCCTGGGCTGCCTGGTTCTGTTCTTCTACGCAGATGAAGTGGTCGATCTGCTTCGTCCAATCGTTGGCTGAGGTGCGAGAGATGACCCATAATCATCCATCGACAGAGCAAGACGGGGACACCACGTTCACCCGGTTGTTGTCCTGGTGTGTCGTTAATTCGAAAACCGTAGTCATTGCGCTCGCTGCAGTAAGCGGGGCGCTGCTCCTCGGCGATTTTCTCTATGAAAAGCACGGACATTTCGCCTTCGAGGAGTGGTTCGGTTTCTATCCTGTGTTCGGTTTCGTAGTGTATGTGACTGTCGTCATGCTGGCCAAAAAGCTGCGCGGCCTGATTAAACGGCCGGAGGATTATTACGGCGACACCTCGGTCGATGCTGAGGATGGCCTACCAGCCACCGACGATGGAAAGCAGAACCACGACGGAGGCGGTCATGCTTGAGACGATCCCTCCGATCTTCTGGTATATCATCGGCGCGGTCATCACGTTGATCATTCCGAACGGCCGGTTCCGAGCCACGGCGATGCTGCTAATCCCGCTTGCCGGTATCTGGCAACTGCTGAATATCCCGCATGGCGATCACATTCAGATCGACTTTCTTGACTACACGCTGACCCTCTTTCGGGTCGACAAACTAAGCTTTGTGTTTGGCCTGATCTTCAACATCGCCGCCTTCTTGTCCCTGCTCTACGCCTGGCATGTCCGCGACCCGATACAGCAGGTGATGACGGTCCTTTACGCGGGTGCCGCGATTGGCGCCGTATTCGCCGGCGACCTGATTTCACTTTTTATTTTTTGGGAGGCAACCGCGCTCACCTCGGTTTTCCTGATCTGGGCACGCGGAACGGAAGGCGCCTACCACACCGGCATGCGTTATCTGATCATTCAGGTCGGCTCCGGTGTGTTGTTGCTGGCTGGGACCCTTCTGCTCGTCACGCAAACCGGTTCGATCGCCTTTATCGATCGGGGCCTCGTGGATCTCGCCACCCTGCTGATTTTTATCGCCTTTGGAATAAAATGCGCCTTTCCGTTGCTGCATAACTGGCTACAGGATGCCTATCCCGCTTCGACCGCAACGGGCACTGTCGTACTCTCGGCGTTCACCACCAAGCTCGCGATCTACGCGCTTGCCCGGGCTTATCCCGGAACCGAGATACTGGTCTACATTGGCTGCGTCATGATGATCTTTCCGGTATTCTTCGCCGCCATCGAAAACAATCTACGCAAGGTGTTAGCCTATAGCCTGAACAACCAACTTGGCTTCATGGTGGTAGGCATCGGTATCGGCACGCCATTGGCGCTGAACGGTACGGCGGCGCATGCCTTCGCGCATATCCTTTATAAGGCGCTGTTGTTTATGAGCATGGGCGCCGTACTGCACCGCACCGGCACCACCAAGGCTTCGGAGCTCGGTGGCCTATATCGGACGATGCCCTTGACGATGATCTTTTGTGTGGTTGGCGCCGCGTCGATCTCCGCTTTTCCACTATTTAGTGGATTCATCTCGAAGAGTTTGATCCAGAGCGCCGCGGCCAACGAAGGCTATATGGTGGTCTGGGTCATCATGTTGATCGCCTCGGTCGGTGTTTTAGAGCATTCGGGAATCAAAATTCCGTTTTTCACCTTCTTTGGCCATGATAGCGGCAAACGCCCCAAGGAAGCGCCGTGGAACATGTTGTTGGCGATGTTCCTGACTTCGTCGCTATGCATTGGCCTCGGCATTTACCCTGCACCGCTATATGCGATCCTGCCGTTCGAGGTCGAGTACGACCCCTATACGACAACCCATGTGGTCACCCAATTTCAGGTGTTGTTATTCGCCTTACTTGCGTTCTGTGTACTGTACCGCAGCGGCGTCTACCCAGTGGAAATCCGAGCTGTGAATATCGATTTCGATTGGATCTACCGACGGGGTCTAAGGCGCATAATATCGTCCCTCAGTCGTGGTATCGATACCGCCTATAGTCAAGTCACGGCCGGGCTGAACGGCATTGTCGGGTCCATCATCGCCAGTTCTCGGCGCCATTTCGGGCCGATTGGACTATTCGGAAGCACCACCCGGGTTGGCAGTGCCGTGGCCTGGATATCGGCGCTGCTCCTAATTGCGCTCGTCACCTCCTATTCCGGTTCGTGAGGCGACGGGAGCATGTGGCGCGTTGGCGTTACAAATGATAAACTCCATAGCAAGATTCTATCCGCTAACCCGAGAGGCCGCGCTCTATGGATATGACCGGTGACTATGTCATCGCCGCGCCCCGCCAACACGTTTGGGACTCGCTGAATAATCCAGAGGTGCTGAAACAGTGCATTCCGGGTTGTCAGACGATTGAGAAAACCTCTCCGGCCAGCTTTTCCGCCATGGTCGTGGCCAAGGTCGGTCCGGTTAAGGCGAAATTCACCGGCGAGGTCACCTTGTCCGAGTTGAACCCACCAAACAGTTACAAGATTTCCGGCGAGGGCAAAGGTGGTGCGGCAGGTTTTGCCAAGGGTGGCGCCGAGGTAACGTTAAAGGATACCGAAGGTGGCGGCACCACTCTCAATTATGTGGTCAACGCCCAAGTCGGCGGTAAACTAGCGCAGATCGGTTCCCGGCTTATAGATTCCACGTCAAAAAAGATGGCAGGTGAGTTCTTTAAGACATTTGGCCTGATTGTCGAGGCGAGTGCCAAGCCATCAAATGTTGATACAAACACTTTCCAATCACCCCCACAGCATGGAGAAATTCCAATGGTCGCAGACAAGCATGTCGAAGAGAATGTCTATCCGGGCACTCACTGGTCGGTTTGGGTGATCGGCTTGGTCACCGCTTTGGTCCTGGTTCATTTCGTCGCTAATCTGCAGTAGAGCACACCGCACTATAGCCCCCATCCCCTGCGGCCGACGAAGTCAGTAACAAGGCGCATTGCTCCCCGAGGAGGAAATCATGGAAACCAAAGCCGCTGTCGCAACCGGCCCGGGCAAACCGTTAAGCATTGAGACGGTCACCTTGGACGGCCCTCGCGCAGGCGAGGTGATGGTCGAGATCAAGGCTACCGGTATTTGTCACACCGATGAATTCACTCTCTCCGGCGGTGACCCTGAGGGGATTTTTCCGTCGATTTTGGGTCACGAGGGTGCCGGTGTGGTGGTTGAGATTGGCGCCGGTGTCACCAGCGTCAAGAAAGGTGACCATGTGATCCCCCTGTACACGCCGGAATGCCGGCAGTGCAAATCCTGCCTCTCCGGCAAGACCAATCTGTGCACCGCTATCCGCGCCACCCAGGGTCAGGGCCTGATGCCGGACGGCACCAGTAGGTTCAAGATCGGCGGAGAGACGCTGTATCACTACATGGGCTGTTCAACCTTCTCAAATTATACCGTGTTGCCGGAGATCGCGGTCGCCAAAGTCCGTGAGGACGCGCCCTTCGACAAGATCTGTTACATCGGGTGCGGCGTGACTACCGGAATCGGCGCGGTGATCAACACCGCCAAGGTCGAAGCGGGCGCCAATTGCGTGGTGTTCGGGTTAGGCGGCATCGGTCTGAACGTGCTCCAGGGCCTGAAGATGGTCGGCGCCAACAAGATCATCGGTGTTGACCTCAACCCGGCGCGTAAGGCACTGGGTGAGCAGTTTGGCATGACCCATTTCGTCAACCCCAAAGAACTCGAGGGCGATCTAATCCCCTATCTCGTCGATTTAACCGGCGGCGGTGCTGATTACAGCTTTGAGTGCATCGGTAATGTGGCCACGATGCGTCAGGCGTTGGAATGCACCCATCGTGGTTGGGGCGAGAGCATCATCATCGGTGTCGCCGGCGCCGGTCAAGAGATCTCCACTCGCCCGTTCCAACTGGTCACCGGGCGGGTCTGGAAGGGCACCGCCTTTGGTGGTGCAAAGGGGCGGCGCGACGTACCGCAAATTGTTGACTGGTACATGGACGGCAAAATCAACATCGATGATCTGATCACCCACACCATGCCCCTGGAAGATATCAACAAGGGCTTTGATCTGATGCATTCTGGCGAGTCGATCCGCTCGGTAGTGCTGTATTAGTTGATGCACTCCCCGTTGTCCGGGCGAACGGCGGGGTCGAATCGTATGCTGGTTCGGTGAGGGAAATGGTAATTAATGGCAAAAATTAACCATATATTGCCTTTTTCGCCTGTCGCCTTAGTGAACGTGCTCAAGCGTAGCAACGACCGTTTGCTAGGACGCCGGATGAGGGTTGACCTAACACCGGTGGACTTAAGCAGGGGTGCGGGATGGCTGTCCGACATGATCGAATTATAAGGGCGATCGCATAGTCCCCTATCACCCGTGCTTTATCAACGGAGTCATCGATGACCGAAGCGATCGAAACCCGCTCGATCCACGCCTGTTTCGGCGGCGAGGTAGGCTTTTACACACATCAGTCGAGCGCCACCCGGACGCCGATGAATTTTTCGATCTTCACCCCACCGCAAGCCAAGGCCGGCAAGGTTGCCGCACTGGTCTATCTGGCCGGCCTCACCTGCACCGAGGAAACTTTCATGATTAAGGCCGGCGCGCTGAATCGGGCGGCCGAGCTTGGCTTGGCGCTGATCTGCCCGGATACCAGCCCACGCGGCGCCGGGATCGAGGGCGAGGACGATTCTTGGGATTTCGGCACCGCCGCCGGTTTCTATCTCGACGCGACAGCCGCGCCCTGGTCAAGCCATTATCGTATGTACAGTTACATCGCCAGCGAGCTGCCGGCGCTGATTGGCCAGCACTACCCCATCGACATGGATCGCCTCGGTATCTTTGGCCATTCCATGGGAGGCCATGGCGCGTTAACCATCCATCTGAAAAACCCCGACCTGTTTAAAACCGTCTCGGCCTTCGCCCCGATCGCTGCGCCGATGCACTGTCCCTGGGGGAACAAAGCGTTTTCGAACTATCTCGGTCCGAACCAGGATAGTTGGAAGCACTATGATGCGAGCGAGTTGGTGCGAAGCCGTGGCGACGGTCCGGAAATCTTGATCGATCAGGGCTTGGCCGATGGATTCCTTAAGCAGGAGCTGCATCCGCATCTGTTCGAAGCTGCCTGCGCCAAAGCAGGGCGCGCGGTAACCCTTCGCCGGCACCCAGGGTATGACCACGGATACTACTTCATTACCAGTTTCGTCGCGGATCATTTAAAACATCATGCGGCGATGCTTTAAGGTAGGGTCGACGATCTAGCCCCATCCTCAGGAAAAGAATTAGAAGCCCCACCAACCCTTACAATTTCCCACCGCATCCCCAAAGCATTAGAAACCCATATCGGAAATCAGCGTAACTCATGCCGATCAAGATCCCCGAAGACCTGCCCGCAAGCGATATTCTGGAGAAAGAAGGCGTCCTCCTGATCAAGGAGACCGACGCCATCCGTCAGGACGTGCGGCCGATGCGGATCGCGCTGCTCAATCTGATGCCGAAGAAGATCGACACCGAGACGCAGATCGCCCGGGTCCTGGCCGGCAGTCCATTGCAAATCGAGATGACCCTGGTGGCGCCGACGGGTTATCAGCCGAAGAACACCCCGCGCGAACACATGCTCGACTTCTATCGGGAGTTCGAGACGATCCGCGGGGAGAAATTCGACGGACTGATCATCACCGGCGCGCCAATCGAACAAATGCGCTTCGAGGAAGTCGTGTACTGGGAGGAGTTGACCCGGATCTTCGATTGGTCGCGCGGTAATGTACACGGGTTGTTCAATTTGTGTTGGGGCGCCCAGGCGGCCCTGTACCATTTCTATGGGATCCCGAAATATCAACTGCCAACCAAGCGCTTTGGGGTGTTTCCACATCGGGTTTTAAACACCCGCTCGCTGTTGACGCGCGGCCTGAACGATCTGATTAACGTGCCGATCTCGAGGCATACTGAAAACCGGCGACCGGATTTCGTGGCGCATCCGCATCTGGAAGTATTGATTGAGTCCGAAGAGGCCGGGATGTGCGTGGTCGAGGACCCGAAGCTCCGACATGTGCACAACTTTAACCACCTGGAATACGATTCCGACACCATGCATCATGAATATTCCCGGGATTTGACCCGGAGCGAGCCAATCAATCCGCCGAAAAATTATTATCCGGACGACGACCCAACCCGCACGCCAGTCAATACCTGGCGCGGGAGCGGCCATTTGCTGTTCTCGAACTGGCTGAACTGGATCTACCAGACGTCGCCCTTCGATATCGAGCGGATCGGCGGAGACCGCCCGTCATAGATCAGATGTCGTTGATCATTGGGGGCGGCGTCTCACGCTCGTCTGCAACCTATCGCTTGACCTGTGCGCCTTAGCCGCTGAAACTGCCCGACAGATGGGAGTGCTGGAGCGCCGTTCAAACGCCCCCGCGTCGCCCGTGAGGGCCCCTCCCAAAAGGCGGCAATGAGAGACATAGGGGAGAGAAACGCAATGCCCACCGTATCGATGACGGTTAACGGAAAACCCGTATCCGGCGAAGTCGAGGCGCGGACGCTACTCGTTCAATTCTTGCGCGATCAATTGCGGCTTACCGGCACCCACGTCGGCTGCGATACCAGCCAATGCGGGGCCTGCGTGGTCCATGTCGACGGCGAGTCGGCAAAGAGTTGCACGATGCTTGCGCTGCAGGTCGACGGCGCGGCGATCACCACTATCGAAGGCCTCGCCAATGGCGAAACCCTGCACCCGATGCAGGAGGCGTTCCGCAACAATCACGGCCTACAATGTGGCTTTTGCACGCCGGGGATGGTGATGAGCGCGATTGATTTGGTGAAGAAAAATCCAAAGGCGTCTGAAACCGAAATTCGCGAGTGGCTGGAAGGCAATATCTGCCGTTGCACCGGCTACCATAACATCGTGAAGTCGATCCAGGAAGCCGCCGGAAACATGGGAGGCTGAGATGCCTGATGGAGTCACGGGTACGGGCATTGGCGCCGCTGTTAAGCGCGTCGAGGACCAACGCTTCCTGACCGGACGCGGCAACTATACAGACGACATCAATCGCCCGGGTCAGACCTACGCCTATGTCCTGCGCAGTCCTCATGCCCATGCCACGATCAAGTCGATCGACACGGCGGCAGCGAGCGAGGCATCTGGTGTGGTCGCCGTCTTCACCGGTGCCGACATGGAAGTCGGTGGGCTGCCCTGCGGCTGGCTGATTCATAATGAGGACGGTTCGCCAATGCATGAGCCACCGCATCCGCCGCTGGCGGTTGGTAAGGTGCGCCACGTCGGCGACCAGGTCGCGGTGGTGATCGCCGAAAGCCTAGCCGAGGCCAAGAACGCTGCTGAATTGATCAAGGTTGACTACGGCGTTTTGCCAGCGGTCATTGACATGAAGACGGCCGAAGCGGGTGGCACTCTGGTGCATGACGATATCGGCACCAACAAATGCTACGACTGGGGCATTGGCGACAAGGATGCGGTTGACGCGGCGCTAGCCGCCTCCGCCCATGTCACCGAGATCGACATCGTCAATAACAGACTCATCCCGAACGCGATGGAGCCGAGAGCGGCAGTCGCCGATTTCAACGGCGCCAATAGCGAATACACTCTCTACACTACCTCGCAGAACCCGCATGTGATCCGGCTGCTGATGGGTGCTTTCGTCCTGTCCTTGCCCGAGCATAAGCTCCGGGTAATCGCGCCGGATGTCGGCGGCGGCTTCGGCTCGAAGATTTTTCTTTATGCCGAGGAAACCATAATCACCTGGGCTTCGGCCCGGATCGGTCGTCCGATCAAGTGGACGGCGGATCGCTCCGAGGCGTTCATAACCGACGCGCATGGCCGTGACCACGTCACCCATGCCAAGCTTGGTATCGACGACAACGGCAAGTTTACCGCCCTGAAGGTCGAGACCTACGCCAACATGGGCGCCTATCTCTCCACTTTTGCCTCCAGCGTGCCGACCTATCTCTACGCCACTCTGCTGGCCGGCGTTTACACAACCCCGGTGATCTACGCCAATGTGAAGGCGATCTTCACCAACACCGTGCCGGTGGACGCCTATCGCGGCGCCGGACGACCGGAGGCGGCTTATCTGTTGGAGCGGATTGTCGATCGCGCGGCCCGTGAAACCGGCGTCGATCAGCTAGAGATCCGGCGTCACAACATGATCCAGCCGGATGCCTTTCCGTACCAGACCCCGGTAGCCTTAGCTTACGACAGCGGTAACTATCAGGCGACCTTGGACTCGGCGCTAAGCCTTGGCGATGTATCAGGTTATCCGGCGCGCAAAGCAGGGTCGGCGACCAAGGGTCTGAAGCGCGGCATCGGTTACTCGACCTATATCGAGGCTTGCGGCATCGCGCCGTCGGCAGTGGCCGGCGCACTGGGAGCCCGGGCGGGCTTGTACGAGTCAGCCGAGGTTCGGGTGCATCCTACCGGGTCGGTAACCGTCTTCACCGGCTCTCACAGCCACGGTCAGGGCCATGAGACCACCTTCGCTCAGATCGTCTCCGATCAGCTGGGGATCGCGATGGAGAATATCGAGATTAACCACGGCGACACCGGCAACGTTCAGTTTGGCATGGGCACTTATGGCTCACGGTCACTGGCGGTTGGCGGCTCGGCCTTGGTTAAGGCAACAGGCAAGATTATCGCCAAGGCATCAAAGATCGCGGCCCATATCATGGAAGCCTCGGCCGATGATATCGAATTCAAAGACGGCAACTTCACCGTTGCCGGCACTGACAAGTCGATGGCCTTCGGAGAGATCGCGCTTGCCGCCTATGTCCCGCATAACTTCCCGCATGACGAGCTGGAACCTGGGTTGGATGAGACGGCCTTTTATGACCCAGCCAATTTCACATTCCCCGGTGGAACACATATCTGCGAGGTCGAGGTCGACCCGGCAACCGGTGTGGTCAAAGTGGACAATTTCACCGCCGTCGATGATATCGGACGGGTTATCAACCCAATGATCGTCGAAGGTCAGGTTCATGGCGGCGTCGCCCAGGGTATCGGCCAGGCGCTGTTGGAAGGCTGCTCCTATGATAGCGATGGTCAGCTGCTGACAGGCTCCTACATGGACTACACCATGCCCAGGGCCGACAATCTTCCCAACTTCAAAGTGGCGACCCAGTCGACGCTCTGCACCCATAACGTACTTGGCGTTAAAGGTGTTGGAGAGGTCGGGGCAATCGGCTCTCCGCCGGCGGTTATCAATGCCATCGTCGATGCACTCTCGGATTTCGGCGTCAAGGACATCTCGATGCCCGCCACCTCTGCGAAGGTGTGGCAAGCGATCCAAGATGCCAGGGGCTGAGCCCAGAACCTCGATAAGCGCGATTACCAAGAAAAGCGTGATCAGAAGGAAATCGAACCATGCATGATTTCAACTATCAAAAGGCTGGCAGTGTCGCCGACGCGGTTTCCGCGCTCAACGCGGCGGATGACGGCACGGTGATGGCCGGCGGAATGACCCTGCTGCCTACCCTGAAGCAACGTTTGGCGGCACCGTCGGATGTTATCGATCTCGCCGGCGTCTCCGGCCTCTCGGGGATTTCGGTGTCCGGCGGTGTGACCATCGGCGCCATGACCACCCATGCGGCGGTCTCCGGCTCGACCGACGTCAAAGGCACCATACCCGCTCTTGCCGATCTTGCCGAGGGGATCGGAGACCCGCAGGTTCGAAACCGAGGCACCATCGGCGGCTCGGTCGCCAACAATGACCCTGCGGCGGACTACCCGGCGGCTTGTTTGGCGCTTGGCGCGACAATTAAAACTGATCGCCGTGAAATCGCGGCCGATGACTTTTTTAACGGGTTGTTCGAAACCGCTCTGGCCGAAGATGAAATAATCACCTCGGTCAGTTTTCCGTCCGCGGAAAAAGCCGCATATATGAAGTTCCCCAATCCGGCGTCACGTTATGCGCTGGTCGGGGTTTTTGTCGCCAAGACTGCCGCTGGTGTGCGTGTTGCGGTGACCGGTGCCGGGGATAGCGGGGTGTTTCGCGCCAGCTCGTTGGAACAGGCCTTGTCGTCGAATTTCTCGGCCTCGGCCCTTGATGGCATCACGGTTTCCGCCGATGACCTGATGAGCGATATTCACGCCAGCGCCGAGTATCGGGCTCACCTGATCACCACAATGGCCAAGAGGGCGGTTACCGCCGCTGGTTAACGGCCCAAGTGCACGGGAAACAAAAGCAAGGGCCGGCCCCGTCGGGGCCGGCCCTTTGCCGTCCAACCCAACCGTCAAAACCCACCTAAAAATAGGCGATCAAGAGCTGAATGGCGCGACGAATCGTCTGCCGCCCACGCGCACAACTGATGACCATAACCACGGTGAACGGATTGCGCCCGAGATGGCCGTTTCGCAACCGGCTAATCAGTTCCAGCGGGCTCCCACTCTCGTGATCACCGTGCCGACAATAAAATTGAAACCCGACGATGCAGGGCCAGTTCAAACGGCATGATATCCCAGTAGAGTCCGACTTTGCCGCAACCCAGATCGCGAAAGAAGCACACAGCCTTTTGGCCACGGTGGTATTCGCGTCGATCGTGGCGATAGAGACATTGACCTAGCAGCGTTTCATCTGCCCTCGTTCATTAACGGCTCCTCGGTCCGGGTGGCCATTGGGCATATTAAACCGTCTCCCAACTTCCGGACGCTTGCGAACGGAATAGCGCATCCAAAACCTTGATATTAGCCAGCGCGGTTTCCAAGGGCCAAGCTTCAACCGCCTCACCAAGGACCAACCGCGAGAAACGATCGCCTTGTAAGGTATACTGATTGACCGGTGCCAAGGTGATCGTTTCTTCCGGAAAAGGGCCGGGCCAGGTGTCGCCGGCGATAAAGATCCGGGTTTCATTCTCGGCGAAAGGAACATGCGGGATCTCCGGGCGCATCCATCCCTTCTCGCCGAGGATTGTTAGCCCTTGGTAACGGGCGCTCTGGGTTGAAATCGTCCAGCTCCCGTGACCATCAGGAAATTCAAGGATGACCGAGCTCAGTCGAGCGGTCCCGAAGCTTGGATCTTTTTGCATGGTCGCAATGACCCGCATCGGTTCGGCTTGAAAAACATAACGAGCGACTGCCGTGGTGTAGCAGCCCAGATCGTAGGTGCCACCGCCGCCAAGTTCCGGATCGCGATTCCGAATGTCATCGGGATCGCGATTAAAATATGTGTACAGGCCCTGCGTCGCCTGGATTTTCCCCAGACGCCCGGAGCGGATGATCTCACGCATTCTTGACCATTGCGGATGATCGCGCAGCATGAAGGCCTCCTCAACCAGAACGCCAGCCTTGTCCCGCGCCGCGATCATATGGGTGACTTCCCCGGCGTTAAGCGCTATGGGCTTTTCGCACAACACGTGCTTGCCGGCTTCGATCGCCGCAATGGTCCATTGCATATGGAGATTATTTGGCAACGGAATGTAGACCGCTTCGATATCTGGATCCGCCAACAGCGCCTCATAACTGGCATGAACCCGCGGGATCCCGAACCGTTCGGCGACGCCGCGGGCTTGCGCGGGATCACGGGACGCCACCGCAATAATCTCAGATCGTTCGGCTTCTAACATGGCCGGGATAACCCGTTCCACGGCGATCATCGCAGTGGCGCCTATCACCCCCCATCGGACTTTACGCATGAGTCTTCTCCAGACTTACCTGATGGCCAACAGACAAATCGCCGTGCGCCATAGCCATTTCCTGATCCGGAGCGCTGTGTGAGAGCATGACAGCTACAAAAATTAACGATCATGAAAGCTGATGTAACTCGAAACCGGCTCCCGGTCGGTGATCAGGGCGCATTCAGGCCGGCTCCAATCGGCTTGGCCGATCGCCATACCGCAGACCACGACGAATTCATCACCGATATCAAGGTGTTGACGAATAGTCGTGTGGAATGAAGAGAATGCGGCTTGCGGGCAGGTTTCTAGTCCGTGGCTTCGAGCCAGGATCATCACGTTTTCAAGAAACATGCCAAAATCGAGCCAACTGCCGATCTTCAAGTCCCGGTGGATGGTGAATATTAACCCGACCGGTGCATCAAAAAATGTCATATTGCGATCGTGTTGCGCCTTGGTTTTCTCGAAATCACGTTTTACGATCCCCAACAAGCCATACAGATCCCAGCCGACTTTGCGCCGGCGCGCCAGGTAGGGATCGAAGAACCGTGGGGGATAATAAGGCTGCTCGGCCTCCTTCACCTCGTTGGGGTCGTTCGCGGCGACCATTAACCCATCGGTCAGCCGCTTCAATGCAGCGCCGGTCAGCACATGGCCGGTCCAAGGCTGTGTGTTGGTGCCGCTCGGTGCGCGTCCCGCTAGGTACAGAATGCGTTCAATGGTCTCCCGAGGCACCGGGGTGGGTAGAAATCCACGCAAGGATCTGCGTTGTGATATCGCCTCCTCTATAGGGTTCAGCTCATCGTAATCAGTCTCTATAATCGGGGCTTGAATCATTGGGAATCATTCATCCACATCATGACGACAGAGAAATTAACAGGGCCCCTCGCGGGCATCCGAGTGCTGGACATGACGTCCGTACTCCTTGGCCCGATCGCGACGCAGATCATGGGAGACATGGGGGCCGACATCGTCAAGGTGGAATCTCCAGAGGGTGACATCACCCGCCATATAACACCCTTTCGATCTAAGGGAATGGGTGCTATTTTCTTAAACTGTAATCGCAATAAACGCAGCCTCGTTCTTGATTTAAAGCAAGAAAGTGCCAAGGCAATATTTCTTAAGTTGATCGAAACCTCCGATGTCCTCGCGACCTCGGTCCGCCCGCACGCGATGCGGCGGCTCGGCTTTCACTACGATACTTTGCGGGGGGTCAATCCGAATCTTATCTACTGCGGCGCCTATGGCTTTGGTGAATCCGGGCCCTATGCCGGAAAACCTGCCTATGACGACATTATCCAGGCCGCTAGCGGGGTCGCGGCGTTGCAAGGGATAAATGGCGGCGGGCCGCGTTACGCCAATACGGTGATGGCTGACAAAGTGGTCGGACTGACCGTGCTCTCGGCGATTAGCATGGCGCTGTTCCACCGCGAACGGCACGGCGGCGGCCAGCATGTCGAGATCCCAATGTTCGAAACCATGGCCGCCTTCATGTTGGCCGAGCATCTGCAAGGGGCAACCTTTGAGCCACGCGATGGACCAACCGGATATGCCCGCGTTTTAGCCCCACATCGCCGACCACAGCAAACCGCCGACGGGCACGTCGCCCTTCTGCCCTATACAACAGCGCACTGGGCCCGGTTCTTCAACGCCATGGGGCGCCCGGAGTTAATGGAACAGAAATGGATTAGCGATCCGGTCGAACGCTCTCGCAACATCGGCAAGATCTACGCCCTGGTCGCCGAGATGACCCCATCGAAGACCACAGCGGAATGGCTTACACTGTTGAACAAGCTGGATATTCCGGCAATGCCGGTCAATGGACCGGACGAGTTGTTGAACGACGCCCATCTGAGCGAAATCGACTTCTTTCCGCTGGTTGATCATCCCAGCGAGGGCCGCGTGCGCATTGTTGGCCAGCCGATCAACTATGCTAAAACGCCGGCTCAGGTGACCCGTCTACCGGCGCCGCTACTGGGTGAGCACAGTCGGTTGATCTTGAGTGAGGCTGGCCTATCCTCGGCTCAGATCGCCGCCATGGCGGCGACCGGTGCAACCCGGCTTATCGATTGAGGCAAAGCCAGCGTAGATGCCAGACCGCTCCGTCCAGCTTATTCATTTTGTTGCTCCGTGAGCCCATGTTATGCCGTAGAGGATCCTGAAATTACTAAAAATTCCGGTATTCCAATGACCAGCGCCCTGCCCGCTTCCGTCCCCGAAACCCTCGCCTTGCTGAACGCCGGTGGCTATGTCGCCGACCAGTCCTTGGCGACGGCCTTGCATTTGGCGCTGGCCTTGAAGCGGCCGCTGTTTCTTGAAGGCGAAGCCGGGGTTGGCAAGACCGAGATCGCCAAGGTTCTTTCCGAGACTCTAGGGCGTGAGCTAATCCGGCTGCAATGTTACGAGGGGCTGGATATTTCGTCGGCCGTTTACGAATGGAATTACCCGCGACAGATGCTGGAAATCCGTCTTGCCGAGGCGGCTGGAGGCGCCGATCGGTTGGCGCTCGCCGCGGATCTGTTCTCCGATGCCTTTTTGATAGAGCGCCCCCTGTTGCATGCTCTGAAAGCCAATCTGGCCGGCGCGCCGGTCCTGCTGATCGACGAGCTTGATCGCACCGACGAGCCGTTTGAGGCTTATCTTTTGGAAGTGTTGTCCGACTATCAGGTGACGATCCCGGAAATCGGTACAATCAAGGCCGAAACCGCGCCCATAGTGATCATTACGTCAAACCGGACGCGCGAAATTCATGACGCTTTGAAACGCCGCTGTTTCTATTACTGGGTCGATTACCCCAGCGCCGACCGAGAGATGGAGATCTTGCGTATCAAGGCTCCCAACGCGCCGGAAGCCCTGAGCCGACAGGTGGTCGGCTTCGTTCAAAAGATTCGGGAGATGGATCTGTTCAAGCAACCCGGCGTCGCCGAGACCATCGACTGGGTTCACGCGTTAGTACAACTTGATCACCTGGCTCTGGACCCGGCGGCGGTCGAGAACACACTGGGGGTGCTACTGAAATACCAGGATGATATCGCCAAAATCCAGGGCAGCGAGGCCAATAGACTGTTGACCGAGTTACGAACCGAGATGTCGATGAGCGGTGAGGCCTGACGCAGATCTCTGGGAAGGGTCGCCGGATGAACGAGCTTTCGCCACAGCCCTTACAAGACGGTGACAGTGGACGGCTGCTCGACAACATCCTGTTTTTTGCCCGGGTGCTGCGCGCCGCCGGACTGCCGGTCGGGCCGGGCAAGGTGATCGACGCCATCCACGCGGTCGAGGTCGTCGGCATTACTAATCGTGAAGTATTTTACTGGGCCCTGCACGCCGTGTTTGTCAATCGCCGAGACCAGCGAGAAGTCTTCGATCAGGCATTCCATATCTTCTGGCGCAATCCAAAACTTTTGGAGCGCATGATGCAAATGGTCTTGCCGAGCTTTCGCACCGGCGAGGCTGGAAAGCCCGAAAAACAGATCAACCGGCGGGTCGCCGATGCCCTCACCCAGCGCGATGGTGAGAAGGATGACCCGGACGAGACGGCTGACGAAGAGGAACTCCAATTCGACGCCGCGATGACTTATTCCGGCGCCGAGGTTCTGCGCGGCATGGATTTCGAGAAGATGAGCGCCGAGGAGATCAATCAGGCGCATGCTGTGATTGCGCGCATGCGCCTGCCAGTGATGGATTTGCCGACCCGCCGTTTCACGCCAAGCCCGCGAGGGCCCCGGATGGACCTCAGAGCAAGCCTGCGTGCATCGATGCGCGGTGGCGGCGACACGATCCCGATCCGACTGAAGCAGCCCCGCCGTCGTCTGCCACCGCTGGTGACGCTTTGTGACATTTCTGGCTCGATGAGCCGATACTCCCGGATGCTGTTGCATTTCATGCATACCTTGAGTAACGATCGCTTGCGGGTGCACACATTTTTATTCGGCACCCGATTGACCAACGTCACCCGCTATCTGAGGCACCGGGATGTCGACGAGGCCTTAGACAGTGCCAGCGCCGCCGTCGAGGATTGGTCCGGCGGGACCAGGATTGGCGAATGCTTGCATACCTTCAACCGCGACTGGTCGCGCCGGGTGCTGGGCCAGGGAGCGGTGGTTTTGCTGATCTCGGACGGCTTGGACCGCGACGCCGGCGAAGGGCTCGGTGAGGAGATGCAACGGCTGCATGGATCCTGCCGACGGTTGATTTGGCTCAATCCGCTGTTGCGCTTCGAGGGTTTTGCTCCCAAATCTTTAGGGGTTCGCGCTATCCTGCCGCATGTTGATGAGTTCCGGTCGGTTCATTCCCTTAACAACCTACGGGAACTGGCCGATGCCCTGGGGGCGAGCAGTGGCCCGGATGCGACCATGATGGCCGGCTGGAAAGAAAAATTGCAGGCCGTTGAGGCGGCGGAAATCGACTAAGAAGTTCGATCATAGGAGAACCGTGATGACCAAAACTTTCGATGCCCTGGCCCGAGACGATGTCTTGCGCACCCTGGCTACATGGCATGGCGAGGGCCGAAAGGCGGCCATCGCCACGGTGGTAAGCACCTGGGGAAGTTCGCCGCGCCCGGTCGGCAGTCAACTTGGCATCGATGGCGACGGCAATCTTGTTGGCTCGGTTTCAGGCGGTTGTATCGAAGGTGCGGTGGCCAAGGAGGCGCTGGAGGCGATGCAGGACGGCCAGTCGAGATTGCTTGAATTCGGTGTCTCCAACGAGCAAGCCTGGGAGGTTGGCTTGGCCTGTGGCGGCACAGTCCAGGTCTTTGTCGAGCGGCTGGAAGGATAAACCATCATGCGTGCAAGCACCCTGGACGCCATCCTTGCCGCCCGTGCGGCCAAGGCCGCGCTTGCCGTGGTCACCCGGATCTCCGACGGTGCGCAATGCACCTTTGACGGGTCAAACGTCGACGGTCCGATGTCGCTGTCTCCGACTCAGATCGAGGAAGTCAGCGGCCGCATGCGCGATGATCGCAGCGGCACCTTTGACGATGGCACCTTATTCGCCCAAATCTATAACCCGCCCCTACGATTGATCATCGTGGGCGCCGTGCATATCGCTCAAGCCCTGGCGCCAATGGCGGCGATTACCGGCTTCGACGTCACCGTGGTTGACCCGCGTGGCACCTTCGCCACCGAGGAACGTTTTCCCGGCATCACCTTGAGCGATGATTGGCCGGATGAGGCGTTGGAAGCATTGGCCCCGGATGGCCGCACCGCCGTGGTGACATTGACCCATGACCCGAAACTCGATGATCCGGCGCTTCAAGTCGCCCTTAGAAGCTCGGCGTTCTATATCGCCTCCTTAGGCGGACAGCGTACCCATTCAGGCCGGCTGGAGCGTTTGCGGGATGCTGGGTTCGATGCCGCCGCCCTGGCAAGGATCAATGGCCCGGCGGGCTTGCGGATCGGCGCGGTTTCACCGGCCGAGATCGCGGTGTCAATTCTGGCTCAGTTGACCGCGATACGGCATGGTAAAAGCGCCGCGCGCGCCGCGGCATAAGACGATGAAATTCGGCAATTTCCCACTAAGCAAGGTCGAAGGCGCTATCCTGGCACATAGCCACCGGCTACCGGAACGCGCGTTGAAGAAGGGCCGGCGTCTGTCGGCCGAGGATGTCGTGTTGATGCGGTCCGCCGGGTATCAGCGGCTGGTCTGCGCCCGGATCGAGGACGGCGATATTCTCGAAGACGACGCGGCAGATCAGCTTGCCACAGCGGTCTGCGGTACCAATTTATCCAAGGCCGCCGCCTTCACCGGTCGCTGCAATCTGTTTGCCGAGACCGACGGATTGGTGATCTACGATCCGCAGCGCCTGAACGGCTTCAATTTGGTGGACGAGTCGATCACGCTGGGGGTAGTGCCGCCCTATCAGATGGTCACCAAGGGGCAGATGGTCGCGACGCTGAAGATCATCCCCTTTGCGCTACCGCAAACCATGGTGACCTTTGCCCAATCAATCGCCGGAAAATCCGAGCGCCTGATCCAAGTAGCACCGTTTAATCCCTTGAAGATCGGCTTAGTGCAATCCCGGCTTTCCGGCACCAAGGAATCGGTACTCGACTCGACCCGCGAGGTGACCGAGGCACGATTGCGGATAATGGACTGCGATCTAACGATTGAAAGCCGCTGCACCCATGATGAAACTGCAATGGCCGAGGCAATCGATGAAATGCTGAAGCAAAAAGTGGATCTGTTGCTGATATCCGGTGCCTCAGCAGTCGTCGATCGCCGCGACGTGGTTCCGGCGGCGATCGAACAAGCTGGCGGCGCCATCCAGCATTTTGGCATGCCGGTGGATCCCGGCAATCTGATGCTGATGGCGCAGATTGGCCAGACGCCGATTATTGGCATGCCTGGCTGTGCCCGATCGCCAAAATTGAACGGGTTTGATTGGGTGCTGCAACGCATCGTCGCCAAGGTTCCGGCAGAACCCGGCGATATCATGCGCATGGGGGTTGGCGGATTGCTGAAGGATGTGGCGACACGCCCGCTGCCCCGGGCCAAGGCACGCCGCGGTCATATGGAGGAAGATGCGCCAGCCCCGGCAGCTGACCTTACGCAAGAGCTGAGGATCGCTGCCCTGGTGTTGGCCGCCGGCCAATCCCGCCGCATGGGCAGCAACAATAAATTGTTGGCTGAGATAGACGGCATCGCCATGGTCCGGCGCACCGCTGAGAATGTCCTGGCCTCAAAAGCCAGCCCGGTGGTCGCGGTGACCGGACATCAGCGCGCTGAAACCGAGGCGGTTCTTACTGGTCTCAATCTTTGCTTCGCCCATAACGCCGACTTCGCCGATGGTCTGAGCGCCTCGATGAAGGCTGGCTTGGCTTCTTTGGATAGTGACGTGGACGGCATGTTGGTTTGTCTCGGAGACATGCCAAGGGTCTCGTCACAGACCATCAATAAATTGATCGCCGCCTTTGATCCACTGGAAGGTCGCGCGATTTGCGTGCCTACATGGCATGGCAAGCGCGGCAACCCCGTGCTCTGGGGACGACGATTTTTCGAGGAAATGATGGATATCTCAGGCGATGTCGGCGCCCGCCACCTGATCGGCAAACGCGCTGATCTGCTGGTCGAGGTGGAAATGAATGACGATGGTGTGATGATCGACGTTGACACCCCGGACGCTCTGGCTGAAATCAACGCGGCTCTGACCAGCAAGAGGCCGGTGTAGTGTTGGATGTCTTGTATCAGCAAGAGATTATCGAGCTGTCGCGGAAGTCACGCGCCCGAGGGCGGCTCGATGCGCCCGACGCCAGCGCCCGGGCCGACAACCCGCTTTGCGGTGACCGGGCGACCATCGATCTCGCGCTGGACAAGGGGCGGATTACCGCCTTTGGTCACCTGAGTCCGAGGCTGCGCGCTTTGCGAAGCCGCCGCCGAAATCATCGCCGAGAGCGGCCTTGGTCTGGGGGGTCGAGGAGATGGCGACGATTGAGCGTGTGACCCGAGCCTTCATGGAAAATCATGACACGGAGCATCCCTGGCGCTGCGTTGGCGTGTCAGGTCACGCCTGGCTGGCAGCCGGTGAATCAGGCCTACGCGTCATTGAATCGAGCGGTCACGGATCGTGAAACGTTCACTCATTCGCTCTCGTTGAGGGTCACGCGCCGCTGTAACAAACGGTGCCATTGATTTTCACGCAGATTGCCAGCTGTAGCCTGCGCGACAACCTCGAGAGGACAGCATCAGGGGGTAATCGAATGGTGGCGCGGAATCGGCCTTGGTCGGCAACGTATGCTCCATCGAACGTCAACGACCTACGGCCACCGTGCCGGCGGAGGGCCGCGCCAAATTGGCCTGCGTGGCTGGCTGCCCCGTGCCAGGGGGCAGCCGAACGGGCTGTAGATCAGAGGGGTTTTATCCAGGCGAGATAACCGTGCCCGTCGTATCGGTGAGAAACCCAAGCTGTGGCCGGCCCGCGACATAGGTTAGGAACCCGTTCGCATTCACCGTGAAGCGACAGGACTTAACCAGCTCAAGCGTGTCCGGCGGAGATGGGTCGCGGCTGACGAGGACGAGGTTCCGCCCGCCGACAAATTTCCCGCGCACCGATTGATTGCAGGAACGAAGCGGGGGCGCCATCGACGAAGCTGGTGAAGTGGGTCCCCACAGAGTTTCAGGAGTGAAATCGTGACTTTTCGGCGCGAAACGCCGTGGCCTCAAGATTGGCGATATTCGGCGGAGCGAGAAAACCGTCTATTAGCAGTAATTTCGCCCAGTGCGGAATTCAGTCCGGAAACAATAACAGCCATGGTCGCGTGTCCCACTTCGACGTTCTGTCAGGCATTCTACAGATGATCATGCCCTATCCAAGCTTCAAGGGTCAGACTTCGGCGCCAGCCGTGGGTGTGAAGAATCCCACATCGCCTCCAGAAAACCGGTGACCACTTCGGCGGCGCCATGATTGAAAAGATCGGAATGGCGTCCTTCCTCGAAGAGATGAAACCGTTTTGGTTCCGGCGCCGTGTCGTACAATCTGGCGGCCATGCTCCACAGCGATGACGGCATCGCGCTGACCATGCAAAATCAATAGCGGGCTGCGCAGATTGGCGATCGTGGAGAGCGAATCAAAGGGGTCCTTGAGCATATAACGAACCGGTACGAACCAGTACCGGGTCGCGGCGATTTCGGCGATCGATGTATAAGGCGCTTCCAGAACCAACGCGCCAAGAGGGCTATCCAACCCCTCAGAAGATTGTGCCGCCCCCCAAATTTGAACTGCTAGAGCGACGGCGATGCCACTGCCCAGAGATTCTCCGTAAAGCACGGTATCCTTGGCCGAAACCCCTTCGGCCTGGAGGAAAGAAAGCGCTGCTCTGCCATCCAAAATCAGCCCGGCTTCGCTTGGCGCGCCGGGATTACCGCCATAACCGCGATAGCCGACCAGCAGCACGCCATAGCCCCGGTCGATGAATGCCCGCGCCTTGAAGCCCCGCCCGGCGATCGAGCCGGCGTTACCTTGAAAGTAGACAATCGTCGGTCGGCTGTCCGTCGCGCCGCGGTACCAGGACCGCAAGCGCAGACCGTCAGCACTGGACAAATCGATCTCCCGCATGTCGGGGACGCCGGCCTCCTGGCGATCCGGTGATACTTGCCCGGGAACGAAAAGAATGCGGCGCTGAAAAAGATAGAGACAGGCAACAAACAGGCAATAGATTAGTACCGCCGCCACGCTGAATTTGATTAACCCCAAACCAAGCTCCCAGAGTTCTCATCTTTACGCTAGCTGTACCATAATTTTTGATTTTCTAATGCTCTCGGGATAAGAGACGGACCCAGCCGCGCGCGTTTATCTCGACGGTAACCACTCTGGTCACCGCGATGCTCGTCCTGGGGCGGTCAACGCATATGCGGGCGGCGCGCGTTCGGTGGTTGATCGGAGTGCCATCAGCCAAGCCGCTTTAGAATTGAAATTGCTTTGACAGGTTTCGCTCGTCAGCGTCGCAGGCGTTGGCCCCAGCTTTCGCTGGGGATGCGATTTTAGGGGATGACACCGCCAATGGCCTTGTCAATTTTTACGTAAGCACTGCCCCGCCTGTGTCTCTTTCGCTAAACTTCCGCGGCGCCACGTCCGGCAATCCGGCCGAACACCGTGCCCGAGACCAGTCCGGTGCCGCCGGGATAGTTGAAGTGGAACAGCCCACCGACCATCTCGCCGCAGCAGAACAGACCCGGGATCGGGCGCCAGTCGGTGCCGATGACCTGGGCATTCCCGTCGACCTTCAAGCCGCCAAAGGTGAAGGTTATGCCGCCGGTCGAAGAATAGGCGACATAGGGCGGCTTATCCAGGCGCAGCGCCCAGTTCGACTTGTTCGGCGATAGGCCGGATGTCGTAAGGCCGTCCTTTTTGCTGGGATCGAAATTCGCTTGGTCATTGGCCGCCGCGTTATAGGCGTGCAGGGTCCGCACCGCCTGGGGCCGGTTATCAATCTCCAGCTTCTCAACCAGGGCCTCCAGGGTATCGGCCTCGATCGGGTCGCTGGTGCTGTAGCGCGGCTCCAGCAGCT
>CALMRI010000051.1 GCA_937776645.1 uncultured Alphaproteobacteria bacterium | reverse complement strand
CACGCAGGTGCTTTTCCAAATAGTTGCCGGGATTGACCGACAAGGTCGAATCGTCCACCGGCGCACCATCGGAAATAACCATCAGTATTTTGCGCTCTTCAGGACGCGCGAGCAGGCGCTGATGGGCCCACAGAAGCGCTTCGCCGTCGATGTTCTCCTTCAGGATCCCCTCGCGCAGCATCAGCCCCAACGATTTTCTCGCATGACGCCACGGGGCGTCCGCTGATTTGTAGACGATGTGCCGAAGATCGTTGAGGCGCCCGGGATTCTGCGGCTTGCCACCGCTGATCCATTTTTCGCGCGCCGAACCGCCCTTCCAGGCCCGGGTGGTGAAGCCAAGGATCTCAACCTTGACCCCGCAGCGTTCCAAGGTGCGGGCCAGGATATCGGCGCTCATCGCGGCGATGGTGATCGGCCGGCCCCGCATCGAGCCGGAATTATCAATCAGCAACGAGACCACGGTGTCGCGGAACTCGGTATCCTTCTCGATCTTGAATGACAGTGGGAACATGGGCTGGGTAACGACACGGGACAGGCGTCCGGCATCAAGCACTCCCTCGTCAAGGTCGAACAACCAGGAGCGGTTCTGCTTGGCCAGTAGTTTACGCTGCAGCCGGTTGGCGAGCTTGCCAATTAGACCTTGCAGGTGATTCAGTTGCTGGTCGAGTAGCGCCCTCAGCCGGGTCAGTTCGGAGGCATCGCAAAGTTCAGCGGCCGCAACCACCTCATCAAATTCGGGCGTGAAGGCCCGGTAGGCAGCGCTTCGCGCATCGTCGGAATTGTGGAACATCGGCGGCGTGCCAGGATTGGCGGGCTCTTCATCGCCGCCGCCCGGCTCCATGTCCATATCCTCACCGTCCTCGCCGTCGGCGGACTCGTCGCCAGCTTCCATCTCGGACGGGATCATCTCCGACTCGTCACCATCTTCACTGGTGCCGCTGGTGCCGGAATCGTTCATCTCGTCGGAATCGCCGCCGTCGCTATCGTCCTGAGAATCGCTTGGATCATCGTCCGACAGACCGTCTTCACCGAGCTCCAGGTCAAGACCAGTGATCAGCTGGCGGGCATGTTCGGCATACGCTCGCTGATCAGTCACATGGGCGCCGAGGCTGTTCAGTGTATCGCCGATCTTCGAGCTGACCCAGGGACGCCAAAGATCAACCACACGCCGAGTCGAAGGCGGCGGCGCCTGTCCGGTCAGGGCCTCGCGCGCCAGCAGCCGAATGACGTCGGTAAGCGCCGCGTCGTCCTTATCACTGATCCGCTCGAACCCACGACGGCGATATCGGTCATCGAGGGCGGTCTCGAGGTTTTGTGCGACACCGGCCATCCGCTGAGCGCCAATAGCCTCGACCCGGGCCTGTTCCACAGCTTCGAAAACCTCGCGGGCCGCCGGCCCCGAGGGCATACGCTGCGAATGCACCTTGGCATCGTGATGGCGCATACGCAGTGACAGGCTATCGGCCTCGCCGCGAACCTTGGCGACCTCCAGGGGATCGAGATCGCGCGGCGGCAGTGGCAGACGTACCTTTTCAGCCGCCATGCTAGGCGTCTCCGCGCCATAGCTAACCTCTAGCTCACGTTCGCCGGACATTGCGCGAACGCAGGCCGCCGTTGACCGTTTGAACACCTCGACCGGATGCTCGTCATCTCTTGAAGGCGCCGCCATCGGAGGCTCCGCTGCTGATGGTCGCGTTAAGCCGCCTTGATGCTACCCTCGGGCAGCTCCTCGCCGAAGCAACGCTGATAATATTCGCTGACCGTTGGCCGCTCGACCTCGTCACATTTGTTGAGGAAAGTCAGCCGGAACGAGAAGCCAATATCGTTGAAAATTGTTGCGTTCTCAGCCCAGGTTATGACGGTTCTTGGGGACATCACAGTTGAGATATCTCCCGCCATGAAACCCTGACGCGTCAGATCCGCGAGCGCAACCATCGAAGACAACGTCTTGTGGCCCTCGGCGTTATCGTAGCTCGGCGACTTCGCCAACACGATCCCGGTTTCAGCCTCGTGGCCCAGATAATTCAGGGCGGTGACGATGTTCCACCTGTCCATCTGACCTTGGTTGATCTGCTGGGTGCCGTGATAGAGCCCGGTCGTGTCGCCGAGACCAACGGTGTTTGCTGTCGAGAACAACCGGAAGCACGGGTTCGGCGTAAGCACCTTGTTGGTGTCCAACAAAGTCATCCGACCATCCTGTTCCAGCACGCGCTGAATGACAAACATCACGTCGGCCCGGCCGGCATCATATTCGTCAAAGACCAGAGCGACGGGGTTCTGCAACGACCAAGGCAGGATTCCCTCGCGGAATTCGGTAACCTGTTTGCCTTCGCGCAGAACGATCGCATCCTTGCCAACCAAGTCAATACGGCTGATATGGCTGTCTAAATTGACCCGAACACAGGGCCAGTTGAGCCGTGCGGCAACCTGCTCGATATGGGTCGACTTTCCGGTGCCGTGATAGCCCTGGATCATGACCCGGCGATTGTGCGCGAATCCGGCGAGAATCGCCAAGGTCGTGTCATGGTCGAACAAATAGGCTTCGTCCAAGATCGGTACATATTCGCTCGGCTCAGAGAACGCCGGCGCGGACATGTCTATATTGATGCCGAAGGTCTCGCGAACCGATATCTCGGTGTCAGGTTTCTCGATGTGGTGCGCGGACTTCCGCTCATAGATGTGTGCTGCCGACATGGCCTCTTCCAATATGGTTGGAATGGTTGGACCGCTTATCCCAGGTTTGAAATCTAGCGACCAGCGCTTACATTAAGAAGCGCTTGAGTGTCGTATAGGCCTCGTTGATCAATTTCAACCTCTCTTCGGCCTCTTTGTCGCCACCATTGCGATCTGGATGATTGAGTTTGGCGAGCTGCTTGTATCTTGATTTCAGCCCTTCCATGGTCACAGGCGCCGTCAACCCCATGACCACAAGGGCCTGAGCCTCGGGTGAATGCGCTTTGTGGTGCTCCTGGTGCGCCCCTCTTTCACCTACTGAGGGATCATCGGCGAACAGACCAAAATCGTCCCTGAATCCAGCGCCACCGAAGTGCCGTCCGTCATTTCGGCGGGTACCAAAACGCCAACTCGGCCGCTCCCATGTGGTTGCGCGTCGGATTGCATCCTCGACCTGAACATCGGACATGTCAGCGTAGTAATTCCAGGACCGATTATAGGCTCGTACGTGTTCCAGACAGAACCAGAAATAGTCGTTCAGCCGGCCCGGCGACTTCGGAGCTCGATGTTCAGCGCCCTCGGAGCAACCGGCAATATCGCAAAACCGCGTAGACACGCGGGCGTCGACACCTTCGAGACGCAAGGCTTCGCCGCCGCGCCGTGCCGCGCCTGATTTGCGCGTCTGTGTTGTCGTGTCCTTCCGCATCGCTTATCGCGACCTTCCGCATATTGCCGATCGAGCGTGTGCGTGCCATTCAGAACGTAACCATAACCAAACCTTGGAGGCAAATCACCATGTCCGTCGCGCATACCATCAAGCATAAGCTAAAGGCGGCATTATCTCCCACCCATCTGGAAGTGATTGATGAGTCACATTTGCACGCCGGGCACGTCGGCGCTCGCCCGGAAGGCGAAACACATTTCCGCGTCGTCATCGTCTCCCCGGACTTCGAAGGCCTCAGCCGGATCGACAATCAGCGAAAAGTACATCGTCTCTTGTCCGAGGAACTGGCTGGACCGGTCCATGCGCTCAGCGTCCGCGCCTCGGCATCTTGAAAAGGGTATCCGGCATCGGCCTGACAAGAGCAGCGCAAAGGTGCACTTCAGGATCTGGTCAATTGTTTTGCACATCTAAAATAGATAATAGTTTTCTGATCCGTTTATGGCTGCATATCGCGCGCGACGCTGTAGATTTCAGACATAATAGGATGCACGGGGTACACCAGTTCAGATTTCGCAACTCATTGGGGTGAATTTTTTCGACGCTGAGAAGCAAGAACGTAGCGGTCGGCTCTCGACGGACCAGCATGCGACTGGAGCCGTAAATGTGGGAAACCTTGGCGGATATTTCCGAACGAGAAGGCCAGTCGATCCACAGCATAGCGACTGAAATTGACCGGCGACGCGGCAAAACCGCGATGACCGCCGCAGTCCGGGTGTTCGTGCTGGGGTATTATCAATGATTGGCCCGGGACCTGGAAAATCGCTTGGAAAGCGGTAGACCAACACCGGATCAGGTCCGGTCTCGGCCAAAGGACTCCTGTGGGGCCGTCGAGATCCTAGATGACGTATTCGAGGCGTATTGCGTGATTAACCGGGCTGGGCGGTCGACTATTTCCCGTGTATCGGACGCCTCCCACTGCCCCGACCGCACGCACAGCTAGGCCTCTCGCTTAGCGATGGTTCGAAACCAAACCCCATAAAATTAAACTTCAGGATCCTTAAAGAACTCCGGCCAGTATTTTTGCACCACCGGGCTTGATTCCCCGAAGGCATGACAAGAATTGAGCAGGCGCGGCCGGCCACTCGGGCTCCGGGGGTTGTCGGTCGGATCATCGTTATCGGCTTGAGCCTCACGTCGTTGACGGGCTTTAGCGGAATGGATCGTCTGGTAGGCCGTGGTCGCGATTGGCCCCAACAATTCAACCAAATGCGTGCAACCGTGCACCCCACCGACCTTGGCGAGTACCTGGCGCCGGTAGCCCGGGCCGATTGTCAGTCCCTTCAAGTGCTGAAAATTGGAGGTGATGCCTCGACAGATCGAATAGGGACTGGCATCGGTTACCACATCGACGTCGTGGACCAGAAAATCATTGTCGACGGTGAGCCGGATCCACATGTCATGCACCGGGTTGCCGGCCTCGACCTGTCCGCGATGGTCATTAGTGAAACCATAAGTCTTCGTGTCGGTCAGATGGCCTTCGATATCCCATAAGCCATCATCACGCAGATAACCGTTGCAGGAAATGGTGCGGATGTGCAAGGGCTCGCGCGGGACGGCGGGGGAAAGCGGCATGAGGATGGGTCCGTCGTGGGAAGGTTTAAATCAAGGCGGTGCCGATAGGCGGCTCCGGGTCGCGCGATCGAGACCAAGCTTAAAAATAGGACTAAGTCGCGGCTGGTCAACCTTGGCGATGCATTAAGCTGGTCAAGGCTGATCGTCGGCGGCGCCGGAGAGAAAGGCTTCGTGTTCCAAAACCGCGGCCTCAAGTTCCGCGCGAACGCTGCCATAGATGTTGCGGATTGAGACAATGCCGATCAAGGTGCCATGGTCGACGATCGGCAGCGGTGCCCACCGGCCTGCATACGTTCCAGGGCCGACATCACATCAACTTTTGCCCCAATGGTCTCCAGCATGATTTTGCGCATTCTCGCCTCCTCTCATTAACTGGGGGCAGCGGCCTCGCTATTTCCGATCACACACTCCGCTAGCCACCGAGCCCACCGGAAATCGCCCGGTCTCGCCATCTTCGATCATTCAGTCGGGCGAGCCGCATCGTCGGCACCCATTTCGACCGACCAGACACGGATCTGTGTGACCTGGTTGCGGTGCCGACGCATGATTTCAAAGTGAAATCCGTGAAACAGAAACTCCTGCCCAATCGTTGGGATCACCCGGGATTCATGCAGGACTAATCCAGCGATCGTCGATGCATCCTCGTCTGGCAAACTCCAGTCGAGTTCACGGTTCAGGTCACGGATCGTTACCGTCCCATTGACCAGATAAGATCCGTCGGCCTGCGGGCGAACGCCGGCGACGGAAATGTCGTGCTCATCGTCGATCTCGCCAACGATCTCCTCCAGGATGTCTTCCAGCGTAACCACCCCTTGAAAAGTGCCGTACTCATCGACGACCACGGCGAAATGTTCGCGACGGGCGCGAAATTCCTGCAACTGATCGAGCAGATTGTTCGATTCAGGAATAAACCACGGCGGGCTGGCTATCTTTTCAATGTCGAGCCCGGATGGATCTTCGCCGTCGTAACCACGGATCGCCCGCAGTAACGCCTTGCCGTGCAGGACACCGATAATTTCGTCCTGATCACCACGATAGAGAGGGATGCGCGTGTAGGGACTCTCCAACGCTTCATCTAGAATCGTGTCAAGCGGCAGGTCGGCGTCGATCATCGTGACGTTGCGTCGATGGGTCATGATCTCTTCGACCCAGACCTCGCCCAGATCGAGGATGCTGCGTAGCATCGCGCGTTCCTCGCTGACCTCGGGGCCAGGACCACGATGCATGTCGATCATGCCACGCAACTCCTCTTCGCGCTCCTTATGGCCGAAATCAGCCGAGATCCGAACCCCCATGAGATAGAGGCCCCCGCGCGCGATGATCCGTACGGCGATGCTGAACGGCTTGAGAACCCACACCAAGACACGGATGATCGGCGCCACAGCCAGTGCGGATCTGTCAGCGTTGTTAATAGCATAAGTCTTTGGCAGCACCTCGGCAAAAATTACGACCAGGAGGGTCATGCCTAAGGTTGCGTAAACGACCCCGGCTTCACCAAAAACGGCGATCAGCAGGCTCGTCGCCAATGCCGACGCACTGATATTACTGATGTTATTGCCGATTAGAATCGCACCGATCAGAGTCTCGTTCTGTCGGCGCAGGCGCAACACGATTCCAGCCCGTTTACGTCCGCGTAGCGAAAGTTGATGCAGTCGCGCTTCCGATGCGGCGGTCAACGCGGTCTCGGAGCCGGAAAAAAAAGCCGAGAGCAGGAGCAGCACGAAGATCGCAGCGATCGTCACAAAAAGTTCGTTCTCTATGAAACCCAAGTCGAGCATGTACCCTTCAGCTCCCGCTGCTTGCGGTCCCCACGGTAACCCCTGAAATCTTGACGGGGGGCGTCATCGAATTCGGCGTGGCGGTCAAAGATTTTTTAAGCACCGCCGTGACAACATCCTCCTCGACCACAGCGGTAACGAATGCCTCACCGATGCAGCGCGCCATGATGAACCGCATCCGTCCCTGCAGCACTTTTTTGTCGTGTCGCATATGATCGATCAGCACTGGCGCATTCCAGGCGTTGGATCCAGCGATCGAGGCGATGTCCATTGGTAGTTCCACACGGGCGAAATGGCGGCGCACCCGATCCACGTCCTGCCCCGGACACAGGTTCATCAGATGGGAGAGGTCCAAGGCGAGGATCATCCCAATGGCGACAGCCTCTCCATGCAGAAGACGGCCATCGAACCCGGCCTCGGCCTCCAGCGCATGCCCGAAGGTATGACCAAAATTCAGCAAGGCCCGGTCTCCGGTCTCCCGCTCGTCGGCGGCAACAATGTTCGCCTTGGCACGACAGCTCTCGACAACGGCGATCCGGCGAGCTTCGGGATCGCCGGCCAGCACCTTGGCCCCGTTGACCTCAAGCCAATCAAAAAACGCTGAATCACGAATTAAGCCATATTTCACCACCTCGGCATAACCAGCCAAAACCTCGCGGGATGGCAGGGTATCGAGCACCGCGGTGTCGATGACTACCAGACCAGGTTGATGGAAACTGCCAACTAGGTTCTTTCCATGTCGCGTGTTGATGGCCGTCTTGCCACCGACTGAACTGTCGACCTGTGACAGCAGTGTGGTCGGCACTTGAACATAATCGAGGCCCCGCAGCGTAATCGCGGCAGCAAATCCCGCGAGGTCACCAACCACGCCTCCGCCAAGCGCCACGACTACACCGTCGCGTCCGATTCGCGCGTCCAGCAATCGATCCAGCAATCGCTCCAATTGCGCGAAGGACTTTGCCGCCTCACCGTTGGGCAGCACAATTAGCTCGGTTTGACACCCGGCGGCGCTGAGCGCCTGTCGAGCCGGCTCCAGCCAGTGTTTGGCGACCTGCTCGTCAGTCACGATAAAGGCCCGACGCACGCCAAAACGAGTCCGTATGGCATAGCCTAACTCTGCCATCATCCCGGCGCCGACCAGGATATCGTAACCGCGGTCAGCGAGGTCGACCCGAATTGTTTCGGCGCTGGTCATTGCGCCGCCCCGTCGGTTTCGGCGATATAATCGATAATCGTTTGATAGGCCTGCTCGACCGTTTTCTCGATCGGGCCACGATAGGATTGCAAGGTCAAATCCGCCCCTGCATAGACCGGATATCTTACTTTCATAATATCCTCAAGGGTGCTGCGGGGGTCGTCGGTTTCGAGCAGCGGGCGACCGGAGCGCCGCGCGACCCTCTCATAAAGGACATCGAGATCGGCCTTCAACCATAGCGACAAACCGTGACCACTGATAACCGCCCGGGTATCGCCGGACATGTACGCGCCGCCACCGGTGGCCAGCACGCAAGGTGGGTTCTTGAGCAGCCGGGCGATCACCCGTTCCTCGCCACGCCGGAATTCCTCCTCGCCAAATCGCTCGAAAAAATCCGCGATCGTACAGCCTGCCGCTTCTTCGATTTCCGAATCCGCGTCGACGAATTCCACGCCCAACATTTCGGCTAATCTCCGCCCGACACTGGTCTTGCCAGCGCCCATCAGACCGATCAGCACGACTGTCTTTGACAGACGTGGCTTGGGATTGGAAACAGCGCTCGTTTTGCTCATCGTTGGCCGCGGACTTTGGATGGGAATACCCTCAACATCACATGACATTCGGAGCGCCGTTGAATCGAAGGCCAGCGCAAAGTATTCTGCCATGATAGTGCCATGAATCGACGGTACCATGAATTCTCGAACCGCCGCTAGGTCCGCTCTTGGATTTGAGGGCGGCCTTGCCGGGGGAAATTACTGGTTTGGCTAGTCACCATGCCAGTCGTCGCACAAGGAAGAACGTGGGAACGGCATCATGAAAATTGCGGTTACACTATTCGTCGTCGTGCTGGTCGCTCTGGTCGGTGGGTTCGCATTTCTGTCGAGCTGGGATATACCGCCTCCCGCCGAGCAAGTAGAGAAAGTTATCCCGCATGAGAAACTGTCGCGTTAACGTCTGGCGCTACGCCTGGGTTTGGGTTTATTTCGCCGTAGCGGTCGCGCTGAGCGCCGGCTTGGCATTGGCTCAAACCCCCCGTTCGCTTTTGCCGACAAAACCGTTGAGTTTACGAGCATTGGCTACCCCAGGCGTGAAATCTGCGCCGTCGCCGGGCGTCAAGGCTATCAACACCGAAGCATCCCCTGGCATAGACGCCGGGCTGACCGCCAGGCCAGGGAAGTTAGGCATTGACGTTGGAGCGCTCGGCCTCGTCACGGTAGAAAATGTTGGAACCATTGATGCTACCTCGGGTGGGTTCGCGGTAGACATGTGGCTCGGCACCCCGCGCGATACGATCGATGTGCTGATACGGATGCTACCGACCTCGTCGTCATCTCGGGTGCTCGCGGCCTTGCGCCGAAGATTGCTGCTTTCCACCGCGGCAGTTCCACAATCATCCGAGCCGTCCAGCGAATCATTTCTCTTACGGCGAGCCAGCACCCTGTTCCAGACGGGAGATTTGGCCTCAGTGCAGGCGTTGCTCTCGGTGGTGCCGCCGACACACCAGGAGGAGGCGCTTTCCAAGTTGACGGCCGACGTTGCATTTCTGACCAATGATCTCTCCAAGGCCTGCGACGTCGCGGCCGACTGGGTCGAACATTCCCAAGATCGGTATTGGCAAAAGGCATTGGTCTTTTGCGAGGCGTTGAATGGCGCCTGGGAACGGGTCGATTTTGGTATGCGACTGCTAATCGAACTTGGCGAGGAAGATGAGCCATTCTCTGCGTTGATGCGCAGAATCGGCGGCGAGCCGGATACTGCGAGCAGCTTGGGCCACAGGTCCTTACGCCCGCTCGACGTCGCGATGGCGCGGGCTGCGCGGGCCACCCTGCCAAAGGTAGCGGATGAGGTGCCTGCGGCTTGGCTGCTGCGCAGTTTTATGGAAGATCCGGGGGTTCCGCTGCGCGCCCGTATCGCCATTGCCGAACAAGCAGAGGGGGCGGGGTTGGCGAAACCAGAGGAGTTGACCCGTATTTACGGAGAAATGCAGGTCAGCCCCGAGCTTTTGGAAAGTGCCGTTTCGGTTGCTAATGCCGACCCCGGGCCGCAAGGACGAGCCTTGCTGTTCCGGGCGACTCGGGCGCAAGGTTCGGCCTTTGGCCAAGCTCAGGCAATTGGGCAGGCGCGTGAAGTGGCGTCAAGCCGTCACCTTTTCGGTCAGATGGCCCGGATCTACGGGCCAATCGTTCGGGAATTCGAGGCGAGTTCGCAACTCGGCTGGTTCGCTGCGGATGCCGCACTGTTGCTGGTCGCCGCTGGAGATTTAGAGGCAGCCCGACCCTGGCTCGGCGTAGCCGAGCGCGAAGCCACATTTAGTCCCGAGGCCGGGGATGCGTGGCACCGGGTCTGGCCATTGGTGCGTTTGGTGGCTGGCGATGCGCTGCTGGAATGGCGAGCGGAGCAGCTGCAGGGATGGTGGGACCGGACCCGCGTTAATGACCCACAAACCGCCAATCAAAAAGCTGCCCTGCTGTTCGGATTGCTGTCAGCACTAGCCGACCCGATTCCATCCACCGCCTGGCGCGGTTTGATCGGCGAGAACAGGAGTACGGGAGTTGCCGCCCCCGGCTTGGCAATAGGTCCTGACTTGGCGGTAACCCGCGCGCTGAACGATGCCATCGACCAGGGACGACTTGGCGAGGCAGTGGCCCTGATTCTGATAACGCTCGGCAAGAACAAGTTCGACGCCATGTCGCCGGTCGTCTTGGTGGATACGGTCAGAGCCTTAAAAAACCTCGGCCTTGAGCAGGATGCCCGGCTTTTGGCTTTTGAAATAGCCACGGCAGCTGGGCTGTAACGAGTATGGCCCGCAGCAAAAACCTACCGTTGCCAGCGTGCCCGTTCATTGAACCGTTCATGGAAATGTTGTTTGCCGAACGCGGTGTTTCCGCCAATACCGCCTTGGCCTACCGCCGCGATTTGCAGCATTTCGTAAACCACCTAACGGGAATCGGCAGGCGGCTCGAAACCAGCGCCGACGATGACCTCCGTCGCTACATGGTTGCCATGGAGCAAGCAAAGTTCGCGCCCCGGACAGCAGCGCGACGGTTGTCGACGCTGCGTCAGTTCTACCGGTTTCTTTATGCTGAGGGGTTGCGCCAGGACGACCCGAGTTCGGCGGTGGATGCGCCGCGCCAAGGCCGATCGCTCCCTAAGATTCTTTCCGAGGCCGAGGTCAATGCGTTATTAGGTGCCGCACATGACCGTGACGGCCCGGAAGGTAGCCGCTTGGTCTGCCTGTTGGAGATCGCCTATGCGACCGGCCTGCGGGTTTCGGAGCTGGTCGGGTTGCCGTTGGCCACAGTGGCGCGGGACGCGCGGCTATTGATCGTGCGTGGTAAGGGCGGCAAGGAGCGAATGGTGCCGCTCACCGAGGCGGCGATGGAGGCGATCACTGGCTATCTTGGCCATCGGCCCGTCTTTTTGTCAGGTCGCCCGGACTCGCCGTTCCTGTTTCCATCACGATCCGCCGAGGGCTATCTGACCTGTCGCCGGCTTGGCCAATTGCTTAAGGAACTGGCCGGAGAGTGCGGGGTCGACCCGGCCAAGGTCTCACCGCACGTGCTGCGACACGCCTTTGCAACCCATCTGCTCGACCACGGCGCTGATCTGCGCAGTGTCCAACAAATGCTCGGCCACGCGGATATTTCCACCACGCAAATCTATACTCATGTGTTGGGAAAAAGATTGCGCTCGGTCGTCGAGAAGCATCACCCACTCGCCAGGAAAACATAAAATGCACGGCCACAATGGCCACCGCTTGTCGCCAGATCGGCTTGTGCTGGACTGGACATCCCGCTTGTGCGAATCAGGGATGCGAATGTCATGGTGGGGCTCGACCCCTTGACCGAACAACCGGGAAACCGCATGCGGGTGTTTCTTGATTTTGAGAAGGCGGTCGCCGACCTCGAGGGGAAAATCGAGGTATTGCGACATCTTTCGACCGATGGGGATATCAATATCGTCGAGGAAGTCGGCAAGCTGCAATCCAAGGTCGAGCGGCAACTCAAGAACACCTACCAAAAGCTTTCGCCATGGCAGAAGGTTCAAGTTGCCCGACATCCAAACCGCCCTCATTTCCGAGATGTCGTGGGAAATTTAGTTTCCGAATTCACCCCTCTCGCCGGCGACCGAAACTTTGGCGAAGACAAGGCGATTGTCGGAGGAATTGGCCGATTTCGCGGGTTTTCAGCGGTTATCATCGGGACCGAAAAAGGCAGCAGTACCCAAGAGCGAATAGAGACCAATTTTGGCATGGCCAAGCCGGAGGGGTACCGCAAGGCACGCCGGTTGATGGAACTGGCGGAACGGTTTCGGTTGCCGGTGCTAACCTTCATTGACACCGCCGGCGCCTATCCCGGCATCGACGCTGAGGAGCGCGGGCAGGCCGAGGCGATTGCCCGATCGATCGAAACTTGCCTGGGCCTGACGGTACCGATTATTTCCACAATCATCGGTGAGGGTGGATCGGGCGGCGCCGTGGCACTGGCCGCAGCTGATCGGGTGTTGATGCTTGAGCATTCTATCTATTCGGTTATTTCCCCGGAAGGCTGCGCTTCGATCCTCTGGCGGAGTGGCGAACACGCCAAGGACGCGGCTGAGGCGTTACGATTGACCGCGCAGGACCTGAAAAAAATGGACATTATTGACGAAATTATTCCGGAGCCTCTTGGGGCAGCACACCGGAGCAGGGATGTCGCCCTTGCCAGTCTTGGTGACGCGGTAGAAAAGGCATTACGTGAACTGGTCGCAATTGATGCAAACAGCCTGCGGTCGCGTCGCCGGGATAAATTTCTCGCCATTAGCAAAAATGGTTCGAGTTGATTCTCTCCGGCTTTTTGCGTTTTGGGACGTTAGATCATGTTCAAGTGGCAATCTTCCGATTTTTAGAGGAGTCGCAAGGTGACCGCTATCTTTCCCGTGCTCTATCTGCCCATCGAGGAAAAGGGGCGAGAGTTCGATTCGAAACTCCTGATCGGAGCGGCGGCGGTGGAACGCGGATTGTCCGTCGTTATCGGGCAAGCATGGAGGATGCACCATAACCTCACGCAGATGCCGCCGGGCGTCGTGCTGTTCAAGGGCGTAAACAAGGTTCAGGTATTCCATATGAGGCACGCCGCTCGTCATGGCCATCTTATCGCTGCCATGGACGAGGAAGCGATGGGCTTGTCGGATTCTCGATTCCTCGTGCGCGATGTGCATCCCTACATGCCCAAGGTGTGCGACGCGTTGCTTGCCCAAGGCCCCTTTCAGGCCTCGGTGATGATAGAGCAGGCGGGCATGGATCGTTCGAAGATCTTCGTTACCGGCAATCCTCGGCTCGATCCACTGCGCTTGCCGTTGTGTCAATCCCACGACGCCGAGGTGGCGAAGTTAAGACAACGGCACGGTCGGTTCGTTGTCGTCAATACCACCTGCGGCGCGGTTAATTCCGTATGGGGCGACCTCGGGGAGTACCGGAAGGTCCTTCAAGATATCGGTTGGCTGAACCCCGAAAAGTCGGAGGATGAGGCGGATTATCGTGACCACGTGGACCACGATCAGCGAAACTTCGTTGCGGCCAAAGAATTGCTCAAAACCCTACCAGCGGCGCTTCCGGCCCATGCAATCCTCCTACGCCCGCACCCCTCAGAACGGCTCGAAACCTGGATTGACCATTGTCGCGGCATCCCGCGCACTGAAGTGGTCGCCGGAACCAACGCGGCGCCCTATATTCTCGCTTCCGAGTTGTTGATTCATACTGGTTGCACGACGGGTGTCGAGGCGGCGGTTGCCGGGCAGCCGGCGCTTTCACTGATGCCGGCCGGCGCCCGCATCCATGACCAATATCTCTCGAATACCGTCAATCCCAGCGCCGGTACTGCCGCCGAGGTGGCCGCATTGGCGCGTGAACATCTTTACGGACAAACGCGAGCCGCAGAGCCATTGACGGAACGAATGGACGCGTATCTCAGGATCGATCCAGACAGGTTCGCCTTCGACAATTGCGCTTTTGTGTTGTCGGAATTGTTGCGCAAGCGGTTGGGAGGTAGCTTCGGGTCGTTCCACTGGACGATGCCGTCAAGCGCGCTGAAACCATTCGAGCGGTCCCCCCGCCAACGTGCTAAAATGACGGTGTCGGACGCTGATATCTCCGACCGCTTGATCGCGATGCGAAAGGTGCTTGGCCGATTTCACAACGTGTCGGCTTTCAATTTAGCTGAAAGCCTTTACGTGCTTGAGGCGCGCGGCTAAAACCGATCTCAGTCACCTGCTGCGCGCAAGGCCTGCGTCTGCGAGGTCGGCCTAGAATAATCCCGATCATGGGTCAGCGACGGTACCTTGCCCCGCGCCGTGTCCACCGCGGCCAGATCGACCTCGGCCAGGATCACCCCCGGCTCTGTACCGCCGTCGGCCAATACTTCTCCCCAAGGCGCGACAATAACGGAATGGCCATAGGTTTGCCTGCCGCCGGCATGGGTGCCAGTTTGCGCCGGTGAGACGATAAAGCAGCCATTTTCAATGGCGCGAGCACGTTGCAGCACATGCCAGTGCGCTTCGCCGGTAACTTTGGTGAAGGCAGCAGGCGAGAAGATCAGCTTAGCGCCGGCCTGGGCCAAATCGCGGTAAAGATAGGGAAAGCGAATATCGTAGCAGATGGTCAGTCCCATGGTGCCCCAGGGCGTGTCGGCCAATACCGCTTCTTCACCCGGCTGATAGGTCGTTGATTCGCGGTACGAAGCGCCATCGCCGACCTGCACGTCGAACATATGGATCTTGGAATAGCGGGCGACAATCCGGCCATCCGGCCCGATCAGGAAACTGCGGTTCGATAGCTTGTCATCAGACAATTTGATCGAAATCGACCCTATCAACAACCAGCTGCCAAGCTCGACCGCCAAGTCACGAAAGGCCGCGAGAACCTCATGGCTATCTTCCCGTCGCGCGGTGGCCAGGGCTTCCTCGCGATTCGCTGCAAGCATGCCGACAACCTCCGGCGTGGTGATCAGATCCGCGCCCCGGGCCTTGGCTTCGCGGATCATCGCGCCAACTTCGGCGATATTGTCCGTTGGGTCAGGCTTGGAATTGGTCTGCACGCAGGCGATGGTCAATTTGGTCATCGGATCACTCCCGGAAGCGGCGCGCCAAGGTGGGCTCAGGTCAGCATTGGATCGAGCTTACCATCGGATTCCAGCGCATATAACTCGTCGCAGCCACCAATGCCGACATCGTCGATGAAAATCTGCGGCACGGTGCGCCGGCCCTCGGCGCGCACAAGCATCTCCTTCTTCTTCGTCCCACTCATGCCGACATCGATCTCGGTGAATTCGACACCTTTGTTCGACAATAACCTTTTAGCGTGATGGCAGAAGGGGCACCACATCGTGCTGTAGATTTCTACTTTGGCCAACGCCCTACCTCCAAAACTTACGATTAAGGCGAACATGGTGCCAGGGCTGGTTTGTCCAGCCCTAGCACCCACTCCTACTCACAACGTGATGGTCGCTAGCTCGCCAGTCGGGCGTTCTGAGGGAACATGAATTTGCGCGCTTGATCGTCCATCTCGGCCTTGAAAACGTGACCGTTGCGATCCTTGATCGTCAGCGCGCGTTCGGCAGCGGGTCGGGCACCGATCTCGTCAACCAGGCGTTTCAGGTTGACCATACCCTCAAGCGCCCCCTCGCCGACCACCAACGGCACCAAGCGAGCCCAACCCCAGACGCACATGTCGACGATCGTGTAGTCATCGCCAAGCATGAAGGGGCGGTTGGCAAGGTGATCGTTAAGAATGCCGTAATGTCGTTCGGCCTCGAACTGGTAACGGTTGACGCCATATTCGTTGCCTTCCGGGGCGTAATGCCGAAAATGTACCGACTGGCCCGAATACGGACCGATCCCGGTGGCGACGAACATCAACCATGACAGCAACTCACCGCGCGCAGCGAGCGTGTCTTTCGGCATAAATTTTCCGGTCTTCTCGCCGAGATAGAGCAGGATCGCGTTGCTATCAAACACCGGGTTGCCGTCATCCACGATGGACGGCGCCTTGGAGTTAGGGTTGATCGCGACATAGTCCGACTTAAACTGATCGCCAGCGCGTCCGTCCACGGGGATAGGCTCGTACTCCAAGCCGGCTTCTTCCAGAAACAGCGCCACCTTCATCGGGTTCGGCGCGGCATTGTAGTAAAATTTCAGCATGGTAGATCTCCGGTTCGGCCGTGTTAGTCCAGGTTGCGGATCGAATAGGCGGTGTATCAAAATGGCTCTCGTTTTGGCCCATCGTGCATATGCTATCAGTCGTCCGCCGCTTCCACCGCCAGGCCACCCCATTCGGCGATCACTTCTGCGGTATGTTCGCCGAGAAGCGGCGCTGAGCGCCGAATAGCGCCGGGCGTGGCTGACAGTTTCACCGGAATGCCAATGGTTTTCATCGTCCCCACTTTCGGATGCTCAACCTCGACCGCCATCTCGCGGGCGATGGTTTGTGGGTCGTTATAAACCTGAACATGGTCCATCACCGGCCCGGCCGGGATACCGGCTTCCTCGAAGGCGGCGCAGAGGGCGGCGGTGGTTTGTTTTTTGAAATAGCCCTCCATCTCGAGCACCAACGCCTTGTTGTTCGCCACCCTTTCGGCTTTGCTTTGGAATCGTGGATCGTCGATCAGATGCTCACAGCCGAGAATCTTACAGGCGCCGCGCCAGAAATTATCCTGAGCGCCGCCGATCGTCATATAGCCGTCGGCGGTCGGGAACAGTTGATAGGGCGCGCTACCGCGGTGCGCCTGGCCAAGCCGCTCCGGCACCTCACCATTGGCGAAAACATTGGCGGCCTCATAGACGCCAAGCGCGATACCGGCCTCGAAAAGCGAGGTATCAACAAGTTGGCCCTTACCGGTTTTCTCGCGCGCCGCCAGCGCCGTCAAAATCCCGATGGCGCCGTTCATCCCGCCACAAACATCGGTCACAGGAACTGGGATGCGATACGGCGGTCCGTCCGGCGGTCCGTTGACCGCCATCAATCCTGACATGCCGCAGGCGATCAGATCAAAGCCGCCGCGCGGGGCGTAGGGGCCGGTTTGTCCGAAACCCGAGATCGAGCAATAAATCAGCCTCGGATTGAGCGCGGCCACCGCCTCATAGCCAATCCCAAGACGCTTAGCGACACCAGGCTTGAAGTTTTCGATCAGCACATCGGCGACGAGGATCATATCGCGCAGGTGCTTCAATTGGGTCGGGTCCTTCAGGTTGAAGGTCACCGAACGTTTGTTGCGGTTCCACAACATAAAGGGCGCGCTCTCGCCCTCTTGAAAGGGCGGTGTCATGCGAAGCGAATCGCCGCCCTTCGGGTTTTCCACCTTGACCACGTCGGCGCCATGATCGGCGAGGATCATGGCGCAATACGGGCCGGAGAGATGGTTGGTCAGATCCAGCACCTTGAGGTGGGACAGGGACGACATGGCCGCACTCCCTTCTTCGTCGATTGAGACCCTTGCGAGATCGTCGAGATCATTTCACCTTTGGATCGATGACCTTGATGATGCTGGAGGTGTCATCGTTTCCAAAACCGTTTTCGATCAACAATTGGAACGCGGCGGTCGCGGCAGCGCCAAGCGGGGTCGCGGACCCGGCAGCTTGAGCGGCGGCTTGCGAGAGTCGAAGATCCTTCAGCATCAGTTTGGCCATGAAGCCGGGTTTGAAATTGTTGCTTGATGGCGAGGTCGCCACGACGCTTGGCATTGGGTTCGAGGTCTCGAAAATATACGAGCGCCCGGTCGAAGTGGAAATCACCTTGTACAAGGTCTCGCGTGACACCCCCAGCCGTTCGCCCATCACCATCGCCTCGGCGGCGGCCAGGGAATTGATGCCGGCTAGCATATTATTGCAAATCTTGGTGACCTGGCCGAGCCCGGAAGCACCGCAATGAATGATGTTCTTGCCCATGCCTTGCAAAATCGGTTTAGCCCTCTCGAAAGTCTCGCTATCACCACCGCACATGAAGGTCAGAGTGCCCGCATCGGCCCCGGTCACGCCGCCGGAGACCGGGGCGTCGACCATGATAAACCCGGCTTCCTTCGCCGCAGCCGCCGCTGCCTGTGCCGATTCAACGTCAATGGTCGAGGAATCAATCATCACCGTACCGGGGTCGGCGGCGGCAAGCACACCGTCATTCATGAACACCTCTCGCACATTGGCGCCGACCGGCAGCATAGTAACGACGAAATCAACGCCCTTGGCCGCGTCTTTTACCGATTTGGCAGCCTCGGCGCCGGACTGAACGACGAAATTGACCGCCTCCTCGGACAGATCGAAAACCTTAAGGCTATGTCCAGCCTTTATCAAATTGCGCGCCATCGGCCCGCCCATATTGCCCAAGCCGATGAACCCGATACGCGCCATTAGTCTCTCCCTTGAATGATCCGTCTTGATTGACTGGCTCAACGGAGGACTCACCGCGCCGCTCGCCGAGCTTGCCCAGACGATAGTCGCTCCGGAGCTTTTCTGCCAACGGTTAGCGACTTCAGCTTGTCCGTAAAACACGGTCCTGCTGGCGAGCTGACCAGCGTTAGGGAACCCGAGCGATGGTCAAGATATCGGCGCCTGCCGCGCCGGCCCTCAGCAACACCCGCCACACACCGCAGCGGGAAGGTCGAGAATGACCCCGGGTCCCGGACAGCGAGGGGGCGGCACGGCGTTGAACAACCACCGAGCAGCCTGTCATTACCTTGGCCAATTCGGCCCTATCAGCGCCCATCTATTCCCCCTTGCCGGTCGCTAAGCCGAGCTCCTATTTAGGTTATGGAAGGATTAGGGCTGTTTCCCGCCATCACCGCCGTGGCATGGTCCGGCGATGAACCAGAACCCGACAATTTTCGACCGCCAACTTCTGCGGACGCGCCGTGACCGGGCAGCGCGGTCCTTCGAGAAATTCGATTTTCTGATGATTGAGGCGGCGGACCGCCTCGCCGACCGATTACTTGATTTAAGCCGGCGCTTTGGGACGGTGCTTGATCTTGGCTGTCACACCGGGGGTCTTGCCACTGTCTGGCCGGCCGGGCTGGAGGGCACCAAACTGGTGCATGCGGATCTATCGCCGGCAATGGCGATCCGGGCAGCGGCCCACGGTCCGGCCATCGCTTGCGATGAAGAGGCCTTGCCGTTCGCCGCGGGCTGCCTGGACGCGGTGCTAAGCTGTTTATCAATGCATTGGGTGAACGACCTACCCGGCGCATTGGTGCAGATCCGACGGGCGCTTCGGCCGGACGGCATGCTGTTGGCGTCGATGTTGGGTGGCGATACCCTGGTTGAGCTTCGCGAGGTGCTGAGCGCAGCGGAGTTGGAAGTTGCCAGCGGTCTCAGCCCCCGGGTCTCGCCCTTTGCCGACATTCCAGACCTCGGCGGTTTGTTGCAGCGCGCCGGGTTCGCGCTGCCCGTGGTGGATAGTGATGTGCTGACGGTAACCTATGACAACCTTTTCGCGCTAATGGCCGACCTTCGAGGGATGGGTGAGAGCAACGTGGTGCTGGAGCGCCATAAAGTGCCTACCCGGCGCGGTGTGTTGATGCGAGCGGCGGAGATTTATCAGGAACGTTTCGCTGGCTCTGATGGCCGAATCCCCGCGACCTTCCAAATCCTCACCATGACCGGCTGGGTGCCGGATGCCTCGCAGCAGCAGCCCTTGCGCCCAGGCAGCGCCCAGGCTCGGTTGGCCGATGCACTGGGCACCGTGGAGGCACCGGTTGCCGAAAAGGCCAGCCCAGGTTGATCCACCTGCGAGCAGACCGTCGGATCGTCGGCCTCTAGGCCGAGCGACAGATCAACGGGAGATCCGTCGTAAGCTGCGCGTTCTTGAGTACGCTGAGTTATCCAGAGATGTGAGCAAGCCATGCCGATACTTTGGTATTGGCCGAGCCAGTTTCTACCCATGGCGTTATACCAATCGGACCCAGGGTGAACCCGGACTGGCCAATAAAAGGTCGGTACAGCACAACCACCCCAACAAGACGCCGACGGCGGTCGAGGAGAAGGTTCTACACCTGCACCGCAAGCACCACCTCGACCCGATGCGCATCGTCTGGTCCCTAGCCACCCTATCCAGATCGACGTCAAATGTCTGATATTATACGAAAAGGCGGCAAGAAGGCCCGTCGGTTCCAGTGCACCGCCATCGACGATGCGACACGCGTCCGCTCTCTCAAAACCTACGAACGACACACCCAGGCAAACGCTGTCGACTTTGTCGACTATATGATTGGCACATTCCCATTTCGGATCAGCGAGATCCGCACCGAAAACGGGTATGAGTTCCAGGTCAAGTCCCACTGGCACGTCGATGACAAAGGCACCCGGCATGCCTATATCAAGCTGAGTTCGCCACAGTTGGGTGGAAAGGTCGACCGGTAGCACAGATCGGCGAGCAGGAATTCTATCAGCTACTCAGCTACAAAGGCGACGTCGATCTCGGGGATGAACTTGCTGAATGGGAGCGATTTTACGACCCCGCCAGACCACACGGCGCCCACAACAGAAAGACGCCTTACGGGATCCTCAGGGAAAAGCTAAATTCGTCCTGTCCGTGTCTCACCGGATTGCTCAGGTTACAATCTTCCTCCTCTGGCAACTCCTGCGACCGCTAATGGTGACACGCCAATTCGGGGGTCCCAGCCTCCGCGACCGCGTCGGCCCGGTACTACCCGGGCCCCACTACGGAATTGAGACCATCCCGTCGCTGCTCAGGCCCTAAACTAACTTGATGACCTTGCTTTCCCTATGAGACCGCTCCATGGCGTCAATCAGCGCGTGCCGACCAACAGCATCGTTAAAATCAGGCGAACCTGCTGTCCCCGATTGCATGGCTTTGGCAAAGCGGGCGTAGGCCTGCCCGACGTTTCTCCCTGGGCCGGCAGCCATATCCTCTGGAAT
>CALMRI010000050.1 GCA_937776645.1 uncultured Alphaproteobacteria bacterium | reverse complement strand
AAGGCGCGATGAAGAGAGTGGTTGGCTAATTCCCCCGCGCCCACCAGAATCTGCTGGAAAAACCCTTAGGAATTCTCCGATATGTGCCCTTTCCATAGGAGCGTGCAGCGATGGACATGAAAGCCATTACGCCCGCGATCGGTATGCAGGTAAGCGGGATCGATCTCGCCAAGGTCAGCGACGCGGATGCCGGCGCGCTACGCGAGGCCCTGATCGACCGAAAGGTCCTGGTGTTCCGCAATCAGCCGATTACGTCGCCCGAATATGTGCGCTTCATGACTATATTCGGCGAGGTCGTACAAGATGACCTGGTTCACGCATGAGGGGCATCCGAAGGAATTGTGCATTCTGCGGATTCGAGCCCAAGGAAAAGCAGTACATCAATTATTGGCACATGGACTATTCGTTCCGCCCCAATCCGACACCGCATCTAAGCCTGTCCGCGCAGACGCTCCCCGAGTGCGGCGGCGACACCCTCTTCACCAATCTGGAAGCGGCGTACGAAGGCCTGGACGACGACACCAAGCAGCGCATTTCCGGTCTGCAGACCAACCACCAAGTATCCCCGACGCAAAATGGCAAGGCGCGCTTCTCGCCCGAGGAATACAAGGCAGATGACCGAAGGGGACCCGGTTCGTCATCCGCTGGTGGGTCGTAACCCCGACAACGGCCGCAACTACCTGTTCGTTAACGTGCCGATTTTCTGCCGCAGCATCACCGGCATGGAAAACCCGGAAGGCGACGCCCTGCTCGCGTCCTTGTACGCGCATGCCCAACGCCCGGAGTTTCACTTCCGCCTGACCTGGGCGCTGAACACGGTTGTCGATCTGGGAGAACACCCACTGCCTGCACTACCCGGTGTCGGACTATTTCCCCCACGAACGGATGATGTGGCGCCTCGCAACTCGTGCTGTAACACCCCCGCAAGCTGCTTGAGGGTTGGGGCACAGGTGATCAAACTCGCCGTATCTATAGGAGCGGTTCTTCATCAGCCGGGACTCGTTGTTCGGTAAGGGCCAGGGAAAGACGCTCGCGGCAGCAGGGTCAATCGGTGCCTGTGATTTGCCAGGCCATCAACAATTATGCCTGATGCAATGGACGTCGCTCCGCATCAGCGCCGATGACAGGTCAATTAATTATTAAGGTCCCAAGCCCCGGCTTCGGCCGGGGCCTTTTTGCGCCTAAATTTTGACGAGGAGAAAAGAAGGCCGAGTTACAAAATTTTCCCGGTCTAATTCGGCCCCTCCTCATGGGGACGGTAATTTTTGGAAAAAGATGGTGAATGTTTGCCGAAAGTCTGTAATAAATGGCTATTTTCTGGGGTTTTTTGTGGTGCTGCCGCAGAGATTTGAACTCTGGACCTCTCCCTTACCAAGGGAGTGCTCTACCCCTGAGCTACGGCAGCTTATTGCTTCGGCGACCGGGGTCGCCTCCTCGTCGTGAAGCGGCGGGACCATGCCACAAGGGTTGTTGCCGACGCAAGTGGATTTGCCGGCTGGACCCAGGGGCGCATGCTTCGTAGTCTTGGCGGCGCATTCAATGACCACCGCGCAGGAGAGATAGCGTGCCGGAAATACCGCCGGACAAGCCCCAATCACCGACGCTGGCCAGGCAAGCCGACCGCGAACAACGGCGGGCCGAGGCGTTGCGCGCTAATCTTCGCCGCCGCAAATTCCAATCACGGCACCGCAGAGATGCCGGCTCCGACGTCCCCCGCCCGGACGACTCGCCGTCTGAATGATCGACGTCCGACCGGCTGTTCGCCGAAATGCAGCGGATGATAGAGCTCGTGTGGTTCCGGCTGGTAGGGCCAGTCGCCCGAATTTAACCGCATTTTCTGATCATGCTGCGCCGCATCATTCTGATGGCAAGTCCGCGACCCGGGCTTGTAGCGGACGGTTGGTTTCAGTACAAACAGCCGCAGCCAGCGGCACCAGGGCAGATCATGGACGAAGTCAGGATTCACGGCGGCAATCGGCTTTCCGGTAAAATTCCGATCAGTGGCGCCAAAAATGCCGCGCTACCTTTGATGGCCGCCAGCCTGCTAACCGGCGACTCGCTGGTGCTGAACAACGTTCCGCTGCTCGCCGACATCGAATCGATGCGGACCTTGCTAGCTGGCCTTGGAACAACGGTTAGCGGACACGCCGGCGGCGCCGAACCATCCCTTACGCTGACCAGCGCCCGGATCGCCGATACCGAGGCGCCGTACGACATCGTGCGCAAGATGCGGGCCTCGATCCTGGTGCTTGGGCCGTTGCTGGCGCGCTATGGGGTGGCCCGGGTCTCGCTGCCGGGCGGCTGTGCCATCGGCAACCGACCGGTCGACCTACATCTCAAGGGGTTGCGGGAAATGGGGGCATCGGTGGACCTGACCGGCGGCTATGTCGAGGCGCGGGCGCGGCGCGGCGGCCGGCTGCACGGCGCCAAGATCGCCTTTCCGTTGGTCTCGGTCGGGGCCACCGAAAACGTCATGATGGCGGCCGCCCTAGCCGATGGTGAAAGCGTCCTGATCAACGCCGCCCGCGAGCCGGAAATCATCGATCTGGCGAATTGCCTGATCGCCATGGGCGCGACGATCGAGGGCCACGGCACCGATACCATCCGCATCCAGGGGCGCGAATCGCTGCATGGCGCGAGCCACTCGGTGGTGCCGGACCGGATCGAGGTCGGGACCTATGCCATCGCCGCCTGCGTCACCCGGGGTGATTTGGAATTGATCGGCGCCCGCACCGATCTGCTGCCGGGCGTGTTCGAAATTCTGGCCGATACGGGCGCGACGATCATCGAGACCGAGCGCGGCGTCCGGGTCAAGGGGCCGGACGGACGGCCCAGCGGCGTCGATGTGATGACCGAGCCTCATCCCGGATTTCCGACCGATCTGCAAGCCCAGATGATGGCCTATATGACCGGCGCCGCTGGTGCCTCGATGATCACCGAGACGATCTTCGAAAACCGCTTCATGCATGTGCCGGAGCTGAGCCGGATGGGTGCCAATATTACGGTGCATGGTTCCTCGGCCCTGGTCCGCGGTGTGGCCAAGTTGACTGGCGCCCCGGTAATGGCGACCGATCTGCGCGCCTCGGTCAGTCTGGTGATCGCCGGTCTGGTCGCCAAGGGCGAGACCACGGTCAGTCGGATCTACCATCTCGACCGGGGCTATGAGCGGCTGGTCGGTAAACTCCACGATTGCGGTGCGGTGATCGAGCGGGTCTCCGACGGTGAGGTCGCACGGGACCAGGTCGCCTGATGGCCCGGCGACGCGACATTATCCGTCGGTTCACGACCGGGCTTTTCGGGTGCGCGCCGAGTCGCTTGAGGATCTCGAAATCGTCTCCTCGATGCTGCAGGATGCGATTGTTCCGATCTCCGAAATCACCTACCAGCGACTGGACAAGCGTTTCGTTCTGATGACTCAGCGCTTCCGGTGGGAGAGCGCCGAGCATCAATCCGACGAGATCCCCGATAGGGAAGCATCCAATGACGACGCTTCGGAGTCATCAGAAGCGCCGGAGCCATCAGCAACAACCGGGCCATCCTATGAGCGCATCCTCTGTGCGCTGTGCATCGATAACGTGACGGCGGTTCGGACCAATGGTATCTACCTCTCGAAGAGGGGCCAGATGCTCGAGCTATTGTCACTTCATCTGGCCGATGGGAGCCTCGACCTCGCCTTTGCCGACGGCAAGACGATCCGGCTTTCGACCACGCGGCTCTCCTGCTATGCCGAGGATATTGGTAAAGCCTGGCCGACGACCCTGCGCCCAGAACATCCGGATGACTAATGATGAACGCGAACGAACCGTTGATCCTGGCGGTCCCAAAAGGCCGTATTCTCAAGGAAGTTGGCCCCTTGATGGCTCGCGCCGGCGTAGAACCGGAAGCGGATTTCTACAACGATACCTCCCGCCGCCTACAGTTCGCTACCGGCGACCCTGGCCTTGAAATCATCAGGGTGCGAAGTTTCGACACCGCCACGTTTCTCGCCTTCGGAGCCGCCCATCTGGCGATCTGTGGCAGCGATGTATTGATGGAATTTGACCATCCGGAAATCTACTCGCCGGTGGACCTCAAGGTCGGGCGATGCCGGTTATCGGTCGCCGAACCCATCGAGCTTGCGGCGAACGAAGACCCCCGGCGCTGGAGTCATCTGCGGATCGCCACTAAATACCCCAACGTCACCCGACGGCATTTTGCCGCGCGCGGCGTTCAGGCCGAGTGCATCAAACTAAACGGCGCCATGGAACTGGCTCCACGGCTTGGGCTGTGCCGCCGCATCGTCGATCTGGTACAGACCGGTTCGACCCTTGAGGCCAACGGTCTGGTCGAGGTCGAGAAGATCGCTGAAATCAGCTCCCGTCTGGCGATCAACCGCGCGGCGCTGAAAACCCGGCCGAACGCCGTCAACATGTGGGTCGACCGGTTCCGGGAGGCGACCCTTGCCGCTTGAGTTGAATAGCGCCAGCGCGGATTTCGAGAGCAGTTTTCAAGCCCTGCTCGACGGCAAGCGCGAAAACGAAGCCGATGTTGGCGCCGCCGCGGCGGCGATTATCAAAGATGTCCGCCAGCGCGGAGACGCGGCACTGATCGAGCTGACTACCAAATTCGATCGGTTCACCTTGACGCCGGCAACTCTTCGGATCAGCGCTGAGGAGATTGCCGCGGCGCGGCAGCGGTGCGATCCAGAAACCCTCGATGCCCTGGCGCTCGCAGCCAAACGCATCGAGGCGTTTCACCGGGCGCAGATGCCAGCCGACCTTGCCTATGAAGACGAGGACGGCGTCGGTCTGGGGTTGAAATGGGGCCCCGTCGATGCCGTCGGCCTCTATGTTCCCGGCGGCATAGCAGCCTATCCAAGTTCGGTTCTGATGAACGCCATCCCGGCGCGTGTAGCCGGGGTAGAGCGCCGAGTGATGACGGTTCCAACTCCCGATGGCGTTCTCAATCCCCTGGTTCTTGCGGCGGCAGAACTTGCTGGGGTGCGGGAAATTCACCGGATCGGCGGCGCTCAGGCCATTGCCGCGATGGCTTATGGGACCGAGTCGATACGACCGGTGGACAAGATCGTCGGCCCCGGTAACGCCTATGTGGCGGCGGCGAAGCGCCTAGTCTTCGGCAAGGTAGGCATCGATTCCATTGCCGGACCTTCGGAAATCCTCGTGGTCGCCGATGCTAGGAACAACCCGGACTGGATCGCCATTGACCTGCTTTCCCAGGCTGAGCATGACGCGGTTGCCCAGGCGATCCTTATCACCGACGATGCCGATTTCGCTCGCCGGGTGTTGGCGGCCGTGGAAATCGCGCTGAAGGCCCTGAGCCGCGCCGACATCGCCGGCGCCAGTTGGCGCGATCATGGGGCGGTGATTGTCGTCGGTTCGCTAGACGAGGCGCCCGGACTGATCGATCGTCTGGCGCCAGAGCATCTGGAACTGGCAGTTGATCATCCTGATGCCCTGGCGGCGCGGGTCCGACATGCCGGTGCGATCTTTCTCGGCCGGCACACGCCGGAAGCGATCGGCGACTATATCGCGGGGCCTAATCATGTCTTGCCGACCAGCCGCACCGCGCGGTTTTCATCCGGACTTTCAGCGATGGATTTCCTCAAGCGCACGACTTGGGTACGATGCGACGCAGAGAGTCTGTCGCGGATTGGTCCGGCGGCGGTCACCCTTGCCAAGGCCGAGGGCCTGGACGCCCATGCTCGGTCGATAGCGATCCGCCTCGCCAACCAGCCTAGGCGTGGCCCCAGGAGCGACGGAAACGACGGATGACGCGTCACACCGCCAAACCCGATATCGCCCCCGAACCGTCGAACCAGAATACGGTCGGCCGGCTCATCCATGTCGAGTTGGACGAGCGGACCGCCGTCCGCCGCAGTCCCGAGGTCGAGCACGAACGCACGATCGCTATCTACGATCTGCTCGAAGAGAACACGTTTTTACCGCTCGACGGATCCGGCTCCCCACTTGCATCATCCGGTGCCGAGTTCCGCTTGCATCTTGGGATCGAAGAGAACCGGCTTCGCTTCGACATCCGTGACGCAACTGACAGCCATATCGCCCGCATCGTCCTGCCGATCACGCCGTTTCGCCGTTTGGTCCGAGACTACTTCCAAGTCTGCGAGAGCTATTACGACGCGATCAAGCGCCTGAAGCCGTCGCAGATCGAGGCCATCGACATGGGCCGGCGTGGACTGCACAACGACGGATCGCAAATGTTGATCGATCGATTGGCCAACAAGGTCGAGATGGATTTCAACACCGCAAGGCGGTTGTTCACCCTGATGTGCGTGCTGCATATCCGGGGTTGATCGAACGACGCAATGTCTCAACCGCTCCTCCCCCATGCGTTGCCCTCGCATCCCTTCATCAAGACAATCGAGGAACCTAGCGCCGTGCTTTTTGCGTGCCTCCAGAACGCGGCTCGCTCGCCAATGGCCGAGGCCTTGCTCAAGCATCATCGGGGTACCTCGATGTATGTCGATTCCTGTGGCGTACGTCAGGGTCAGCTCGACCCGTTCGCGATTGAGGTGCTAACGGAAATTGGCGTCAATCTGACCCGTCATCGACCGAAGAGTTTTGAGCAGATGGAGGATAGTTTCTTCGATCTGATTATCTCACTCTCGCCAGAGGCCCATCATCGGGCCACCGAGCTGACCCGGACCATGGCCTGCGATATCGAATATTGGCCGATCCTCGATGCCACCATTGTCGAGGGAACCCGTGAAATGAGGCTCGCTGCGTATCGCCAAGTGCGGGACGAGCTGCAAAGACGGATCGAAGAGCGCTTCCCGCTGCAGCCCGAGGCCAGCGCCTGAACCACACCAATTGTTAGGGAAAACGGGATCGGCTAGGCTGAAACGCGCGGTCGGGCAGACAGTTTTCGTCCGATGGCCAACCGATTTGAAGGGTGGCATGCCATGAACATCGAGACAGTAGCCAAGACCGCCAATTACGGCGCCGAAGAGACCGCTATGCAGGCTTATTTTCGCGACGGCGAGGGCCGGGCCCATGCCCTGGGCAATCGCGGGCCGGTCCGTTTCAAGAGCGACGGCAAACTCCACCCGGATATCCTCGACGCCTATGGCGGTGCGGCTTCTATGTCTTCGAGGGCGTGCTCGGCGCCGAGGAACTGGGTGAAATCGAGGCGGATTTGCTGGACATCCTGGACCGCCTGCCGACCGATTGTGAGTCAGCCCTCGACGCCAAAGGCCGACCGGCGCTGACTAAAGATTGTAGCGCGCCGACGTTATTTTGGTCGAAGCCGTTGGGCGACCCGTTTGGGGGTACCGATCTGGCTAATGGTCGACACCCGGTGAAAATGACCGAGCCGACACCGGCGCCCGATGCGCCAAACGGGGTGGTTTATCTCATTCTTGGCTCGTTGCAATTTTCCGAGGCCTGCCTCCGAACCTATGGCCAGCCGGATCTACTCAAGGTGGTTGCCGCAATCAACGGTGACGATTTCGTGCCGTTCGCCGAAGCGCTTTTCATCAAGAAACCTGGACTCGGCGCCTCCGTCGCCTGGCATCAGGACGCCACTACCCATTGGGGCAGCCCGGACTGGGACCAGGGGGTGCACGGCTTCAATGTCATGGCACAACTTTATGGCTGCACCCCGGCCAATGGTCTCTGGGTGGTACCGGGTACCCACAAGCATGGCCGGGTCGATATCAAGGCAATGGTCGCCGAAGCGGGCAGTGAGCGTTTGCCGGAGGCGGTGCCGATGATTTGCGCTCCCGGTGACATTGGGATCACCAATCGCCAGGTACGGCACGGGTCCTTCGCCAATACCAGCGCCGACTGGCGCGTCACCGTGAATTACGGCCTTCACGGCCGCACATCGGTGCTCGGGGTCCATGGCGGCGGATTGCACAGCGCGCCGGCGACATATGATGAGGCTCGTATCCGCGAGCGATCACGGGTTATCGGCTACGCAATCGATGCTAGACGGCAACGCTTCGTGAACGAGGAACCTTTCGTCTATCAGCCCTTCGTGAAGACGGGAGAACACCCTTGCTGGGACGCGTCGGCGAAAGCCGGGATGCATGACTACAATCTGCTCGATCTCAGTATCTGACCCTATCCCGTCCCGACGACCGACCGTTGCTTCAGAGAAACGCCTTGACCTAAGGCCGTAACGCCCCCACTTTTGCCCCCGTTAAAAAAACACTGGCGGGGTTATGGCGAAAGAAGACGTACTAGAGGTCTCGGGCACGATCTCCGAACTGCTGCCCAACGCGATGTTTCGCGTAAAGCTCGATAACGAACATGAAGTTCTTGCCCACACCAGTGGAAAGATGCGTAAAAATCGTATTCGCGTGCTTGCAGGAGATAGGGTCAACGTCGAGATGACGCCCTATGACCTCACAAAGGGCCGCATTACCTTTCGTTTCAAGTAACAATCGGCCGGACCGAAATGATGGATCGCCGCGCGATCCTGCTGTCGCCGAACGGAACGTCGCTGGTGCTTGCCTCGGCGTCGCCCAGACGGCGCGACCTTCTGGCCCAGATTGGCCTGGTTGCCGACCGCATCGAACCCGCCGACATCGACGAAACACCCCACGCCCGAGAACTGCCGCGCCTCTATGCTGCGCGCATGGCTGCGGGCAAGGCCGCCGCGATCCGGGATCCGGCGGGCAACAGTTTCATTCTCGCTGCCGATACCGTGGTTGCTTGTGGCCGACGTATTTTACCGAAAACCGAAACCGAGACCGAAGCTAGAACCTGCCTGGAATTGTTGTCCGGGCGCCGACACCAGGTTCTCGGCGCGGTTATGTTGAGCCATCCCGATGGACGCAAGGTTGAGCGCGTGGTGATAACAGCGGTGACCTTCAAGCGTTTGAGCCACGGCGAGATCGACACCTATCTCGGCTCCGGCGAATGGCGCGGCAAAGCTGGCGGGTACGCCATTCAGGGATGGGCCGGAGCTTATGTCCGGGCGCTGAACGGCTCCTATACAAATGTGGTCGGCCTCCCGCTTGCCGAGACCTATGCGATGCTTGATGGGTTCGGGTTCCGGCAGGTCCTGTCCCCTGAAGATGCCTGATCGAGAGATCCTAGTTGATAGATCGCCCGGAGAGATCCGGGTGGCGGTTCTATCAGGTGGCAGGGTTGACGAAATCCTCATTGAACGGGCGCACCGACCCTGGCGCATCGGATCCATTGTACTGGCCCGCGTCACCGCCGTGCGACGGGAACTCAGCGCGGTCTTCCTCGACCTTGCAGGCGACGATGGTTACCTCGATGGGTTCTCTGGGCCGATCCCCCACGAGGGCGAATCGTTGTTGGTGGAAATCACCAGCGAGTCACACCGCGGCAAGGCCGCGCGGGTCACAACCGATCTGTCCTTGCAGGGTGAACTTATCACCATGACTCCACACCGGCCCGGCCACGCGATCTCCCGGGAGATTACCGCCAAGGGAGAGCGGAGCCGGTTGCGAGCGGCTCTTGGAGAGGTTCTTCCCGAGGCACTGGGGGCAATGATAGGCCCCCAAGCCAAGGGATGCGAGATCCCCGCGCTGCTAGCTGACGCGCAAGCTCTACTGGATCGCTGGCAACGGATTCAAGCGCTGATCCAAGCCCAATCGACGGGCGCTGCCCCGCTTCTCCTGCAGGCCGCACCAGGCCCGCTCGAGCAGGCCCGTCGGGCGGCACCGGACGCGACGGCCCGCGAAGGCCGTGACGGCGTATTGTTCCTGGAACACGACATCGAGGCGACGATTGCCCAGGCAACGCTAAGGCGCGTCATTCTCGATAGCGGTGCGGCCTTGGTGTTCGACGAGGGCGAAGCGTTAACCACCATCGATGTCGATGTCGCCCGTTCCCAAAGGACCACGGAAAACCCGATCACGCTGGCCCGCGAATCCGCCCAGGCGATTGCTAGACAAATCCGACTGCGGCGACTGGCTGGCCTCATCCTGATTGACTTTCCCCGCACAAAAATTACCGCGGCTCGGGACAAATTGAGTGCGGAACTCAAGCAGGCCTTCGCTGGTGATGCTGAGCCATTGACCATTCATGGCTGGACCCGTGCTGGATTACTGGAAATCACCCGGCCCAGACGCGGCCCCTCGTTGCGGGAAACCCTGCTGGAGGACGACCCCGATCTCCAACCGAATGTGAACACCATCGCGCTTGAGGCGCTACGGCGTGTGCTGCGTAGTTCTTCCGGCGTCGCCCACCCTCGGTTAAAGTGCTCAAATGCGGTGAAGCTGGCGCTACTGGGACCCTTGCGGCCGGCCTTCGATGAAATTGGGCGCCGCCTTGGGGCGCGGCTGACGCTGGAGCCAGATCAATGAATAAACCCGCGGGCGGAGACGGGAGCGGTTGCCCGATGTGCGGCAAGCCGATGGATCAGGCGCACAGACCCTTCTGCTCCAGCCGTTGCAAGACGATTGATCTTGGTCGCTGGCTCGATGGCGATTACCGTCTACCAAGCGAAGATGCCCCCGACGAGGCGGAAATCATCAATCTCGCGAGCCACGTCCGAACGGAAGGCTGAGCTAACCAGGCGCCTCAGTCGTGCGGGTGAACCTTCATCCAATGACGCGCGATATCAGTGCGGTTGCAGATCCACACGTCGTCGAATTGCCGTACATGATCGAGAAACCGCTTGAGACCCATGGCGCGTGCCGGGTGCCCGATCAAACGCATGTGCAAGCCAACCGACATCATCTTAGGATGCGTGGCACCTTCCGCGTAAAGCATATCGAAGGCGTCCTTGTTGAACTGAAAAAAGTCGTCGGCGGTACTAAACCACCCCCGGCCAAACTTTGAATCATTCGTGGTGAGAGAATACGGCACTACCAAATGGGGTTTTCCCTCGACCGTATCCCAGTAGGGCAGCTCATCATTATAGGCATCAGAGTCGTAGAGAAACCCACCCTCCTCCACCAAAAGACGGCGAGTGTTGACACTGGGAGCGCTCCGGCAATACCAGCCGAGCGGTCGGGAGCCGAGTGTTTTGGTCAACGAGGCGACCGCCTTGTAGATGTGCTCGCGCTCTTCCTCTTCGGCGAGCTTGTAATGCTCAACCCAGCGCCACCCATGGCAACAGATATCGAGGCCGGCCTCGCGGATAGCCTTTGCCGCCTCGGGATTACGCTCTAGCGCCAGCGCGCAGGCGAAGATGGTGACCGGCAGCTCGCGCTCGCGGAATAGCCGAAGCAAACGCCAGAAACCAACCCGGGAGCCGTATTCGAACATCGTCTCGGCCCCCAGATCACGATCACCTCGCGGAACCGAGGAGGCCGGCGAGTCGGTTAGGCTGGCCTCGGAAAAGCCATCCCCATCATGCACGTTGTATTCAGAGCCTTCCTCGTAATTGATGACGAAGTTCAGCGCCAAACGGGCACCCCCGGGCCATTTGGGATTGGGAGGATTGGCACCATAACCGATGAAATCACGCGGGGAAGAGGACATTTCCAGACTCCAGCAAGCAGATTATTATGCGACCATAACGCCGTGAGTCTGCGAGACAATCCTCCTTGTCTCAACCAGACCACATCAGCCCCATGCGAACAGATCTTACCAGCCAGCGTGCACATGAGTTGATGTTCAGGTTGGCGCCGTGAAGGATTTCGACTTCACAACCGTTCCAGAGCCTGCGTCCTCCGGGTGATTTTGACGTTGTTAATCAATCGTCTATAGCCGATAAAAACCGCGCGGCTGGAGGAGCTTTAGCGTCGTCGGTTAACACCTAAAACACAATATAACCAACGCTTAATCCCTTGGTGACAGGTACCGTGCGACCGGATCGGGAGTTGGCGCCGGGACGGAGCACGCCATGGCGATTCGCGTCAGCCAACGCGACATCCTCGACCTCGCTCTGGAGTGCGGGATTAAGTACTATCCCTTTTGGGCAAGCAGTGATCGGCGGATCACCAGCGCCGATATCGATGAAGCGCTGGATGCCGACCGGCTCATGGTGCCGGACGATGATCGTGATCCGAATTTAGGGATGACTGCAGAGCAACACGCGGCCCGGGTAGCCTGGTTGATTCGCCACGCTGAGCTCGAGCGCACGACGATCACCATTCGCGACCGATGCATCGTCGACGGCAACCATCGGTTCGCCGCTTGCCTACATGCCGGGATTAAATGGATCAACTGCGTGTTCATGGACATGCAGGCAACAGAGAACCCTATCGCCGTCAAGCAACGGCCGGGCGCCATCAAACCTCCGCGACTTTTTCCCAATACAGAACACGCTGCTGAACTACGCCGCCATAAGCCTTGGCCGGCGGCCGCAAAACCATTAGCGACCCTTCAAAACTGACGTCGCGCACCTGGTCGGTGCCCAGTCGGCGGGCATCCGAGGCCGCATCAACGCGGGTGATCAATTGTTTTCCGTCAAAAGTGAAGTTACCGCAGTAGGAGGTATATTCCCGCGCCGTGCGGTCCGGCAGTGTAGGCCTACCGTCACACAACACAGCCATCATTCGGCCATCGCCATTTAGCGTCACCCGGCCCATCCCCTTTCCCCCGCCATAGGGCGCCGGCAATGTGGCGCCATCCGCTGCGGTCGAGGTTGCCCGGACCAACCGCCATGTTCCAACGACATTCTGCATCACGTCACTTCCATACTAACCACAGGAAACCCAAAACTATCACGATCCATGGCTAACCTTCGAGCCCGGCTGTTCGAGGTAGCAGTAGCTGGAACGGTAGCGTCGATATAGGCGTTTTTGACGATACGAAACAGCCAGGTCCTGTAGGCAGATTCTTCGTCCCGCTGTCGTTTGGTGGCCAGAACCTTGGCGGACGCGTCCTGAACCAAGTCCTCAGCGTTCTTTAAACCCAGCGTCAGGAATTGGGCATATCCTTACAGCCGTTGCAGATAAGGAAGTATTTGGCCCCGCGCTCCTCCCCCGCGTGCTTCACCAGATATTGAGTGACCCCAACGCAGTATCATGGAGGCCCGGCCCAAAATATCGGCTTTAGTGTGTTGGTGAAGTTAAGCGGCGGCCCTCCTCTCGCGAACATGGCGAAATATTGGTGCCCGCCGAAGCTGGCGTTGAGGTTCCGGTTGTTGGGGTATCGGACAAGAGAGCGCTTGCGAATAGAGCCCGGAATGCCGACGATGCGGCGCTAAAAGGATGGGTCAGTGTTGCGCAAAATATCGAACTAAAAACAGCCCATCTATTTTAATGCTCAATGACAAGTGGTTAAGATAATCGATGTGCGGACGCTATAGCATCACCACTTCGACCGAGGCGCTGCGTCGTCTGTTCTCGTTCGATGATATCCCGAATCTGCAGCCGCGTTATAACTTGGCACCGACCCAGATGGCGCCGGTGATCCGTGAGCGTGATGGCGCACGCCGCCTTGACATGCTGCGTTGGGGGTTGCTGCCAAAATGGTCCAAGGATGCCTCGGGCGGGGCTAAAATGATCAATGCCCGTTCCGAAACGATTACCAAGAAGCCGGCCTTTCGCGACGCCTTTCGCACCCGGCGCTGTTTGGTTCCAGCTGATGGCTTTTACGAATGGCAGGTCCGCGGCAAGACCAAGCAACCATTTCGGATTGCCCGCAGGGATGGTGAGGCTTTCGCCTTTGCCGGTCTTTGGGAAAGCTGGGTGACCCCAGATAGCGGCCCGAATGATAATCTCGCGACCGTCGAGACCTACACCATTGCGACCGTGGTGGCGTCGCCGGTGATCGCCCATATCCACCTCCGAATGCCGGTGATCCTGGCGCCCGAAGCATACCACGCGTGGCTGCAGGGGGATCCGACTCAGGCACTATCGCTGCTGCTGCCGTTGCCGGATGCGGAACTGCAAAGCTTCGAGGTTTCGCCCCGTGTAGGCAATGTTAGGAACGATGACGCGAGCTTGCTGGTGCCTTACCAGGAACGCGAACCGACGTTGTTTTAGCGATTGGCGGAACGCCGCAATGCGCCTTACGGACAGCGACTGTAAATCTGCGCCTTCTTCGAGCTTCGGAGATAGCCGCTTTTGGTGGTCGGGCTAGCAAGCTGAATATCATTTGCCGTCACCTTACGGAACTGCTCGACCACTTCGGGCGAGCTCCGGAGATAGAACATGAAATCGTCCTCCAGGGCCTCGCTGACCATGGTCGCTTCAGCGGCGGCCTGTCCGTTGATGCTGCGATGATAGCTGTGCTCACCGAATTCGATAAAAGTGGTTTCGCATTTCCCGGGTGACCAGCGTCCCCACAACGCCGGCGCAATCCCGGCATAGCGAACGACCTGGCCCGTGGTCAGCGGTTCGTCCTGGGGCATCGGCGATACCCCTACATTATGAGCGCCCGGCGCCGACATTGCCGCGTGCGGCCCATGTCTTAAATACTGGCCGATCCCGAGTTTATCGGCGGTGTCGAGCAGCATTGGATGCTGGAAATAGATCAAGAGGCCGGCCACCGCCCCTGCGGCAAGGAACAAAAACAAAAAGACGAAAGCCAGGGTCTTACCGATCGAAACCTGACGGCGGGGCGGATCGAAAGGGTAAGCTTCGGCAAGCTCTAGCGCTTCATCGTCGTCGTCATCCGCCGCGCGTGAGCGCATCCAGGGGGTCGTCTCGTCGAGATCATCATCATCCCGGCCCCGGCTCAATCCTGTATCGGAAGGCTCCGGTTTATTCAATTTCTCCCAGGGCAGCGCCCCGTCCTCGCTAGCATGGCCCGTCACAGCGAGATCATCGTCAGGGGCGCTTGCTTCGTTTTGCGATGCCGGAGGCTCCTGATTGACCATATCATCACTGGTCGCGCCCTCAATATACGCATCATCAGCAGGAATATGGCGCTCTTCCCTCAGCGCCAAATTGGCGGGCTCGGCGTCCTTAAATGTCCCAGAAAAGAGCATTCCCGCTTCGTCAAGCTCCTCTGATATGCCCAGATCTATAATCGACTGGTCGATATAAAACAGCTGCTCGTAGGCCCAGCTTTCCGATTCCTTGTCAAAATTAGCGCCGACAACCCGGATTTCCGCATCGGTTGAAGAGGCCAGGTGATCGGCGAGCCCGGTGGTCAGCGCGGCAACTGAATCCGATTGCTCCGCGGTTTCCCAAGCCGGCCCAGTATTAAGCTGCAGATAGTAATATTCGAACCGTTTGGCCATGCTTGTACCTGATGGGTTCTAACAGCGCCGGTCTTCGTGGATCAAACGCGTTGGGTTCTCCACGTTGACCGGTTGCGAAAAATAATATCCCTGAGCGAATTGACAACCCGGGGCGCGAAGTTGGGCATGCTGTTTCGGGGTTTCGACGCCTTCGGCGATCACGTTAAGGCGAAGGTTTCGGGCTAGGATGGTACTGGCTCGGACAGTTTCCAAATTTGGGTAGTTCCGACGCCGCCAGCGATAGCGGGTGGCCGGTGTTAGCCGGCCGACAATCATCGGGTCGTTTTGATCAGACCTCACAGCAGGGGAAGCTCCGATAGGCCGAAACCCTCAAAGGGTATCAGTCCGGCGGCGCGCTTGTCACTGAAATCCGACTATTTTGTCAGTACTGCCACCCTTGACCACATCTCGATAATAGCGCCACAGCAAATGCGCCGCGACACTGCGCCATGGCCGCCAAGGTGCGGCTATTCTATCCAGTTCGGCTGGGTTGGGACGCTGGGGAAGACCTTTCACCACCCGCGCGGCCTCTTGCAGGGCAATGTCACCGGCAGGCCATATATCGGCTCGGCCGAGGCAGAACATCAGGTAGATCTCGCCGCTCCAGCGCCCAAAACCCAATAACTTGGTCAAGGCGCTCATCGCGTCATCGTCACCCATGGCAGTTAGCAAGACCGGCTGGAAGGCGCCGGAGGCGACGTTCTCGGCCAGCGACAGGGTGTAGCGGATCTTCGGTCGGCTGAAGCCGATCTCTCGCAGCCGCTCCGGTCCCAGGCGGAGTACTGCCTCGGCGGTGACCGGTCCGGTATCGCCCAGTCTTTGCCAGATCGCGGCTGCCGATTGTAGGGAAACCTGCTGCGAGATGATGATGTTGACCAAGGCGGGGAAGCCGGGCGCACGGCGGCGTTGCTCGGGCGCCTCGACCCGCTCCATCGCCCTTGCCATGTCCGGGTCGGCCCGCCGGATATACGACAGGCCGCCGGCAATATCGAGATCGGCTGGTCCGTCAGGCATTCCCCGCCTCGCCGTTGAGGCGTCCGGCAGCCTCGACCGCGGCTTCTTCCATGGTCAAGAACCTGGCGCCGCCGTTCTTCAGGTGGCGGATCAATCGGTCCATGACCTTCATCCGGTGGCCGCGACCCGAAACGAAGGGATGGAAGGTATAGGTGATCACTCCCCAATCCAGGATCTCGGTCATGTAGTCATAATCCTCGGTCCAGTTGGCCAACGCATCGGCACCTGGCCGCAAGCCTGGCAGAATACCGGCCGGGCCGATCAGGTATTCAAAATAAGGAAAATCATCCAGACTCCAGCTGACCGGTATTTCAAGCATCCGGGTGGTCGGGCCGAAGCGGGCCGGCTCCAACAGGGTCACCTCGTCACCGGTGCGGGCGTAGTAGGGCAAGTAGTCGTGCCCCATCAAGCTGCTGTCATAGACGAAACCGTTATCGATCAGTAGATCAAGAGTATGAGGGCTGAGATCCCAGGACGGCGAGCGATAACCCCTGGCCTTGCGTCCGCTGATCTTTTCGATCTGTTCATTGGCGCGGTGCAGTTCCACCTCTTCCTCCTCGCGCGACAGTTCGGATGGCTTCCGATGGGTCCACCCATGATGGCCGATTTCATGGCCCTCGTCGGCGACCCGATTGCAAATTTCCGGAAAGCTTTCCAGCGTGTGGCCGGGGATGAAGAAGGTGGCCTTAATGTCGTAACGTGCCAGAAGATCCAAAATGCGCTCGGTTCCAACCACCCCGAACTCACCGCGCGATAGGGGTGTCGGCGTCGTCATGCCACGGGCTATCCATAGGGACAGGGCGTCAAAATCATAGGTCAAGCAGGCGATATGTTGGGGCATGATCGGGTTCCTCTTGAGCGGTCCTGGCGTTCAATGACCGCTACGATACGGTCGTTGCATGGTGCGGAACAATGCCGCAATCTCACGCGCTCAAGAGCAGGTGGCTCACGCGTTCAACAACGAGGCGCGCGCAGGGAGAAGTACAGATGACCGAAGCCCATGAACTTTCCGCCGTCGAGGCCGCGCGACGGATCAAGGCCGGCGACTTGACCGCCGAAGCGCTGATGCGCTCCTGTCTCGACCGGGTGGTGGCGCGGGACGACGCGGTACAGGCCTGGGCGCATCTCGACCCGGATCAGGCGATCGCCAGCGCCAAGGCCGCCGATGTCGCTGGAAATCCCGGCCTGCTCGCCGGGGTGCCGGTCGGGGTCAAGGACATCATCGACACTGCCGACATGCCAACCCGGCACGGCTCGACGATTTATGGCTTGAACCGACCGAACGCCGACGCGGCTATTGTCAGGCGAACCCGCGACCAAGGCGGCGTCGTCATGGGCAAGACCGTGACCACCGAATTCGCCTGGCGCAACCCTGGCCCGACACGCAATCCACACAATCCCGAGCACACGCCCGGTGGCTCTTCTAGCGGGTCTGCCGCCGGTGTCGCCGACCGGCAATTTCCTCTAGCGTTTGGGACGCAGACCGCCGGCTCGGTAATCCGGCCCGCCGCCTTTTGCGGCGCGGTTGGCTTCAAGCCGAGCGTCGGCACCTACGAACGGGCCGGGGTGAAGGAGCTTTCCAGCTATCTTGATACGGTCGGCACTTTCGCCCGCAGCGTCGGGGATGTCGCGTTTTTCCATGCCGCGCTGGGGCAGGCGCCGACCCCGGATCTTGAAGCCTTTGGCGACAAGCCGCCTCGGTTCGGTCTGATGGTGCCGTTTCGCATTGAGGCCGGAGCGGCGGCGCTGTCGGCTTTTGAGGCGGCGTGTCGACAAGCGGAGGCGGGGGGCGCAGCGGTCGTCGACATCCCGTCCTCGACCGGCTTTGAGGCGCTAGCCGATCTACAGACCGTGGTGATGGCCGGGGATTCCGGACGCGCCCTGGCCTGGGAATATGACCACCACCCGGAGCGGCTGATCCGCTTCTACCGGGACAGTATAGCCACTGGACGGGCGATTTCCGATGCGGCATTGCTAGCGGTGAAGTCCGAGGCGAATCAGGGGCGCGCCACGCAAGCCGCTCTGTTCGAGAGCGTCGACGCGATTCTCACCCTGTCGGCGCCGGGAGAGGCGCCCTCGGGCCTGGCCTTCACCGGTGACCCGTTGTTCAACCGGGTTTGGACGCTATTGGGCTGGCCCTGTGTCACGGTGCCTTGCGGGCATGGACCAAACGGTCTGCCGCTAGGCATCCAGATCGTCGGCCCAGTCGGCGCCGATGCGCGCACGCTGGCCGCGGCGGCTTGGCTGGAGCGAGTATTGGCCTGAGCGAAAACCCGATAGAGGAGGAGAACCGGCGATGCTTTTGCAAATGATGACCTGGGCAGAGGTCGAACGGCATCTTAAGTGCAGCAACGGGATCGTCATCCCGATCGGCAGCACCGAACAGCATGGACCGATCGGCTTGATCGGTACCGATGCGATCTGCCCGGAAGTCATCGCAGGCCTGGCGGCGGAGAAAACCGGCGCGCTGATCGGTCCGACTATCTCGGTGGGAATGGCGCAGCACCATCTGGCCTTTCCCGGCTCGATCGCGCTGCGTCCGACAACTTTGATCGCGGTGATCAAGGATTATGTGCTGTCCTTGGCGCGCAACGGCTTTGAGCGGTTTTATTTCCTGAACGGCCATGGCGGCAATATCGCGACCGTCGGCGCCGCGTTTTCCGAGATTTATTCCGAAACTAGCTTCGAGCGCAATTCCACCCGTCCGCCAATCCGCTGCAAGCTGGCCAATTGGTTTGCCTTTCCCGAGATCAAGACGCTTTGCGAGGAATTCTACGGCGATCGCGATGGCCGGCACGCGACTGCCTCGGAGGTCGCGGTCACCCAATATGCTTACCCGGAACACATCAAACGCGCCGAGATGGACAAGGCACCGCCGGCGGCGCGGGCGTTTTGCGATGCCGTGGATTATCGAATGCTGTTCCCCGACGGTCGGATCGAAGCCGATAGTTTTCTGGCCACACCCGACCACGGCGAGCGCCTGGCCAGGGTCAGCGCCGAATGTGTCGCGGCTGATTTCAAAAAATTTCTGACCGAAGCTTGAAAGGACGGCCGATCGGTCACCGCTGGATGCCAAAACCAAGGTCGAGGTCTGGGATCTGCTGACTCGGGTTGTTCATTGGGCGCTGGTGATCTGTTTGGCGGTCCAGTGGTTCACCGGAGAATTCGAATTCCAGGACCTGCACGAGATCGTCGGTGTGACCGTCTTGACCCTCGTGCTGTTCCGGCTGATCGGCGGCGAGTTCGCCCGATTTTCCGCCTTTATCCGAGGGCCGGCGAAGATCAAAGCCTATCTGGCGAACTTGCTGCGATGGCAGCTGCCAAATGAAATCGGCCTCAACCCGATCGGCGGTTGGAGCGTGATGGCTATGCTTGCAGCGTTGCTGGTGCAGGCGACACTCGGTTAGTCCGGGACCGACGAAATTCTTTATGACGCGCCGCCGTCGCACCTGGTGACCAACCATACGGCGCGTTTTCTGACTGGTCTGCACGAAGACGGCTTCAATGTAATTCTCATTTTGGTGGGGTTCATCTTTGTGTGATCACGGTCTACTTCGTGGTGTTCCGCAAGAGCCTCGTCACCCCGATGCTTCGGGGAAGGACAATGGCCGATCCAACGATACTGCCTTCCAGGCTCCGCCCTGGCCGGGTTTGGTTGGCGATCGTCTGCCTCGGGTTTTTGGCTAGCGTGGTAATTGGGTTGGTGTATTTCACCTGAAGGCTGTGTAGGTCTTGACCGTCCAGTTGCAGGAGGCTTTATATCCAATGGATCGATTGGTAGCCTATTGCCCTGGAGTGAGACAGTGAATATTGGCGCGGCTGAACAAGCGTCGGGATTGCCGGCTAAGACCATCCGCTACTATGAGGATATTGGTCTGCTGGTTCCGGCCCGGCAACAGAACGGCTACCGGGAATACGGGCGAACGGATGTCCACAAACTGGCGTTCTTGAAACGCGCCCGCGGCCTCGGGTTTTCGATCGAGGATTGCCGGGCGCTGATGTCGCTGTATGAGGACCGTAACCGCGCCAGTGCGGATGTGAAGGCATTGGCTCATAGGCATCTTCATCGGATCGAGGTGAAGCTCACTGAGCTGGAGGGGCTGCGAGGGGTTCTGGCGCATCTGATCGATGCCTGTCATGGCGACACCCGCCCCGATTGCCCAATTCTCGATGACCTCGCCGGTTTACTGGAGGGTAAAGCGTGATGCGCCGTCGCGTTCTTGCCACCTTGGTCTCAATCTTCGCCGTCGCCTTGCTCGCCGCCGGCCTTGCCGCCTCGTTCCTTGAGGGCTCGGGTGGGTACAAGATCAGCCCGGAGATGAAACCCGCCGAGCCCCGCGCGCCGGCTCCCACTCAAACCGAGGCTAAGGTCTCAAATCAACAAGCACCGAACCCACAGACCGCGCCGCGCACCATGCCCCCAGCGGTGACGCCGGCTCGGTTCAAGTTGCGGCCGGATGAGACGATCGTTGTGGCCGAGGGTAAGCGACTCTACGCCGCGCATTGCGCGGCGTGTCATGGCGCTAAGCTGGAGGGGCAGTCGAATTGGAAACAACGCAACGCCGACGGCAAGTTGCCGGCGCCGCCGCATGACGCCTCCGGCCATACCTGGCACCATCCCGAAGACATGCTGTTCGCGCTGACCAAGTTTGGCCCGTCTCGGATCAGTGGGGTACCATCGTCAATGCCGGCTTATGCCAGGGTCCTAACGGATGAGCAGATCATAGCCACGTTGTCTTTTATCAAGAGCACTTGGTCGTCGAAAATACGCCAACGCCATGATCAGATGGGCAAAAAATGACCTGCTGGCTGCCGGGCATTGGGACAGAGATCGGGACGAGCGCCACGCCAGGCTTATTAGGCCTGATACCCACAGCATCAGTCATCGTGCAAGGACCATCATGACCCTTTCCACAACCGCTGGCGCGTTCATTCGTCGCCTCGCATTGGCCAGCCTGCTGATCGCCGGTCTTACAGGAGCGTCGGATCCGCCAACCGCCATTAAGAAATGGCAGGCACTGGTCGCTGCCGCCGGATCTGCCTACGAGGCCAATCGGCCGGTCCAGGCCCAGCAATTGCTGGAGGAAGCGGTCAAAATGACTAAGCCCGGAACCGAGGGGCGGGCGGCGGTGCTGAACAATCTAGCCATCGTTCTGGAGGCGAACGGCTTCATGGATACCGCCGAACAGCTCTACGGTCAGGTCATCGGATTGTGGGCCGAATTGCTCGGCCCGAGTCATACAAATGTTTCGCGCACCCTTGGCAATCTCGGCGACTTCCATCACCGGCGCAGCCAGCTGGAAGAGGCCGAGGAAGCTTATACCGTGGCGATCGCCACCGCCCAACAGGCCAAAGGCGCCGATGCGGCAGAGGTGCTGCGGGCGCTCTACGATAATTATTCCCGGTTGCTCAACGACATGGGGCGTACCGAGGATGCCGACGCAGCGCGGCTCAAGGCTTTTCTACCCGGAAACTAGAAGCCAGGAACAAAAAGTCGAGCACTAGAGGCGAGGAAACCATTTAGGGAGACGTCGAGATGGATTTAGGAATTGCTGGCCGTAAGGCCATTGTTTGTGGATCAAGCCGCGGGCTAGGTCGGGCCTGCGCCACATCGCTTGCCCGAGCCGGGTGCACGGTCGTGGTCAACGGCATCGACCCGTCGCGCCTTGCCGTCACGGCAGGCGAAATTCGCCGCGCCACCAATACCGAAATCATCGAGGTGGCGGCGGATGTCACGACACCGCAAGGCCAAGACGCCTTGTTCACCGCTTGCCCGGAGCCGGATATCCTGATCACCAATGCCGGCGGCCCACCCTATAAGGATTTCCGCGAGCTTGAACGCGAGGCGATGCTGACTGGGGTCACCTGGAACATGATCGCCCCGATTGAGCTGATCCAACGCACCGTCGACGCCATGTCGGCGCGCGGCTTCGGGCGGATTCTCAACATCACCTCGGTCTCGGTGAAGATGCCGGTTTTCGGTCTCGATCTTTCAAGCGGCGCGCGCGCCGGATTGACCGCTTTTTGTGCTGGAGTCTGCCGTTCGGTCGCCCATACTGGGGTTACGATCAACCATATCCAGCCTGGCTTTTTCGACACTGATCGCTATCGCGGTGGCATCGATGTGGCGGCCCAGGTGCTTGGCATCAGCCATGACGAGGCGCATGCACAGCGTGTTGCCATGGTACCGGCCAAGCGTGCCGGCACGCCGGAGGAATTCGGTGAGGCCGCCGCCTTCCTGTGCAGCGCCCAGGCAGGCTACATCACCGGCCAAAGCCTGCTGCTGGATGGTGGGCTGTACAACAGCGCGTTCTGAGGTCCGGTTCTGAACCGACGCGGCCATGTTTTGGACGGATAGTCGACCGGGGTGATCTTGACGGTCTCTTAAATAGAAAAATAATTGTCCTTCGTTGAGCGCACCACCTTTAGCCATGCTATTTTCGATGCCCCTGCCCAGAAGACACGGCGTATCAAGTCAACCTTCTGAGAAAAAGGTTGATATGAGAGGGTTCTCTGCCGGATAGCGCCGATCAGCGGGAGACTAGCGAGTGTGCGTCGTCGTAACATTGTTGACATGTGGGGCTGTGATTCAGGGGCGTCATGAAATCCAGGATGATATTGTTATACCCCCTGTTCATTCCTTGTATCTGGCGGAAATTTCCGATGATCCAAAATACCGGCGCGGTATTAACTGACCCGTGACTTGATCGGACACGCCAAATTCGAAAAACTGACCGTCCATGATTTTCGAGACGTTCACTCATTCGGGGGAGTGACGGGGGACTTCGACGTTTCAACGCATTCGGGTCAAGAGAATTGTTTCCAGGTTCTGCGACAATTGTTCGCTGGTCTAGGCGGGTAGGAAAATTTTGCCCAAGATACGATCGAACGCGCGGCTGTCCGGCGTCAGCGCCTTTGAGCCCGAATAGGTGTTTTGCTCAAGGGAGGATTTTATTCTCATTTTCGTTCCCTGGGGTCACCGCGATGAGGCCGTTAGCCTTGGCTCGCCCGTATAAAAATAGAGCCGCCAGCGATGGTATTCACATCGGGCGCTTGCGAATAACCAAGCGCCGCCGAGACCGAGGAGATTGATTGCTGGGCATGCGGGAGCGTGACCGTGTATTTATTGCTCTGCCAGTCCTGGAGCGGGGCGCTTTTCGGCAGCCCGATTATTTGCGTCTTGACGGCGGACTTTGTGTCTAATTTGGCGTGCAAACGGACCAGAGCATCGACCGCGCGATGAGACGAAAGCGTCTCGGAGACGAAATCAAGATAATACGAAAAATCCAGATCCCGAGCATCCGCCAGCAGACTCCCGCTCGCTCCGTCCAGATGGGAAATCACTCGATCCAGTGCTTCCCCAACCGTTCGCGTGGCCGGGTTCGCGACATTTGAAATCGCCGAGGCGTGCCAGGGATTGTCGCCGGGCATCAGGCTTAGGGTCGGGGTTCCGAGAAGCGCGGCTTCAAGGCCTGTCGTGCAACCCGTGTGAATCATGGCCTTGCTGGCGAACGTCCAGGGTAAATGGCCGCCCTCGCGGATCAGGGTGATCGGTGAGGCCGGGCCGAGGTAGTGGCTCCACCGCTCTAGATGTTCCGCAGGGTGCGGACGCAATATGATACGTGTGCCAGGCCTCCTCGCGGCCAGGCCGTGCGCGAACTGAATTATGGCCTTGGCGTTATCCCGTTCCCATCTCAGCCTGTCCATGAAGTAGGTCAGATCAGACGGGTTGTCCCGATCCGACATACCGACCCGAACGCTAAGGTTGTAGAAAGTCAGACTGTCTCCATGCGCGGGATTGATGCCCCCAAAATTAGTGTTGAGCAGGACAAACTCTCCGTATCGACCGCGCAATCGTTCGGCGTCTTCGTGAAGATCGTTTGTAAAGGGCGCACGTAATAGGTCTGTCCGCGGGTTGCCGACGATGGCGGTTCGGTCGGCATAGCTTGGGTCATGATTAACTAGGCATTCGGCCTGAAAACGGCCCTGGACCAGAAACAAATCGCACGCCGACGAGACTCCTGATGCGTAGTGGTGCTGAAATTCCTGTTCACTGGCTAAGCCTAGGACCTCTTCCTCAATACTGGCGATAAGATGTCCCGCCTGTTTGGCAAGATGCATGTTGGCCGCTTGAATCTTGTTATTACCCTTGAAGAGCATGACGCCGGGGGGAAGCTTGTCGAGTTGTTCCCAGATCAGCCACTGGGGGTCAATCACCACGTCATACCCTTGCCTCGCCGCGATCACCGCCATGATGCAACGTGCGAGAAACTCCCGATCGGACTCCTCGACCAGTAGATAGATGACTCGGCTTTCGCGGTCGCATCCCGACATACATTTCCTTTTAAACAAGTATTCGGGTCACCGGTGGCGATCACGGCGGATCGTTAATTGTCAGTCGGATAGCTACCATGTTAGTTTAAGAAATGTCGATATGATCGTCGGGGGCTCTGCCAAGATCAACCGAGGTGCCGCATCCGGCCATGCTGGGAATCGAGAATTTACGAGATGAGCACGAGTCCCGTCGCAGGCCGAGATGAGCAGGTATCGTCGGTGGGCACGGCGGCCGATTTCCCAACCAATTTACATGCCGCCATCACCGAGAACCCGCTCGATCCGCATGTGTGGTTTAATTACGGGGCGATCGCGCATAATGCGGGTGATGGTCGAAAGGCGTTCGAGGCGTTCCGCCGAGCGGTTTTAAGCGGACCAGGTTTCGCGCCGGCGCAGGCCCAGGTGATGGTCGCGACGGCGAAACGTGCCGGGTCAGCCGTCGCCTTGGCCATGGGGTGGCGTCTGGCGTCTGGCGTGTGTCGTCCCGGCCTCTGCCCAGAATTGGGCCCTGATAACGCAATATCTTTTCGAGCTCAAAAATGATCAGCAGGTCGGCGTAATGGGGCGGATGTCTCTTGTCCTGGATCCAGGCTCCGCTGGTCTCTACCGATTGATGGCTTTGAGCGCCTCTCGGTCGTCCCAAGAGATGGCTATCGGGGCCGGTCTGCTAAAGCGAGCTCTGGCATTGCAGCCAAGTTGGGTGGACGCGAGGTTAGCTTTGGCGGGCGCATGGTTCGCGTTAAACGATTTCGAGGCTGTTGAGCGGGAACTCCACCAGCGCGAGGGCGGGGAAACCGGTGAGGGTACCATGCTACGCGGGCGGGCATTGCTGGCTCTTGAACGGTTCGATGAAGCGGATGCCTTTTTTGAGATGGCCGTCCGCCTGGAGCCGGATCGGTGGCCGAGTATCAACATCGTACGGCAAACCATGGATAGATCGCTTTTTAGGGCTTGACTTCGCCGAGCGGGCATTATCTGGATTTTGCTTCCGAAGCTCTATCAAATAATCCCGCCAATCTTCGATAATTGACGCATTTTATATAGATGCGTTTTCATGGACCAATCGATGGGGCAGATCAAAGCCGGGCGGCGTTCATGTGCAACACCAACGAGATATCGCCGTGCTGCTCCTCGCGCCGACCAATCCGTCACACATGCCTAAAGACCAAAATCATGATTTGCAATGGAACGCCTTGATTTTACCAGATTTAGGAGCTTATGGAATGTCCTTGGTAAGGTATGCGGAAGACTATTTCGCAGGGCAAAAATTTAAAATTGGCAAAAGGGTCGTATCAGAAAGTGAGATCATTGCGTTTGCAAAAAAATACGACCCATTCCCATTTCATGTGGATGCCCAAGCTGCAAAAGAAACGGTCTTTGGCGGATTGATATCAAGCGGCTGGATGACGGCTCTGATTTGGCTCGGAATGATGCACGATTCCTTTTTGTCATACGAAACAGTTTTAGGCTCTCCCGGACATGAAGAACTAACTTGGCCTAACCCGGTCCGTCCTGGTGATGAACTTAAGGGCGAAGCGGAAATCATTGAGAGTCGCATTTCAAAAAGTAAGCCAGAGTTAGGTTTTATTAGATATAAAGCGACTTTGAAAAATCAAAAAAATGAAACTGTATTTGTGACAGTAAGTACCCTGATGGTTAAAACTAAACAGGGATCGTAGAAATGATCGACGCAGATCCTTAAAGAGAACATTCATAGTAAAACCCGAGATCATTCGAAGCCATCCAATTGAAATAGAAAACACTACACTTTCGGCAGGTGTAGGAGTTCTAATTTATCACCCGAATTATCTACCCTCTTCGTCTGATCGATAAAAAGCGCAGAAAAATCCACAAATTATTAGGAGAAATGATACCCAGGGGCGGGATTCGGCTTACCTCTGGGAGGCGGCGCTATTCGGCTCTCAGACCATCGCGGTTACGCCGCTCGAAACTCATAGGGTTTTTCAAGGCGGACGATTTCGGTATCGCTTAGGTGGACGCGAACCGCCGCTGCTGCGTCGTCGATCTGCTCCAGTTTGGTGGTGCCGATAATCGGCGCTGCCATCACCGATTTGGACAGCATCCAGGCCAGTGCAATCTGGATCGGTGTGACCTGGTGACGTTTAGCGATTGATTGTACAGCCCCAACGATCTTGCGGTCCGACGGGCGGAACAAGGTGGGGTCGACCCTGGTGTCGGCGCGGGCACGCTCGGTATCACCGGATCCGGCCCCAGTACGGTTACCGGCGAGGACGCCGCGGGCCAGCGGGCTGTAGGGGATCAACCCAACTCCGGCTTCCAGGCAGAGGGGGATCATCTCGCGCTCTTCCTCGCGTTGAATCAGATTATAGAGATTTTGCATGGCGATCGGGCGGGCATAGCCTTTGCAGGTGGCAAGGGTGAGGATCTGCGCGAACTTGTATGCCGGCATGGTTGAGCCGCCGATATAGCGGACCTTGCCGACCTTTACGAGCTCGGTCAGCGTCTCTAATGTTTCTTCCAGGGGCGTTACCCCGTCGAGACGATGCACCTGATAGATATCGATATAATCGGTCTTTAGCCGGCTGAGCTGCTGGTCGATGCTTTTCAGCAGATGCTTGCGGCCGAGTCCGGACTGGTTCGGGCCATCAGCCATGGCCAGGCCGACCTTGGTTGAGATCACCAGTTCGTCGCGCGGCGCATAGCGCATCAGGGTTTCGCCGATGATCTGCTCGCTCTCGCCAAGGTTATAGGCATCGGCGGTATCGAAAAAATTAATGCCCTTGTCGAGAGCTCGGCGAAAGAATGGCGCACTATCGGCCTCGTCGAACGGTGCCCAGGCGCGTCGACCTCGCGCTCCCCAGGAATTACCGCCGATGCAGATGGCGCTGACTTCGAGACCGCTGTTGCCGAGTGTGACGTATTTCATCGTGACGCCTCTGAGGAATGCTTCCGTGTGATGCCCCTGTTTTGCCGCGTTGATTATTCTGGCTGGAGTGCGGGGCAACACATGCCCGATCACTATGCTTTGAAGGTGCGTTGCGGCGCAAGGGTACTTGTCCCAGGCCAGCCGTGACGACACAGTGCGTCCCGCCGCGCGCGGGCGGTGGGTCAAGTGAACGGGAGAACGCAATGTTCGAGATGGTGGGTTGGATCGGGGTCGGCAGCATGGGCAGCCGGATGGCGGCGAACCTGGCCAAGGGCGGCTATCCGCTGATGGTAGCCGACAAAATGAACACGGCGCCGGCGCCGGCTGGCTCGAAGATCGCCGCCAACAACACCGAGGTCGCGCAAGCGGTGGAAATCGTGATTCTTTCGGTGCCCGCGGGCCTGGACACTCTGGCGATCGCGGAGGAGTTCATCGCCGCGCCGGATCGTAAGGTCAAGACCGTGATTGATACCTCGACTATCGGCATTCCGCATGCGCGCGAGGCCGCGGCGAAGCTGGCGGCGCATGGCATCGAATATGTCGATGCGCCAGTTTCCGGCGGCATCGCTGGCGCGGAGGCCGCGAGTTTAGCGGTGATGATGGGTTGTGCGCCAGCATCCTACGAACGGCTGAAAGCCATGGTGCAATGCATTGGCAAGAACGTCTTTTATGTCGGTCCCGAGGCTGGCCAGGGGCAGACGGTAAAGCTGTTGAATAATTTTCTGTCCGCCACCGCGATGGCGGCCACCAGCGAGGCGATGGCCTTTGGGACCGCCAACGGGCTCGACATGAAGGCAATTCTTGACGTGGTGAATGTCTCCAGCGGGCGCAACACCGCGACAATGGATAAGTTTCCTAACCGGATAGCCAACGAAGCCTACAACGGTGGTTTTGCGAGCAAGATGATGGCCAAGGATGTGCGCCTCTACGTCGAGAATGTCGCCATTGCCGGCACCGTCAATCGGGTGGCGTCCGGGGTTGCTGAAAGCTTTGCCCAATTGGAAGCGGCTGAGCCGGGCTCGGATTTCACCCGAATTTATCCGTTTTTACGGGATAGCCGGAAAACCTGAGGCCCACCCTGTCCGAAACTAGCCCGGCAAATGGGGCATTCACTCAGGCTTTTGTTCACCGCTCTTGACCCCGGCTTCCGGGAACATCCATAGCGCGATGACCAGAAAAGCGGTGAGGCCAGCGATCACCTTGGCGACCAAGGCATCGGCATAGCTGGCTTCAAGCCAGGCGCAGAATGCGCCGAGCGCTATAACCGCCAGGGTGAGCAACAATTTGACCTTGGTGGGCACGGGACCGGCCTCCTGAGAATGGATCTGCAACCTAGCTAACAGTTTGCCATTCTCTGAGCGTCCGGCCAAGTCGCCATCCTTAGACGGCTTGGCCCCAAAGGAAACGGCGACCCTATGAATAGCGCTGCCGTTATGACGTCGAACCGATCAGGGTCGGGGGAGGGCGAGGTCGATCGGTTCGTTATCTGGAGGTCACAATAAACCCTAACCGCAGAGATATTTTTGGTTCGGCGCGAGGTTATTTTTCATTCAGTGAGTATGGACGAATGACCGGCCCCGCGTCTGCGGTGAGTGAGAGTCATATCGCTGACATCGTTGCCGGGGTTGGTGACAAAAAATAGCGAGCGCCGGTTTTTGCCATCCGGGCTTCCTCCGCCTTGCTTAGCGGTTGGTTTAGGCGGCGCGCTCGCTGGTCTGCTCCACCGTCGGGCCGACGCCGGCGACGGTGGTACGCCGCATGTCGCGGACCTGACCGATATCCTTGAACGGCCGCACCCGGTGCATGCATTGCCTGTTGTCCCACATTACCAGATCACCGAGCTGCCATTTGTGCGCATGGACAAATTTGCGTTGGGTCGCTTGCTCCACCAACTCGCGGACGAAGTCGCGGGCCTCGGGCATGTGCCAACCGACAATGGTGCCGATATGGGCAGATAGATAAACCGATTTACGACCGGTGAAATCATTGGTTCTGACTAGGGAGTGACGAACCGGGGCAAAGGTTTTCATCTCCTTGGCGCTGAATTCCTCGAAGCCGAGCTTGCCCCGCGAATAGATCAGTGAGTGCTCAGTCACCAGCCCTTCGATCTCCGCCTTGGTTTCGGCATCGAGTCCGTCATAAGCCGCCGGCATGAAGGCGAATTCGGTATCGCCACCCTTTGGAGGCTCGGACCGGCAGGATAACAGCGAAAACTTCGACGGCGTTATCCGAAAGGAGCTGTCGGAGTGCCAGAGCCGGTTACCGAGATTGAACATCCGCCGCCTGTCGTCCCGAGTCAGCACCACGCCGTTTTGGTCCAGATTGCTGACATCGGCCATTTCCAGCCGTAATCGCCGCTCGTTGGCCTTGAGCAGGTTCGAGCCGACCGCCAGTTCCAATTCTCCGAAGTTCTTGGTGTAGGCAACCTGTTGATCATCAGTCAGGTCCTGGTCGTGAAACACCAGAACCCCATATTGATCCATCCCCTCCTGGATTTCCCGCGTCTGATCCGGCGTCAAAGGGTCACGAAGATCGATGCCGCTGACCTCGCCGACGAAATGCTCATGCAGTTGTTTAATCGAGATGGTCATCGTAAGCTCCTCCTCGGTTCTAATGGGGTACTCAGGCCGCCTCGGCTGCCAGCGGCGTCGTTGGGCCGATACCGGCAACGGTGGTGCGGCGCATGTCCCTGGGCTCATCGGTGTCCTTGAACGGACGTACCCGATGCAGGCATTGTCGATTGTCCCAGATCACCAGATCGCCCACCGCCCATTCGTGGGCGTGGACGAATTCTGGCTGGGTCGCGTGCTCGGTCAATTCGCGGATGAAGTCGCGGGCCTCGGGCATGTGCCAACTAACGATGGTGCCAATATGGGCTGATAGGTAGATCGATTTTCGCCCGGTGAAATCATTGGCCCGCACCAGCGCCTGGCGGACTGGCGTGAAGGTTTTCAATTCCTCAGGCGTAAACTGGCTAAAGCCAAGCTGTCCGCGTGAGTAGATCAGCGAATGTTCGGTCACCAGATCTTCGATCTCCGCCTTGGTCTCGGCATCGAGCGCGTCATAGGCTGCCGGCATGAAGGCAAACTCGGTATTGCCGCCGGCCGCCGGTTTCGATCGGCAGGACAGCAGCGAACATTTCGCCGGCGTCGAGCGGTATGAACTATCCGAGTGCCAGAGTCGATTGCCGAGATTGAACATCCGGCGGCGATCGTCCTTGGCCAGTACCTTGCCATGCTGATCGAGATTGCTGACGTCGCCGATTTGCACGCTTAGGCGCCGTTCCTCGGGCTTGGTCACGTTGCCGCCGATCGCCAATTCTATCGCACCCAAGTTCCGGGTGAAGGTTAGCTGTTGCTCATCGGTGATGTCCTGGCCGTGAAAAACCAGCACGCCGAACCGGTCCAGCGCCCGATCAAGCGCCGTCGCCTTTTCCGGGGTCAGCGGTTGGCGAAGATCGAGGCCGCTTATCTCGGCAACGAAATGGGGGTGAAGCTGTTTGATCGCAATGGACATGGGACGGGTCTCCCTGGGGACGGTCCCGCGCGCTTGCCGGTCCCGCCAATCACCATTCAACACTGAAGGCGGTAGAATACGCCAGTTTGGTTGATCTGGTGAAGGGCCGAGGCGGGCATCGCCGCCGTAACGCCGGCAAATCTCAAATGGGATCGACGTTGCTGTGTGGTAGCCGAACGCCGCGGGCCATTTCCCATCGTTAGCGGCGGATCTGGAAACCTGCCCCATTGGGTTGCTAATCGGAACGAATGAAAACTCGGACTAGGAAGTGGAGGGAATAATAATTTTGGTGAGGTTGGTAGTAAATATGCCGCCACCCCACGCTTGACGCGGGATGACGGCATTGTGGGAAACAGCAGCGTGCCGCACCCGCACCAAGGTTGTGGGTGCTCTAGAACCGTGGTTAGGCTCGACGCTCAGATCACCCCTGCCTCGTGCAATCGGGCGAGCTCTTGAGGATCGGCGCCGCAGATATCGCCGAGTAGTGCGTCGGTATGCTCTCCTAGCATCGGTGGGCGTTTGATATCCGCCGGGGAGGCGGAAAGTTTGACCGGGCAACCGACCATCTTGTAGGTACCGCGTGGCGGATAATCGAGATCCAAGATCATCCCTCGTTCCACCAAGTGCGGGTCTTCGAGGATCTCGGCGGTGTCCTGACAGGCACCGCAGGGCACGCCGGCGTCACCAAGGATCTTCATCGCTTCGTATTTGGTCTTCGTCATCGTCCAACTCTCGATGATCGCATTCAAAGCCTCGCGGTTTTCCCAACGCGCCTCGAAATTGTTGTAACGCGGATCATTGATGATGTCGGGGCGTTCGATAGCGGTGCTGAACGCCGCCCACATCTGCTGTTGGGCCAAGACAAAGATATAGTCGTTTGGTCCGCCCGGCGCGCAGGGATAGGTCGAACCCGGCACGTTCCGACCGAGCTGATTACCGGTACGTGGCTGAACCCCGCCCAAGCGCTGATGGTCGCGCAGGCTGATCCGCATGATGTTAACCACGCTGTCCTGCATCGAAACTTCAACCTCCTGACCCTTGCCGGTCGTATGGCGCTGCTGCAAGGCGGCGAGGATGCCGATCGCCATATGCATGCCGGTGCCGGAATCGCCGATCGCCGGCCAGACAAAGGTTGGCGGGTTTTCAGGGAAGCCGGTGGCGCACATCGCCCCGCCCATGGCCTGGGCAACCGGCTCGAAACTCTTAAATCCACTATATGGCCCGTAGGTGCCAAAGCCCTTGATGGTAGCGTAGATCAGCCGCTCGTTGACCTTGGAGAGCACATCATAGCCAAGGCCGAGCCGGTCGAGCGCACCCGGGCTGAAATTCTCGACCAGCACATCGGCCGACGCGATCACCTCCTTAAACAGCGCTTTGCCCTCATCAGTCTTCAGGTTGAGGGTTAGGCTTTGCTTGTTGGCGTTGAGGATCAGGAAAAACAGGCTGTCACTGTCCGGTTTGTCTTTCATATTGGTTCGGGCTACGTCACCCTTGCCCGGCTCCTCCAGCTTGATGACGTCGGCGCCAAGCCAGGCAAGCATTTGGGTACAGGCGGGACCGGCTTGGTTGTGGGTCATGTCGATGACGCGAATACCGTCTAGGGCCTTGCCCATGATGTCGTCTCCCTATCGCTGGTGCGATCAGTTCAGGCGAAGCTCGCCCAACGCGGTCTTGCTCGGATCGATGAAGTCGATGCTTGGATTGCCGGTCGGGCCATACCGCACCAGACCTTGAGCCCGAACGGGGTCTTTAGCCGATCTGAGGCATTGGTCAGGATTTCACGGTCCAAGGTGACGGTGTAGTTGACCTGTGGGCAATATTGCGGCCCGCAGTAAGTCAAGATCAGGGCGGTGCGATCGTCGTTCGTGCGGTTCTCGCCGACGCCGTGCCAGACCCGGCCGTCGGTGATAATCGTAGTGCCGGCGGGGCCCTCGGCGGCGACGGTTTCTACATCGGCATCGCGCTCCGGATCCACGTCGAAGCGGGTGCGGGTCATCGAGCCTACCGGCAGATTGCGCCGCCCGGCCCGCGGCGGCTCCAGCGCCCACCATTGATCGGAGTGCAGGGCATCCAGTTCAAAGACCTCCAAGAATTCTGTGCCCTTATTCGGTAACAGCCAAACCCGCTGGTTGATGCCGCCTTCGAGTAGGCCATAGCCCCACCGATCAATATCGGCGCACACCCGGTCCTGATTCCTTGTTGGTTTGGGAAGCTCGCCGGGGGTCCTGTTCCTCCGGGTCCAATGCATCATCGTAATCGTCCCTGTGATGTCTTGGTCGAAGGATGCGCTTGGTCGATTTCCCCCGCAAGCCAACTCGCGGATGGGTTGACGAACCGGCCCTGGTTAATCTCATATCTGGTTGCATAAAAACCAAATCGCCCGGCGCGGACGGGTAGGAGGAACGACAATGAAGATGCAAGCTGCCGTGCTACGCGAAATTGGCGCGAAACGCCCCTACGCTATTTCGGAGCCGATCCAGATCGAGGAGGTCGAACTGGATCCGCCGCAAGCGGGCGAATTGATGATCAGGATAGCTGGTGGCGGGCTCTGCCACTCCGACCTCTCGATCATCAACGGCAACCGGGCGCGCCCGATGCCGCTGGTACTGGGCCACGAGGGTTCCGGCGAGGTGGTTGAGGTTGGCGTCGGTGTCCGCGACATCAAAGTGGGTGATCCGATCGTCTTTCAATTCTCCGCTTCCTGTGGTTTGTGTCGCAACTGTCTAGGCGGCCGCCCACAGCTTTGCGAGACCCACAACGCCGCGCGCGCCAAGGGTCATTTGATGGCCGGAGGCAGCCGGATGCGGGATTCCAAGGGCGTCGAAATAGCACACCAGTCCGGCGTCTCCTGCTTTGCCGAATATGCGGTCATAGATCGGGGTACCGCCGTGAAGGTCGACAAGGACCTACCGCTGGCCGACGCCGCTATCTTTGGCTGCGCGGTGATGACCGGGGTTGGCGCGGTATTGAACACGGCGCGGATCAGGGCCGGCGATACGGTCGCCTGCGTTGGTCTTGGCGGGGTTGGTCTGAACGGCCTAATGGGGGCTAAACTGGCCGGGGCGGAAAAGATCATTGCTGTGGATATCAGCGACGACAAGCTAGGTCTAGCTCGGCAATTGGGCGCTACACACACGGTGAACGCGCGCGACGATGACCATGTACAGCAGATCCTTGACCTCACCAATGGCGGTGTCGACTACGCGTTCGAGTTCTCCGGTTCGATCGCCGCGACCGAGACCTGTTACAAATCGATCCGGGTGGGCGGCGAAGTGATCGTGGTCGGCTTGGCGCCGAATAGTGGCCTTTTCTCGTTCAATCCGGCAGATATCGTGAATTCGGAGAAAGCCATTCGCGGCAGCTACATGGGCAGCTGCGTGCCGGTTCGCGACATTCCCCGGTATATTGAGCTGTATCGCCAAGGCAGATTGCCGGTCGACAAATTGATCAACAGAAGCATCGGCTTCGGCGAGATTAATGACGGGTTCGACCGTTTGGCCGATGGTTTGGCGATCCGCCAGATCCTCGAACCCGGCCTCTAGATCTGAGGTCGCAATCGGCCGGTTATCGGCAGCGACTGTGATGGCCTTGGGCCGAACGCTTTCCAACGCCCAGGGTGTTGATGGCGCGGCCCATGGTTCCGGCGATACAGCCGAGGGTGAATTCGACCTACAATTGGCTCTGCAATCGGCTATGGGGCCGGGCAGCACACTGTGGCGAGAGCATCCCGATGGTACTTGGAGTACGCTCACCGGCGCGTCTGCCTGGAACTCGGAGCGTTTGATGTTGCCCGCGCGTTGGTCGGTTGGATAGAGACGCTTGGGGCCGAGGGACCGCCCGTTTGGGGACGACGGGGAAAATCGCCCAATAATTTTGCGCCTTAATTGACGTTGATTTTCGTGTTGAATTTAACAGCGCTCAGAAAACGTCCAGGCGTGCCCCGCGCCGCGCTTCCCTTGGGCCGGCGGGAGTTTGGCGCAGGATGGTGACCTCGCCGCGATAGGCGCCGGGTGCCCAACCGTTTTTGGATTTTTTCCCGATCGCCCGCCAAATACGGATCCGATGCTTGTTGATCTTCTCCTCTTTTTTGGCCAGGAGGGCCCCGTCGGGCCCGAAGAAACGTATGGAAATTGCATCATCCGGTCTCAGACCCGCGATTTCAGCCCAGAACACCAAAGACGCCGAGGTCGCCGAGAGGGTATTGGCGTTGAACGCACCAGCTCTGATCTCGTCGGCCTTGGGCAGTTGGTCGGCGAAGCCGACATGGTAAGGAATGGCCGATAGGTAGCGTAGTTTTTCGAGAACATCTCGACGCCAGAGCGGCGCGCGTCCTATTTCACACTTATCTCCGCCGGACAGGCCGACAAATGGGTCGACGACCTTGCCGCTTTTTTCAACGGTCATGTGGACATGCGGAAACTCGGTGAAGCCCGATAGACCGACGGCCCCGATCTGATCACCGCTGCGGACCAGATCGCCGGATTTCACCGAAACACTGCCTCGCTTCATGTGGCAATACTGAGTATGCCAGCCTCCTCCATGGTCGATCCTGACACCATTGCCGCATTCCTTACCTTTCACGGCGGCGCGGCCGATACGCTGAATGCTAATGTCTTCCATGCCATCGCGAACGCCAAGAACGGTTCCCGCCGCGGCGGCGCGAATTGGGATCATTTCGAACAATCGGCCTGTATCTGAAACCGCGATATCGGTTCCCTTGTGGTTATCATAGCTCATCCGGCCACAGGCGAAATCAGCGTGGCCCTTGCCCGGGTCTGCATCGACAAAATTGAACACCCAACAATCAATACCCGGCTGGCAATCCAAGGGAAGCGACAGGGGAAGGGGTGAGATCTGAAAACTGCGGCCTGTAATATCATGCGCCGGCAAGGCTGAAAATTGAGGGACTTGACCCTCGGCCTGTCTCTGGGCCGCTGCTTGCGCCTTCCTTGGCGCCGTTTCCTGCTTCTTCAGAGTGATCTGTCGGATTGCAGACTGCGGAGTTTCAACCGATGCTGCCTTCTGAAATGGTAACAGATCGAACTTGAAGATTGCCCAAATGGCCGCGCTGGCGACGATGACGACCGCGACGACGTAAATGATGAGAAGTCGAAGCAGCGGCATGTTCGTTGCGTCTATCGAATTAACGAGAGCAGATACTCACCATATCCGCTTTTCTTCAAAGGGTCGGCCAGACGCAGCAACTGTTCGGCGTCGATATACCCCATGCGATGGGCAATCTCCTCGACACAGGCGATCTTCAACCCCTGCCGCTCCTCAACGGTTCGCACGAATTCGGATGCTTGCAGCAGTGACCCGTGGGTGCCGGTATCGAGCCAAGCATAGCCCCGTCCAAGCTGTTCGACGTGCAGGGCGTGACGCTCCAGATATACCCGGTTGACGTCGGTGATCTCAAGCTCTCCACGAGGCGACGGCGCGATTTCCCGGGCGACGTCGACCACCGTGTTGTCATAGAAATAAAGCCCGGTAACCGCCCAGTTAGACTCAGGTCGTGCGGGTTTCTCGACAATGCTGCGGGCCCGGCCATTGTCATCAAAGGTGACAACGCCATAGCGTTCGGGGTCACGTACGTAGTAGCCAAAGACCGTGGCTCCTTCGGTGCGCTGGGCGACGCGTCGCAATAATTCGGTCAGGCCATGGCCGTAAAATATATTGTCGCCCAGGACCAGGGCGCAGGGATCAGCGCCGATGAAATCGCGACCAATGATAAAGGCCTGGGCCAGACCGTCCGGGCTGGGTTGGGCGGCATAGGACAGGGAAATGCCCCATTGCGAGCCGTCGCCCAGCAAATTCCAAAACGCTGCCTGATCCTCCGGGGTGGTGATCAGCAGGATCTCTCGGATACCCGACAGCATCAGGATGCTGAGCGGATAGTAGATCATCGGTTTGTCATAGATTGGTAGCAACTGCTTCGAGACTGACAGGGTCAGTGGATAAAGCCGTGTACCCGACCCGCCCGCGAGGACAATACCTTTCATCTAACCAACCTCAATTCTACTTTAATCCTCAGGGTCTTGTAGCAGTTCGTCGAGAACGTCCGCCAGCCCTTCGCGCCAATCGCGACGGGGCGGCTTGAAAGAAGCATCGATCTTCGTGCAATCCAGCACCGAATTAACCGGTCGTTTCGCCGGCGTCGGATATTCACTGGTCACTATTGCCTCTATGGCCGGGCGCCGACCAAGCCGAGCCTCAGCGGTATCGAAAATTGCTTCGGCGAAGCCATGCCAGGTTGTCTGGCCTTTCGCGGTGTAATGATAGGTGCCCCAGGGGGCCTGCTCCCGCCCGACAATATTGGCGGCTATCGACAGAATTGCATCGGCAATATCGCCGGCGAATGTCGGTGTGCCGGTCTGGTCGGCGACCACGCGCAAGCTCTCCCGTTCACCGCCGACACGTAGCATCGTGCGCACGAAATTGCCACCATGGGCGGCGTAAACCCAGGAGGTCCGCAATATGATGTGCCTGCCCCAGGCTTCACGAACGGCGCGCTCGCCGGCTTCCTTGGACTGGCCATAGACACCGAGCGGCGACGCCGGGTCGGTTTCCCGATAGCCACCGGTCTTCTCGCCGTTGAAGACATAGTCGGTGGAAATATGAATCAAGGGCACGCCGAGTTGCGCGCAACCCACCGCAAGAAATCCGGGTCCGTCCCGGTTGGCGGCAAAGGCCCCCTCGGGTTCAGTTTCGGCTTTGTCGACGTCGGTATGGGCGGCGGCGTTGACCACGACGTCCGGTTTGGTCTGTTTGAGTATGGCGAGCACTGGGCCGGATTGTGTGATGTTGAGGTCGTCGCGGGTGACGGCATGGACATCGGTTTGCCACGCCGCACCGCGCCGGGACAACTCAGTGCCGACTTGCCCGCTGGCACCGGTCGCCAGGATCTTCACGCCCGGGTCAATCGCTGGAAGTCTCGGTCGAGCCAAGCCTTTGACCGGCATAGCGGCCGTCAAGGATTCGCTCCCACCAATCATTATTCTCAAGATACCAGGTCACGGTCTTGCGCAATCCGGTCTCAAAGGTCTCGCGCGGTGACCAACCAAGCTCACGCGTCAGCTTGGTCGCGTCGATGGCATAACGAAAGTCATGCCCCGGCCGATCCTGAACGAAAGTGATCTGCTGATCATGGGATACACCATCAGCGCGCGGCGTCAATGCGTCGAGCAGCGCACAAACACGAGCCACCACCTCGATGTTCGGCACTTCATCGTCGCCCCCCACATTATAGCTCTCGCCGGTACGGCCCTTAGACAGAATGGCCCAGAGAGCCCGGGCATGATCATCGACATAGAGCCAGTCGCGGATGTTTTCACCCTTGCCGTAGACCGGCAGCGGTTCTCCTCTGATCCCCTTGATGATCATCAAGGGGATCAGTTTTTCCGGAAAATGGTACGGACCGTAATTGTTTGAGCAATTGCTAAGCACGACCGGTAATCCATAAGTCTCGTGCCATGCCCGAACTAGGTGGTCCGAAGAGGCCTTGCTCGCCGAGTAGGGGGAGCGTGGGTCGTAGCGAGTTTCTTCGGTGAACGCGCCCTCGGTGCCAAGCGAGCCAAACACCTCATCGGTCGAGATGTGATGAAAGCGCAATCGGGATCGGCTCTCCTCCGGCATTTCCATCCAATATCCGCGCACCGCCTCCAACAGCGTGTAGGTGCCGACGATATTGGATTGAATGAAGTCACCCGGCCCGTCGATCGACCGGTCGACATGGCTCTCGGCGGCAAGATGCATGATTGCGTCGGGTTGATGTTTTTGCAGCACCGCAGCAATAGCCGTCCGATCGCAAATATCCACTTGTTCGAATGCATAAAGTGGCGAGTGATCGATTGGCGCCAGCGACGAGGGATTGGCGGCATAGGTCAGCTTGTCGACATTGACCACGGCGCAACCGATTTCCCCGACGAGCAGCCGGATCACGGCAGAGCCGATGAACCCGGCGCCACCGGTGACCAGAACCTTGCTGGGGGGCATCATGCCACTGTCACCCGGCGTCATAGAAAAAATGTACCGGTGAGGCCGCCAAAGTCGGATAGTCCGTGTCCTTGCCCGAAAGCGTCGGCTGATTGCCGCCGAGCTGCCAGTCTATGGCCAAATCAGGATCGTTCCAGGCAATGCCGCGTTCCTGTTCCGGCGTGTAGGGGGCGGTGACCTTGTACTGGACCTCGGTGTCCGGCTCGATGGTGCAAAACCCATGTGCGAACCCGGCCGGGACCAGAATCTGATTCCAGGCCTCGGCACTAACCACCCGACTGATCCATTGACCAAACGTCGGGGAGCCATGGCGGATGTCGACCGCGACATCGAGGATCGCGCCTCGGGTGACCCGCACCAGCTTATCCTGCGCCACCGGGGGCAATTGAAAATGCAGGCCGCGTAAGGTTCCCGGCGTGGTTGAATAGGAGTGGTTGTCCTGGCAGAAATCCAGGTCCAGCCCGTTCGCGGCAAAGTCGGCTTTTCTGTAGGTCTCCGAAAAAAAACCGCGCTGATCGCCAAATTTAGGTGGCGAGATGAGCTTGACCGCTGAAATTTCCGTTAGCTCGATGTTCACCAGGTACCCATTTCGCTGTTTTGGTAAGGTTGCCGGGCTATTATCATTTCCGATGCCCCCTCGCAAGGTTGCGACGCTGGAGGCCCCTCGGCTGGAGCTATGGTGTGATTTAGGTTCGTCAACTCAAACGGTTATGATACGATCTTATTATGTTCAAGCTGGTTTTGCGGGCGCCGCCCGTGTGTGGTTGTGATGCTCGGTTGCTCCCGGTTTGGCCACGACAAGGGCATGGGCGGCTGCGCCGTAAGATGATTTGAAGGGCGATTAGGCCAAGGGTAGATGAACGCGTACACCGAACCATCGCCAGAATCCGACGAGCGAAGCGTCATTCCGTACCCGCGTAAATCGGGGGTGGTCACCCGTCTCTCGCCATTGTTGCCGAAATCGCGCGCCGAAGCTAAATCGTGCAGCGTTGTCATTGTTTCCTATAAGACCGGGCCGATTCTCATCGATTGCCTCAGATCGGTCCTTGCGCAGTCCGATATTCATCAGTTGATCCTAGTGGATAATGGCAACGCCCGAGCTATAGTCCGTGAAATCAATGCATTAGCTGACGAGGATGGGCATCTCGAGATCATCACCGGCCACGGCAATGTCGGTTTCTCGCGCGGATGTAATATCGGCGCCCGACGGGCTCGCGGACAGTTCCTATTGCTGCTGAATCCCGATTCGATTATTGGGGACGGCATTCTTGCAGACGCGCTCGACATCTTTGACGAACGTCCCGGCGCTTCCCTGATAACGGTTCGCCTGGAGAACCCGGATGGAAGCGAGCAGCGTGGTGGCCGCCGGAACCTGATCACGCCCTGGACCTGTCTGGTGGAGCAGTTTCGTCTTGATCGGCTGGCCCCTAACCACCCCCATTTCAAACGGCTCAACCTGAACGAAACCGAGCCGTTTACCGAGATCACCAAGGTTCAGTGCATTTCTGGCGCCTTCATGCTAATGCCAAAATCAACCTTCGACGAATTGGAGGGCATGGACGAAGATTATTTTATCCATGTCGAGGATGTTGATTTCTGCATGCGTATTGAAAAGCGCAAGGGTGAAATCCTATTCGTGCCGCATATCTCGATCATGCATCAGCAAGGCACGAGCCACGTCTACTCTGGCTTCGTGGAGTGGCATAAGTCGAACAGTTTCGCGAAATATTTCTTTAAGCATTTCCAGCCGCAATACCCGAAGCCGCTGTTGAACATTTTTGCTGCGGCGATCTACGCCCGTTTCGCGTTGCGTCTGCTGCCGATGACCCTGCGCTGGATGTTCAATCTGGTCTTCCCGCCTAATACCAACCTGCGTTGATCATAACTCATGCGCCTAATCCCGCAGCCCGATAGGCATGGTCTTTCAGGGTTTCTTGATCAACTTGTTCCAGGCTTCGCAACTGAGCGTGACGGTGTCGTCGTGTGATTTGAAGACCCTATTCGATAACCAATTGTCCCGCATGAGCTGCCAGATGCTCTCGACGGGATTGAGCTCCGGCGATCGTGGTGTGCCATCCTGCCTGACCCAGAATGGCGACCGCATGAACGTTCAGCGCCACTTGGAAAGAGTTCTCCTCATGGCGCCACTGCATCGCTCGGGTATCGCAGCGCGGCAGCACCAGGGCGGCTGCGACGCCTCGCGCCGGACAGATGGCGCCGAAGATATAGGTCGACTTAGTGCGCTGGTCATGCGGGACACTTGCCCGGCTGCCGCGTTTGGCCCAGCGCCTAGTGATCTTGTTCTTCAGGCCGATCCGGGCTTCGTCCTGGGAGCACACTTCTATACCGGTATCCTCCGGGAACGTGGCACGGATCACCTCCAGCTCGCCCGGGAAGCTTTTTTAAAAACTAGGATAGCCAGCTCGTTTTGTGCCTGGTGATGCTACCGCCCCGAGGTCTTGGTGAACCCCAGCGCCTTCAAATCACGGCTTATCAGGCGCCTTAAGATAGATCAGACCGTCCGGTCTGACGGCCTTGAAGCGCAAGACCCAGTCCCGGATCACCTGACGGCCAGCGCCGCCTCGTCGCGACGGCCGCCAGCAGCCGCGCCCGGCAATGAAGTCGCAATCAAAAACCCCATCGTCAGGTTTTCCTAGGGCCGCCCCGCCCGCGCAGTCCGGCTGCGATGCCGCCCAGGATGGCGTAAATTTTCGCCTGTTTATCATGTTCCCAGATCAGCAATTGCAGAAGATCCTTCCCGATAGATAGGATCTCGAATTGGAGAAACTCCGGGAACCTAAACCCATGTGCGAAAAGCACCCGAAGGCGGTTGCGGTAGATCGTGTAACGTCGGGTTGCATTGTGCTCGCGGTATGACTTGGTGCGACCGAGAAATTGACCTTCAACGCGCTCACCAAGCTGATGCTGGAGCTTGGCAGCTTCAACCACGATGATCCTATATCCTGCCCGGCGGATCCGGAACGAGAAATCGTAATCGATATAATCGATAAAAAAATCCTCGGCCATGGGCCCTATCTCGCGGATCCGCTTAGCCGGTATCAAACAGCCGGATGCCATGGCAAAGGCGGTCCGGCTCTCAATCTCTCCCGGTTTGCTCAGCGAACGCCTACCGAGCAAACCCCAGCCGCGCCGTATATAAACTTCCGCCACCGGTCGATCGCCTTCATCACAGTGCACGGGGACCAGAAAACCAATTCGCTCCGGCATCTGGCAGTTCCGTGCCACACAAAGCATTTGGGAAACCATGTCCTCATCCGGCACGCCGTCCTGATCCATCAGCAGGACCCAGTCGTAACCGGCATCCAGGGCTGCGACGACACCCTGGTTCTGGGCCGTCGCGAGCCCTTTGTTATGCGGGTTTAGGATCAAGGAAATCGCACCACCCGACTGCTGTTCGTATTCGTGAAGGCGCTTGGTGGTCTCAATTTCAGCGCTATTGTCGACCACCCAGAGGGCGTCAACCTGGGGCCGCACCGAAGCGATCAATTGGCTAAGCCGCTGGTTAGGATGATAGGTCACCACGATTGCCGCCACGCGGTCGGATTCAGGGTTTCGCATCGTCGACCCCATCATTGGTCTTGGCCGACGGCTCCGTTACCTCGCATGACAGAGGCCTGGCGTCGCGCGCGCGGAGGATCAACTTCCCCAAGGACCAGGTCATGAAGCGGGCTGCATCCAACGTCCCAACCTTGCGTGTGGCCTGAATTTCCCGCCGCTCGCGCAGAACACGAGGCAGATCACGAAGAGCATCGATAATCGCCCGAGACCGCGGAGAGAAATCTCCAATGATCGGCGACAAGAGCAATCGGAGCAGCAAACTCGCAACCAACGTTGGGAGCATGACAAAAAGGAGTGGGCCTGGCATCCCCCGGAGGAAAGTCCAGATACGATTGCGGGTCACGTGGTAGTGAATGAAAGCCGATCCGGCGCCGGCGCTTACTGACCCCACATGGTGGACCCGGGCCTGGGCAAGTTGCAAACAGCTCTCGCCTGCAAGCCGCAACCGAAAGGCCAGATCGACATCCTCATAGTAGCAAAAAAAGCTTTCGGCAAAGCCACCTACCCGCTCGAATATGTCGCGACGATAGATCGCGGCAGCGGCACAAGGGCCGAATACCTCGGCATCCGTATCGACGATTTCCGCTGGTCCGCCCTCGCCGCCGCGCCAGGCGACCCCCAGGGGGTGGTAATGATCGCCGGCGCCATCCAACAGGGCCGGATTGCTCGCACGAAGCTGCGTCGAGCCGAACATTGCAAAGCCGGGATAACGCCGGACCGCATCGTCGATCTTGGCCAGCCAATCGGGGCCGGCAATCGCATCGGGGTTGAGCAGGGCCAGCCACTTCCCCTTGGCTTCCCGAGCCGCGAGATTGTTACCCGCGGCAAACCCGAGGTTCCGTCCAGGCCTCAGCACTCGAACGCGTGGATCCAACGGGCCCAGGGCCTCCACCGCACCATCGTTTGAGGCATTGTCCACTAGCAAGATTTCGAAATCTTCGAAAGTCTGGGCGGTCACGGCGCTCATGCAATCCGCCAGCAAATGACCGGAATTATAGGCCACGACGATGACGGTAAAATTGGGATCTCGTGAAGCCATATCGCCTGCATCGGTGAGAACCGGTGCAGCATATCACGGCTGACTCGGATAACCGTACGCGTTTTGGTTTAGGGCGCGATTGGCTTAGTCTCAATCACGGAGCGATGAAGACTCGCTCGTCAGCCGTCCTCTAGTCACCTTAGGTAGTTCGCCCTGAGAAACTCCCGACCCACTGACGAGTGATGATTCCCCTGGCTGATCGCATATCGGAGAACACCGGGAAGCAGCCATGGTGACGTCATTTTCTGGCAGTTTCTCATGAAGCCAAAACCGCAAGATCGTCGGCAAGGCAGGCACCCCGCCACGAGTTCGGCGCCAAGATTGGTATTGCCACCATCAACCGCGAAGGCCTCGTGCTGGCCGCTAAGAGCTTCGCGGACATCCCTATGATGGCGTGACCTCGGCCATCCTATCGGGAAACAAACGCGGCTTGACCCCGCAAATGAAGCGTGACCTGAAGTGAAGATCGGCCATCGAGGCCACTATCGAGCACATGAAAACCAAAGGACAGCTTGACCGAAACTGCCTCTCCGGACACGCTGGCGACGCCCTGCTGGCCGGTGCCGGCCATAACCTGCGCCTGACCCTCAACGCCCTGGCATTTTGCTTGCCTAGATCCTATATGCGGCGCGACAGGCAAAGAAAATGGCAAAACCAGATACTTTACCAGGCTCGGACCGCTACCAAATATCAATCGCTTAGGCGTGGTTCAGAAAGAACTACCGAGAGGCGAAGTCGCAACGCCTGTCGAGCCCCTTCGTGGCTCAATATTTATCGAGTCGACTCTACACTCCGACATCCACCTGGCTTCCGCGCGGGCCAAAATTATTCTCTGGTCCGGGACTATACGCCCATGGCGCATGCTCCACCGATTGCTCCGGCTTCGCCTGGGTCGCGCCGATCTCCGCGGCGTTCAGGCTACCCTGGGACCGCGACGCTTGCTGCGTTGTTGACGCCGGAGCGACAGGTTGTTGAAGTTGGCTTCCGGGACGCGCGGCGCCTTGGGCCGCTGGACCGTAATCCTGCCTGCGACAATTTCGATCACCATCTTGCTTCTTTGTTTTAATGGTGCCGAACGCCCCAGCGACCCCATTAGAAGCAGGTACAATGGAAATAGAAGATGAAAAAACATTTAATGGCGACAGCGGTGCTTGTCGTTTAGGCTAGTAAAATTTTGATATACGCCGGTAACGCGAACCCGGCGACATGGACTTCGGGAGTGTAATAGCGCGTCTCGAAGCCCGCTGTCTGAAATCGCTTCGCAATTGCGTGCGTCGAGGTCGCCCGATGGGCGATTTCATCCGTTGCCCAGCCGAATGCCATCTGTCCGCCCTGATAGGTCGGCACCGTGGCGACAAAAAACCAAACATCGGCGAAATGTGGCGTCAGGCGCCGATAGCTATTGGTGACTTGCTGGTCCTGTACAAAGGGCACCCCATTTTGGGTGACCAGAATGCCGCTCGGCACGAGGCAGCGTTTGCATCCCCGATAGAACCGCTCGCTGAACAAAACTTCTCCCGGTCCGAGCGGGTCGGTGGAATCGATGATGATGACATCCCAACGATCATTGGTTTCCTCAACGAAGGCCGCGCCGTCGTAGATCACCAGATCGAGCCTTGGGTCATCAAACGCGCCGGCGCTGATCGACGGGAGATGGGTCCGGCAAAGCTCGATCACAGATGGATCAATTTCCACCATGGTGACGGCACTGACGCTGGGATGCTTTAACACCTCGCGGGCCATGCCGCCGTCACCGCCGCCGATGATCAGCACCCGCGACGCCGCGCCATGGGCCAGAATTGGCACATGGCTCAGCATCTCGTGATAGATGAACTCATCGCCTTCGGTTGTCTGCACGATGCCGTCGAGTGCCAGCACCCGACCAAATATGCGATTATCGAAGATCACCAGATCCTGTAAATCGGTTTTCTCTCGGAACAAAATTCGGTCCATGGAGAGTCTCTGGGTTAGGCTCGGGTGCAACGCCTCCTCGAACCATTCCATCACGCGATCACACCGCGTTTATGATCGCCGATCTGGACTGACTCCGGCGCGAATGCGCGCTTGAGTACCGGAATAGTTCGATGCGGAAGGGCATCGCCGCACATGAACACATCCAACGCGGCATAATCCCGCTCCGGCCAAGTATGGATGCTGATATGCGACTCCGCCAGCACCGCGACGCCGGATACACCGCCGTTGGGCGTGAAGTGGTGCAGGTGAATGTGAAGCAGAGTCGCACCGGCTTCCCGGATGGCTTCCCGCAGAGTGTCTTCGATATGGTTGATATCGTCGAGCCTGGAGGCGCCCCAAAGATCGATGATCAAATGAGTTCCGGCAAACAGCATCCCGTCGCGCTCGACGAAATGATCTTCTTGATCGTAATCCGCCAGTCGCGCCGGCAGGGGAACGATCTTGGGGTCCTCGTAGGTATTTTCGTTTTTGGCGGTAGCCACCTCGGCGTGTTCAGAATTGGTTCTGCTCGGCTGAGTGTCCGAGACTATCCCCAAATCAGTGAAAGCGACGGATTTGCTCATCACTCCCTCCCAACCAGTAGATGTCCCAGCCCGTCGCATCCCGCTTACCCGTAACGTATTGTTGGGCAAAATGGTTTGGCGTGACTTATGGCGTCGAGGATCGAGGCGCGCCAGCCCGGAGGATGTTATTCCGCCGCCGATCCCAGTGAATTTCGGTGTCTTCACCTCCCGAAAGAACGATACGGCCGGATACACGAAGCCCGGTAACGGGTTCACGATCCGGCCGATGCGTTGGGCCGGCACTATCGTTGCGGTATTGTTCACCGTCAAGCGGGAATCTTATCGAAAAGCGCCGCTGATCGTGTCACCAGTTGGACGATCGTCGGAATGGGACGGCGGTTTGATAAAGTCAGCTGTCCGAAGCGGCGTCGAGCCGGCGTTTCTGCCTTCTGGTTAACGACCTTTGATCCACACCCGCTTCGGCCTGGCGATCCCGCAATGCGACCAGGACAGTGCGCTTTTCCTCGTCCGTATAGCGTGACCAGTGCGCAACTTCCCGCAAGGTACGCCAGCAACCCAGGCAGTACTTAGTCTTGGCATTAATCTGGCAAACCCCGACGCAGGGCGAGGTCAGTGGGAAGTCCGTGTCCATAGCCTATCTCCAGCGTCGCCAGCATCGCTATATCCACAGGGGGAGCCGTCAAGTGCAAGAAAAAACGGCGCGGTCATATTCACCGGCGCCGTCAATTCCATCGTCTTGTGCCAGATTTACTCTGGCGGACAACAATTAAGCTGCTTCGATGACTTCGCCTTCGTATTTGGCGACAAACTCAGAAAATTTCTCCATCGCTTGATGGATCACCGCACCGGAACTGGAAACGAGATTTCCAGAAAGTACGACCCCCTCGTCCTGCCAATCGGCGCCGGCTTCGATCAACGCGTCTTTTACTTCCGCTGATCCGGATACCGATCGTCCAGAAGCATCCTCGGACGCAACCATCAGCTTAGCGCCATCACCGATCAGCGCTGTGGGCATGTCGGCCCGCAGGAACGCCTTCAGGATGCGCTTGGCATGGGGGTCCTCGGACATCTTCTCGATACTGCGAATGCCGCCCGGAACGATTAGGCCATCATAATCAACCGCCAGGGTGTCGGCGAGGTCGGCGTCGACCGGGAAGAAATGACCCCAACCGCCGTCATACCAACCGTTAACCAAACCATTAGCCCGAGAAACCACGGTGACCTTTGCGCCGGCCTCGATGAGGCGCTTCTGCGGTGCAGTAAATTCGATCTCATCAAAACCGTTCGCAACCATCAAAGCGATAGTTCTTCCGTTCAGCGGCTTGTCGTTCATACTTTTCTCCAGTCCAAATATTTCTTTAGGGGCACTCAATTCGCTCGGTCACGTGTAGATAGCGCCCCACCCGGCCGTGAAGAGATCGTACCGTTACGCCATGCTGGGACCAGCTCCAAAGGATCTGGTTTTAGCATCGAATCGCCCGGCAGTGCCGTTGACGATCGTGCGAGGCTATTTCAGGGTGTCCGGCCAGCCGGTGCGGCAAATTCTTTGAGCGCGGAAAACGAAATCAGTCAGCGACCATGACCTAACCCTTGCCGACCCTAAATTCAAGCCCTAACGCCGCATAATTGTGATCTCGTCCGCACGACTTGTCTCCCGGCGCCGGATCGGCCCAGGGAGGCGCGTGCATGATTTGAAGAGTGATTTGGAGCGGGTGAGGGGAATTAAGTTCCTCGTACAGGCACCAATCTCATTTCGATCAAGGCGTTATCAATAATTTAGTCAATTAAGGGGTACGTTCTGTACATCAGTTTGCGCATCGGTTGATCGCCGATTCCCTCGTCCATTAATGTGCATGAGCTCTTCCAGGACGCTGGGAAACCCGGGTCGTGTACGGGGTTCTGGGATTAGTCCCTGGACGTCCGCAGGCTGTCACAGATTTACGGGACACGAGCCTACTAGTACTATAGGGCTGGCGTCCCCTAAGTGTGCTGGGTTGATCCGTGGCGTTGGCTCAAGCCCTGGCCCAACGCCGCCAGCCGAACAAGCTCGTATAAATCCACACCGAACGTAAGCGGTTGGTGAGCCCGCCCTTGCTGCCCCCGGCGCTTGCTACACCGCAAAATTGCCGCATAGTATCAACCAACCTGATCGGCTAAATTCTCCGCTGAATTACAATCCCAGCTGTCCCAAATATTGCGGACGATGGTCACCCCGGGATATAGCACCCTATGGAGGCCGCAAGGACGCGGTATGAGTTCGAAATGGGTTTGATCTCCGGCTTGGAAATTGGCCTTCTCACTTTCGCGGCCTTCGCGACGGCTGCGCTGACGGCGGTTGTCGGTGCGGGTGGCGGCACCGCCTTGATAGCGCTGATGCTGCAGGTCATGCCACCATCGGTGGCGATACCGGTTCACGGCATAGTTCAGCTCGCCTCCAACATCTCCCGGGTTTGGATGCTGTGGGAGCATTTGGCTTGGCCGATCATCATCCGCTTCGCGCTGTTGCTGCCCTTTGGTGTCGCACTAGGTCTCTGGTTGTTCACCGGTCTGGGCGCCGATCGGGTTCAAATTCTGATCGGTTGTTTTGTATTGTTCACCCTTGCTCTCAGGCATCTCAAAATTATGAAAGGGCGGGAGTTGCCACTCTGGGCCTTCGTTCCTCTTGGGTTCGTGACCGGTGTATTCAACATGATTGTCGGAGTAATCGCGCCCATCCTCGGTGTGCTGGTGATCCGAAAGGATTTGGCCAAGGAACAGGTCGTCGGAACACTTGGGTTTTTCGGTTTGGTGGGGAATTTCTTTAAGATAGCGGGGTTCATGCTCGTCGGGTTCAGCTTCGCCGAACATTGGGCGGCTATTGTCAGCATGGTTCCCGCTGCCGTGCTTGGCGCGTGGCTGGGGCGAGCCTTATTAAGCCGGATCAATGAGAAGGTGTTTCTGATTGTTTTCCAGGTCACCTTGGCGGCGCTGGCGGTAAAATTGATCGCGATCGATGGTCTGGAACTGCTCGCGGTGTCTTAGCTGGGGTGACAACAATACCGAAGGAGTAGCCGCCGCCTGAAGCGAAAGACTTCGACGAAATGGAGCACGCCGTTTGAAAATCTTGGCGGCATCGGTTTTGTCCGTTACTCCAGCGATGACTCAGTGTGTTCTCGATTGGCGCGACGTCGGAATTCTTTCAGGAAAACCCGTATTTTTTCAACGGGTCGTAAAGTCCATGAAGTGCCTTTCGAGGATCGAGCATTTCCTCCGGCGGGACGAAAAATTCGCCGCCAATAACCCGATTGCCATATTTTACGCCATGACCTATCGACTCGGCATTTCCCAGGGCGATGGAAAGTTGTGGGAAACGTAGTTCATGATATGGCAAGTCCTGCAGTTCCGGCCACCTGCTTGCGATCCCCGCGACATCATTGAGATGGGAGGGCAGGGTTTCGGGAAAGATCTCGCGGTGATTTCTCAGGATCTGATCGATCCGATGCGTTAAATGCCAGGTTCTCGGTGAATGGTCGAGGTTGATAAAAAATTTCACCCGATGCTGGCGCGAATAAAATCGGCTATTCGGATCGAAGGCATCGTAGTGCATGTTCTCGTCGCGGGTCTTGGTGAAACGCCAGGTGAGCGCGCCTTCTCGCAATGACCGGTATGCGGGAAACAATTGTCGTATGGTCAGACGTAGTTGTTCAAACACTGACGCGATCTGATGATTTGCGTAGGCTGCTATACCTTGGTCCTCAATAATTATGTTGATCGGGTGGTCCGGGTCGCGGGAAATGCGTTTGCCATCGCGCCGCATAAGACTGCTGCCTAGCCCATCGCCGCTGGAGATCTTCTTGAATTGCGGAGGAAAGGTCAGTGCGTTGAGGAACTCCAAATCCGCGTCGATGCGGATCGATGGAAGCAAAATCAGTTTTTGATTTTCGCAGGCCTCTGCGATTCCGTCGCCATAGGCCGCCTGATAGTCGAGCGCGGTCTCATGGCGTCCAAGGGCGACGACATAATCCTCGACCTCCGGCGACCGATTGATTGAAATTTCGTCCATAATTAAAACCTACACTATCTATAGACATCGATGACCTCGTGAGAAGTAAATTCGTAACCGCCGACCGAGTTTAGTCCCGGACAACAGATTATTCAATAACCCAGCGGCCGGGCGATCCTCAGCGTCTAAATGTAACTGTATCTTCTAGTTCAGCACGTTGTGTGTGTGCGGAATTGACTTTCATGGATGTGTCTTCGTAGCCAAAGCTAAGACCAAATAACACTTTCACTTCTGGTCCTAGATCAAAAGCTTCGCGAACGAGCTCTGGGTGGTGTCCCATGGTGCCTTGTGCGCAAGAAGCCAGACCATTAGCGGTCATGGCAAGCATCAACGTTTGCGCGTACATACCCACGTCCCAGGCGCGACCCAACCCAAAGGCTTCATCCATGCATAGCAAGGCTACATGGGGCGCATCAAAGAGTTCAAAGTTCCTGAAGGAAGCTGCGCTCCGGGCTTCCTTATCTTCCCAGGAAATATCCATCGCGCGGTACAGCACTGCGGCGCATTCTCTACGGCGATCTTTCCAGGCTTGCCCAATGGGCTTCCGAGGCTCTTTGTGATCTTGGTTGGGCGGCGAACCATTTTTCACTGCTGCCATCATTTGCTCGCGTAATGCGTCTCTAGTGGCCCCTGAGGCGACATAAGTTTGCCAAGGTTGAATATTGGTCCCTGATGGTGCCCAACGGGCAATATCAAACACTTTGTTGAGTACATCTTGAGGCACTTCCCTGTCCTGAAATCCACGCACCGAGCGACGGGACATAACAGCTGTTTCAAAGGACATTTCTGACATTTTTTACCCATATAACTAGTGAGTTGAAGAAAATTTATAATTTATTGAGAGCGTGGCTGCGGATCAACCGATCATGTTTTAAATAGCAACACCAACGCTGCCCAAGATTCTGGCGTCTTCGGTGCCCCATCATTTAGCGTGGGTACAGAGAATTTCTGGGAAACAGGCTGTTTGTTTGTAATGATTGGTATGCCTGTTGAGCAACCCATAGTGCCTCTCCCACGAGCGGAACCTTCCTGTTGCTGGTGCTCGTTTTCGACCTTCTCCAACTATGCGAACGGATCTCTACAGGGGACCTCCTTTTTTTGAGCAGTTCAAAGACGTTGCGATGGTCTGTCTCGAGTTGATCGATGATTGTTGTCATGGCATCCCCCCCCCAGAGGCTAAAATTCAGCGCCTGAATTTCCAGCTATCGAGATAACACTCTAAATACCGAGTTCATCCACCGATTTGAGATGGGGCAATTCGGCAAAGAATTTTAGCCGCGTCCACCTCGACAAGGCGGTCGTGTCATGGTCGACTTGACGCACCGTTTCCCACGTCTGACGCGAGTTTGCGCATGAAGCCAGTAAAAAACATCCTCTTCATCATGTGTGACCAGCTCAGGGCGGATTATTTGTCTTGTTATGGGCATCCGCATCTGCAAACCCCGCATATCGATGGTCTAGCGGCGCAGGGGGTCAAGTTCACGCGGGCCTATTGCCAGTCGCCGATCTGCGGGCCATCGCGGATGTCGTTTTACACGGGTCGGTACATGTTCTCCCATGGCGCGTCCTGGAACAATTATCCATTGCGTGTCGACGAGCGCACCATGGGCGACTATCTGCGGCCCCTCGGCCGCCGGGTGACTTTGGTTGGCAAGACCCATATGGCGGCGGATCTGGAGGGGATGGTGAAGGTCGGGTTGGATCCGGTCTCTGACCTCGGCGTGGTCGCGGCGGAATGCGGTTTCGAGCCTTTCGAACGCGATGACGGTCTGCATCCCGACGCCTCGGTCAAACTGGGTCTAGCCTATAACGAATATCTTAGATCCAAGGGCCACAATGAGCCAAATCCATGGCATACAGCGGCAAATTCAATCGATGGCAAGGGCGGTGAGAGTTTGAGTGGCTGGTACTGGGGCCACTCCAAGGGCGCCGCGAAGGTCGCCGAAGAGGATTCCGAGACCGCCTACATGACCGATCGAGCTATGCAGTTCGTTACCGAGGCCGGGGACGAACCCTGGGTCATGCATCTGAGTTATATCAAGCCGCATTGGCCCTATATCGCGCCTGAACCTTATGCCTCGATGTATGGCGCCGAGGACATCATTCCGGTCGTTCGAGGCTCAGGCGAGCAATCTAATCCGCACCCCGTTTACGCCGCTTTCATGCGGCACAAGGATAGCCTGCTCTATAATCGCCCTGAGGCGCGGGAGACGATTATCCCAGCCTATATGGGGCTCATAAAGCAAATCGACGATCATCTTGGCCGCTTGATGAAATTTCTAGGTGAGCGCGATCAACTCGACGACACGATGATCGTTTTCACTTCCGACCATGGGGATAACCTCGGTGATCACTGGCTTGGTGAGAAAGATCTGTTCCACGAACCGTCGATCCGTCTGCCGATGATCGTGGTCGACCCCCGGGCCGATGCCAACGGCACCCGCGGGACCACGGATAATCGCTTCGTCGAGGCGATCGATATGGTCCCAACATTCGTCGAGGCCTCTGGCGGTACGGTGCAATCGCATCGCATGGAAGGTCGGTCCCTGTTGCCACTGCTGCATGGCCAAGAGATCGAGTGGCGTGACTACGTTATTTGCGAAAGTGATTACTCGGGTCGCCCCGCCCGCGTAGACCTTGGCATCGATCCTTGGGACGCACGCTCCTTCATGATCCGGACGGGGCGGTGGAAATATGTGCTGCACCAGAAATATCGACCGCAATTGTTCGATATGGAGGCGGATCCATATGAATTTTCCGACTTAGGTGATGCGCGCGCTCATGCCGTGACGCGCGCTGAACTGCATGAGGCGATATTCACCTGGATGCGCGACCGGCGGCTGCGGGTGACAATGTCCGAGGATCGGATCCGGGGTAATTCCACCGATACCAGCGTCAGAGGAATCTATATCGGTCATTGGAAGCCCGGCGATACTTGAGAGCCCTGCCGACGAAGTGGTCTCAATGCTTAAAGCGGATGTCGTCCAGAGACATCGCAAAGACTGCTAAAAATCAGACGGTGATGGGGGTTTGTGGTGCTTGAGGCCTGGCGAGGCATTCTTCCTTACAGCAGGCTCAAAAATATATCGAGGTCTCGCCTGATGCGATGAGGAAAGTGGTTGGAAGTCGTTTCATCAGCCAACCACCCGCTTCATCGTACCTTCGCTGACTTCAATGTATTTCTGCGTCATCTGCAAGCTGCTGTGTCGTGCTAACTGCTGCACATCCTGCAAAGAACTACCAGCAGCTGTGATGTTCCTTGCCCATCGTGTGATAGCTGTGCGTCTGATGATGAGTGTTAGGTTGAAGGACGAGGGGTGTGCAATGTTAAAATGGTTAATTATAAGTGTTGGAGTTTGGATGATATTTGAATTGTTAATCTTGATTTCAGATAAAATGAAATGGGGCTTTTTATAGAGGCTGAATGACGAGCGTAAAGTGAGTCGTGTCACGCTCGATAAACGTATAGCGGGGCAAAAGTTATCTACTCACACGGATGCGTCTGGCCGGTTGTTTTTAGACCCGTCAGAGCTTCAGCGTTTATTTGAAGCCAGGGACGGGTCCACGTCAAACATCGCAATGCTATCTGCTCAGGACATGAAAGCTGCGGGTGAGGCAATAGAGATAGCAGAGGATGCCGCACAGGTAGCAAAGCAGGAAGTAGCCAGTCTGAGACCCGACCTAGATAAAGCTAACGCAGAGAATGCAGGTCTTCTGAAAGCAGTCGCGCTGGTAGAGGACATGAGGAAGGACAGAGATAGTGAGATGTCCAGAACGTTAGCCAGCCACAAAAATGAGTTAGCAGGTGAGCGCAAGCCAGTTCCTCCCGGTTCAGTTAATGTGTCCATCCAGAAAATTCTATCGTTCATGCGTTTCTCGGGCCGTGCGACAACTTTCTCCGAGCACTAACATCACTATTGTGGCGCCCCACGATCCAGGTTAGGCCAGAAAATGGATGTTGGGCACGACCCGGACTTCGACAGGGCTATGAACAAATGACAACAGCTCCACGATCATGTGACTACCTGGTTGTCGGGTCCGGTGCCGCCGGATCGGTGGTCGCGGCCCGGCTATCCGAGGACCCGGACATCTCGGTCGTTCTTCTGGAAGCCGGAGGAGGCAACAGCAGCCTTCTTCTGCGGCTCCCGGGCCTTGGATTCGCGGTGGCCAACCATCCCAAATTCAACTGGAGCTTCAAGTCGGATCCAGTACCAACGATGCAGAACCGGGAGCTCACCTGGCTTCAAGGCCGGGTTCTCGGCGGTTCGAGCAGCATAAACGGGATGATCTACACGCGGGGGCATTCACGCGAATATGACATTTGGCGTCAAATGGGATGCACCGGCTGGGCCTTTGACGGCGTTCTACCCTACTTCAAGCGATCCGAGGCGAATGAGCGCGGCGCCGGGCCATGGCATGGCGGCGACGGCCCCGTCCATGTTAGACGCGCTCGGCCAGATCTGCCGATTTGTGATGCGTTCCTGGCGGCAGCGGCCGAAGAAGGATTTCCGGTCGTTGACGATATGAATGTCGATGTCGTGGACGGGTTTGGCTTCTATGACATTAATGCCGGCAATGGACGCCGCATGAGCGCCGCCACCGCTTATCTTGAACCGGTGGCGGGCCGACCAAATCTTACAATTCTCACCAACGCTCTGGCGCTCCGCGTGACGATGGACGGAACCCGAGCATCCGGTGTCGACGCCCTGATAGACGGAGAACCCGTCCATATCGCGGTCGAGCGCGAGATCATTCTTTCTGCTGGCGCGATCAAGACGCCGCAGATCCTGATGCTCTCGGGCATCGGTCCGGCGGATGATCTGGCCTTGCACGGGACCCCGGTCATCAAGGACGCGCCGAATGTGGGCGCCAATCTGCAAAATCATGTCTGCTATCGCCCGCAATATCTCTGTTCGGCGCCGGTATCTGCAAGCCGCCATTTGCGCCCGCTCGATGCCCTGGCGGCTGGCCTACGCTACGCGTTCTCGCGGACCGGCCCTCTGGCGGAGACCTATGCGGTGGCCGGCGGATACTTCCGCACCGACCAGGCGCTGGAGGCACCGGACGCCCAAGTAGTGCTGTTGTCCGCGCTTGGGCCAACGAAGGCCGGCGGCGCGACGTTTCGTATCCGCGACCTGCTGCCTGATGAGCATGGCTTCGGCATGACGGTCTATCAGGGCTCGCCGTTCAGTCGTGGAGCGGTATCGCTGCGGTCGGCGAGCCCGCTCGACCAACCCAGGATCAAGCCCAACTACTTCTCGGATCCTCGGGATATGCAGGTTCTTCTGAAGGCGGTAAACCGGATGCGCGCGATGATGCGACACCCGGCGATCGCTAAATATATCAGCCGCGAGCTGTTGCCGGGCGACACGGTCGCGGATGACACCGCGTTGGAGGCGGACATACGCCGCAACGGCGCGACCGCGTATCATCAATGCGGGACATGTGTGATGGGCTCCTCGGATGACTCAGTCGTCGATCCCGAACTCAGGGTGCGCGGCGTCAGGGGGCTGCGAATCGCGGACAACTCGATCATCCCGAGAATTCCGAACGCGGCGCTGCACGCGCCAGCGCTTATGATCGGCGAGAAAGCCGCGGCGATCATTAAGGGAGAACTGGCGCTATGAACGAGGCGGTTGAACCGATCCTGGATCCGAGCTTGAAAATCATCGATGCCCACCATCACTTGATCGATGCGCCCGGCCACCAATACAGCATCGATGACTACACGGCCGACTGCGACCGAGGGCACGACATTCGCGCCTCAGTTTATATCGAGGTTCGCCAACAATACCACGAAGGTGGGCCAGAATCTTTGAGGCCGGTCGGCGAGACCGAATTCGTCGCCTCGGTCGCCGAACGCGCGGATCGGGGTGAGTTTGGCGCGCGAGCACTATGCGCTGGCATCGTCGGCTACGCGGATCTCGCACTCGGCGATCCGGTAGCGGAGGTTCTTGACGCTCATATTGCCGCGGCCGGTGGCCGGTTCCGGGGTATCCGCCGGGGGGGGTACTGGGACAGCGACCCGGCGGTTTACAACCATGTCAGCGTACGGCCGCCGAAAGGCCTCCTGTTGGACCCGGGTTTTGCCCGCGGTTTCGCCCAACTCAAACCGCGCGATCTGTCCTTCGACGCGGTGCTTTTTCACCCACAGTTGCCTGAGCTAGCGGATCTGGCGCGACGGTTTCCCGATACAACCATCATCCTTAATCACCTTGGGTTCCGCCTTGGCGTTGGCCGACACGCCGTTGACCGGTCCGAGACAGCGCGAAACTGGCGGCGCGACTTGGCAGCGCTGGCGGAAAATCCAAATGTAATGGTGAAGATTGGCGGTCTCGGCATGCGCATATGGGGATTTGATATCGCTCCAGGCGATCGGCCAACCTCAGAGGTCTTAGCGAATTTATGGCGCCCGACTTTCGAGACAGGCTTGGACCTATTTGGGACCAAACGGGTCATCCTTGAGAGCAATTTTCCTGTGGATGCGCAGACGACCAACTTCACGACGGTTTGGAACGCTTTCAAACGCCTGACCAAGGGCTTTTCCGACGATGAGAAGAAGCGCGTTTATTGGGATAACGCCAACAGAGTCTATCGGCTTGGCGTCAAGCAATAACCGCTGGGGCGGGCAGTATGGCTAATCTCCAATCAGGTTTCCTCGCAGGGTCGTCGCCCCGTATTGCCGGCGAAAAATACCGCGCTCCTGGAGGATCGGAACCACCCGGTCAACAAAATCCTCGTACCCCCCAGGTACGATCGCCGGCGTGATGTTGAAGCCGTGGCAATCAGTCTCGCGCCAGATTTCCTCCAGAGTGTTGGCGACCTGCTCCGGCGTGCCGAGTACTTGCGGGATCAGCCCGGCCAGTCCAGAGAGTCGGACCGCCTCGCGAAGCGTGACCCCCTCATCACCAAACATGGCCGCCATCGTCTTGACCAGACCGCGGGACGCCTGGGTATCGATTTCGCCAAGCGGCTTGTCGATATCCACGGTCGAGAGGTCGACGCCGAAGGTACCGGACATGCGAGTCAGCGCGGCATCGATGGGGATGCGCCGGAGCATAGCATCCTTGCGCTCGATCGCTTCACGCTCGCTATTCGCCACGAACGGTTGAATCGCGAAGGTGACCCTCGGTGCATGCGCGCACCCCTGTTCCGTGGCTGTGGCGCGGATCTGTTCCATAAAGGATTTCATGCGTTTCAAATCCGGCTGAATCGAGAAAATCACATCAGAGTGGGTAACCGCGAAACGTTGCCCGCGCCCGGAAGAGCCGGCCTGAAACAGCACCGGTCGCCCTTGCGGCGACGGCAGCACCGATGGTGTCGCATGGCACTGGAAGTACCGCCCCTTATGCGCGATCTTCTCGACCTTCGAGGGGTCCGCAAAAATCCCTCCCGCTCGATCGGCGACGACAACCTCGGGCGAGATTCCACGCCACAACTTGTAGCAAACCTCAAGATACTCGTCGGCCCGGTCATAGCGTTCATCGTGCTCCATCACATCAAGCCCCATCGCGCGATATTCAGACCGCGCGTTCCCGGTGACGACGTTCCACCCGATCCGGCCCTGGCTCAGATAGTCGAGACTGGATAGCGAGCGTACCGTTAGGAACGGATGCTGGCTGGCGACCGAGACGGTCGTCGCGATCCCAAGATGGTCGGTTGCCGCCGCCATGATGCCGATCAGCGCGACCGGATCATGTGCCGGCCAGCTTACGCCATGCCGGATGGCGACATCGGTGGTGTCCTTGTAAAAATCGTAAACCGCCGGAACATCTGCAAAGAACAGGCCGTCAAAGCAGCCGCGCTCCATTGTCCGGGCTAGATCCTGCCAATGCCGGATCGAGCCGAACCCCTCGACCTGCCGATCTTCGGGATCCGCCCAACTGAGGGTCATGTGGTTGATCGGGGTGTACATCATGAAGCCGAGCAAGCGCATCATATCCGCCATCTTCACTTCTCCGGTCCATTCAGTCTCGACGGGGTAGTCCAGCCCGCCAACCGAGGGCATTGACGCTCTCCGGACATGGCTCGTCTACCAGATCCTTATCACTCAAACGGGGAATCCAAGCTTAAATGATACAGGTTGATCCCAGGCCATGTCTCCCAAAGATTTTGCTAAGATCGCTAGGAACAAGGCTACATATTGTAAAAACGATGCTTGCCGCACGTTCACCAAGCGGCATAAAATCAAAAAAAGAAAATACGAAAACTTGATGCAAAAATGGACCATCAGCCCCAACTATCTTGACGAGGGATAAACTGACTGTGTCAAAATTTCCTCCCAAATTAATTGGAAGCGCGACGTTGTGTTCCTTTTTTGAGATATTGAATTCGCCCACTACAGCTTTCTTCAAGAACGACGCTTGGTTTAACACGGCCAACCATCACAGGAAGGGAGGCCGCGTAGACCTTGCGACCAAAATCGCTAAATTGGCGTTCCTCAACGACCCAGCAAACATCCGTTCAATAATATTTTTGCTAAAAATCCGAGATTGGTCTCGGGAGTTGGATCAATTTCCGTCCCCACGGGTTGCGCTTCGGTTGTCACCCAAAAGTAGCCTAGCATTGCTTTACAAAAGGAAGCATCAGGCCGAATGCTTGTCACGCGTTGGAAAAATCGAGGCTGCCACCAGAATTCTTCGACAAATTTCCGAAATATTACCCGACCACGCGCCGTTTTTTTTTCGATACGACCTCAAGGTATTCAAGCGCCAAGGAGGCTTGGCAGAAGGAAGATATTGATGGGGCACGGTCGATAATTGCGTCCTTATTCGAACGATTCTTGTCCCTTAGTTCAGCGAAATCCGTCAAAGGCGATATACACGCACTTCAGTACATCCAATTATTAATACACAGAGGTTTTATCAAGGCTGCAAGGGGTCTGATTGCTCGAATGAACGTTGTCGATCCGGTACTGAAAGAACATCTTTATGTGCTCAACAAGGTTGCTACGTTTTGCGATCGTTACGGTAATATTGACCAAGGCAACCAGGAAATAGAAACTATATTCGCGGTTCTACCCATTTGGGGGGAACCTTATATGTCCATTTGGGAACGAACGGGATTGCGGGCCTTTCTAGCGCCCGAATCCCGTGCTTTTTTCAAGAACCGGCGCGTTGAATTTCACATATTCACACTCTCCTCAAGCTTGAAGAAGTTACGAGAGATGCCGGGAATGCGGGCATTGTCAGAGCTGGCAACGATCCGTTGGTTTAATCTCGACGACATCATCCTTGTCCAGGGGCAGCGAAAACTCGTCGCGATGAACATCGCTCAATGGGCGACTTTATCCTTGGCTAGAATTCGTGGCGCGGGTGTTTTGCTGGTGTTCGCTGATATGATGTATTCGGGTGGCAGTATGGGATTTTTGGATCGCTCAATTCGCGCTAATGCATATGATTTATTTTTTACTATAGATCTACAAATGGGACCGAGGGCTTGGGAGGACCTGAATGACGCCAACCGGTTTCCAAGCGGGGCCGGCAGCCTTCCAGCTCAGGACCTTATGGCAGTCTTTCTTGATCATCCCTCCAGTCGCGAACTTTCCTGGCGGATTAGTGATGGAGGCAGTCATATTCCTCTTCGTCCCGCCCGTTGGAGCGTTGAGAAGAAAGGGACGGTCGAGATTCGATCCGTAGCGCCGCAGCCTTTTTATTTGTCGCGCCACATATTGAAAAAATTGTTGGCCTATGTACCAACTTATCTCGATTACATCATCATTGAGTCGGCATTGATTGGAGGGGCGAAGGAGGATCGGTTACGCATCCTCACCGATCCCAGAGAATTTTTATGCGCGACAATCGATTTGAATATTGTTGGTGAAAATCAAAAACAAGATTTGAAATCTTCTTCGGAAAACATTCTAGGCGATACACGTAAGAGTTTGATCCATGCAAAATTGCTCAACCCACAGAGGGCGTGGGCAATCCGACAGCCGCTAGTTATCGGTCGGAATCATTCGGTGTCAATGCTCGACGAATCGGTGTCAGTGCTCGACGAAATTGTAGACCTTTTCACGGTTGGCTCGGCGGGCTCATCGGCGCAACTCAGCGAATTTCTCCAATTTACCCACGAAGTGACCTTGCCGGCGTTTGACGCTGTGCATGGCGAGGAACGCCATACACGTTAGGCCTCATAAGATTTCCTAGCGGAATTGCTGCAAAAGTACGACCCCGATGACAACGTGTAGGTCCTTCGATGGTCAGCCAAGGCGCTCACCAAGGTGACGGCAAAGATCGTCCACCGGAAGCTCATTCCGAAAATGATCCCGAAAAACACCGGCCCAGGATCGCTCCCATTGGGCAGAATTTTTCGCCATCAAAATCGCGATCGGACGGGCAAACGATCCGGCAAATAATCGCCTCTTTTCCAAGTATTGAAAACCTTGCGCTTAGACCCGGGGAATTGCCCTAGGGCATTCATTCTGCGAACTCCGCCCCTGGGCACCATTTAACCGATCAAATCAGATCTAACCCATTGATATGTAGGCTGAGTTGTGGCTGCATGGATATGGGTGATGTCCAAACTGATGTACAAGATCCAGCACCGCCCCACTCTCTCCTGATAGGCTGAATAACCATCAACGAACTGATCGGTTAATCGAGGTTCAACGTGACGCTCTGCAGCAGGGTTGTAAGAATCATACTCGTCCCAATGCTTGGCCAATTCCGGGTTCATATTGGGTAGAGCTTTGTCCTTCTCCTTAATTTTAATCGGTACTCTTATGCCGCTGTGTTTCTCCATCGATTGATCCATAGCGAGTTGGAGGAAACCAAGGTCTAATCCACTCACGATAAAACTGTCGTGCACCGGCAGCATCTATTTTTCCTAATACACAAAATCGAATATACCTTTGGCGACAGGTTGAGCCATCAATTCGCCGTGGTTGTCTACTTTCGGCATCAAACCCATTAACGCCCGTGCATCTGTGTCGGCCAAGGATCCCACAAGTGATAAAAACCGATCGCGCTCACCTTGCCCGCAGGGTTCAAGTGCAAGGGCGTCGAACTTTTTCACATAGTCAGGCCAGGACCAGGGCTTAGTACCATTAGGATGGGCGTCTGCCACCGTTTTTTCAGCGACGTGGCGTCGGCCGTCCTGCATGAAAATCTCTAGCCGGCCCCCGAAGGCGCGGCATCCAGGGTCGGCATTGTTGTAGCGACGCGTCCAGACTTCGTCTTCAACTGTTCTGATCTTTCGCCATAAGGAACGTGTCGAAGGGCCGACCCGCCGGGCCGGCGGATAGCTGTCTACATAGTGCCAACGACGGTCCTCCAGAGCCACGGCTAGAATGTAACTGATGGAATGGTCAAGGGTCTCGCGAGAGGCATCAGGATCACTTTTTTGTGGATCGTTGGCGCCGCTTCCAATCACGAAATGGGTGTGGTGACTAGTGTGCAGGACAATCTCCCGGACCTGCTGCAAATCGATCCGTGCGCCAACATCGATCGCCAGATCGATTAGGGCTTGGGCCTGGTACTCTGCCGAATGAGCCTTTGTGTAGGTTTCCAAAATGCCAATAGCACTTTCGTTCGCCGCCGGTAATTCGACGACATATTTGCTTTCGGGCCCGCCGAGCATCCAGGCAATTACGGAATCCTCGCCTTCGTAAATAGGATTGGGGGACGCTTCACCGCGCATGGCACGGTCGACCGCTTCTATGGCCATTTTTCCGGAAAACCCAGGCGCGAATGCCTTCCAACTGGATATCTCTCCTTTGCGCGATTGCCGCGTGGAAAAGGCCAGATGCACCGCCTGATTGACGGCGTGGTAGACCGTTTCGGTCGGCAACTGCAACAACGCACCCAGTCCCGCCACCGTCGCCGGTGTCAAATGAGCCACATGATCCTTCTTATAACGGTGCAAGCTAATCGCTTTCACCAATGCCACATGCACCTCATAGGCTACTAGGATAGCATGCAAGAGATCGGCCCCATTGCGTCCACATTGTTGCGCCACAGCAATCAACGGACTGATATTGTCACCCGGATGGGCGTAATCAGCCGCCAAGAAGGTATCGTGGAAATCCAGCTCGCGCACGGCCGTGGCGTTGGCCCAGGCAGCCCATTCCGCTTGCACTGTAAGATCCGCCGTGAGACCGAACAAAGTGGCGCCATCGGCGCGCGGATGACAAAGGGCCTGCTGTCGGGCGGTCACCACCGGCCCGCGCGACAGAGACGCTACGGCGACCGCGGCATTGTCAACTATGCGGCAAAGGGCCATATTAATTGCAAGTTCATCGTGTGACCGAGGAGTTGCAGCGAAGGCGGCGATCTTCCAAGCTAGTTGTTCCTGCATCGGAAAATTGGCGCTCGAAGGGAAGACCCGGACGAGATGACTTTCCATTACTGCCGCTCCCTCACTGGCGCCATAGGATCTGGCTTGCCATCTCGGCCCCCTTGACCAACGCTACGAGCTTTTTCCAGACGATGCTCTCGACCACTGGATTATGCGGTCCGGCGAAAGTGGCAAAACCGCAATCGGTCGCGGCTATGACCCGCTCTCGGCCGACCGCATCAGCATAACGGCAAATACGTTGCGCCACTAGGCGGGGATGTTCGACGAAATTGGTGGTGCTGTCGATGACGCCGGGAATAAGAATTTTGTTGTCGGGCAGGCCGAGATCCAGGATATCCTCCCATTCGTGGCCATGGGCGGGATTGGCCCCCTCGACCAATAGGCCCGCCGGCCGTGCCTTCATGATTACCGGATAGAGGCTCCGCAGCGGGATATCGTGCACGTGCGGCCCCTCATAGTTGCCCCAGCAGACATGCATACGCATGCGTTCGGGTGCAATGTTGCGGGTGGCGTGATTTAAGGCTTCCACATTACGCGCGGCAATTTTCAAAAACTCGCCCTCAGTCAAATGCTGATATTGATTATGCCGGGCCGAGGCCAGATCTGGGGCGTCGATCTGCAATATGAACCCGCCATCGACAATTGCTTGGTATTCCACGGCCATGGCGTCCGCTAAATCGCTGATATAGGCTTCTTCGCTGCCATAGTGGAGATCAGGCACGAATTTGGCGAGCACGCCGGGAGAAGCGGAACTGATGAAAGCTTCTTCGACCCCCTGGGCTTTGCAGGCCCGCGTCAGATTTTTGATGTCCCGTTGCAGCGCTTCGCTGTTGATGTAGCTAACCGGTGCAAGGGCAGCAATCGGCTCTTCGCGGTCGTACCAAGAGGTACCGTGTAGTAGCCGGTTTTTTCTATCGACCAAGTTGGGATGTTCCGCAAGATCACGATGTTGCAAATTCTGCGGGGGCGTGACGTCCGCCGGTCTGGGGCCGACGCCCCCAAGGCGGTCGCGGACATACAGGGTATAAGAGGTTTTAGAGTTCTCCCCGTCATTGACAATATCGATGCCGGCGTGGATTTGCCGTTCGACTATTTCTACAATTGCATGTGAAGTTCTGCTGCTGAGCGCTACGTCTTGTCTTCCTCCCTGCTGTTGCTGATCTTCCAGCATGGCCAAGAGATCCGCTGGTCGGGGTAAGCTACCCACATGACTGGTTAGAATTCGGTCTTGGCTTATTCTCATTTTTGTCCCCCCTGATACCTTCGAATGCGCAACCGGAAATCTCGCTCACTGGAGCTCTTCCTGGAGTGAAGATGAAATAACAAAGACTTAGCTGACAGTGCAGAAAAAATTACTCCACCAGCTCTGGTGGGAAACACTCTGTTAAGCCCACTCCTCCCACAAAACCCCACAGACATTGTACTTCCAACAGACTCTCTTTGCGCTGCCCGGCGTTCTTTCATGGATCTTGTTCTTGGTTGAGTTTGTCCCGGGTGGAGAGTTGCCTAGATTTAGATAGATAACCGGTATGAGTCTTAGAATAGGGTTAATGCAGCTAGAGGCCACCAGCTATGAAGTACGAAAATGACACCTAATTCGTAGTTGGCCATTCCTATTTCTTTAGTATTATCAGATAGTTAAGGCATGGTGTAATTAGTAGGTATGGGCCCAATAGGGCTAACTACACCAAACTGGGGGGCGGGTGGATGACAGAGAACCTCATCATCATTGGCTTCGATAGCGAATGGGTGGCGCTGGACGGCGTATCCAACCACGTCCTCAGTTATCAATATGCCGTTAAGGTAGGCGCCGCATGGATCAAGGCGGCTCGGTTTTCGTCGAAAAATTAGACCGAGCGAATTGGCTCATGCAGTCATGCAGGCGCGACAGTGAAATCCAGAATTTAGTCTTGAACGAGAGGCGACCGGCACTACCACGCCGGCGTCCTCGGGGACCGAGGTAATCGCCCCCTCGTCCACTCCAACCACAGCAATTTATGGGACTTAAGGGATGGGCTGGAAAGGCGCGTCAGGCGCCGGCCATACAGCCCATGGCGTGGCTGCCCATGGCGCTCCCCGTGGGGGAGAAATAAGCGCTGATTGCCAAATAAGCCGCGGCCGCCAGCAGCACGCCGCCTAACGCTTTGCTCATCAACAGGCCCCACGGTAAAATTTTCTCGGCAATCACCGCCACCGTCAGCACGAGCACCCAAAACAGGTTCATAACCCCACCGACAAAAAGCAAAAGCATCAACGCCCAGCAACATCCGAGACAGAACAGACCATGACGGAGCCCCATTTTAAGGGCGCCGGTCGGACCGGCGGCCCAGTGCGTCATAAAAAAGCCGACCGGGCTGCGGCATTTTTCGAGACACGCCGCTTTCAATTTCGAAAACTGGAACAAACCCGCCAACAACAACAACAACACCGAGATCGTCGTGCTAGTCGTTAGGCTGGCCGGGTTTATGGCTTTTTGCAGCTGGAAAACCCATTGCAGCAGTACCGCCGCGACGGAAAAAAACAGCCACATCAAAACGTAGGCAGACGCGAAAAGATAACTTTCCTTGAGCCGCCCCTGCTGTGTCGCCATCTTTTTATGCATCGCCACCATCGGCCAAGCTGACGGCAACATCATCGCGACCATCATCACAAACCACATAACCAGGACCGCCAGCGCGTTGCCGCCGGTCCAAGTCGGCGACATCGGCATGGTCATCACAGCCAAGGGATGACAGTGGTCAAAAACCAGCCACAACAACGCCAACCAACAGACCAGCGCCAGGAAAAGAACCGCCAGCGCCAGATGGACGCGATCACTCAGAGGAAACAAGGGCCGCGACGATCGACCTTAGGCGGCCCAGGCGAAATCGGTTCGAAAGCCGCTTAGATTTTCACCACTGTAATTAATGCCCATCAGCGAAATGGAGGACCGGTCAACATTGGCTATGGTCAGCTCATCACCCGCCGGATGGGCCATACCAACAAGCTTGGCCGGCGCTTCTGTAAACGGGTTGATGGCGAGCGACGCCGAATATTCCGAGGCCTCCCCGATTTTCACATGAAAGCCATTTTCCTGTTCGGAAATGGTGATCGGGTGGCGCTCCATGTCCAACATTTCACTGATTAATTCCGACAGCATTTCCGGAGGGCCACCGATCTTGCCGCTCAATAAAATCCCCAACTGCGCCATTTGCTGGTCCGTGCAGCCGTCGTTGACCACCACACCCACGCGCCAATTTCCCTCGCTCATGAGTGGCGGCGTATCCAACACCAAAACAAAAGTCACGCCGCCCATCGCAGTGCCATCGATCTCTCCTTCCGCAATTTGGAAGGCCAAGACGGCGCGGCAAAAATCATTGGTAGCGGGCTGAACCATGGAAGACCAAGTGCAGGGACAAGTCGCGGTGCAAGAACAGTTTTCGTAGAATTTACCTTTAAGGAACCAGGGCATGGCGAACTTCCCTTACGTTTAAATTGTAAAAACCTTCAGCCTACATTTCCTAAATGGACTAGGCATCGGAGCCAAACATAGATAAATCCCGACACCGATGGAATGAAATTAGCACTGCACCTACCCGGCATCACCGATTCACGGCGCTTGGGGCGGACGGCTCTCAGCAAGGCTGTAATTCGTACAACCCCGTACACGCGGTACCGGCACTGGATGTGCCGGGCCTGCCTCACCGCTCCCGCTGGGCTCGACTTCTGCGCAAGGCCAGCACTGCCTCGATGCGCAAATGCTGCTCCAGCGCGACGTTGCCGTTCTCGCGGGCGGTCAGCCATCAGCCATTTGCCGACGACCCGCAAGGCGGCGCTGGATGCCTTTCGGCTTCGTGCCCGGCGAGATGACGGCGGATCAGATTAGAGAGATCAACACCATGTGTCAGATCGAGAACGAGCTGATCGACGAGGCGTTGGGCCGGGTCCTTGGTCATATCGACAAGCGCGGCGTGACGCCGGACCCGCGCATGCAGGGCGCGCCGCTGCCGACCATGTCGGATAATGACCGAGAGCGGGTCATCACCGAGTGGGATGGCGGCTATGACGGTCAAAGCATCACGCTGCGCACGATCTGCCGCGACGGGTTCGTGTGCACGGTGTGCGAGCCGGGTACGGCGCATGATGGCCAAGAGGATGAGCTGTACGACCTGGCGGCCGATCCGCGCCAATTCCGATAACCTTTGGGATGATCTGGCGCGGGCATCGCTTAAAAGCGATTTGATCGCGGATCTATACGATAACCTGCCCGTCGCTCGGACGCCGGCATTGGAGCAGGTCGCCTTGGTTTAGAGACTACGGTCGTGGAGATCTTCGCGCGATGCCAGTATGATGGTTCTTCTTCAGCGTCGCGATCAATTTTTCAAGATCGGTTAAGATCGCACTTAGTACAGCAGAGGCGCCAAATTTCATGATATTACCTTTGCTTTGTCTTGGTTAGCAGACCTTAGCCCAGGTCTCAATCCGACACCGGATGTCCAGGCCACCGACCGGACAGGAGCCGAATAGATAGACCGATGAACTTCGAGCGAGACACAGTGGCGTCGGCAGTCGTGGATCGGCGGCATCCCGACAGCAGGCCGATGCTCGGGATCGTGCTGATGCTGGTGTCTGGCTTTATGTTCGTGACCATGGACATGCTGGCCAAGTACGGCGCCGAGGATCTGCCGGTGCCAATCATCGTTTGGGGTCGTTACGTCTTTCATCTGGCCATCATGGTCGCACTGTTCCCGGGAACCCGATTCCGCCGGATGTGGAAGACCAAACGACCGATCGCGCTGTCCTTGCGCGGCGGGTTGCTGGCAGCGTGCACGTTGGGCTTTTTCCTGGCGATCGCCACCGTCCCTCTGGCGGAGGCCAATGCCATCACCTTCGCCTCGCCCCTTTTCATGGTGGCGCTGTCGATCCCGCTGCTTGGTGAAAAGGTCGGCTGGCGGCGCTGGGCCGCGGTGGTGATTGGTTTCCTCGGCATTCTGATGATCGTGCGACCGGGGTTTCAGCAAATGCATTGGGCCTATTTGCTGCTGCTCGCCGTCGCCCTGATGTTCGCGTTGTACGCGATCATGACCCGCCAGCTCTCTCGGGACGAAGATCCGATGGTGATGCTATTCTACACCGGTCTGGTCGGGGCGCTGGGCGCCTCGCTCGCCGCACCGTTTTACTGGCAGACACCGAGCGTGCAGCAATGGCTGCTGCTGCTGGCGATCGGCGGCATTGGCGGGGTTTCGCATCTGATCATCATCTACGCTTTCAAGCGGGCCAGCGCCTCGATGCTGGCCCCCTTCCAATACCCCATGATCATCTGGTCGGTGCTCTACGGCTATTACATATTCGACGACGTTCCGGATGCCTGGACCATCACCGGAGCCACGATCATCATTTCCAGTGGCCTTTATGTTTGGTTGCGGGAATTGCGGTTGGCCCGGCGCTCGCTTGAGCCCCCCGCATGATGACGTTGGTGGATAAATGTGTGAATCGCACTCGCCTCGAATAGACCAGGGGCTATGCCCCTGGACTCCAAGGGTAAAACTAAACATGGGTAAAGAGTAAGTCCCACGCTCCCGCGTGACCGTCCGGGCAACACGAAAGCCGTTGAGGGTGTTCCGAATAGGGAATGTCGGATTACGCTAAGGCATCTAGATCTTTGTAACTTTAAAGAACAATGTTGATGACACCAGCTTGACCGACATGTCCGTCTATAAAAAGGGCGGTGCTCTCGACGGCGACATTTGGGGGGCAGACGGCCGTCAGCAAGACTGGGATTCGTACAATCCCATACACGCGGTCACCGCGGGATTATTTTAGTTAACCCCGCCTCACCGCTCCCGCTGGGCTTGGCTCCTGCGCAAGGCCAGCACTACCTCGATGCGCAAATGCTGCTCCAGCGCGATGTTGCCGTTCTCGCGGGCGGTCAGCCATTTGCCGACGACCCGCAAGGCGGCGCCGGATGCCTTCTGGGCCTCCTGGGAAGGCCCGGTGAAGCGGCCATGCTTATAGGCGCCGTTACGCTCGCCAGGTGGCGCACCCGAGCCCTTGGCGCCGCCATGCATGCGGCATCGCTGGGAGCGGGTCACCGCGGGTGAGCGACAAGATTAGCCGGTGGTGCGGGCATGTGCGCCGCATCGCTGACCGTTCCAATCGTCGTCGAAGTTACTACCGGCGTTCTTGGTGCGCGCGTTCATCAGCGGCAGGGCCAGGCTTCTCGCAGGGTATCCTCGACGAGGCTGACCGCGGGAGGGTGAAGCTGTGCCAGGTTTTCTTTGAGGTGCTTGATGGCGACAAGGGTCACTTGCCCCACGTTAACGCCGCCTGGGGTGCAGCCGCCGTTAGTGGACACGATCCAGGCATCTTCGATGGAGCCCATGCAATGCCCTTGGTAAATGTCACCGGCGTCTTTCTCATGGTGTCGGCACCGCTCAAGAAGAACGTTCCCCGACGTGGCCGTACCAGCAGCAGGTCCCGCACTCATCATCAGCGCCACCTACGCCTTTGGATCGAAGGAACGTGGCGGGACCATCATGGTGTGGAGGAAGGATGACAATTATAGATCAAAAACCCTATGGTACAGAGAGCATGTGATGCCGGTCCTGGACGCGTTGGCGCAAAAGAAAGCCTAAAGATTGAAGAAGATTCCATGCTGATGGTATTCTGTTAATTGAAAATGTCATGCGGTTTTACCGCGTTCGTATTTGCCAGTCAGGATCCGGACCTGGTCCTTGAAATGCGGTCGAACCCGCGCCCCCCACGGGGTATCGATCGCCTTGTTCCAAGCCTCGCTTTTGGTCACGTCTGGCGTTTCCAAGTGATAGATCGCGACATAACGATGACTGCCGCCTTCGGATCTGTAACGCCGAGCTGCCATGACGCCGGGCACCGCCGCCAGGGCCGGAATATGCTCCTCATCATACCACGCGTTGAAATCATCCTCGGCCTCAGGCGCGACGTTCAGCGCGAACAGCAACAAACCGGCGGCCCCGGTTGGAGCGGCCATGTCGCCGGATAACTTCTGCACACCCTCGAAACGCAAGATACGGGTGCACATGCCGGTCACCCGCTTGGACCAAGGAGACAGATTTTCATATGCGATCGCTTTATAGGCAGCACCACGAAGAACGTCCAACGAGTCCAGGTCATAAGTCGCCACGGCCTGGTTTGGATTGTCGACCCCAATCCAACGTTCGCAAGCACCAAAGCCGAACACAGCTTCACGCTCCGGCACATGTTCCAGATCATACCAGTCATGGAACTCGTCGGCATAGGCGGTGGGAAAATCAAAAGATGCGATCAACAAACCCTTGGCCATGATGCCTCCCCTATTCTGCACGTAGCATCCCAAGCCCTGTCGTGGAATGCCAGCCGATGCGGCAAAAAATCAGAAGGTCGCGCCAATATCTCAGGCTTGGTAGCGTGAACCAACACGCCTTGGGCGCTTAGCCGGGCCGGCGGTGGTATGTCGGAATACCGGCGGCAATGTGGTGGTATGGCTGCTGGTCGATGGTGAAAATGGCCATTTGCGGTTGAAAGCCCGAAGGATCGTCTAAGGTCCCGATCTTGATGATGAACGAGCCTAGCCTGGCCGGGCTGCGGGTGCCAATGGCGGTCCCGCAAGAGGGGCAGAACAAGCGGGTCACTGGCCGCTCCAGATCGCCGCGCGCGAAGGACGCAGGTGCGCCCTTGGTGAAGCGGAAGCCGTCGTCCGGCACGACCATGATGGCGTTGGGATTGCCACCGGTGAAATATTGGCACTCGCGGCAATGGCACTGCAATTGACCCTGCGCGGGGTTGTCAGAAACGTAGCGAATCTCGCCGCAATAACAGCCGCCTTCGATGGCCATCTTCAATCTCCTGGTGTTTGTCCTGGCCTGAGTTTCCCAGCCCAGTTTCAAAATACTTCATTAAAGCGCCGAAAGTCGATCTCAAAACTCCAGAGAGGGCCCGGTGAAGCCGCCATGCATGCGGCACCGCTAGGAGTCGCAGGAGAGCGACAGGGTTCGCCGGTGGTGCGGGCATGTGCGCCGCATCGCTGGCCGTTTCAGTCGTCGCCGAGTTACTGCCGGCTATCTTGGTGCGCGTGGTCACTTGGGGCAGGGCCAGGCTTCGCGCAGGGCCGCCACCACGAGTGCCGCCGCAAGGCCGTGAAGCTTTTCTGGATTTTCCTTCAAGTGCTTGGTGACGACAAGAATGATCTGGCCGAGCTCGACGTCGTCGGGGATGCACCAGAGCACACGATTGAATGACGTCGAGATGCCTGACGCAAAGCCATGGCACTGCCGAGCTCTGAAAGCATTCACCATATTCGGCTCAGAACCTAATTTCTCATCTGCGCGGCACTGCTCAAGGAGACTGTTCCCCGTCACCGTCCCTGCTGCCGCCGGTCCCGCACTCAGGATCAGCACCACCGCGGCTATCATGACTGCTCGTATCATTTGCTGCCACCAAACGTCCGTTGCCACCAGGACCGCCCGCGCTCGTCAGTCAATTGACGCTGGGTGGCCTCGACCCGGCTCTTTAACCATGCGGCATTGTCCCGCTCGCGGGCAAGCTCGGCTTTCAGCTGGTCGCGCTCTTGAGTCAGTAAATCAACTTGGGTGGGCAGATGGAATTCGCCGCGCCGGGGCAACAACTCTACAGTCGATCGCCGATGCGCTAAACGCCCGCGGCATTCCCACAGCCCGCGGTGGCCAGTGGTACCCGACGACGGTGAAGAACGCGGTACGGCGTGCTGATCGTGCCGTATCCTGATCAGCGTGAAAATGATCAAGTTAAGTGGGGAGGGTATTATGAGCCTAAAAGTGAATGCGACGGCATGAGCAGCGGTGGTGGGCACGGGCCTTTTTATCGGCTACCTGACAATGGAAATTATTCTCTATCTTGCAGGCGGGAAACTAACATTTTTTGATCTCATCGCGATGTCGGTCGCAAACGGATCATGGTGACCCGGTCACCCGGCTGAAGAAGAAGCTAGCAACCCTACGCACCTAGCTCCCTTCGAAGGAAGCCGCGGGAAAACGGACGCCTTATGGTCCAATCGAGTGGGCATTCTGGTGGGAGGTGTTCGGCGGCATTGTGTAGGCCACGACTAGACCGAGCACGCTGACGCCCAGCAACAGCGCGAACGCAATACTGTAGTTGCCCATTTCGTCGAACAACCAACCCGCCACTACAGGGCCTAGTGTGGCTCCAATGGTGCCGCACGAAACCACCAGGCCGAACAGGGTCCCGTGAGTTCGGGTGCCGAAGAACTCGGCCACCGACGGTGCCGTAAGCGTGAAGAAGCCGCCATGTGCCGGCCCATAGATCGCCGCGAAGAGGAACAAAGACCACGCCGGACCCGCGAATTGCAACACCACCAAACTCAGGAACAAGACGGCAAAACAGATGACCAGGGATAACCGTCCGCCAATGCAATCGAAGGCGGCCCCCATGACCATGCGGCCAAGGATACTCATGCCGCCGATGACCGACAGAAGCGCGGCTCCCGTCGTTGGGGCCAGTTCTAGGTCCGCGGCAAAGGGCACGATATGGATAATGACGGTGAACAGGCAAAACAGATCGCAAAATTTGGTCGCGCAAAGTTTCCAGAGCGTAATGGAGCGCAACGCTTCCTTGAACGTGACGCCGCCTTCCTCCCCGGTCGACGGCGTAGACACCGGGTCGAAAGTCGTCTGTTCCGATGATTTCTTGGTCGGCGGACCATCCGGCGGTTCCTTGCCATCTGGCCACAAGCCAAGAAGAGCAGGATTGTGTTTTAAGACTTGCGCGGCACCGACCTGCAAGACGATCACCGTCACCCCTAACGTCAAACAGGCGACACGCCAACCCGGACCGGCAATCAGGGCGGCAATGCAAATCGGTATCAACACCTGCCCGGCACCGCCACCTGACTTGACAATCCCAGTCATGAGGCCTCGACGGCGTTGGAACCAACGGGCAATCGTCGAAAGCGTTCCGACATCGTGGGCGGCGAGGCCGATACCGAAAAGGACGCTGTAATATACGTAAAGCTCCCATACGGCGGTGATCTGAAAGAACAGAATGTATGATAAGCCGACAAGGATACCGGCGCAGGACAGCACTAAACGGGGGCCGAAGCGATCACTGGCCTGGCCCATGAATACAGAGCACACGCCCATAAGAAGGAAGGCGAACGAGGACGCGCCCGAGATCGCGGTGCGCGACCAACCGAATTCACGTTCCAGCTCTGGAAACAACACGCCGAAGGTAAAGATACCGCCGAGACTGACGGCTTGGATTAGACCGCAGGCCATCACGATGCGATAGCCGTAGAAGGTCTCGCCGTGGCGTTTGACCGCGTCTAACTTTGACAAATTGTTACTCTCGAAAATTCCGGCCAGGGCCGAGGAAACGGGATGAAGATTTGGTGTTTGAATTGCCTAGTACACCCTCGTCAGGGCGGCCGCCGATGCCAACGGCCTGAATATTGTATCGTTTAGTAAGCCGCCCTCACTACCATCATCGGAACGGAACCGTCCACAGGTCCTAAGTTCGCTTTTTGCGAATCTTCGGATCGGGGATGGCACATTCCCCACAGGGCGATTGTCGTCGGCACTGATTGGAGCGGGGTGTCGTTGATCTAAACTAGTTTGCTGTTGGCACTAAGCGGGCAAGCCAGCAAGTCATTGGTGGGGTCCGCTAGTGACCCAAAACGGGCACCCCGAGTCGCGGGCAAAGAAAAACCCGGGGCCATAACGGCGGTGAGAAACTGGCCAGCCATCCAAAAATTATAAACTGACGTTGCAACAAATACCGAGGATATTCGCCGAGCACTAGCCGCGGCCTATAGCCGATACTAAGGGTGGATATTGAGGGGGATAACGTTTAGCAGTTTAATTATTTATACAATAATAACAATTTATTAGGAGGGTTAAATGGTGCCCAGGGGCGGAGTTCGTTTCCTCGCCCAGGCACTATCCGTACTGGTAATCCGCACAAACCCTAGAATCTCAGGATACGGATTCACGGTCAACAGGCACGGAAGTTACTACCCTATCTACTACCCTACAGAGCTGGCTCTATCTGATCGTCAGTTCGTATCTCTTCTGAAGGGGTAGGCGGTCGCCAGGCCACCCCTGGGGGTATATGTAGACCTGCTTCCGGCACTTTCCCTGTAGAACATGTCAACACATCAGGATGCTCTAGGAGAGCCACTGAGCACTGTTAAGCGAATGCAGTAGGTGAGATGGCTGTAAGGCCTAAGAACGGTGTAGGAGTCTTAAAGTAGCGTTATGGGCATGCTTGATGGTGGTGGTTGGTAAAGGTGATTAATTGCTTATTAACAGACGGTTAGGTTATCTATTCCTTATGGGTATGCATGTTAGAAGAGACCGGAGCCCCAAGGACCGCAGCCGACCTCTCCTGACTGATATGCATACCCATAAGGAATTACAGCCTTAACTCACCACCAGGACCAGAAGGTCCTATTCAATGATATCAAATAAGGTATCTAACTAAGCTCTATATCAGTCAGGAGATGTTCGCATCATGAGTACAGCCCCGATAGCACAGGCCGGCGCTACCCGTTCATACTATGCACCCCGAGGTGGTCACCCCGACCAGACAGCCGTCATGACTGATCGTGCGATCTTCACCGACGCCTATGCCGTCATCCCGCGCGGCGTCATGCGAGATATCGTCACCAGCCAGTTCCCATTTTGGGAGGGAACGCGAGCCTGGATCCTGGCGCGTCCGCTTTCGGGATTCGCAGAAACCTTCTCGCAATACATCATGGAGGTCATGCCAGGTGGCGGTAGCGATACTCCCGAGCTGGATAGTGGCGCCGAAGCGGTGCTTTTCGTGGTTGATGGGGAGGTGAGCCTAACCATGGACGGACAAATTCATGTGATGAGACCCGGTGGCTTCGCCTTCATTCCCCACACTATCCCCTATACCGTCCGCAACGCTGGCAGAGAGCCGGCGACGTTCCATTGGATACGCAAAGCGTATGAGCGGGTTGATGGGCTGGACCTGCCCGAGGCGTTCGTTATCAACGAGGTCGATATCACGCCGACGGTCATGCCGGATACCGGGGGTCGGTGGGCTACGACGCAATTCGTAGACCCGACCGATATGCGCCACGACATGCATGTGACAATCGTGACTTTCGAGCCGGGCGGCCTGATTCCATTTGCTGAAACCCATGTGATGGAGCATGGCCTCTATGTACTAGAAGGCAAGGGTGTATATCGGTTGAACGCCGATTGGGTCGAGGTGGAGGCGGGCGACTTCATTTGGCTGCGCTCATTTTGCCCGCAAGCCTGCTACGCGGGTGGACCTGGGCGGTTCCGCTATCTGCTTTACAAGGACATGAACCGGCATCCTCGACTTGGCGTGCCCGGCGCCTTCACGCGTTAGCCATCAGGGGGCTTGAACATGAGCCACCAAATCACCGCCCAGGAGCCTACCGCCGTGGCGACGAACTCGTGACCATTGTCCAAACGGATGTGATGCAGCGGGCCTTGCCGGGTAAATAGATTGGTCAGGCGCGCCAGAACATCATCACTGCCGGAAGGCCTTGGGGAAACGCTCATAATGAATCATTAAATGGAAACCTTCGTGACGAGCTGCTCAACACTAACATCTCCCTTATGATGGAATTTTCCTCCCACGTGATTTAGGGCTATTGTTCGGCTATCACATCTCCATCTAGAATGAAGATAATATTCAAAAATTGACGACGCGACGCTAGCGTCTTTGTATAGACTCTCTTTGTGTTCCTTAGCGTCGCAACCAGCAGCGTTTCGACCTGTATAACTCCAGGAGGGTAACATGATGGTTAATTCGGTTTATAAACATCTGGGACGACTACCTAGCGTCATTTTAGGGGGCGTGGTTGCGGTGGCAGTGATCGCCGGATCAATGTCAAACTCAGGTACGGCGAGGGCGGAAGGAACGCTTAGAGTTGGTATGACGGCGGCTGACATTCCACTAAGCTGGGGGCAACCGGACCAGGGCTTTGAGGGATATCGGTTCATGGGGCTTATGCTTTATGATGGCTTGATCAACTGGGACCTCAGTTCGTCTAACAAGCCATCGGGGTTGATCCCAGGGCTAGCTGAGAGCTGGACGGTAAACCCTAACGACAAAACGAAATGGATTTTCAAGCTTCGCGAAGGGGCTAAGTTTCACGACGGATCAGAGTTTGACGCAGACGCCGTCCTATGGAATTTCGACCGGTTGTTCGACAAGACTGCGCCGCAATACAGCGCACGTATGGCCTCACTAGTGAATTTCCGAATTCCTTCCGTATCCTACAATAAGGACAGCAATACTAAGGGCTGGAAAAAAGTAGACAAATATACTGTTGAATTTACCACCAAGTCGCCGGATAGCTTTTTCCCGTACCAAATCTGCTATATCCTGATGTCAAGCCCAGCACAATTCGACAACACTGGGAAAGATTGGAATAAATTTGCACAAAATCCATCGGGGACCGGCCCCTGGAAGTTAACGAAAATGGTTCCCCGTGAAAGGGCTGAGTTTGTTCCCTTTAAGGGGCACTGGGACAGCAGTCGGCAGCCAAAGCTAGATAAGTTAATCACGATACCTATTCCTGATCCGAATGCGCGCACAGCCGCTCTACTGTCGGGTCAAGTCGATTGGATAGAGGCGCCATCACCCGATGCAATTCCGAAGCTCAAAGAACGCGGCATGGTAATCTCCTCAAATCTCTATCCTCACGTATGGTCGTGGCACCTGAGCCGGGTCAAAGGCTCGCCTTGGAACGATATCCGCATCCGCAAGGCGGCCAATTTGGCGATAGACCGGGCGGGTGTGAAAGCCTTGCTGGGAGGTTACGCGATTGAGGCCAAGGGTCACGTCACTCCAGCCGACCCCTGGTATGGTAAGCCAAGCTTTCAACTAAGATACGACCCGGCTGCGGCCAAGAAACTGCTGAAGGAAGCTGGTCACGGTCCAAATAATCCGGTCAAGGTTAAAATGATGATTTCCGCCAGCGGTTCGGGTCAAATGCTACCTCTACCGATGAACGAATACATCCAACAAAACCTTAAAGAGGTCGGCATCGACGTCGAATTTGAGGTGATGGAATGGCAGAGCTTGCTGGATCGCTGGCGGGCCGGCGCGAAGGCTGAACAGGCTAATGGTGCACACGGGGTCAATGTCAGCTACACAACGCAGGACCCTTATAGCAGCTTCACGCGATTTTTGCGTTGCGACCTGCATGCTCCCAGCGGCGTGAACTGGGGCTATCACTGCAACAAAGAAATTGATGGGTTACTAGAGAAAGCGTCCCTCGCCTTTGATCCTAAGGAGCGCGACATCTGGATTGCCAAGGTTCATACCATGGAGGTGGATCAGGCACTATTTGTCTGGGTGGTGCACGACGTGGCACCACGTGCTATGACAACCAAGGTGCAGGGCTTTATCCAGGCACGAAATTGGTTCCAGTCGCTGACCCCGGTCAGCATGAAGTAGCGATTGGCAGCTTAGGCGGGCACCGGATGGCCTTCTGATAGAAGGAGGCTGATCCGGTGCTCAACTTGGTCAGAAAGTTGCACCCTACATCATGTTAACGTATCTCATCCGTCGCATACTGTACGTCATTCCAATCTGTTTAGGGGTGACCGTTCTGGTGTTCGGCCTGGTACACCTTGCTCCTGGAGATCCACTGAGCGCGGTGGTTCCACCAGATGCCCCAGAGGAAATGGTTCAGGAACTGAGAGTGGCTTATGGCTTCGACAAGCCGCTCCCAATTCAGTATGCGACTTGGCTGGGCCGGGTCTTAACAGGTGATCTTGGGGTTTCTGTAGCTCGCGGCCGCGAAGTGACGTCAGAACTCGCTCTTGCGGTGCCCAATACATTGATTCTTGCCGTGGGGGGAACTTTACTTGGCTTCACACTGGGAGCTTTTTTTGGCGGCGTGGCTGGATATTTTCAAGGTCGATGGATCGATAAATTGGCTACAGGTATTGCAATAACTGGCGTGAGTGTGCCTCATTATTGGCTCGGTTTAGTTCTAGTGATCATTTTTTCTGTCGAGATGAATGTGCTGCCGGCAATTGGCATGGGACCAAATGGATCTAGTACCTGGGTTTGGGACACGGAGCATATGAAACATCTCGTGCTCCCAATCATCACACTATCGGTGATACCGATGGGTATCATTACACGGACTGTGCGTGCCACAGTTGCAGAAATCCTAAATCAGGAATTTGTCCAGGCCCTTCATGCCAAGGGATTGCTGAACCATCAGGTGCTGATGCATGTTGTGACGAACGCGGCCCCGACCACACTTGCCGTAATGGGTATTCAGTTGGGCTATCTTCTTGGAGGGTCAATTTTAGTTGAAACTGTTTTCCAGTGGCCTGGTACCGGTTCTTTACTGAATAGCGCAATCTTCGAACGCGACATCCCCTTGCTGCAAGGTACTATACTGGTCCTTGCGATGTTTTTCGTTTTCTTAAATCTCCTGGTCGACCTTGTTCAATCTGCGATTGATCCCCGGATGGTTCGTTAATGAGCACGTCTCCCCTCGACCCACGGCAGCAGGCGACGGTAGACGTTGTGCAGGTAGCGGTTCAGTCGCGTGGCTATTGGGCCACGGTTCTGGGCCGCATTCTTTATGACAAAGTGACCATGATCTGCGGTTTAATACTTCTCTTAATAATACTTTCTACGGTGTTTGCCGATTGGATCACTTTTACTGATCCGTATAAAGCCAACATGCTAAAGCGCTTAAAGCCCATTGGTACGCCTGGGTACCCACTTGGCGGCGACGAAATGGGCAGAGATATGCTGACACGGCTCCTCTACGGGGGTCGTTTGTCGCTATTCATGGGCATCGCACCGGTGGTCCTGGCGTTGGGCATCGGTGGCCTGCTGGGTTTGACGGCAGGTTTCCTGGGTGGTCGTATCAACATGTTGATCATGCGCATCATGGATGTCTTCTACGCTTTCCCTTCTGTTCTGCTAGCGGTCGCAATTTCGGGGGCGCTGGGCGCTGGAATTTTTAATGCCATCGTATCCCTAACTTTGGTCTTCATCCCGCCGATAACACGGGTAACGGAAAGCGTAACCACACAAATCCGTAACCTGGATTATATCGAAGCCGCCCGGGCGAGTGGCGCCGGGACTTTTGCGATCATTCGTGTTCATGTTTTAAGCAATGTCTTAGGGCCGGTGTTCATCTACGCGACAAGCTTGATAAGCGTTTGCATTATTCTGGCCTCTGGCCTGAGCTTCCTTGGGCTTGGCACAGAGCCGCCTGAACCCGAATGGGGGCTGATGCTAAATACGCTAAGACAATCGATCTATGTTAACCCGGAGGTGGCCACATTGCCGGGTTTAATGATCTTCATAACCTCGCTAACTTTCAACCTGCTTAGTGACGGGCTGCGGAGTGCCATGGATATCCGCTATGTAAGGGGAACGTCTTGAAATTCCGAACCTGGCGACGATACAAACCAAGTCACCGAGGTTAATCCCGATCTTTTGATTGTGGAAGGGTTGCGTAAGTACTTTCCTGTTCAAGGCGGAATTCTGAACCGCACTATTGCTAAAGTACAAGCGGTAGATGACATCAGCTTTACTGTGAAGACCGGAGAAGTTCTAGGGATAGTAGGCGAATCGGGGTGTGGAAAATCGACTACTGCCCGACTTCTGATGGGTCTAATCAAACCGGATACTGGCTCAGTCACCTTTGGTGGCAAGCTTGTAGACGATAGTGATGCCTCTGCATTACGCGAAATGCGCCGGCAGATGCAGATGGTATTCCAGGATTCCTATTCCTCGCTCAACCCACGCCTACCTATTGAAGACACTATAGCCTTCGGCCCCAAAGTGCATGGCACGCTAACATCAGGCGCGCGCGCGCGGGTACGGGACATCCTTGCCAAAGTAGGACTTGACCCGAGCCAGTTCATCCGCCGCTATCCCCATGAATTATCGGGCGGACAGCGGCAGAGAGTGAATATTGCGCGCGCCCTCGCATTGGAACCACGACTGCTGATCCTTGATGAGGCTGTCTCGGCGCTTGATAAATCAGTGGAGGCTCAAGTTCTAAATTTGCTTGTAGATCTTAAGAAAGAATTCTCACTTACATATATCTTTATTTCACACGACCTTAACGTAGTCCAATACATAAGTGACCGTGTATTGGTGATGTATCTAGGAAAAATTGTAGAAATAGGCAGCGTGAAAGACGTTTACGAAAACACCCTTCATCCATACACTCAGGCTCTGCTGTCGGCGATGCCGTCGATGGATCCAGATCGCCGCACCGAGTCACCACCGCTTCCGGGTGACCCGCCAAATCCGATCAATCCACCTTCCGGATGCCGGTTTCACACCCGTTGCCCTTATTCAGCGCCTATCTGTACCACACGGGAGCCCGAGCTCGCAGGTGGCATCACGCAAAGACATAGCGTGGCGTGTCATTTGCTGGTCCCCGGCTCAGGACACCCAAAAGCGCCGGCCCAACACGTTGTTAAATGAAAGTAAGGATGGCCGAGCATGAGCGAATTACGAACCAGCGCGAACCAACCAATCGTTGATGTAAGAAACCTTGAAGTAACGTTCGTGAGCCGCGATTCTACCGTAAATGCTGTCAATGGGGTGAACTTCACGCTTCAACCAGGCGAAGTTCTTTGCATTTTGGGCGAATCCGGATCTGGTAAAAGTGTGACCCTTCGCGCGCTAATGCGGCTTTTACCGCGCCAAGCCCAAATCTCCGGCTGCGTCACAGTTGGCGGGAAAGACGTTTTGAGCCTTACTGAAAGGAAATTAGCAGATCTACGAGGGTCAGAAATTGCAATGATATTTCAGGAACCGGCGGTTTCTTTCGATCCAATATATACCGTTGGTCGCCAGATCACTGAATCCATCCGTCGTCATGAGAACGTCAGCGGCGCAGAAGCCCAGCAGCGGGCTTTGGACCTTTTCGAACGGGTTCAGATTCCCTCCCCGGAACGCCGGCTTCGAGCGTTTTCGCATGAGTTGTCAGGTGGCATGCGTCAACGGGCGATGATTGCCCTAGCTTTAGCTTGCCAACCCAGCGTTTTGTTAGCTGACGAGCCGACCACCGCGTTAGACGCGACGGTACAAATTCAAATCCTTTTGCTGCTTCGTGAGTTGCAGCGCGAACTCGGTATGGCGGTAATTTTCGTCACGCACGACGTAGGGGTCGCGGTCGAGATCGCCGATCGGATTGCCGTGATGTATGCTGGTCGGTTTGTTGAAATCGGCCCTACTAAAAAAATCATTAACAGTCCCCAGCATCCCTATACCAAGGGGCTCCTCTCCTCAACGGTTAATAGTTCATCGCGCGGCAAGCGTTTGAAAGCGATACCTGGATCCCCCCCTGACATGACGCAACTCCCGATAGGTTGCGCGTTCGGTCCCCGCTGCGATCACGTACATCCGGCCTGTCGCGCTCAGGTGCCGGCGGAAACACAGCTCGCCGGCGTTGATGATTACATGGTGCGGTGCCTACTAGCGGATGGTCCTCTTGAATTAACGTAGAATCCGAATGTTAACTGAAGTGTTCGCCGTCAGATTATTTAGGGTACGGGTGCTGTTTTGTGACGGGGAATTTTGCATAGCCATCAAGGATTATAATTTTTCTGACTAAATAATTGGGGTTTTCCTTGGGAAACCGGTCTCAGATTCATATGCTGCCCCCACTCTGTAAAGTGATGCCTCAGAAAATGGGGGCCCAATTAATTGAATAGAACCCGGCATCCCAACAACAGATTCTGGGGTTGGTAATGCGAGACAGGGAAGAGTTAGATAGTTGAAGGGGCGTGTACATTTAGAGATACGGGAGATCGCGGCCTCAAATCCTTGTGAGGCGCCCATATCAGTCTCCAGAATTGTAGGGGTTTCTATATTAAAGGTCGGCGCCACAAGCACGTCACAAGCTGAAAATACGCGCTCAACAAAATTAGCAACAATTTTTGGTCGAAGTTGCTGAGAGGAGAGATAATCAACACCGCTAATCCGGAACCCTCCCTCGCATCGAGCCCGCATTTGGGCGCCAAGGTCCTCACGCCGTTCGAGAAGCCAGTGGGCATGCAAAGTCGCTGCTTCGGGTGCCATAACCGCTCCTGCAAGCGCGTTTATGCGGTCTAGGTCGCCAACGTCAACCTCGACAAGTTTGGCTCCCGCTGAAACGAGGGCAGCTAGAGCTGTGTCTCTTGCGACTAGGGCGGTCTCGTCTGCTTCATTTTCGAAATAGCCGCGAGCTATTCCTATTTTGATATTATTTGCCATAGGGTTCTTGGCGGCTGCGACATAATCATCCACGGGAAATTGTGATGACGTTGGGTCTTCAGGATCGAACCCAGCAATAGCGGAGAGCATTATAGCATTATCTAAAACTGTCCGCGTCAAAGGCCCCACATTGTCCAGTGAGAAAGATAATCCCATAACGCCATAACGGCTAACGCGTGTCTGAGTGGGTTTTATACCAACCAATCCGCAGAAACCAGCCGGCAACCGGATGGATCCACCAGTATCAGACCCCAAAGCGCCGAAACAGAGCCGCCCCCCAACCGCCGAGCCAGACCCGGAAGAAGATCCTCCTGTAATGCGTGAAATATCCCAGGGGTTGCGGCAGGCCCCGAAGTGCTCGTTGTGCCCGGTCGGGCCAAAAGCAAATTCCGCCATATTGAGGCCCCCAATATAGGTGGCACCTGCGGAACCTAAGCGCGAAAGGACCGTTGCCGTTACACTTGGGCGAAAATCTCTACGAATCTTGCTTCCGCAAGTTGCTAGGGAGCCCTTGCGATAATACATATCCTTGTGAGCGAGCGGAACACCTGCCAAAGGGCCTAGTGTTTCTCCCTTGCCCCTATTAGCATCAACTAATGCCGCTTCGGTTCTAGCAATTTCGGATTCCACATGTATATAGGCATTAAGTTTGGGGTTTATTTCCTCAATACGAGCGAGAGTAGCCTCTGTGAGTTCCGAGGCAGAGAACCTTCCGTTGGTAATCCCTTCTGCAGCCTCAGCAAGAGTCAGGTCCGTCAAACTCATCCGTCAGCCTCCGGGTTTTGAGCATGTACCGCCATTATCTTTGAGATTTGCTGAGGCTCCGTATCAAAAAGTGATCCATCACCATGCTTAAGGATCGCCTCCCGCGCTGCTTTCTGGAGGTCGTCAGCTCGACTAGAAGCTGCTGCGTCATAAATGTATCCAGGAAATGGTTCGTCGATTGCTTTCATTCCAGAGGGCCTCCAGGCTGAGTTCACCGTTTAAAAGTAGCTAGTCACCCATACAGTCAACACCTAAGTTAATTATAGGTTTACTAATCAAAAATTCTCATTAGTCGCCCAGAGTGAAGACGAACAGACTTTGTCATAGCCGCGAGGCGTATTGGCCCAATAGGTAAGGAGTCTTGGCGTTCGGAGTGCAGATGGCGGGTCCGTCTAGCGCTATCTTCCCTCATAAAATAAACGCCTCCTGTCGCTATGCTCTATTCTCATGAATTTCTGCCAGCGTATCCATCGTCAGGATAAAAGGGTAAGCGAGCACGTTTTAGTAACGGGGGATCCGCCTCCAGCTTTGTTGATGCTACGCTGTTTTGCGCTTACGCGCAAAGCGTCGGTTTTCATAGTGAGAGGTGGTTCGATTTGGCTGAACAGTCTCCGGGGATATCTAACCCTCTTTTATATACCTAATTAAGAAGAGCCCTCTCGCCCTTGGGGGCTCGCGTCTCTTCTAATATGCATACCCATAAGGAATAGACACTCTAACCATATGTTAATAAGTAATTAATCAACTTTACCAACCACCGTCATCAAACATGTCCATAAGCCTATTCTAAGACTTTCAACCGCTCTAACTCAAGCTTGGCGAACTTCTGCGGGTCTAGCTCCCGGTTGAGTTTTTCCCGGATGGGCAGGTTCGATTGGGGTTTAGTTCTCTTGATAGAATTTCTAGGAGGGATTGATTGAGCCAAGTTAAGCGGTCCCTTAAAATGTTAATTTATGATGCGGCTTGACAGCTTGCCCTACTCTCTCCTGATGGGCTGAATAACCATCAACGAACTGATTGTCCTGCCCCCCTATAACTGTGCCACGTAATTCGTGATATTTTACGAAGGTGTGGAGGTATTTGGATGGCAAGGAAGCGATATTCCGATGAAGATGTATTGAACCTGCTGCGTCAGATAGAGCTCAGTCTGGCGTCTGGTAGCAGTGTAGAGATGGCTTGCCGATCAGCAGGCATCAGCGATGCAACATACTATAATTGGCGCAAGAGGTACGGTGGGATGGGCAAGTCCCAGCTTCAGGAGCTCAAGGGCCTTGAGAAGGAGAACTCCCGCCTCAAGAGAATTGTTGCGGACCTTGAGCTGGATAAGCTGATCCTGCGGGAGAGCCTCGATTATCTAAAGCCGAAGGTCTGACGATTGCCGATCTGCGTCAGGCCCTAATCCATGTGCGTCAGAAACTCGGATCATCCGAGCGGCGGGCTTGCAAAACGATCGGCGTGGCACGGTCCACACAGCGCTATGAGGCATCCCCTGAAAATGATGACAGCCTTCGGCTGGCTTTGATCAGATTGGCAAAGCAGTATGGCCGCTATGGTTACAGGAAGATTGCCGCGTTACTCCGCATTGAAGGCTGGCAAGTCAATCACAAGAAGGTAGAGCGGCTGTGGAGGGAAGAGGGTCTCCAGATACCGCAACGTCACAGGAAGCGGAAGCGCCTCTATCACAAGGACAGCTCTATCATCCGGCTGCGCCCCAAATATCGGAACCATATCTGGAGCATAGATTTCGTCCATGACAAGCTGGCCAACGGCCGGCCCTATAAAATGTTGACCGTGCTGGATGAATACACCCGCGAAGCTCTGTGCGTGGCCGTGAGGACTCGAATGGGCAATGCCGAGGTTCTGGAAGCCCTCTATCCGCTCTTCTTGAAACACGGCAGACCAGAGTTCATCAGATCAGACAATGGTCCTGAGTTCATCGCAGAGAACTTTCAGACCTGGCTTACCAAGGTTGGGATCAAGCCCATCCGTATCTATCCGGGGAGCCCCTGGGAGAACGGATACAACGAACGCTTCAACGGCACTCTGCGCAGGGAGGTTCTCAATGCAGAGTGGTTCACATCAATCAGACAGGCTCAAATCGTCATCGAAACTTGGCTGAAACAGTACAATCACATCCGCCCGCATCAGGCTCTGAACATGCGTCCACCGATGCCCGAGACCCTATCAGAAAGTGGTACATAGAACGGGGGCTTTACAAATATGACTATCTGCACTTTGTCTAGATCAGACGAAGAGGGTAGATAATTCGGGTGATAAATCAGATCCCCTACACCTATCAACGTTCATTTTTGGGTCTCGCTGCAGGCGAATTATGATCTCTGGCGCGCCCTACAAAGTGAACAACCGCCGATCCAATCGCTACAGCCAGCGGCGTAAAACCTACCAGCCAACCGCCTGGCCATCGCTTCGGGGGTCGGCGGCGCCCTCGATCAGGCTGTCCGGGTGACGCACCAGGGCACCGGCATGGCCCATGATCTCGTCATAATCGCCGATCACCTCGATATCGTGGCCGGCCTGCCTTAGGGCCTTATACACCGCCGGCTCGAAGCGGTTTTCGATCCGCAGATTGGTGGTCTCAGCCCCCCAGGTACGACCGAGCAGCCAGCGCGGGGCGGTGACCGCGCGCTGCAGTTCCTGGCCGCACAGCACATGCCGGGCGAACAGCATCGCCTGGGTTTGCGGTTGGCCCTCGCCGCCCATGGTGCCGTAGCTCATCACCCGCCCGTCCGAGAGATGCGCCAGGGCGGGCTGGATGGTGTGGAATGGCCGCCGGCCCGGCTCCAGGCGGTTGTGATGCCCGTCGGCCAAGCTGAAGCTGATGCCCCGATTCTGCCAGGTAATTCCATGATTGGGCAACACCACACCGGAGCCGAACTCCCAATAGATCGACTGAATGAAACTAACCGCCCGCCCCTCGCCGTCGATCGCGCCGAGCCAGACCGTATCGCCGGGCTTGGACGGATTGGGCCAAGGGGCCGCATTGGCTGGATCAACCGAGGCCGCCATCGCATCAAGAGCGGCATCGGTTAGGAAATCAGCCGGATTGACCGACATATAGGCCGGATCAACCACATGGCGATCGCGTACGCGAAAGGCGCATTTGGTGGCTTCGATTAGGTTGTGAATGAACTCGAAACCTTCGACCTCATTCACGCCCAAGCGGGCATAGACGGCCAGCAGGATCAGGGACGCCAAGCCCTGGGTCGGCGGCGGCAAGTTGTAGACCGTGTGGCCGGCGACATCGACCGAGAGTGGCTTTACCCGCAAGGCCTGATGGCGTTCAAAGTCCGCCAACCGCAGGGGCGTGCCGGCACGTTCCAACCCGGCGGTGATCTCTCGCGCCAAATCACCCCGGTAGAAATCATCAAGACCGACCCGGCCCAATCGGTCCAAGGTCGCGGCCAGGGCCAGTTGACGGAACCGTTGGCCGAGCTTCAATGCTTCACCCCCAGCCAGGTAATGGTCGGCGAAGCCGGGAGCGCCTTCGAGTTCCGCGCGCTTGCCCGCCAGATTGTCCGCCAAAGTGCGCGGCACGGCGATGCCGTCGCGCGCCAAAAAGCTCGCCTCTTCCAGCAATCGAGAGAGCGGCAATTGCCCGCCCCAACCCTCACTGACCGCCAGGGCTTCCTGCCACCCGGAGACGGCACCGCCCATGGTCAAAGCCGCCAAGGCCCCGCGCGACGGGATCGCCTGATGGCCGGCAGCGCGATAAAAATCGACATCCGCCAATCCGGCCACAGCCCCGCAGGCATCAATGCCGACAACATCTCGGCCGGGCTCGGAGATCAGCCAGAAATTATCGCCGCCCAGCGCGTTCATATGCGGATAGACCACGGCAATGGTGGACGCAGCCGCGATCATGGCCTCAATCGCGTTGCCGCCCTCTTCCAGCACCCGCAATCCGGCGCGGGCCGCTTGGTTATGCGGGGCAGTCACCATGCCGCGATAGCTGCGCGCGGTGTGAAGCATCGATCGTCACTCCTGCCCCTGATCCGGGCGTGTTCTGGCCCAATGGCGCAGCACCATAATCGCACCGGTCAGCGCATCCCAGCCAGAACTGTGGCCGATCCGATCAATCGCCTGCAAGCGCTCCGTCATAACCGCCCGATCTGCGCTCAAAACCGCGCTCAGAGCCGCATGCAGGCTCTCGCCACCCATGCCCTCGGCGGCGGCAGCAAACAACGCCCGGCTCACCGCATTGGTCCCATTAGCCAAAGCGGGCCGGATGGTGCGGTAAAGCTCTGCGGCCCTCTCCGGGCAACCCAATAGATGCAAAGCAATCATTGCCCCGCCGAGGAGATCATCGCCCGACGGCGTAAGGCCGGGGCCAAGCCCGACCAGGCCGGTGATACCCTGGTCCGCTGGTCCGGAACTCTGAGCCAGCCAATCCCGCAACAGGGCAATCGATAGTGCCGCCGCCACCGCTTCGCGTGGCACGGGTGCACCGACAAGATTGGGCGCATCATCCAACAGAAAAGCCGCCAAACCCTCTTGCGGCAGCATCCCGGACGCATGCTCGCGCAGCAGATTCAAACCATCGACAAAACTCGCGACGGTCCAATCCGGCGGCGGCGCTGGCCGCCAAGTGACAGCGTCAGCCGTGACAAAGCGGATGTTTGCGCCCAGGCGCAGGCCGTCGCGATCCACGCGAACCGGCAGGCCTTCGCGCAATTGGCCGCTGGGCCAGTCGTTCCCAAATTGTTGGCAGGTGAGCGTGATCGGGCTGCGCCCGGTTCCGCCGGCAGCAAGGCAAATCCAGTCGCCGCCGGCCTCCAGATAACAGCTGTGCTCGAAGGTGGCGGTGATTTTGCCGACCGCACCGGCTTTCAGGACCGAGCGCGCTTTGGCGCCGATCGTCTCAACCAACAGCTCAGTCCTCATCCGGTACCACGTGGGTCCCGCTCTCGCCTTTGAGCGCTGAAACGGCGGTCTGCAAATCACTGATGATCGCCCGCTCACCTCCGCCCTCCAGGAAGCGGATCGCCGCCTCGACCTTCGGGCCCATGCTGCCCGGCGGGAAGTGACCTTCGGCGTGCAGCGCTCTCAGTTCGCGCACCGTGACCGTGTCGAGATCACGTTGTTGCGGCGTGCCGAAATGAACGGCGATCTTGGGCACGGCGGTCAGGATCATCAGGGTCTCGATCCCCAGTACATTGGCCATGTGCGCTGATGTCAGATCCTTATCGACCACGGCGGACACCCCACGGCGCACACCTTTCGGCCCCCGGATCACCGGGATGCCACCCCCGCCGCCGGCGATCACCACCGTGCCACGCCGGGCCAGCACCTGAACCAACGAGACGTCACAGATATGGCGCGGCTTGGGAGAGGGCACCACATGGCGCCAACCGCGCCCGGAATCCTCCTTCATCAACCAGCCGAGTTCCTCGGAGACCGCACGTGCGTCCTCCTCGCTGAAGAATGGCCCGATCGGCTTGGTCGGGTTCTCGAAGGCCGGATCGTCGGGATCCACCTCGACCTGGGTCAGAAGGCAGGCCACGTGGCGATCATTGTCCGCCTCGCGCAGCGCGTTCTCCATCGCTTGCACCAGCAGATATGCGATGCCGCCCTGACTGTGGGCGACGCAGATGTCCAGGGGCATCGGCGCAATCCGGTCGCGGGTCAGCGCCTGGCGCATCAGGATCTTGCCCACCACCGGGCCATTGCCATGGGTGACCACGAGCTGGTTCGGCAACATGGCGATCGGCAGCAGTGCTGCTGCCGTCTCGGCGGCGATCTGCGCTTGCTCCGCCGACGTGCCCTCGATATCCTCGGGATGGGTCGCATTGCCGCCGATGGCGATCAGCAGCTTGTCCGGGATGGCCGCATCATTCATGACAAATCCTCATTCTGTCCCCGAAGGGCAGCACTCACAACTCGGTTAAGCTCCCGCGCCGATACAGGCAACGGCAAGCTCAGCCGCATCCGCGTTCGAGGCGGCAACATGGATACCCGCCGCCCGTAACTTCTCAATCTGGGCCAAGCGTCCCTGGGGATCGCCGTCGGTACCGGTCACCGAGGCGATAACAATCGGACCGCCAGCACCGCGCCCCGCAACCTCGCGGGCCACATGCCCCGCCGGATCCTCATCCGCGCCGAGCCCTATCACCACATCCAACAACACCACGGCAACGTCGGGATCGCGCAAGGTTTCGGCCAGAACATCATCACGCACGGCCGGTTCTATCATCGGGTGCGGCCGGCCGGCTGTATATTCATCCTCGCCCAGGTCGATCAGGCGATGTAGCGCCGTTGAACCCGCAAGCGGCTCGATACCCGGGATCGGCGCGTTGGAGGCAACCGCAAGTCCGGCTGCACGAAAAATCACCTGCGCTTCAGCCGCTAAAGTGCCGCCACAGAACAAACCTTGGATGGATCCCGCGCGGGCATCTGGCACTGTAACCGTATGCACCGTGCCGAGCAGGGCATTGATCTGCATCGCGTCCAGCGCCGCCGCCTTCAACGTGCTCGCCGCACGCGCATTGGCCGGCAGATCGAGTTCCTCGGCGCCGATGAAACAGACCGTGTAGCTTTTCGGGCTGGCGCCGATACGTTCCAGCACCCGGCGCGCCACTTCGGCAGCCGGTGGTTTGGAGATCAGGACCACATGGCGGGTCGCCGGATCGCAGGCCAGGGCATCGATCGCCATCAGCGTCGTGATGCCACCGATTTCCGCCTTCAGGTCGCGTCCCCCCACACCAATCGCATGAGAGACCCCACCGCCAGCTTGGGCAATCAGGCAGGAGATTTCCTGGATACCGGTGCCCGACGCACCGATGATCCCGATATCGCCGCGCGGCACCACATTGGCGAAGGCCAACGGCACCCCGCCGATGATCGCGGTGCCACAGTCCGGGCCCATGACCAGCAATCCGGCCGCGCGGGCCTCTTGCTTCAGGTCAAGCTCATCTTTGATGGAGACATTGTCGCTGAAGATCATCGCATGCAGGCCGGCACGCAGCGCTTTGCGGGCCTCGGCGGCAGCGAAATCACCGGGCACCGAGATCAGCGCCAGATTAGCGCCGGGTAGGTGTTTGACCGCTGAACGCAGGGTCTTCGAGCGCCAAGTATTGCCAGTACCAGCCGCACTCGGTCGGCGCTCCAGCAAGTCGGACGCTTTAGCCAGCGCCGCTTCGCCCGCCGCCTGGTCGGCCGCCCGCACCGCCAGGATCAGATCGCCCCCGGCGGCGGCTCGACCAACTTCATCCAGCAAATCGGCATCGCACATGATGCCCAGATTGGAGGGAGAGCCCATCATCAAGGCAGCCTCTTCCACACCATCCAACCCCGCCACCGTGCGCGAGATCCGCATCAACGCAACTGAATCCAGGAAGTATCCCCGGCGAACCTGGTTAAGGATCATGCTCATGCTACCCCCATGCGCTCGGCCAAGGCCACCAATGCCTGCTCGAAGCATCCCAACGGCGCCTTGACCACGCCGGCCCCGACTTGGCCGACACCCGGCTCGCGATGGGCGATGCCGGTATTGATGGTCGGTGCCACGCCGGTTTCGACCACCAACCGCACGTCGATGCCGGTCGGCACCCCTTGGTAATCCAGTGCCGGGATGGTCCATTCCGGGTTCTCACCAAGGGCGATCTCGGCCATCGCGTGGGTGAAGTTGGCGGCCTCAGACGCACTGCCGGCGCCAACGAACCCGGCCACCGCAGGTGCGGCCGCCATGGCGAAACCACCCAGCCCGATGGTCTCGACAATGGTGCTGTCGCCCATGTCCGGATTAGCGTCCGCATCGGTATAACCAGGGAAATACAAGCCCTCTGGCATTTCCACCGGGGCGGTGAACCATTGATCGCCGGTGCCGCTCACCCGAATGCCGAAGTCTGTACCGTTGCGGCTCATCGCGGTAACAACGGTCGAGCCTTCGATATCGCGCACCGGATCCATCATCGCCTTGCCCAATGCCATGGCGATGTTGAGGAAAAACTGATCATTCCCACCGATAAAGGCCAACGCGCGCGCCAGCTCTTGTGTGTCAGCGGCGGTACGGGCCAGTGCTGGGGAAATCGCGCGCAGCATCAGGCCGGAGCAGCCGACATTACGCTGGTGCATCTCATCACCCATGGTCAACCCGCGCGCCACGACCGCCTTCAAGGGTACGCCGCCCATCTCGCGCAGAGCAGCGCCTATGGCCGGGCCCAATCCGTCGCGCAGCCAGCGCAACCGGTCCAACACCTCGGCGTCATTGCCGCCAAACCGCATCACCTTGCCCAACCCCTCATTGATCGTGCAGTAGGCGCGGTTCCCGAAGGTGCGGTTCTCGACCACCATGACCGGTTGGCTGATGGTGGTCATGCCGGTCATCGGACCGACGGCGGAGAAATGATGGTTTGGATGAAAATCGAAGGCGCCGGCCGCAGCCTTGGCCTCGGCATCCGCCAGGTCGTCGGCCCAACCTTCAAAGACAGCGATACCGGCGATGGCACCGCGCATCGGGCCGCACATCCGCTCCCAGTCAACCGGTGGGCCGGCATGCAGGATCATCCCGGGCTTCAACTCCGGGATCGCCTCATTGGCCGGGATGACATCGATCAGCACCGGATCGGCCGCCAACATGCGGCGGACCGCCTCTTCGTTGGCGCCGGCGATCTTGTTTACGAGGTCTGACATATCCGCTACCAGCTCAACTTGGAGAGCAGGTCCGCCAGCCGGGCATCGCCTCGGGCCGGGGGTGACCAGTCGACCTGAACCACCTCCACGCCTTGCGCTGTCAGTTCCTCGGCGAAACTCTCGAGGCCGACATTCACCAGCTTGGGCGGCGCGCTGAATAGGTTATCAATTGCGTCATCAGCCATAGACATCATAGGCGGCATCAACGCCGGCCCCCGCCTTTCCAGAAGTGTAACCATTGCGCCGCAGCACCGTTTCCAGTGCGTCCAGACAGCGTAGGATGTTCGGCTTGCGGCACACATGCCCCATGGTGCCGATGCGCCAGATCTTGCCATGCAGCAGGCCGAACGAGGTGCCGATCTCAATCCCGTAATCGAGCAGCAAATCCATGCGCGGCTTGTCGCCGTCCTTGATCGCCTCGTAGCCTTTGGCAAAATTACTTTGCGCATCAGCCCACACAGCCCCAGCACCGCCTAATAAGCCCGTCAAAATCACCAGCGTTGTGAGAAGTCGTTTCATCAGCCCACCACCGTCCTCATCGCATCGGGGAATACCTCAATGTGTTTTTGAGCTTTCTGCAACAAGAAAAATTAACTCTGGATTAGGTCACTTCTAGCTGGCTAATTTAAAAGCTAAATTTTGCTATCAAACCCTCTAACCGTGCTTTGTTTTAAGTCAGTTAGACCTTTTATGGCCTCTACCTACCGGCCATATTTACAGTTTGTTTTCTCTTAATAATTGCTATCAAAAATTATGAATAAGTAGGTCCGTTGGGATCCAGGGCCATAGAGAGAAAGAAGCGGTGCATTTAAAGGCTGATTAACAGGGAAAGGAAAACTCTCAACCATACCAGCCTTTAACCTAAACTACCCCACAAACGCCTAAAACACAGCTTTGTGTTGCAGATCAATTGGTTAGCTTACGTGATAACACTTAAAGTGGTGCCCAGGGGCGGAGTTCATGTCTCCACTAAGGCACCAGTGCTAACCAACTTCGCAACACAATCAACATGTCCGAGCCCTCCCCGGACGCCCGGACATCGTGTTCCGATCGGCCCGCCTCGTTGTCTTTATCGATGGCGACTTTTGACACGGGTGGCACTTTCCCCAATGGCGTCACAAGTTGTCGCCTCCCTGGGCCACGAAGATCGAGGCAACCCGAAAACGCGGCCGGCGCAACCACCGTCGCCTGCGGCGGGAAGGCTGGCGGGTCCTACGCCTCCGGGAACACCAGATCCACGGCGACGTTTTACAACCAAGGTTGACAAGAATGGCTGAAACAATCGCTTGCATAGGAGCGATGCTCGGCGGGCTGCGTGGGGGGGGGCTGGCAGCACCCCAAGGTGCCGCCACTGCATCAAGCATCCCTGAAGTTTACCGCCGGCTTCGATAGTAGCCGTCCACATGGGTGCCATTACTCCGAGTATGTGGGCGACCGAACTCGGTTCGGGGTAACCCGGTGATCGAGCTGGTGCAGCCAAAGCAGATTGGTGAGTACGCCGGGTTTCTCGTTGTCGGGTTATTGATCAGGGTATCCGAATGGGTAGAGCCAAACGCACCAGAGGTATTCGCCTTAAAGGGATCAAACATGGAGCTGGCATTGGCGGTAGCAGCGGTGAGCATCAGGGTCGTGGCGATTGCTTATCAAGCAGTGTCCAGAACCCTGCCTCCATTTCTGTCGGTTCTATGCGTGATGCCCAAGCCCTTGCTCGGCATTCTTCGTTACAGCAAACTCAAAAATATACGGATGCGATGTCCGGCACGTCGACGGCTGGTAAGAAGATCTAAAGCCAAGCAAATTTAGAGCCCGATAATCCAAGGACGGAATTTACGACATGAAAGCGATTGTTTTTGAGCGGCACGGCGGTATCGAACAGCTGGCCTATACCGACTTCCCCGATCCGGTGCCTGAGCCCGGTGAATGCCTGATCAAGGTCGAGGCTGTGGCCCTGAACGGCTTCGATCCGATGATCCTGAACAAGATCCCCGGCCTGAAGACACCGCTGCCGATGATCCCGGGCGGTGACGTCGCGGGCGAGATCGTCGGGTATGGCGACGGCGTCGATGCGGCTGAATGGCCGCTGGGCACCAAGGTGATGGTCGATCCGGCGATGTTCGGTAAGGGCGGCGTGTTGGGCGAGACGGTGATCGGCGGGGCCAGTGACTTCATCGCCATCCCGTCTGGCAATTTGGTCAAAATCCCCGACGGAGTTTCCACCGTGGATGCCGCCTGTCTGCCGATCGCCTATGGCACGGCGCACAAGATGATCCTCAAGCGCGGCCGGGTCGTGGCCGGTGACAAGGTCTTGATTTTGGGCGCCAGCGGCGGGGTAGGGTCCTGTTGCATCCAACTCGCCAAGATGGTGGGTGCCGAGGTCGCGGCCTGTACCTCCTCCGCCGCCAAGGGCGAGAAGCTCAAGGAATTAGGCGCCGACCACATCATCGATACCTCCAAGCAGAACTATGTCGAGGTGGTGCGCGAGCTGTGGGGCAAGCCTCGGGTGTTCGAGGGCGGCGGCGGTGCGGATGTGATCGTCAATTACAATGGCGGCGACAGTTGGACCGAATGTTTCCGCGCCTTGAAGCGGGAAGGCCGGTTGCTTACCTGTGGAGCGACCAACGGTTATGATCCCAAAACCGACATTCGTTACATCTGGTCCTTCGAGTTCGACATTTTGGGCTCGAACGGTTGGGCCCGTGATGATCTGACCAGCCTGTTGGAGCTGGTGCGCGACGGCAAGATCATCCCGGTCAAGGATTCGGTCCGGCCGTTGCCGGAGCTCGGAAAGTCCTTGCAGGAGCTGATCGACCGCAAGATCGTCGGCAAGGCCGTATTGGTGCCGTAAGAGGAGGCGTGAATTATGGGTGACGGCATGGCGACCAATCTCGGGGGCCTAATCCCCGAGGGCGGGGATCTGGATAAAGTCGCGATCATCGATCTGGCTTCGGGCGATGCGCGCGAGTACAGCCACCGGGAATTGAGCGATCTGGCGAACGCGATCGCCCGCGGCCTGCTCAAGCGTGGGCTCAAGCGTGGGGATGCTATCTCGTTGATCGCCGAGAACTCGGTGCCCTATTTCGCCGCCTATATGGGCATCATGCGGGCCGGCATGGTCTGTGTGCCGGTCAATCACAAGCAGCCGGAGAACGTGACCTCCCACGTGCTGACCGACAGCGAGACCAAGTTGGTGCTGCTGGACGGTGTCGGCCGGGACCGTTGTCCCGAGGGCTATGACGCGGTGCATTTCGACCGCGACGGGGCGGACGGGTTCGAAGCGTTGTTGGATCCGGGGGCGTTCGAGATCATTGATCCCGAAATCGGTGAGACCGCGATGATCCTTTATACTTCAGGGTCGACCGGCATGCCCAAGGGCGTGCTATTGGACCATCGCAGCCACCTCTTCGCACTCTCCCGCCTGAACGGGCAGCGCGAGACCCTGGTCAGGCAGCGCTTCCTCATCGCCGCGCCGCTCTATCACATGAACGGGCTGTTCTCGGCCAAACTCAATTCCTACATGAATGCGTCGCTGGTGCTGTTGCCGCGCTTCGATGTGAGCGCATATATCCGCTCGATCGAACGGTTCGGTGTCACCTGGGTGACCTCGGTGCCGACCATGCTGGCCCGCGCCATCCGCGAGACCGAGATCATGAAGTCGACCGACCTGTCCGGCGTTGAATGGGTGAGCATGGGCTCGGCCCCGCTGACCCAATCCCTGTTCGACGAGGTGCAGGGTTGGTTCCCGAACGCTACCGTGTTCAATCTCTACGGCACCACCGAACACGGCCCCAGCGCCTTTGGCTCGCACCCGGACGGTTTGCTACGCCCGAACCTGTCCCTGGGCTATCAAAATGCGGGGGTTGAGCTGCGTTTGGTCGGCGGAGCGGATGAAAATACCGGCGTGCTGGAGGTGCGGTCGCACACCAACATGACCGGTTACAAGAACCTCACCGCCAAAACCGACGAGGTGATGGACGACGGCTGGTACCACACCAAAGACGTGATGCACCGGGACAAGGACGGCTGGTTCTACATCATCGGCCGGGAAGACGACATGTTCGTCTGCAACGGCGAGAACGTCTATCCGGGCGAAGTCGAAAAGATGCTGGAGACTCATCCGGACATCGCCCAAGCCGCCGTGGTCCCGTTGGACGATCCGGTGCGCGGTGCCGCCCCGATCGCCTTCATCGTGGCGGCCGGAGATACCAAGATGAGCGAGGCCGAGGTACAGGCCTACGCCAGAGCCAACGGCCCGGCCTATCAATTCCCCCGCCGGGCGATCTTCATGGAGGAAATGCCGTTGGCGGGCACGAATAAGATCGATAAGGCCAGCTTGAGCGAGCGGGCGAAGGCGCTGTAGCTCGCTCCTTGAAAAGGGAGGGGTATCAGGCGAGACCTCAATATATTTTTGAGTTTGCTGCAGGGAAGAATGCCGAGCAAGGGCTTGGACATCACGCTTCGCCCAAGCTTGTTCAAGATGTTCCGACCACACGATTGCCGTCTTAACGGCGCGGCTATGTGATTTGGTTCTGAGAGACCGAACGATCCGCCCGAACCCGTAATGCGCTCTTACATCAACCGGCACGTGACGGCTGAAGTAGAAAACGTCGCGCTTACGATACAGATAATGCGTACCAAAAGTGTCTACCATATTGTCTACCCCACACACAGCCAAAACACCGCTTTGTGTTGCAGATCAATTGGTTAGCTTACGTGATACCATTTATCCTCATAACACACTGATTCATCTGCACTTTGTCTAGGTCAGACGAAGAGGGTAGATAATTCGGGTGATAAATCAGGTCTCCTACACCTACCAAAAGCGTGGTGTTTTCTATTTCAATCGGATGGTTCCGAATGATCTCGGAGGGCATTACGAGTCCAGGCGGATTAACTTCTCTTTGCGGACCAAATCAGTCCGGGACGCTTGATCACAAGCTGTTGATTGAGCCAGTGCAGTTATCACCCTACTGCACGGTGACCCCAGGATTGAGAGCAATGGCCCTCATCCACTTGGAGAGAATTTCAATCGGGTACCCTTGTCCGTATCCTTCCCCAATTGAACCTGACGACCAGCCACCGATTTGATCGACAATATCCTTCGGACATTCAACCGCACGAAGCCTATCCCGTATCGAATGCCTAAAGCTATGGATGCTGCATTCCCTGGGCATATGGTTCTTCAACCATTTGTTAATAGCCGCACTGGCTGAGTTCGAAAGACAATCTCCGTTACGGATATAGCGAGGGAAGAGATGGTCTCTGGTTGATGCCTCGGTTGCTCTCTTAGCTGCCCAGAGTGCTGATCCAACAAGAGGTACGATCCTCTTACTGCCTTGGGTCTTGAGCCTTCGCCAAGGGTGCGGCTTGATCACGACATGTGGGTGTGGATGGTCGAGGACAATATCGGTCTTAGCGAGTCCAACCGCTTCTGACAGCCTCATGCCGGTATCGCTGATTAAGGCACTGATCCATCGGATATCGTCATCAAGCTTCACGCATTCTGATTGAACACGGGCGATAGCTTTTTGAGGTACGGGTACTCTCTCTTTAACCCCATCAGTCCGGTTCATATAAACGCCGGAGAATGGGTTCTTCAGATCCAATCCATATTCTGAGCAGACAAAATTGAAGACTGCTTTGATGGTGGTGAAAACCCGGACGATAGAGCGTCCAGACAGACCTTTCTCTACAAGGAAATCTCTCAGCTTTGTCGCATCACCCCGCTCAGCCGCCTTGCGCCACCACTTCACCGCTTCCGCATAGTCGCCAGCTTTATAAGCCGCATCGCCTTTAAAAAAATCACTTTCCGCACCCACGCCGTCGAGAATGTTCCGGGGTCATGGTCTGTTGCGATTGCCGCGTGCTCGATCGTGTCTTGGACCAAATATTCCTACCGGTCCAGACCAGGGAACAGTTTTCGCAAAACCCGGAAACAATTCTCTGGACCAGGATGCGTTGAATCGTCGAAGTCCCCCGTCACGCCCCCGAATGACCGAATGTCACAAAAATCATGGACGGTAAGATTTTCGAATTTCGCATATTCGATCAAGCCATGGGTCAGGTCGATACCGCGCCGGTATTTTGGATCATTGGAAATTTCCGCCCGATACAAGGGATGAACGGGGGGCAGAACAATATCAACATAGATGTCGTGGCGCCGCGCGATCTCGGCCAGTCCCATCATGGCCCGGCCATTTCGGGGAGGGACAAAATCAAGTATTTGGTCGATGTGAATTTTTTTCCCCGACAGATCCGACCGAATTGCGTCATCGGAAATGCTCAGTTGGTTCGTTGCCATCCGATCGGTCCTGATCTGGTCACCATTGGCCACTAGTTCAAAGTCGTACTGCTTCGGCGACCATTCGGAGTCTTGCAATTGCCTTAATCGGGCAGCCAGTCTCGAACTTCTATCGGATCCTCCATCATTCGATTCGACCGGGTCACGTTTCACGGAAATCCGTATTTCTTCCAAGAAGGGTTCTAAATCCGGATTTGGGTCCTTGAATAAAGGCGATAAGGACTTACGCAAGATCGTATCGGGGTCGCATCCCATGAGAATGCGCCGTGGCATTCGCGATCCATTTTCTTCGACAAATCTTAGCAACGTATAGAAGTCGATAACCCTACCGCCTGAAAGCGAAAAATTAAAAGCATTATGTCCAATGGCGGCAAGGCGTCGAGTTGGCGTCAACATCATGGTACTCGAAGAAAACAAAATAAAATCAAAATCCCGTTGGCTATTTTTATAGCGCTGGAGCTTCTCTTCCCGTGCCGGTTTAGGGGTGGGAATACCGGTAAAGTCGGCGACCTCGGAATGTGGGCCGAATAGATAAATGATGCGCTCAATGGTGTCGTAGTGATGAAACCCAATGACGGTTGGCAATGGTGCCTGCCTCTTCAAGGTCTCCTCGACGAAAAGCAGCACATTCACCAAGCCTAGGGAATCCACCAATCCACCACTGAGTAACGGTGTCTGGTCGGTGATTTCCCGGCCCTTGGCGAATTCGTCGTGGATGAAGGATCTGAGGGCCGTCGCAAACTCGGTCTTGGACTCGTGCTCATCGCGCGGGCTCGATCGTTCATTGGACTGTTCAAAAATGTCTCTGTTCGCGTTTCGAGAGATTTTTCCCGAGGTTGATTTTTTCAAGCTCATATGGTCCACGATTTAGCTTTCGCGCGGCGGAACATCCAAGACCTTGGCAATACTCGCGGTAATCCGAGCTGCGATCGTGGATCGCTGCCTAGCGTCCGTTTCCCGACTCTCCGCCAGGATGATCAGGTCTTCACTGTCTTTTGAGAATAGGCGCGATCCGAAGGCGACGCAGCGGCCCGGAACCACGCCTGAAACCAGCGACACCAACTCTTCGACGGATTGTGGGTAGACGTTTTGTCCCCGGACGATAAGCGTGTCGTCCTTGCGACCAAGGACGAACAATTCACCGCCCTGCAAGAAACCCACATCGCCCGTCGGATAAGACCTCTCGGTGGTGAAAGTCTCGCTGGGGTCGATACCGAGGTAGCAGCTCATCATGGATTCGGAGGCGATACGAATTTCTCCGACGATGCCTGTCTCTCGCGGCCGGCCACTCTCGTCGACGATTTCAACCTTCGTCCCGGGGATGGCCCGGCCCGAGGACACGAGCGTCATCTCTCCTGGCCGCACCGCCTCGCCAAGGCCAAGACTGGCCGGGGCGACGGCTTTCTTGACGGGAGTGGAATTCGCGACGGAATTGGTGACGGCGAATGTTGTTTCCGCCATGGCATAACAGGTAGCCAGTTGACGGTCGGAAATACCGCACGCCGCAAAGACATCAAGGAACGCCGCGTGGGCGGATTCGGTAATCGGTTCGGAACAATTAATGACCATTCGCAGCGAGGACAGATCAATACCCGAAAGATCCTTGCCTTGAAATAATCGGGCTAGGTGGGAGAACGCGAAATTTGGCTGCCACATCAGCGTCGACCTGGATGCCGTGACGGTTTTTAGAAAAAACTCCGGTCGGATCAACCAATCAAACGGCGACATTGAAACAATCGGCAGGCCTAAAATCCAAGGCATTACAAAGCCGGCGACAAGCCCCATGTCATGATACAATGGCAGCCAGCTGGCGATTCGATCGTCGGACGACATGTTCAGCGCCGCTGCATAGTTATCGACTTGATCGAGGAGCGCGGTTTCTGTCAATACCGCGCCTTTTTTCAACCCGGTGGTTCGTGAACTATATTGAATTAACGCCACGCTATCCTTTGGGGCTTGAAACTTAGCCCCTCGGATACCCAGGATTTTTCGCAGATAACCCGGCGCGAAGGAACTGCCTCCAACTAGCTTGAACGGGAAAATGTCCCGAACCACCTTCAATACATGATCGTCGATGACCGCCATGTCCGGTTGAAGTTGGCTGCTCAGGGTGCGTATCATTTCCAGGTAATTTTCCGTCGAGAATTTCTGCGAGGGGCTCGCGAAAACTACCGGAACGATACCGGCTAACAGGCATCCAGCTATGCTCGCGAGAAGCACCACGGAATGTGAGCGGCAAAACAAAACCTTATCACCGCGCTTGCACCCCAGCTCCAAAAGACGGGCGGCGATACGACGAGCGTATTTGTCGAATTCTCCATAACTGAGTTCGTGGGCGGATCCTCTTTGATCGACGAATGTCAAAAACGGGCGCGCATCACCATCGGCCAACCATTCACGCGTTCTCTGGCAGATCGATCTAGTCGAATGAGGCATCGGGAATTTCAGCCAGATCAAAGGATTGTTGAAATCGCATTTTTTGATCGCCCGAGCATTTCATTTGGATCTGGTGAATGATAACCCACGTGACGGCGCGCGAAAAGGCAGCGCCACGCCCTCTATCACCTGGCACTTCAAGGATCTGTTTGGCCGACCCAACAATGACACACTCGATCCGATTGAAATCGTTTCGGTTTGCCTCGCCGGACCGCCAGGGAAAACACCGCCCATGGCATTGTTGTTCGGTTGGTCCAACTGGCATAGATTCATCTAGGTGTTTCCGCGTCGCGCCTCGATCTAGTCACCACCCCGGGTAAGCGATGATCGCTTGTCGAAGTTGAAACAACTTTCCCAGTTTGTATTGCGTTTCAACCAACCCTCTATGAGCTATCTGCAAACACGATTTTATGTGCTTTTCATCGCCTTGCTCTGCCGCTTTACAACGCCCTTTTCCCCCATCTAGTTTCCATTGTGCGGGCGGGTCTTCGCATCACACGGATTGAATGTACGCCGTTGTCTATGGTCCACTCTCTTCCGGTAGAATTGATCGGATCAGAACCAAATGGGTGACGGCGCGGCGATCCTTGCGATTGGTGATGTCCATCTCGGCACGGCATGCTCCGGCCTGCCCGATGCGCTTCCGTCCTGGGGCCTTGACCCCCGCGAACTCACGCCGACCGCCGCGCTGAGGCGTTCCGTCGATTTGGCGATCGAGCAGAAAGTTGATGCCGTGATGTTTGCCGGCGACATCGTCGAAAGCTCCAACGCCCGGTTCGAGGCAATCCTGCCGCTTGAGGACGCCATAAGGCGGCTCCTTGCGGAGGATATCCAGGTCATAGCCGTCGCGGGTAATCATGATTTCGAGGCGCTGCCACGATTGGCGGCGGTAATTGACGGGTTCAGCCTGTTGGGCGCCGGTGGCCAGTGGGAAGCGCGGACCATTACAAAGAATCAGACACCGATAACCGAGGTAGTTGGCTGGTCCTTTGGAGAACGCTACGTGCGCCAAAGCCCGGTCGCACAATTATTAGCCAACCCGTTCCCGGCGCCTGCGGCAGGCATCCCCCGGATTGGTTTGCTACATGCCGATCTTGACGCGTCCGGCGGACGCTATGCGCCGATCCGCCAGGGCGAGCTCGATAATACCGGCTACGATGCCTGGCTTCTTGGGCACATTCATAAACCCTCGTTCGATAACCTCGCTGCGTCGGCGGGGCGTCGCCCGTCCGGCTATCTCGGTTCTCTCGTTGGCCTCGATCCGTCGGAAACGGGTCCACACGGGCCCTGGCTCGTGCGCGTGCCGAATAGTGGTCCCTTGCATCTCGAACAGGTACCGCTCGCGCCGTTGCGCTGGGAGCACGTGTCCATTTCGATCGGCGGCCTCGAACATGTCGAGGACGTGCCCGACAGGTTACTCGCCGAAGCGGAAAGATTTGTCCGCCAATTTGTTGAATCCGGGGTTGCGCCGCAGGCGCTCGGTCTACGCGCGCGCCTGACCGGAGCAAGCCCCCACTATGAGGAAATCCGGCAACGGGTCGCTGCAGGCGAGTGGAACGATATGGGGCGGGTCGTCGACGGAACGGCCGTCTTTTTCAACAAAATCGTCGACGCGATGGAGTTGCGTCTGGACGTCATCGAGATTGCCAAGGGAGACGATCCGGCCGCGCTGATGGCGCAGCGGCTCCTCGCCCTAGGGCGAGGCGATGAGCAATCGCAGGTCATACTCGACGCGGCACGAACCGAGTTGGGCCCTATCGCGCGTGAGGATAACTGGTCGCCTGTTGAGGATCAACGCAACGCCACCGACCCTCTCTCGAACGATGCTTTACGCGACCTTCTCATGCGTTCGGGGAAGGCAGCGCTCAATGCCATGCTTGCTGGCAATCCTGAGGGTGATCGCTCTTGAAACTGAAGCAGCTCACCATCAATCAGCTGCCCGGGATCAACCAGCCGTTCACAATCGATGCGGCGGGGGCCGGCTTTCATGTTGTGTTTGGCCCGAACGCTATTGGCAAATCGAGCCTTTCTCGAGCGGTCGAAGGGCTGTACTGGGAAAGTCGCGGGTCGTCGTTGCGAACCTCGGTTACCGGCGAATTTGAACTGGACGGAGAAGCCTGGAGGGCGGAACGTGATGGCTCACGCGTGCGATGGCAACTTCGTGGCGAAGAAAGCGCGGCGCCAAACCTGCCGGCCGCCCATAATCACCGGTATTTTTTCCTCCGCCTACGGGATCTGATCGATCCGTCTGCGGATGGCACCCACGATATAGCATCTGAAATTCGCCGCCAGATGTCGGGTGGCTTCGACCTCAACCAGATTGCTTCCGACCTGTTCACCGGGGTCGGTGCACGGCATGGCCGCCGCGAGCGGAACGAATTCAACGCGGCATTACATGAGGTCCAGAAGGCGGAAGGAGAACAGGCGGGCCTTCAGCGGCGTGCCGACCAGTTCGATGCCCTTAGAGAACAGCTCACTTCAGCAGAAGTAAGCGCTCGGCGGCTCGTCGCGGTTGAACGCGCGTTGGACCTTGCGGGGCGTCTTGAGGAATTCGTCCAGGTCACGGCTGAGATAGCGGCCCTACCCGAAGGACTGGCTAACCTGACCGGCAAAGAAGTCGAGCAAGTTGAGCAGCTACAGGGTCAGATCGACACATTGGACGGACGGGTCCGAATCCTCGAAGGTCAACGCGATGCTGCGCGTGACGCGAAACGTGATGCCCACCTCGACGCGACGTTGGATGAAGCAGCACTCGCTATTTGGCGCGAAAATGGGAATGAGCTGGGCCGGGTTGAACTGGCGCTGGGTACGGCGAAAACCGAGCATCGTGCGAGTCAGAATGCCCTTGCCGCCGCACTTTCAGCATGCGGCGGCAGCAATGTCGATGAGTCGGCACTCGATCTCGCCGCTCATGGCCAGCTATTCGAATTCCTGCGTGCCGTCGAAGGGCATGGGGCCCGACTCAAAGCTATACAGGAACGACTGCGTCTTCTGACGCATGTCGACCGTCCTGAAGAAAACCAACGCACGCTTGCAAAATTAAGAAGTTTCGCCGACACGTTGCGTTCCTGGCTGCGCGCGCCGGAACCTGAAACCTTTTCAGACAGGATCCGGGCGCGCCGCTCCTGGGTGCTACTCGCGATAGCGATGACCGTTGTTGGTGCTAGCTTGGCCGCGTTCGTCGACCCGACGTTTGCCTTGTTGGCGGCTGCTGGGTTGGGCGTTGCCATACCGGTGTTCATCTTACGGTACCTGAATGCTTTTTCTGGTGCACGTGCCATCGCCGAAAGCACGTTTGCGAAGCTTGGTATAGAGGAACCCGAGGCCTGGGATGTCCCGTCGGTAGAATTTCGGTTGCGTAGCATTGAGGGTGAAATCGCGACGCTTGATGCCCGCATGCAGCGGGTGCGCGATCGCGATGTGGAACGACGGTCACTGGAAAGTGAGCTCGAAGGGCTCACCGAAATGGAGGTAGGTCTCGAAGAGAGAAGAAAAGCACTCGCAAACAGCCTGAAACTTGAGGTGATCCCTCCCGATGCGGAACTGGTCGATTTTGCACGCGCGCTCGATCAACTGCGGACGGCCCGCATCAATGCCGAAGAAGCGGCAGGTAAGGTCTTCGAACTCGAAGAAAAGTGCATAGCCCTTCTTTCGTATTTAGCCAATGTCCTTCAGTGCCATGACGAAGTGCAACCCGAAGATGCCAAAATGGGCATGGCCCTCCTCGATAAGCTAGCACGTCGCAACACGCTGTTGAGGGAGGCCATATTCGACGAAAAAGCAGTAACCGATCAACTCGAGCAAAATTCCGCCGATCGCAAACGTTCTCTTGATGCGATAGAAAAAATCTATGTCGATGCGTCGTTGAAAAATAACGATTTACGCGGCCTCACAGCGTTGCTCAACGCATGGCCACATCACCTGAAATTGAAGAGCGACACAACCCGCCTGGGCGGCCAGATTGATCTGGATCAAAACGTGCTTGAGCAGGCTGGCGAGGCTAAGCTCGCTGAGTACGATCGCCCGAGGCTGGAGGCGTTGCAGGCCAAACTCTCGCAAGCGGTGGAAAAGGCGTCCGGTCTGCGAGACGAGATTGCTGATATCAACGCTCAGGTGAATGGGGCGAAACTCGGGAGTGATATTCAGGATCTGATTGCCACTCGAGAAGAAGCTCGCACGAAATTGCTGGACCGCCGTGACGAGGCGCTGTTCTCCAGGGCGGGTCAATTTTTGATTGCTTCGGTAGAATCCGAGCATGAAAAAAATCAGATGCCGCGTGTTTTTGAGCGCGCACACGCTCATTTTTCGGCGTTTACCCACCACAAATATGAGCTACGCTTGAGCAGGGAGGCTAACGCACCACAGTTGTTTGCGGTCGAACTCCGCAGCGGTGAGGGACAGGGCCTGGATGAACTGTCAGACGGCACGCGCGTCCAATTACTGCTGGCGGCTCGCATCGCGTTCGCTGCAGAAGTCGAGCAGGGTAGAACACTTCCCCTGTTTCTTGACGAGACGCTCGATCAAAGCGATCCCGAGCGCTTCGAAGCCATTGTGCGCAGCCTCGGCCGTGTCGCGAGCGACCAGGAACGCCAGATATTTTATCTGACAAGCGATCCCTCCGACGTCGAGCGGATTCGCCGGGCTCTCGCCGAAGAAAACTATGAAATAGCCTCGACGATAGACCTCGGTTTCATCCGCACGAGCGTCGCAAGTGTCAGCGATCCGCTTTTGCTTCACGTTCCCCCGCGACAAAGGGTTCCAGCGCCCGAGGCGTTGTCAGTTGAGGCGTATGGCGTAGCACTCAGCGTGCCCGGCTTCCAGCCAGTGCTCGGCTTTGCGGAGCAGCACTTTTTCTATCTCCTGCCGGACTCGCTTGACCTTTTGCACGATCTTCTTGCCAACAACGTCGAGTTTGCGGGGCAATGGAAAACTGTCTGCGATTCTGCGCTGGCTGACAGGCTCTGTTCCGGCGAGATCTCTTCTCATGAGATTACAGCCCGCACCGAATTGCTCGACGTGTTCTGCGAATTGTGGAAACAGGGCAGGGGACGGCCTGTGGACCGCGCGACCCTCGAGAATAGCGGTGCCTTGAGAGAGCGGTACCTCGATGATGTTGTAACAGTCGCTGGAGAGCTGGATGGGGATCCGGAACGGCTTCTCGCTTTTTTAGAAACGAACAAGGACCCACGGCTCAAGGGTTTTAGGAAAGCCAGTATCCAGGGCCTTGAACGGTATCTGCTCGACAACGGCTATATCGATGATCAGCCTATTTTGACCGGAGCTAATTTTCGCTTGCAAGGTTTGGCGAGCCCTGCAGCGAATAAACTTCCAACTGGGGTCGCAAGCGATTTATTGCACCAGTGGTCGATCCTCGCCCAGAGAGCGAATGGGCTGGCTTTGTAACGCGCGAAAACTACGCCGCCAAGTTGCGCGGTAGTCACGGTCGGAAAAGTTCATTTTAGAGTTTGATTACTTGACGGACGGAAACTCATGGACTGAATATTGTAATGGCGCCTCCATGAACCGGTCGCCGCCAACAGAGGAACTTAAAGCTACTCCGAGTTAAAATTTGCCTTCGGTCACAATATTTCATGCCAAGCCATCATTTGCGGAGAAATGTTGGTAACGCTGCTGGGATTGGGGGCCATGCGACGGCGGAGAAGATTGGAGGGCGAACTCGGTAAATCGGCTCGTCATAGAATTCAAACTGAAGCTCCACTGATCAATGCTGTGGGCTTGCCCGACCATGAAACACGTAAAGGCTTTTAGGCATAGGTAGAGGCCACGTGCAGGTCATTTTTTATTTTACGGCTTGATATTTCCATCGTTCAGGCGTTTTTCAAACCTTGAAAATTGGTCTGATAATTCCCCAGAGCGCCTTCACCGGACGGTCACTCTTAACTTGGCTCTCAGGCCAAGACACACGGAGGCACTCAGCAGATGCGGCTTTACACTGGCGCTGGCCTCCCAAACCCCGACGTAGTGCACCTTTACCAGGCCGAGACCGGCACGGAGGCGTGCGCGGAGCGCGTGCAGCTCGACGTGCGCCGCCGGGAAAACCGGACCGCGGACATGCTGGCCATGAACCCGCTGGGTGAGATCCCGTGGCTCATCACCGACGGCGGCATGTGCATCTCCGAAAGTGTCGCGATTTGCCGATTCCTCGATGAGACCGTGGCAGCGTCGATGGTAGGCGGGGCGATCGGGACGCCGCTGCTGGGCACGACAGCGGAGGAGCGTGCGGAAACGCAGATGTGGCTGGTCCGGCTGGAGAACAAGGTCCTGGGGCCCATGGAGCGGGCACGCCACGCCGCCCACGCCGTCGAGTTCTACCGCAATACCCGCCCGGGTCAGGTGCACGCCTCCCTCCGGGCGCCTTCCTTGAAGCAGATGTGGGCGGGTTTCGCCTTCCTGGACGCCCAACTGGCGGCGGATGGGCGGGAGTACCTGTGCAAAATCAGCGGAAGTGGCACCGGTGGGTCGCGCTTCTCCCTCGCGGACATCCGCTTCTACTGCCTCTACCGGTTTTTCTCCAGCGCCGATAGAGAGCTGCAGGCCGACGGCCGGCTGACCCACCTGCACAGCTACGTCGACAGAGTTGGGGCCCGGCCAGCGGCGAAACGCGTCTTCAGCCCTAGACCCAGGCTCTGAATATGGCGTTGCCAGACCAACGCTGCGCAAAGCACCTAATCGATCCCACAGGTGCTGACGTCAGACAAGTCACAGCCCGAGACCGCGTTTACCATGACTTCTCGGGGTTGGGGCTGAATAGTAAGGCTTTGATAAGGGCGACCTGGAGGTTGCGCAAACATTACTGGATGATTTTGCGGCCTTCCACTCCTGGTGCCTTTGAGACCAATAGATTGCCATCGGGAATGTCCAAGAATTACCCGAAAGCGGACGTGAAAACCTCAAGCATAAAGGTCTCTTGTTGACCCGAAGCAGTCATTCCATGAGGGAGGTTCTTCAATTGAGAACTTATCCCGCCGCTGAGAAGGTAAAGCCATTATAGCCATTGGCCGCCACATCCGCGCAGATCTGGCGGTATTTGGCCATGCCACCAGCGTAAGGCAGGAACACGCGCGGCTTGCCCGGCACGTTCGCGCCCAGATACCAAGACGACTTGGCGGTGATCAGCAGAGTGGCTTGCGCCGCTTCCTGAACCTTCTCACCCCAAGCAACCATGGCGGCGGGGTTGGTTTCGACCCGAGCGCTGCCATGTTCGCGCATGTGGCCGATGCACTCGGTGATCCACTCGGCATGCTGCTCGCATGCGACCGGCATGTTGGTCAGGACGGACGGGCTGCCGGGGCCGGTAATGGTGAACATGTTCGGGAAGCCAGCCACTTGCAGGCCCAAATAGGTCTTCGGCCCGTCTTTCCAGAACGCGTTCAGCGGAGACGCCATCGCGCCCGGTCACGTTCAGGCGCATGAGTGGGCCGGTGACACCGTCATAGCCGGTCGCGAAGATGATGATGTCGAGGAGATGCTCCACCCCGTCCGCGGTCACGATACCGTCCGCCGTAATTGCCTCAATAGGCGCGGCCTTCACGTCCACAAGCGAGACGTTGTCTCTGTTATAGGCCTCGAAATAATGGCTATCGATGATTGGGCGCTTGGTGGAGTAGGCATGATCAAAGGCGGTGAGCTTGCGCGCGGTTTCCGGGTCCTTTCACCACGTCACGGATTTTGTCGGGTGACGAAATCGGCGGCGGTCTCATTCGCGGCGATGTCGACCATGATGTCCTGGAAAGACGCACGGAACTGTAGGCCACCGAGATCCCAAGCGTCCTGGTAAATGCGCTCCCGCTCTTCCGGCGCTGGTCTCCACGGCCAGGCGAGGTTCCGGGCCCCAGGGATGACCGCTCGTGGTCTGGTGCATATTGAAGCGGATTTCGTCCGCCGTTTCCTTGACCTCTTGCTTGAATGCCTCGGTCAGGGGCTTGTTGCGCGCTGGCACCGAATAGTTCGGCGTGCGCTGAAACACGGTCAGGTGCCCGGCCTGTTCCGCAATCACCGGTGTTGCCTGCACGCCGGTCGAACCCGTGCCGATCAGGCCAACCCGCTTGCCGGTAAAGTCCACGCCCTCATGCGGCCATGAGCCGGTGTGGTACCAATCGCCCTTAAAGCCGTCGCGGCCCGGGAAGTCAGGCACATTAGCGGCGGAGAGGCAGCCGATGGCCGTGATCAGATAGGTCGAGGTGTATTGCTCGCCCGTCTCGGTTCGCAGTACCCAGCGGTTACCAGTCTCGTCCCAATCCGCGCTGGTGACCTTGGTGTTGAAGCGGATGTCCTTTTTCAGGTTCAACTTGTTGGCCGCATAGTTCATGTAGCGCATGATTTCTGGCTGCTCCGGATAGCGCTCGCTCCATTCCCAGCCGAGGTACAGGTCCTTGTCGAAGGTGAAGCAATAGGCGTGGCTTTCCGTGTCGCAGCGCGCGCCCGGGTAGCGGTTCCAATACCAGGTACCGCCGACACCGTCTCCGGTCTCCAGCACTTTAACGTTCAGGCCTAATTTCTCGCGCAGGCAATAGAGCTGGTACATGCCGGCAAATCCGGCGCCTATGACGAGGGCGTCAAAGTGATTGGTTTCAATCGCTTGGTTCATGAGGCTTCGTCTACCTTGTGAAGGGCTATCGTTACCGCGACTATAGCCCGGTTTCCGATTAGCCCATCCTTGTCTTGCTCCATTCCCACCGCGACGCTCGCTTCATCACACCTTCGCTGATTTTACCACCGCGCCGCGCCTTGTTAACCTTCGTGATCCAGTTTACCTCGGGCAAGATTGTTCAGAGCGCCGAAAACCTTAGTGTCGATCTCAATCCCTTCAACCAAGAGGCGACGACGCTCGGCCTGCACACGCTCACCAGGGTACGGATTTCCTGGACACCAACCATCCTGGGCGTTGCCTTGATCGTTTCGATACGTTTGGTGATTTCGCGGCCATAATCATCCATCGACTGAAACAAGTCGGGCTTGAAGGCGACAAAGAAGTCGCCGGAGACGGAGTCTTTCGGTCTGATCCCGGCGGCGAGCTTGCCCAAGGCGCCCATGGCAAGCGCGTGCGTGGTCGCCCGTTCGGTCGCGGTTTCCGCGGCCCGGTGGAGGGCAATCATGCCGGTATTGTCGAGCAAAACAGCGGTGCCAGAAAGCGGATTTCTTCCTCATCATAACCGGTGCCTCGCATGGCCGCCTCTCCCAATGCTTGGCCTTCTGCCGCCGTCAAATGAACACGCGATGCTTTTTTAGTTGCCATCTCAAATTCTCCTCTCGTCGTTCAGGTCGGCGGCCCGACCGTGGCTAAACCCATCATTTAATTGTGCGGGGTCGGGCCCTATTCGCCACCGGAGATCGGAATGTGCTGTTCCTTTAAATTCTCTTGGTGGTCAAGAACATCCTGAACCTCGCATCGCTCGTCGAGCAGAACGGTCGGTCTGTGCAACAGACCTTCGACGTTTCGTCGATTATCCGAGGGTGGGTCGTCCTCATATGGAATTACCGCTTGTTGGCGCTTCGGGGACCTTTGTCCCGCCTCTTGAGGCGCCCGGTATTGGGGCCCTGGTAGTCAACTCGTCTGTGGGGCCTGCAGAGCGTTTCGGGCAGGCTGGACCCGTTTCCAAAGTCAACAATAATGTCAGAGTAGCGAGTGTCTGGCGCGCGAACACAAGAATTGTGGACGGTGATTGCGGGGGGGGTGCCTGTCAGGTTCTAAGGCCCGTCAGCCGGATGATCAGTTTCGTTTACTGTCGATATGCATGGTCAGAATAGCTGGATGCATTAAGATCGACATTGAGCTGGCCACCCTGGGCCAGTCAGCCCCTGGCCAAACGCAACAAAACCGGAGACATCGCATGGCCCGCGTCCCTGTCTTGAATTCCCCTGACCAACTGACCGGCGACGCCCGCCGTATCGCGGAAAAGATCGTCGATACCCGCAAATCCTTGGAGGGCCCCTTCTCAGTCTGGATGCACGCGCCAGAGTGGGCTGAACGTGTCGCTCATCTGGGTGCGCTGGTACGCTGGGAAGGTACGTTGGAACCGCGAATTCGTACGCTCGCGGCACTCGTTGTCGGCCGACACTTCCAAGCTCAGTATGTTTGGGGCGTCCAGGGTGTGATTGGCGCGGAGCGGAACGTTCCCCGCTCGACGATCGACGCGGTCCGTGACGATCGGGCCGATGGAATTCCTCCTGAAGACCTGCAGATCATCGACTTCGCCCGGCAACTGCTGCGCGCAAACCGCGTAGACGAACCGTTAGCGCGAGCGGTCATGGAGCGGTTAGGAGCAGATGAGTATGTGCAATTAACGACCTGCATCGGTTACTACGCGATGCTAGCAATGACAGTTAACGGGGTTGAACTAGACCCGAACCCGAAACACGAATCCCTTAAGGTCTGACGGAAGGCGGGTTCACAAAATTTTCTTAGACCAGAATGCTTCCGATTTTTTGGGACGCCCGGCGAGAGGTTTTTATGGCACCTATCCCGCCGCGATATCGCGAAGCAGACCCGGCATGGCCAGCTAATCGGCCTTCAATCAACCGAATTGGCTTTCCGGGAGCCGTGAGAAGCAAGCTGGTTGTAGGTCTGGCCAATCCGAACCACACTATGCGGGCTGGGAGGCTTTTACTTGGGAAGTCCCGGCTAAATCGATGAAGTCCATGATTTTTGGGTAGCAGGGGTTGAGAGTACGAGATGGCCGAGGCGATCGTTTTAAGGGAAACCGGCGGGCCGGAGGTTCTTCGGCTGGAGGACGTCGATATCGGCGCGCCCGTGCCGGGCGAGGTACGCTTGCGGCAGACCGCCATCGGCGTCAATTTTCATGACTGCTACGTGCGCTCCGGCCTTTACCAGACCTTGAGTTTGCCGGGTATTCCCGGGCTTGAGGCGGCCGGCGTGATAGAGACCGTGGGACCAGATGTCGAGGAGTTCTGCCCGGGTGACCGGGTCGCCTATTTCACCAACCGCTATGGCAGCTACGCCAGTGCCCGATTGATCCCCGCGCAAGACCTGGTGCGGGTGCCGGACGGCGTTGGGGACGATATCGCCGCCGCCGTTCTGGTCAAGGGTCTTACCGCGTATATGCTGTTACATCGGGTTCATGCGATCGAACCCGAGGACGCGATACTCGTGCATGCCGCCGCCGGCGGGGTCGGACAGCTCCTGTGCCAATGGGCCCGGCATATCGGAGCGACAGTGATCGGAACCGTCGGCAGCACCGCCAAGGCAGACCTGGCCAAAAAGGCCGGTTGCGACGAGGTTATCTTGTATCGCGATGAGGACTTCGTTCAGCGCGTCAAGCAGATTACTGGGGGCCGCGGCGTCGATGTCGCCTATGATTCAGTTGGCCGCGACACGTTCAGCGGCTCGCTCGACTGTCTGGCGGACCTCGGCCATCTGGTAAATTTCGGCCAATCCTCCGGGCCGGTCGAACCGTTCCAGATCTCAAACCTTAGCCGAGGTTCGTACAGCGTGACCCGGCCGATGCTATTTCACTACACCGCCGATCGCGACACCCTGGATGCGATGGCGGCGGCGCTGTTCACCGGACTGACCGATGGCGTGCTCAAGGTCGCCGCCCCGATGGCCTATCCACTGGCCGACGCCGCGGCAGCGCACCGGGCGTTGGAAGCGCGGGAGACCATGGGCTCGGTGGTGCTGACGGCCTGAGCATACGGAGACCAGTATGCAGGCCGAACGATCGACCATCGGCGATTCCCCGAGGCGCCGCGAGGACGAGCGGTGACGCCCTCCCCAATCGATCGACAGTCTATCTACTGATTTAAGCTACATTCCGGCCCTGCTGATCGGGTTTCATTTCTTTCCCGATATACTTTTCTTAACCAGAGCCTTCGCGCGAACGATTGCGGACGATGGCGTTCGAAATATGAGGAAGGGGGGACGTCGGAATAGGGAAGGTTATTGCTTACGCGCCCAAACTTTTGCGGCGTGCCGAAGAGTGGTAAGCTACGTAGCCGCGATGCGTAGAAATATGGTGTGCCAGAATCTGGCGTCGTGGAGCGTGCGATGAACCGTCGCCAATTCCTAGGTCGGAGAGTCGGCCGTAAGACGATTTTCATCAGGGTCCAACATCCTGGCGAGAAAGGCAACAGCCATTTCCCGGACGGAGGTGGCTCCTTGCCGCGCTCGGCCGTAATCGCTGTTCAACGGGACGACGGCGGATTGTGCGGGAGACAGGCGGGAAATCTTTCCAGGTATCCCGTCACTTTTTTATTGCGGATCTAACGCCGACACCAGGTGGTTTTCGGGTCCACTACGGGCCTCAAAAACGAACCAGGAAGGCGAGGGGCGCGCGACTCCACGTAGGTTGCGGCGGCCCCCGTTTTGGCCGGTAACTGGCACGCGCTCGATCTAGACGCATTGCTCTTGCGCGTTGCGGTGACCCCCGGATTAGGGATTGCCGCCAGTGCCGGAAAATCACAGCTTTCGATGCGTTCTTTATTGAATGACCGTCCCCCTAGCATGGCTCCTATCGGGGAGCGATTGTGGGAACGTCATCAGTTACTTGAGAATTATCGGTTAATATCAACATGAATTGGCGGAGAGAGAGAGATTCGAACTCTCGAGACGCTTACACGCCCACCGGTTTTCGAGACCGGCGCATTCAACCACTCTGCCACCTCTCCGCTGCGGGATGTTTATACTAATTTTTAGGGCAATTGAAACTCGTATTTCACTCACACCATGCGGCCATCTTTCGTTTTGGTGAGGATCGTAAAATGCTGGGCATTCGGCAACCGCACGAGCGTGGCCTTGGTCGCGCGCAAATCGTGTCCGATGGTGCCGAAATAGACGTTATCCAGCACGTGGGTTGCGCCCGCACCGGTCCCGACCAGACCGTCGTGCGCCGAAGAACCTGAGCCAAACCCTTCGCATCGGCGGCAAGCTGCAGCTCGATTTCCGTGTTCCCGGAAAGCGGCAAGGCATCCTTCGACACCGGCGTTTCATCCAACACGATAAGGTTACTCCGTAGCAGTATTTTATTATTAGTTACAATCATATAGCATTTTTGTTTCAGATTTATATCTATATATGACCTGGCTCAATTTCGGCCGCGTCAGCCATTTGACATGGACGACCATGTATCCCTAACGACAACGCGGCGAAATAAAGGTACCGAAACGCTCAGAATAAGCGACCAAACTGATCGTGTGAGCAATCCGGATTAGGTTGATATTTTGCAGTTTGGCGCTTGTTATTGCTCTTATTGCCTATAAAAGTCTCCAGCCATAAATCGCTGTTATTGCAACAGTATAAGACGCGAAAAGAACGACATTAATTGGTTTTCCAGAAAGATTAGGCGTTTTAATCATCGATACATTCAAGGCCGCAAGGCTCAGTCCGATAAGATAGAGAATTACTGAAAATACGCCCGAGCTGATCAGGCCTTCAAATAGAAATAGAAAGACGATCGCTATGCTGTTGTTATCAATCGCCAGACCTGTGTATTTGGATCCGTCGGCAAGACCAAAAACACTGAAATAGCTCAATCTTATCGCTCCAGCTACAAGCATTAAAAATGCTCCCAGCAGGAACTCTGGCTCGAACTTTCCATAACTTAATAGAAGTATCGCAGGCGTGACACCGTAGCTCACGATATCTATCAACACATCAAGCTGCCCACCAAACAATTGGTCTGAACCAACTCGTCCCTTCATCCTGCGGGCAACGAGCCCGTCGGCCCAGTCAAACGCGACGGCCCAAATCATTCCTATCATCGCCGCCGGGTACACGCCTAAAATTATAAAATATATCGCAAGGGTTGTGCATCCGAGACCGGCAAGAGAGAGAATATTAGGAAGATCCCAGAGGTAAGAAATGATAGATTTGGGTTGTTGACTTTGAGACTCAGAATTTTCAATTGTCATCTGGATTTCCTAAATTTTCTTAATTACGGGCGCCAATCATTATTCGCCCCCACCAAAATAGTGAGAATCATGAACGAGGTGACAGCTAATTTCCCTGAGAGTGCGCTGTGGAATGCTGAATATCTCCAGGATCTCGATCGGCTTCGTGAGATAATGGCAGGCGAAATATCTTTTCAGCCGTCGCAAAATCTTCATGCGTGTCGATTTCCGTCCATCTCAACTCCGAAATATCGAGTGCGTGAAAAGGGACGGTCTTTGCGATGAGCCGTTCGTAGGCATCTTCGTAGTAATTCTGGTGGTTTTCCACATCCAGCATATTCTTCTGAAGCTCGGCCAGCAGGAGTTCAGCAGTATGACCATTGATCTTTTCAATGCCGATGGATTCACCGATAGCATCGATCGGGCGAACCAATTTACTGACCTTGACCACCTTGTTGTCGCCTTCAATCGTGACTTTTATTTCTTCCGCATCCAATTGGATGTTCTTATCGATGCACAGGCAGTTTTCATGCTCGCTGTCGATAAGCCGCCTGAGAATTTCCTCATCAAACACGACATCCGCATCAAACTTCACAAACGCGCAACCCTTTGTCTCCCGCAGCGCCAGCATCAGTGAATATCCGGTATTTGTCGTGGCGTAATCATCGTTCACCAGGTACGTCGCATCCAATTCCGGGAAGGCTGTCTTTACGTAATCCCTGACCTGGTCTTGCAGATACCCCAGCACAAAAATCACTTCGGTAATTCCGCAACGCTGAATATGGGAGAGCATCATCTCCAAAATCGTTTTACCACCGACCTTCAGGAGGCATTTCGGGCAGTTGTCGGTCAACGGTCTGATTCTCGAACCCATCCCGGCCGCCAGAATAATCGCTTTCATGTTGGTTCCTTTCCATCGAACGGATTGGTCCCGCGCCGGAATGCCGGCAGGGAAGGTTATTTGATACCGTAATGTTCTCGCTGCGCCCGACTTGAGAACCCCGCCGCCAACCGCTACCCAGGCCAATACAAATCTGCGTAACGGCAAATATCCATAACATCGGTGCTAAACGATCGAAACGAGGCCATAAAGCATGAAACGCACACTTCATTGAACAGGAGAACTTTTGGCTGCTCGGTGAAAAGCCAGCGCACGTTTGGCAGCAAGCCAAACCCCAGCCCCGCGACCTCGGACTTTTGTTGGGCGCGTTCTTCCTTAAATGCTCTTTTCCAAGTAATCCCTGTCATCCGTAATCTGAGCGAAAAGGTCGACGTATTTCAAGTATCCGCGCAGGGTATAGAAGGCGATCGGCGACGCCACAAAACGACGAGCACCATTCGTCATCCTTATTTTTTCCGCCCGTAGTCCACATCAGTCCATCATTCATGCACTATCCGCTGACGTAACCACCCCCACATTGATGCGATTGAGGATGGGGTCGAGCCTCGGAGCGAAGACCGATGGTGGTAACGCCTCCTTGAAATCTCCGAGGACACTGCCCAGAGTTTTCAAAAAGAACTGAATATCCCCTAACGACAATTCGCCAATATTGCCGACCTGAAATACACGGTTTTTAAAGCAGCCCTTACCTTCATAGATTATGATAGATTTTGCGCGTAATTTTTGGCGGAAAGCCGACATATCTATATGCGACGGCAGATGAACCGTCGTGAGGATAGAACACATGTTTTTCTGGTCGATCAGAAAGCTCAAACCGAGCCGCAACATCCCTTGCCGCAAAATCTTGCCTTATTCCGCAGAGACGCAAAGCGCTTGAGGGTGCCCTCCTCGAGGATATCGATCAGCGATTGCTCAAGGGCGAAGAACAGCGGCGTGGCCGGCGTGTTCGGCGTCTGCGAGCGGGTTTTCAGGAAATGATAAAAGGTCGCCAGGTTCAGATAGGCGGTTTTAGCGGGAAGATCCTTCAGTTTTTCAAATTCCGGGGTCTTTCCGATGACGAAGGAAAGACCAGCGTGCGACGCGAGAGCCTTCGAACTCGAGCTTGAACAAAAGGCGATATCGCATTTCTTCAGATTTATGACCTCGGCGCCGACACTACTGACGCAATCGACAATAAACATGGCTCCGTTGGCCTTGGAAATCGCACCTACATTTTCCAAGGAATTCAGCATTCCGGAGCTGGTTTCGTGATGAACCATCGCCACCACATCGATGGGATGGCCTTTGAGATAGGCCTCGATACGCGCCAGATCGAGTTCTTCACCCCAGGGGAATTCGAGTAAATGAGTGTTCTTATTGTGGATTGCCGAAATGGCGTGCAGGCGTTCGCCGAACTCACCATTCGATATTACCAGGATATGCTGGTCGCCGACGACGGAAGACAGAATAGCCTCGTTTGCAGCCGTTCCAGACCCTGTAATGACGACAGCTCTGTAGCCGGATTTTTCTTCCAGCTGAAATAATTTCAGGATTTTGGTCTCAATGCTCTTCAGCAAAATTTCGAATTCAACTTCTCTGTGACAAATATCATTTTTGCCAATAGCACTTCTCACGCTGGGAGCCATATTCACCGGTCCCGGCGTGAACAATAATTGCTCTTTCACAAATTATACTCCTTAAAATCCTTCATGCTTTTGACAGCAATGATCGGAATGGGTACGCGAAAAGCAGCCCCAAAAATGGAGGCGGATCGATTTTCGAAAATTCTTTAACAAGCCCGCGCATCGATTTTGACAAATCCCGGGTATACGGCTTGGCCGCTACCATGAATGTGCGCAGGGTAAAAAACCGTAAGGCTATTAAGCGTTCGCAATTTTCTGAACGGTACAATCATAGCTCTTTATAGACAAAGTGTGAAGAACTATTATAGCACCTCACTATGTGGAGTCGCGCGCCCCGTCTGAGTAGACTTAGAACAATTCATTTTCTCGTCAGAGTTTCAAAGATTAAATCTGCTTGAAAATAATCCGGGATGATCATAATCAACTGCTCATCGGCTATTGGATCAATAAAACTTGGGCCGGCGCGTGATCTTGAACTCCAGCGCTTAGAGCCGTGCCTCTTGGAGAGGAGCCTTGCCTGTTGAATGAGGAGCCTTGCCGCGGATCAAGTCGGCGGCCTTCTCGCCAATCATCAGTGATACGGAGTTTACCCGGCAGAAAACGATTATCGAAAAGGAAGCGGAGGCCCCGTTCGACCACTCCGGCACCCCACCGCGGGCGTTAACGGAGGCGGGTTTCACAGGCTCGTACCGGCCACGCCAACCTCTTTCTTTCCTGTTCTCGGTCGTTGATGGGGTCTAAGCTCCCGTCGCCCGGTTTCTTGGGCATTATCGGTTGACACGAACGGCGCCGTCGCTATAGTCCGGCGCTCCGACGCGGGCCGCTTTTGGCCGGCGCGTCTCCTCATTGTCTCGGGATGTCCGATGTACGCAGTCCTGAAAACTGGCGGCAAGCAATATAAAGTCGCTCAGAACGATATCATAATCGTTGAGAAGCTTGCGGCTGAGGCCGGAAGCACAATTGATCTCGACGAGGTGCTGATGATTGGTGATGGCGAAACTGCTAGTGTTGGAAATCCTAATCTCGACGGCGCCAAGGTGACCGCCGAGGTGCTGGAGCAAAAGCGCGGCAAGAAGATCATCATCTTCAAGAAGAAGCGCCGGCAGAACTATCGCCGCACCAGAGGGCATCGCCAGGAACTGACGGTGCTGCGGATCACTGATATTTTTGCCGACGGCAAAAAGACAGCCCGCCGCGCCAAGGCGAAAGCCAGGAAAGCGCCGGTTGAGGCTGCCGCCGCCGAGGCGACGCCCCGCGTCACCGAGAACAAGGAGTAGCATGTCATGGCGCATAAGAAGGCTGGTGGCAGTTCACGCAACGGCCGCGATTCAGCGGGACGCCGGCTTGGCGTGAAGAAGTTCGGCGGCGAGGCGGTGATCCCCGGGAACATCATCGTTCGCCAGCGCGGCACCAAGTTTCATCCCGGCCTCAATGTCGGCATGGGCAAAGACCACACGATTTTCTCCAAGGTCGAAGGTAAGGTCGCCTTCAAGCACAAGACCGGTGGTCGCACTTACATCACTGTAGAGCCTGCGGCGGCACCGGCTGAGTAGTGCCGCCTCCAAATCTGGAAGCGGCTTGATGAAGGGAATAGCTCAGCTGTTCCCTTTTTTCATGGTCCGCCGCCAACCCGGTGAAACAGTTACCCCGGCCCCGGACCCCGCCCCCGGATTCCAGCGGGAGCCTGAATCCAAGACTTTGAAAGAGGGCGGCAGCGATGAAGTTCCTCGATCAAGCCAAGGTTCATATCAAGAGCGGCGATGGCGGCGGCGGCGCGGCCAGTTTCCGCCGCGAGGCCTATATCGAGTTCGGCGGCCCCGACGGCGGTGATGGCGGACGGGGCGGCGACGTGATCGCGATCTGCGTCGACGGCCTGAACACGCTGATCGATTATCGCTACCAACAACATTTCAAGGCTCCAGTCGGTCGCTCTGGCGGTGGACGGCAGAAAACCGGCGCTTCTGGTGAGCCGATTGTCTTGCGGCTGCCGGTCGGAACGCAAATCCTTGAGGATGACCAGGAAACCCTGATCGCCGATCTGACGGCAATCGGCCAACGGTTCGTGCTTGCCCGTGGCGGTGATGGTGGTTTCGGCAACGCCCGTTATAAGACTTCGACCAACCGCGCGCCCCGCAAGAACCTGCCCGGCTGGCCCGGCGTCGAAAAACCAATCTGGCTCAGGCTGAAGTTGATCGCCGATGCCGGCCTGGTAGGTTTGCCAAATGCCGGCAAATCGACCTTGCTGTCGACGGTCACTCGGGCCACGCCGAAGATCGCGGATTATCCATTCACCACCCTGCATCCGGGCCTTGGCGTGGTTGGGTTTTCCGACCAAGAATTCGTCCTTGCCGACATCCCGGGACTGATCGAGGGGGCGCATGAAGGCGCTGGTCTCGGCGACCGTTTTCTCGGCCATGTCGAGCGGTGCGGTGTTCTTTTACATCTGGTGGACGGCACCCAGGATGACCCAGTAGCGGCCTATCGCACCGTGCGCGGCGAGCTTGAGGCCTATGGCGGTGGTCTGGCCGAAAAGCCCGAGATCGTCGCGGTGACCAAGTCTGATGCCTTGGATGAGGAAACTATCAGCATCGTTCTCAGTCTCCTGCAAGAAGTGACGGGTGGCCCAATTCATGTGATTTCCGCGGTCGCGCGCGAAGGCCTGGATCCCTTGCTCACCGCGCTGCTGGACCAGGTGCATGCTTCCAGAGCCGATCGAGACCAAGTCGAACAGGTGGGGTCCGGGGGGGGCGCGGCATGGTCGCCGCATTAAGCGCGATGGCCGCCGCCTCGCCGCTGAAGGACGCAAAGCGGATCGTCGTGAAAATAGGCTCAGCGCTGTTGGTCCATCAGGAAAGCGGTCGGATCAGGCGCGAATGGCTGGCAGCGCTGGGTGACGACGTCGCCAATCTCAGGCGGCGCGGTAAGGAGGTGCTGATTGTTTCCTCCGGCGCCATCGCGGTCGGTCGCCGTCATCTCGGTCTTGTCGGCCCGGAGCTTAAACTCGAAGAAAAACAGGCCGCCGCCGCGACCGGGCAAATCCGCCTGGCCCATGCCTATGAAGAGGCTCTGGCCCGCCACGACATCACGGTCGCGCAGATTTTGCTTTCACCCGAAGATACCGAGCAACGGCGGCGCCATTTGAATGCGCGCGCCACCATAGCGACCTTGCTGTCGCTCGGTGCGGTTCCGGTGGTCAACGAGAACGATACGGTGGCGACTGCTGAGATCCGTTTTGGCGACAATGACCGGCTCGGCGCTCGGGTCGCACAAATGATCAGCGCCGACACGTTGCTGCTGCTCTCGGATGTTGATGGGCTTTACGAATCCGACCCCCGGACCGATCCAAACGCTAGGCATATAGCGCTGGTCGAACGGATGACGCCCGAGATAGAGGCGATGGCCGGCACCGCTGGCACCGGCTATGCCTCGGGCGGCATGGTCACCAAGCTGGCGGCGGCGCGAATTGCCACCACCGCCGGCTGCCGCATGGCGATCGTCGCCGGCATTCCGATGCACCCGCTGGCGGCGATGGAGGCGGGGGCGCGTTGCACGTGGTTCCAGGCCTCGGACACACCGCGCGGGGCTCGCAAGAACTGGATCGCCAGCGCGATCAACCCGGCCGGCACCGTCCATCTCGACGCCGGCGCCGAACGCGCACTCACCCAAGGCCGCAGCCTGCTGCCGGCTGGCGTGACCGAGGTGACCGGGCGTTTTAAGCGGGGGGACTTGGTCACCGTACATGGCGCCAACGGCCAAGAGATCGCCAGAGGCCTGGCCGCCTATGGATCCGAGGACGCAGCGCTTATTCAGGGCCATAAATCCCGTGAAATCGAGGCGATCCTCGGCTACCGTGGGCGCGATGAGTTGATCCATCGCGACGATTTGGTCCTGACCGACTAGAGCGTAATCGGTGGTGTCGGAATCGCATTTGGCATCATCCGGCGATGTCGACTAAGGCGTGAATTCGCCCTCTATCTTATTGATAAGAAGCGCATTCACAATTCAAGCTGAGCCACGCTGTGGCTCGTCATTCATTGGTTCGGCTCTAAGGAGTGGGAAATGTCGATCGCACAAGCCACCCCAATCGACGATAGCGCCGTCACCACGGATCAAGATGATCTCGAAGGAGCCATGCAAGATCTTGGCAGGCAAGCGCGTGCGGCGGCGCGGGCGCTGACCCAGGCGCCGACGGCGCAAAAGGACACCGCGCTACGGGCGGCGGCGGCGGCAATCCGGACCAACGTACCGGCCATTCTGGAGGCCAATGCGCGCGATATCGCCTTTGGCAACGACAAAGGGCTGCGCGGCTCGATGATCGATCGACTGGCGCTTGATGAGGAACGCCTGGAAGGGATCGCGGCAGGACTGGAAGCGATCGCTGAATTGCCGGACCCGGTAGGCATGGTCATGGATCGCTGGACCCGACCGAACGGTCTTGAGATCAGCCGCGTGCGGGTGCCGCTTGGCGTGATCGGCATCATTTATGAAGCCCGACCCAATGTGACCGCCGATGCCGGGGCTATTTGCCTGAAGGCGGGCAGCGCGGCGATCCTGCGCGGTGGCTCGGAATCGATTCACTCCTCCGCCGCGATCGTCGATTGTCTGCATCTGGGACTGAAAACCGCCGGATTGCCGGAAACCTGCGTGCAACTGGTCCCGACCCGAGACCGCGCCGCCGTCGGCCATCTCCTGACCATGGCGGAATATATCGACATCATTGTACCGCGCGGCGGCAAATCGCTGATCAAACGGGTGCAGAAGGAAAGCCGGATCCCGGTAATCGCGCATCTCGAAGGGCTGTGTCACGTCTATGTCGATGCCGCCGCTGATCCCGACATGGCCCGCGCGGTGGTGAGTCAACGCCAAGATGCGGCGGACCAGCGTTTGCGGCGCGGCGGAAACGCTGCTGGTCGATCAGGCGGGCGCCAAGCGGCTGCTGCCAGCCATCGCCGAAGCGTTGATCGGGGCCGGCTGCGTCTTGCGCGGCGATGACGGCGCGCGCGCCTTGGTGCCGGGTATGGAGATCGCCCGGGATGAGGATTGGACCACCGAATATCTTGACGCTATCCTGGCGGTGAAACTGGTCGACGGGGTCGGCGGGGCGATCGATCACATCAACGCTATGGATCGGGTCATACCGATAGCATCGTGACCGGCGATCCGGCCAGCGCAGAGCGTTTCCTTGCCGAGGTCGACAGCGCGATCGTGCTGCACAACGCCTCGACCCAATATGCCGACGGGGCTGAGTTTGGCATGGGCGCCGAGATTGGTATTTCCACCGGCCGGCTGCACGCGCGCGGCCCGGTCGGCACCGAGCAACTGACCACCTTTAAATATGTTGTCAGAGGCAGCGGGCAGACCCGACCGTGATGATCCCGACCGTGCCCACTGCTTTGCTGCTGCTCGCCCGCTCCGCTACTGGTGCACCCCGGTCGTGACCGTGCAGCGACGATCCCGCCGTCACCTCTCGACGATTGGCTTTGGCGATTGCCGAGGTCAGCGAATTGGGCTGATGGGCGGATCGTTCAATCCGGCCCATGATGGACATCGTATGATTGCCGAGCTGGCCCTGAAGCGGCTGCGATTGCACCGGGTGTGGTGGCTGGTCTCACCGCAAAACCCCTTGAAGTCGCGTGCGGACATGGCGCCGTTGGAAGCCCGCCTCGCCCAGGCCGGCCGCTTCGCCCGCAACCCAAGGATTGAGGTTACCGCCTTGGAGGCGGATCTTGGCACGACCTATACCGCCGACACGCTTCGGCTTTTGCGCAAACGCTTTCCAAGCACCCGGTTCGTTTGGATCATGGGAGCGGATAATTTGTTGCAGATGGCGTCCTGGCGCGCCTGGCCGACCATTCTTCGTAGCGTCGGCGTTGCCGTTTTCGACCGACCCTCCTATGCTTTGAAGGCGCTGTCCGGCCAAACGGCGCGGCGTTTCGCTCGGTTCCGCATCCCGGAACGACAGGGGCGGGTGCTGACACGGCGGCGACCACCGGTCTGGGTGTTTCACCACACCCTGCTGAATCCGGTATCGGCGACCCATATTCGAACACGAGCGAGGATTGCTTCTTGATGGCCCAAACTGCAACCCGCCGGGCCGGGCCCGGCACCGAAAAACATAGGGAGACTGCTATAAAGACCAAGACCAAGTCCCGACCCCGGGACGACCTTCTCGATCTGGTGAGCGGATCACTGGACGACGACAAGGCGGAGGATATCGTGGCCATCGATATGGCCGGTAAGTCCACCATAAGCGATTATATGGTCATCGCCAGCGGCAGCTCGAGCAGGCACGTTGCCGCGATGGCTGAGCATTTGGTCGGTAAACTAAAGCAAACGGGCGTCAAGCGGATCAGCGTCGAGGGCATGACCGCCGGCGACTGGGTGCTGATCGATGCCGGCGATATCATCGTCCATCTGTTCCGTCCGGAAGTGCGCGAATTCTACGGTCTGGAAAAGATGTGGGGCGTTGATGTTGGCGCTCCGACGATAGCGGTCGGCGCCGACGCACCGCAAGCCGCCAACGCCTGACGCTATATCGGCTGCCGGGAGAGACCATGCGCGTGACCATCGCGGCGGTTGGTCGTGACCGAAAAAGCCTGTTTCGCGACCTATATGACACTTACGCTCAACGCCTGCGATGGCCGATTAGCCTGCGGGAGGTCGAGGCGCGGAGCAACCGTGGTGGGGAAGTCCAGCGTCGCGAAGAGGGCGAGCGCTTGCTGGCGGCGGTGCCGCAAGGCGCCTTGGTCATCGCCTTGGACGAGAGCGGTAAAACCCTGACCAGTCGCGGCTTGGCCGATTGGATCTCGCGCGGCATGGACGATGGCATGGGGGATCTTGCCCTGGTGATTGGCGGGGCCGACGGTTTGGATGGCGATGTCCTGGCCCGCGCTGACCTGACCCTTTCGCTGGGTCGGCTGACCTGGCCGCATCTCCTGGTGCGCGGCCTGGTGGTCGAACAACTCTATCGCGTGCAGCAGATTATCGCCGGCCACCCTTATCATCGAGACTGATTGTCTCCCTACCGGTCAATCCGCTATAAACATCTCTATGAAACCTGTCATGCTTTGCATCATGGACGGCTGGGGCGACCGCGCCGAGACCGACCACAACGCCGTCGTCCAGGCCCGCACACCGGTGTTTGATCGACTGCGCCGTGAATCGCCATCGGCGTTGATAAGGGCGTCGGGCGGTGATGTCGGCCTTCCCGATGGCCAGATGGGCAATTCCGAGGTCGGCCACATGAATCTCGGCGCTGGTCGCGTGGTCCTGCAAGCCCTGCCGCGAATCAACGCCGCGATTAGCGATGGAACCCTGTCGGCGAACCTGGAACTGCGCGCGTTCATCGACCGGATCAAGGCCGCGGGTGGACGCTGCCACCTGATTGGATTGCTGTCGCCGGGCGGCGTTCATAGCCACCAGAATCACATCGGTGCGCTCGCCGATATCCTGGTCGAGGCCGGTATCGAGGTTTTGCTGCATGCGATTCTAGACGGTCGGGACACGCCGCCTAAAAGCGCGCTGGATTGTGTCGCAAGCTTCCATGCATCGGATCGTCCCGGAGTTCGCACCGCGACGGTAACCGGTCGATTTTTCGCCATGGACCGGGACAATCGCTGGGAGCGGGTCAATTCCGCCTATCGCGCCTTTGCCCTTGGTGAGGGGCATCGGGTGGACGCCGCCATCGACGCGGTGACTGCCGCCTATGCCCGCGACGAGACTGACGAATTCGTCGAGCCGAGCATCATCGCCGACTACGACGGCATGCGGGATGGCGACGGCCTGCTGTTCGCCAATTTCCGGTCTGACCGGGCGCGGGAGATACTCGCGACCTTGGTTGATCCCCAGTTTGACGCCTTTGACCGCCCCCTGGTCCCGGCGTTTTCCGCCGTGACTGGGATGGTCGAGTATTCGTCGAACTTGAACAGCTATATGACGGCTCTATTCCCCTCGGTCGATCTGGTCGAGACCCTGGGAGAGGTGGTGGCAAATGCCGGCCTGCGGCAATTGCGGATCGCCGAAACCGAGAAATATCCCCATGTCACCTTCTTCCTCAACGGCGGCCGGGAAACCGAATTTCCCGGCGAGGAGCGGATCCTGATCCCTTCGCCCAAGGTGAAGACCTACGATCTGCAGCCGGAAATGTCGGCCGACGAGGTTACCGACCGCCTGGTCGAGGCCATTCTTGGCCAGCGGTTCGATCTGATCGTCGCCAACTTCGCCAATACGGACATGGTCGGACATACCGGCGATCTGGCGGCGGCGATCGTTGCCGTCGAAACCGTCGACCGGTGCCTCGGCCGGGTTACCGAGGCGTTGGAAACCGTGGGCGGCACGATGTTCCTCACCGCCGATCACGGCAATTGTGAGACCATGCTCGACCAAGACACCGGCAACCCGCATACCGCCCATACGACCAATCTGGTGCCGACGGTCCTGGTCAACGCGCCGGCCACGGTGTCCGGGCTGGCCTCTGGCCGTCTTGCCGACGTGGCGCCAACACTGCTGGAACTGATGGGACTTGCCGTTCCCGACGCGATGGCCGGGCGCTCACTTCTGATCGGGAGCGGGAGTGGACGCCAAGCCATGCCCGTGCCACCGGATAACCTCACGGGTTCACGAGGCCGGCGTAAGCCGCTCGGAAGTCTTTTGATCGCTGGGTTCGTGGCTGCGGGGGTGGTGACCGCGGGATTGTGATCGCCGGTTTGTGCCGGGGGCCCTTGCGGGTCCGCCCTGGCGCAGGATCAACCATCGCCAGCCGCTCGTCAGACCGCCGTATTGGCCAAGGAAGTCCGGCAGCAACTGAAAGATATCCGCGCTCAACTCATCGAAACCGCGCGGCGGACCCAAGCGCAGGAAACCTTGGTCGAGCAGGCGGAACAGCAGGTGGCCGGGCTGGAAGCCCATCATACGGTTCGGGCGCGCGAGCTTGGCGGCTTACGGGTCAAACTTTCCGGGCTGATCGGCGCCCTGCAACGCCTGGCCCGCCGCCCGCCGGAAGCGATCCTGACGTCGCCGCGCCCGCCCTTGGCATCGGCGCGAGCAATGATGCTTATTCAGTATTTGGTGCCGATGATTAAGGATCAAACCGACCAAATCGACGTCGAATTGACAAAAATAGAAGTCCTGAACCATCAAATTCGCACCGAACAAGCGCGGTTCCAAACCGCCAGCGCTGCGTTGGAGACCCGGCGGGACCAGCTCGACACTCTGATCGAGCGCAAGAATACTCTATGGCTGGAGGTCAATGGGCGGACCCGTCCATCAGCGGCCCAACGGAACGAACTCGTCGAATCAGTTGCCTCATTGACGGCGCTTTTTGCCGCGTTGCGCGAACAGGGTGATGCGCGCTCGGACGCAACCGAGCGACTGTCGTCTCTGATTAAGAACGCACGCAGCATTCAGCCTGATCCAACGTAGGCGCCACACAGACTGCCACCAACTCCCAGCCGGCTCTGATTCCGGCGCAGCCGTCCGATCAAATCAGCGTCGCGTTAGCGCCAAGGCATTCTCCCGCGCCGGCGCGGATCGTTCCGCCCTCGGGATCGATCCGCGCCCATAAGGGGCAGTTAACCTTTCCGGCTATTGGCCGCCTGGCCGGGCGATTTGGCGAGACCGATGCGCTAGGTCTGACCGCCAAGGGAATCACCCTTTACACCCGTCCCAACGCCCCGGTCTTGGCCTCCCATGACGGCAAAGTGATTTATGCGGGGCCGTTTCGCGGGTACGGGCGTATAATAATCATTGAACACGGCTTCGGATTTCTTACTCTCTTGGCGGGGCTGGGCCGGATTGACGTTCAACCGGGCCAGGGCGTGTTGGCGGGAGAGCCTGTCGGCACGATGAACGGCGCTAAGATCAACGGTCGGGAAAGCGCCCGGCGCCTATATATCGAGTTGAGACAAGATGGAGCGCCAGTGGATCCGCTGGCTTGGTTATCCACCCAAAGGAATACGGCAATCCAATGACCTCAAACCTCGCGACCATCGGACGGCCCATCGACAAAATGCGCGGCGTGCTGTTCCTGACTCTGATCGTGGCTGGATTAGCGACCGTCGCTCCAGCCGCCCAGGCCCAAAAAACCGGCAGCTCGGCCGATACCTATCGCCAACTGAATCTGTTCGGGGACGTCTTCGAACGGGTTCGCGCCGAATATGTCGAGGAAGTCAGTGACCAAGAGCTGATCCAAGCGGCGATCAACGGCATGCTGACGTCATTGGATCCCCATTCGAACTTTCTCAATGACAAGAGCTACCGCGACATGCGGGTGCAAACCAAGGGCGAGTTCGGTGGCCTGGGGATCGAGGTCTCGATGGAGAACGGCGTGATCAAGGTGGTGTCGCCGATCGACGACACCCCCGCCGCCCGCGCCGGCATGGAGCCTGGTGACCTGATCACCCATCTGGACGGCGAGGCAATCCTTGGTCTGAGTTTGGGCCAGGCCGTGGAGCGGATGCGCGGCCCGATCGATTCCAAAATCGTTCTTACGGTCCGCCGCGAAGGGGGCGAGCCCTTCGACGTAACGATCCAACGGGCCATCATCAAGATCCGCTCGGTTCGTTATGAATCGATTGGTGTCGTCGGTTATGTCCGCATCACCACCTTCAACGAGCAAACCAGTTCCGGGCTGCAGCGAGGTGTGGCGGCGCTTTCCAGCGAGGTGGGCGACAAGTTGGCCGGGTTCGTGATCGACCTCAGAAATAATCCCGGAGGCTTGCTGGATCAGGCAATTTTGGTCAGCGACGCCTTTTTGGACAAGGGTGAAATTGTTTCCACCCGAGGGCGCGACCCGAACGATGCCGCGCGCGTGCACGCGACGCCAGGTGACCTCGCCGCCGGCAAACCCTTGGTCGTTTTGATCAATAGCGGCTCCGCCTCGGCCTCGGAAATCGTCGCTGGTGCGTTGCAGGACCATCGCCGGGCGATCATCCTGGGTACACAATCCTTTGGCAAAGGGTCGGTCCAAACGATCGTTCCGTTACCCGGAAATGTTGCGATGCGGCTGACCACCGCGCGCTATTACACGCCGTCCGGCCGCTCGATTCAGAAAACCGGAATCTCTCCGGATATCATCGTGCCGACGGCACGGATCGAGAAACTCGACGGGAAGAAGCGCCGCCGTGAGACTGATTTGCGAAATGCGCTGGAAAACGGTGAAACAGCCGAATCCAAACAACCTCCGGGACCAAAATCCGCTGGACGACCGACCGCCAAGCAACGCGCCGAGGAAGATTATCAGCTCGCCCGCGCCGTTGATCTCCTGCGGGGCCTGAGCCTCC
>CALMRI010000049.1 GCA_937776645.1 uncultured Alphaproteobacteria bacterium | reverse complement strand
CCGTCATCGATCCGATCGCCATAGAGATCGGGCCAATCGCCATTCGCTGGTATGCGCTCGCCTATATCGCCGGGTTGCTCCTGGGTTGGCGGTGCTGTGTCATCCTGACCCGCCGGCCGCCGGTTTTCATGAGCGCCGAGAGGCTGGACGATTTGCTGCTTTACGCCACCTTGGGCGTGGTCCTGGGGGGGCGGCTTGGCTATGTGCTGTTCTATACGCCGGCCTTCTTCGCGGCCAATCCGCTGGAGATCCTCATGGTCTTGGCATGGTGGCATGGTCGTTCCACGGCGGGTTCGTTGGGCGTGGTCGTGGCGGGATTTCTGTTCGCCCGACGCCAAGGCGTGCCGGCGCTGCTGCTGGCCGACCTGCTGGCGACGGCGGCGCCGATTGGCCTGGTTTTTCGGACGGATCGCCAATTTCATCAACGGCGAGTTGTTTGGACGGGTTTCCGATGCGCCTTGGGCCATGGTCTTCCCGCATGGCGGCCCGCTAGCGCGCCATCCGAGCCAGTTATACGAGGCCGGCCTGGAGGGCTTGGCCCTGTTCGCGATTGTCGGTGCGGCGGCGCTGGCCTCCAGGGCGCGCTATCGCCCTGGGACTGATCGCCGGCCTGTTTCTGATCGGCTATGGCTGCGCCCGTTCGACCGCGGAGTTGTTTCGCGAACCGGATGCGTACATCTCGGTTTCATCCTCGGCCCGATTCACCATGGGCCAACTGCTGTCGGCGCCGATGATCGCGGTCGGCGTCATCGCTTTGATCGTCGCCCTTCGACGACCGGCCATGGATCATGGCTGAGCCGCTCGGATCCGTTCTGCTTCGGCGGATTAAGCGCACCGGCCCCGATGACCGTGGGCCGAGTACATGGCCGAGGCACTGCACCACCAGTCCGGTGGATATTATGCCGCTGGCGATCCGTTCGGCGCCGCCGGGGATTTTTTACGGCGCCGGAAATTTCTCAGATGTTCGGCGAGCTGCTGGGGTTGTGGACTTTGTCGGCCTGGGTCGCCAACGGTGCTCCGGAGCCGGCCTGCCTGGTTGAACTTGGTCCCGGGCGGGGCACGTTGATGGCCGACATGGTCCGGGCGATTGGCGGGGGTCGTTGATGTTCCCGAGGTTTTCGAGATCCACTCTGGTCGAGACCAACCCGAGTTTGCGCCGGATCCAGGCGGATACGCTGGCGCCGCTGAAGCCTGTTTGGCACAACGATGTCTCCAGCCTGCCGGAGCAGCCGTGGCTCCCGGTCGCCAACGAGTTTCTGGACGCGTTGCCAATGCATCAATTGCGTGGGACCGAGGGCGCGTGGCGGGAATGCTTGGTGGTTCCCGATGCGGCCGGAACCGGTCTGGCCTGGGGCGTTGAGCGATCGGAATCGCCCTTGGCGGCTTTGCTCCCGGCGCAAACGCGGGAGAACCCCATCGATGGTGCCCTGGCGGAACTTTCGCTCGCGACCAGCGCCATCGTGACCCGGTATCGCCGACCATGTTGTTCGTCACGGTGGGGCGGCGTTGATCATCGATTATGGAAGCGAGCGCCACGGCGCTGGCGATTCGTTGCAGGCTGTGCGCCATCACCAGCCAGTCGAGGCCTTGGGCGGACCCGGGGGTCGGCGGATCTGTCGAGCCACGTGGATTGTTCCCAGATACGCGAGGCTTGCCGGGCCGGCGGTGCGGACTTCGCCGGGCCGGTCGAGCAGGGACGGTTCTCTGACCGATCTTGGTGTCGAGGAGCGCGCCGGCGCGTTGAGCCGCGGCGCGACCTTGGGCCAACGCCGAGATATTGAATCCGGGCTGCGCCGCTTGATCGGGCCGGCGGAAATGGGCGCCTTGTTCAAGGTTGCGGGCTTGCTTCCGCCGGGAACACCGGACTTGGCCGGGTTCGGCTAGTGTGATGGAATGGGGATCGCTCTTCCTCGATCGACGAGTGCGGCTTGATGAACGCTGATAATTATTTCTTCCTAATTCAAAGAGATAGAGTGCGGTAATCGGTAGGGCTGGACTAGGGCTGACGGGGGCGTGCGGACTAGTGATTCAGATCGAAGCGTTCGCAGGTGGTGGGATCCGCCACGCGTTCTTTAGCCGGCGCGGCGGGGTCGGCTCCGGGATCTATCACTCGCTTAATTGCGGGCTTGGCTCGGGGCGATGATCCGCTAGCGGTGCGCGCCAATCGGGCGCGGGCGATGGCGGCGTTGGACTTGCCGGCCGAGGGCCTTGGGTCACCTGTCACCAACATCATTCCGCCGAGGTCGCGGTGGTCCATGCGGACACCCTGCCGGCGGAGCCGCTATAAGTCGATGCCCTGGTGACGACCAGTCCTAATCTGGCCCTCGGGATCCTCACCGCCGATTGCGCGCCGGTTCTTTTCCGCCGATTCGCGGGAGCGGATCGTCGGCGCGGCGCATGCCGGCTGGCGCGGCGCGCTTGGCGGCGTGATCGAGGCGACCGTTGATGCAATGGTCGAGCAAGGCGCGCGGGCCGACAATATCGTCGCGGCAATCGGGCCGACGCATTGGCCCGGACTCCTATGAGGTCGGGTCCTGAGTTCCCCGCCGCCTTCCTTGAGGCAGGAGGCGGGCAATGCAGCGTTCTTTCGGGGCGGGGACGCGCGAGGGGCATTTCCTGTTCGACCTGCCGGGTTATATAGCGGCCCGTCTCACGCGCCTTGGCCTCGGGGATATCATGCGGCTTGACTGCGATACCTGCCGCGACGACGCTAATTTTTTCAGCTATCGTCGGTCTTGCCATCGTCAGGAGCCGGATTACGGTCGGATGCTCTCAGCCATCGCCCTGGGGCTCTAGGGCCATAGCCCAGCATTTCAGCCGCGAGGCGTTTGCCATCCGTCAATTGGCGGTCGTAACCTTGCCCGGTTGAATGCCTGCGACTATTCGCTTGGCGCGGTGTGTTATTCCGATCTGGATGGATACACTGATGCTGTACAACGCGAACCCAATTCTGGCGGCGCCGGGAGAGACGGTTTCTGGTCACCGAGGTCGGTAACCAGCGTCTTTCCGCATCATCGTTGGATATCGGGGTGGCTTAGGGCCTGGAACGACAATGCCGCACCTCCTGATTCTTGTCGCCGCGATCATGATCGGCGGTCTCGCCACATGCGCCCTGGCCTGATTTCAGCGCTGGCCCTGGGGGTGACCTTGGGCGCGGCTGTGACGTTGGCCGCCTGCGGGTCGGTTCCCCAGCCGTTTCGCCCACCAGAATTCAGTAAGCGGCACAACGAGTTCCTGCTCGCGCCAAACAGTGTCGGCGTCGTGGTTCGGCGCATCGAGGGTCCCGTCGGCTGGGTTGGCGAGGCCTTTGCGGCGGCGATGGCGGCGGCGTTGCGGGACCGGGGCATTGTCGCCGGATCGAAATGGTCGAACCAGCAATCCCTGCAGCTGACCGCCAATGGCTATCAAAAACTCCATGGCAACCGGGCTGCGAGAATTGGTGGTGACCTGGTCGTTGATCGATCGCTCCGGGAGAGACCAGGGAGACCCGCGAGACCCGGACGGTGCCGCCGGACGCCTTTTGGGAGACGCCGACGCCGACGATGTTCCAGGGTATCGCCGACCAGAATGCCGAGATGGTGGTTTCCTGGATCGACCCGGCTCGTGCCCAGCGACGGCCTGAAACGATGCCGACGGTGGCGATCGCGGCGATCGTCGATGCTCCTGGAGACGGCGCGGCTTCGCTCGGGCGGGCTATTGGCGTGGCGCTGCGGGCTGAACAAATCAAGGTTGTCGGCGACGGCGACGGGGATCTCGTGGTTCACCCGCAAATCACCGTGAGCGCCGGCCCAGGCGAATAACGAAGCAGTGCGGGTGACCTGGACCCTGAGCTTGCCGGACGGCACCGAGGTTGGGCAGGTGGCGCAGGAGAATATGATCGCCGCCGGTGCTCTGAAGGGCCGTTGGGGCGCCATCGCGGTTGCGATTGCTGATGGGGCGGCGGACGGAATCGCTGAATTGGTGCGGGCTTATCGGGATGCGCGCGCTGCCGGACGGATCAATCCGGCGCAATAGGTCTTGCGCCCTTTCGCACCGCGCTGATAAAACGCCCGCACGCGCTCGATTGTGAGCGAAGTGATCATGGCTCACGGTTTCGACCGTCACGGTGCGGGAACTCTGCGTATGTCCACGAAGATTCTCGCCTGTAATAGCAATCGACCGCTCGCGGAAGAGATATCAGCTTACATGGGCCTGGCGCTGACCAGCGCGGATGTCCGACGATTCTCTGATATGGAGGTCTTCGTCGAGATCCATGAAAATGTACGCGGCGAGGATGTTTTCGTCATCCAGTCGACGTCCTTTCCGACTAATGACAACCTGATGGAACTGTTGGTTGCGATTGACGCGCTGAAACGCGGCTCGGCGAACCGAATTACCGCGGTTATTCCCTATTACGGATATGCCCGCCAGGATCGCAAGTCGGGACCGCGCACGCCGATCTCAGCCAAGCTGGTCGCCAATCTGATCACCGTCGCCGGTGCGCATCGGGTGGTCACCCTCGATCTGCACGCTGGCCAAATTCAGGGTTTCTTCGATATACCGACCGATAATCTGTTCGCCGCCCCAGTGTTTTTCGACGATATCAAAGAACGCTACGGCGACAAGTCGCTGGTTATGGTCTCGCCGGATGTCGGCGGCGTGGTGCGAGCTCGAGCGATGGCTCGCAGATTGGATGCCGACCTCGCGATCATCGACAAACGCCGCGAACGGGCGGGTGTGTCCGAAGTAATGAACATTATCGGTGACGTTTCCGGGCGCCATTGCATCCTCGTCGACGATATTGTCGATTCCGGTGGCACCTTATGCAACGCCGCCGAAGCCCTGATGGAAGCTGGTGGGTTGTCGGTCGCCGCTTATATCAGTCATGGTGTGCTGTCCGGCGGCGCGGTTGCTAGAGTGATGGCATCGCCGCTGACCGAACTGGTTACCACTGACAGTATTCAGGCCACCGATGCGATGCGGGCCGCCCCCAATATGCGCCAGATCAGTATCGCGCCACTGCTTGGCGAGGCGATCCTCAGGATCGCCGAATCCCGGTCAGTCTCAAGCTTGTTCAGCTATTCAGGCGTCAGTGGCGACTGAGGCTCGGGCATGGAGGCGAATCATTAAATGTCGGGTCAAGAGGTGGCTCGGTGGGAATTGTGAATTTGCCTCTCATTCAATATGATAGAGGGCAATTCATGCTTTAGTCTTCATCGCCCTCCGATTCCAATTAAATCGATTGCGCCCCCGCGCAATTTTGGGCTGGCAATAAGGTGCTAAACCCATTAAAACCTGCCGCTTGCCATGGATGGACAGAATATTTCCGGCACCCCTGGAGGTCGGTCCTGCCCTGGTTTCAAGACGTTAGTCCTAGGAGAGAAAAATGGCCGATATTACGGTTCTGGCCGCGACGGCGCGCGAAATGGTCGGTAAGGGGTCCGCCCGCGCAATACGTCGCGAAGGTCGAGTCCCCGCAGTAATCTATGGTGACGGCAAGGCGCCGATCGCGATCAGCATCGAGCGTAAGAAACTTGTCCGGGACATGAGCACCGGCAACTTCTTGACCACGATCTACGATGTGAAGGTCGGGACCGAGAGCAACCGTGTCTTGCCACGCGATGTTCAACTGCATCCGGTCACCGATATTCCGGAGCATGTCGACTTCCTGCGCATCGGCGCCAACACGACCGTCGCGGTCGAGGTGACGGTGGAGTTCATCAACGAAGACGATTGCCCGGGCCTGCGCGCTGGTGGTGTACTCAACGTGGTGCGCTATTCGGTCGAAGTATTGTGTCGACCCGACTTAATTCCGAACAGCATCGTGGTCGACCTTGCTGGTACCGAGCTGGGCGATAGCCTGCACATCAGCGCCGTCAGTTTGCCCGATGGTGTGACCCCGACGATTACCGACCGTGACTTCACCATCGCCACGATCGCTGCGCCGACTGCCGTTGTCGACGAGCAGGCTGATGCTGAGGACGAGGATGCGACCGATGCTGGCAGTGAGGACGAGGAGACCGAGGATTAAGACCCTGCGGTCTACTTGCTTCGCTAAACTGGAATGACTGAGGCATTGGGGGCTTTGTGTGCGTCCGATGCGGCGGCGTGAGCGTTTTCGTCAATGGATTTCAGGTCGGAGATCGGTGAATGTTTCTTTTCGTCGGCCTTGGAAATCCTAGCCCCAAGCACGCTGGCCAACGGCATAACATAGGCTTCATGACGGTGGACGAGATCGCGCGCCGTCATGGCTTCGGTCCGTTTCGGGCGCGATTTCAGGGCTTGATCAGCGAAGGCACGATTGCCGGTCAACCTGTCCGTATATTGAAGCCGTTGACCTATATGAACGAGTCCGGTCGATCGGTGGGCGAGGCGTTGCGCTTCTTCAAGCTCCGGTCGGCGCATGTCTACACCTTTTACGACGATCTCGACCTGAAGCCGGGCAAGTGCCGGGTCAAGATCGGCGGCGGCGCTGGTGGCCATAATGGGTTGCGCAGTCTGGACGCCCATATTGGAAAAGAATATTGGCGGGTCCGCCTCGGCATCGGCCATCCCGGCCACAAGGATCGGGTATTGACCTATGTGCTGCAGGATTTCGCTAAGGCAGAGCGGACATCGTGGTTACCAAAGCTGTTTGACGCGGCGGCGGATGATGCCGGCCTGCTTGTCCAGGGTGAGGAGAATGCTTTTATGAGTAGGATGTCACACGCTGTTTTTCCGCCCGCGGCGAAACCGCCGAAACCTCCAAAAGTGGAGCAGAAAAATAGCGCCCAGCCATTGCCGGAAGTTTTCCCTTCCGGACCCATCTCAGCCAAGCAAGAGAACTAATCCATGGGCTTTAATTGCGGCATCGTCGGCCTGCCCAATGTTGGCAAGTCGACTCTATTTAACGCACTGACCTCGACGGCGGCGGCGGAAGCGGCAAACTATCCGTTCTGCACGATTGAGCCGAATACCGGGCGGGTCTCAGTGCCCGACCCCCGACTGGAGTCGATCGCGAGGCTTGCCAAATCGGCGAAGACCCTGCCGACGCATCTGGAATTTGTCGATATCGCCGGCTTGGTGCGCGGCGCCAGCAAGGGCGAGGGTTTGGGCAACAAATTTCTTGCCAATATTCGCGAGACCGATGCGATCGTCCATGTCCTGCGTTGTTTCGAGGACGGGAACATCACCCATGTCGACGGCTCGGTCGATCCGGTGCGTGACATCGAGACGGTCGAGATTGAACTGATGCTGGCTGACCTCGAAAGCCTGGAGCGGCGGGCTCTGGCGATGGAGAAAAAGGCGCGCGGCGGTGATAAGGAAGCTAAGGCGCAGCTTGACGTGATGAGCCGGATGCTGGAGGTGCTGCGTGCCGGGGAGCCGGTACGCTCGATTGCAGACTGGAGCAGTACCGAGGGATCGATTGCCCGTTCGCTCAACATGCTCTCTTCGAAGCCGGTGGTTTATGTCTGCAATGTTGAGGAAGATTGCGCCGCGACCGGCAATGCATTCAGCGACGCGGTAGTGGCCGTGGCGGCAGCTGGGGGGGCGGAATGTGTGGTGATCTCGGCGGCGATTGAGTCGGAGATCGCGCAACTGACATCCGCCGATGAAAAGCGAGAGTTTCTCGATACTTTGGGCTTGGAGGAAGCGGGGCTGGCCCGGGTTATTCGGGCGGGGTACCGGCTGCTGAAATTGCTGACTTTCTTTACTGCCGGGCCGAAAGAGACGCGCGCCTGGACCGTCCGCGACGGCTCCAAGGCGCCGAAGGCGGCGGGAGCGATACACACTGATTTCGAGCGTGGCTTCATCCGCGCCGAAACCATCGCCTTTGATGATTTCGTCAGTCTCGGCGGCGAACAAGGCGCCAAGGAGGCCGGCCGGATGCGCTCCGAAGGCTCGGACTATCTTGTTCAGGATGGCGATGTCTTGCTGTTTCGGTTCAACGTATAAGCGGCCGGCATTGTCAGTCCTTGCCCTGCGGGATAAAAACGATCTGTAGCCCAATAAACGGGCCAACGAAGTTTTTAGGGAGCGCGCGCCATGGGCGAGATACTGAACCTGACTGCATCTGACGGGCATAATTTTTCCGCATATCTAGCGCAGCCGAGCGGCACCCCTAAGGGCGGTGTCGTGGTGATCCAGGAAATTTTCGGGTTGAACTCCCATGTCCGCGGTGTCGCCGACGAGTATGCGGCCCAGGGCTATTTGGCCTGTGCGCCGGCTCTGTTTGATCGTCTGGAGGCGGGGATCGAGCTTGGATATGAGCCCGACGACATCACCGCTGGTATCGCCCACAAGACGAATTGCGGTGATGCCGATCCGTTGAAGGACATCGCCGCGGCGCGTGAGGTGGTGAAGTCGGCCGGCAAGGTCGGTGTGGTCGGATATTGCTGGGGCGGCGCGCTTACCTGGTTGGCAGCGTGTAAGGTCGATGGGTTCTCCGCGGCGTCCTCCTATTATGGCGGCGGCATTGGCGGCTTGGTTGATCTGAAGCCAAAATGTCCGGTGATCTTCCATTTTGGCGAGCAGGATCACGCGATCCCGTTGACTGAGGTCGATAAGGTCAAGGCGGCACTTCCGAACAGCACCGTCCATATCTACCCCGCTGGCCACGGCTTTAATTGCGAACAGCGTGGCAGCTTTCACCTGGAAAGCCGCAAGATCGCCCTGGAGCGGACTTTGGCACTGTTTGGCAAGGAAGTCGGCTAAATCCGCGGAGGGTTTCAGAGCGGGACCGGACCAGTTGAACGTCAGGTTTCGCTCATACCTTCGATTTCCGCCAATGCTTCGCGGGCGGCTTGGAAATCCGGTTTCAGGAGGGCGCTCTGCTCAAAGCAGAAGCGGGCCTTGTCGAATTTTTCGACCCGGCTGAACACGTCCCCCAGGCCATACCAGGATTCCGGGTTAAACGGATCGAGATAGATCGCCCTGTTGAGCGCTGCCACGGCTGCCTGCCACCATCCGGCCTCGGCGCAGACCTTGCCGAGCTGGCGCTGGTATTGCGCGCGCTCTGGCTCAAGTGCCACGCACTTCCCAGACATTTCTGCCGCTTCCTGATAACGGCCGTTCTGATAGGCGAGGACGCTTTTGACATGCAGCGAACGTGCATCGGCGGGCTTGCCGCGCGTGACCAGCTTGTAGAGGGCTTCGAGCCTGGCCGTGCCGAGGTTAACTACCCGGTTACGGCGAGGCTTCAGAATTGATGTATCCTGCTCACGAAGACAGCATATCAAGGCCGTTGATTCTAAGCCACCTGAAAGGCCAAGTGGCGTTCAGGCGCCACCCATTGCCTTGAAATCGGGAATCGCTTCGATCCGGGCGATCCACTTTTGGATCGACGGGTAGGTGGCTCAGGCTGAAACCGCCTTCCTCCGCCACGTGGGTATAGGTGAAGAGTGCGGCATCGGCGGCCGTGAAGCTGTCCGGCGACCAAAAGGTGCGGGCCCGCTGACAGATGGGTTTCCATCAACGTCAGCGCCGGCCTCTCCCGGCGCTTTCTTGGCATCAAGCTGTAGGGTGCTTCGTCCGTCAACTTTCGATGCTTTCGCAGGAAGGAGGAGATCGCGACGTTCGGCTCCTGGGTGTACTGCTCCCAGAATAACCACTCATCACCTGCGCCCGGGCGAAGGGATCGACCGGCCAATAGCCGGTGGCCTCGGCGAAATGGAACAGGATGGCGTTGGATTTTGACAGAACCCGCCCATCCTCGAAAACTAAGGCTGGAATTTTGCCGTTCGGGTTGATTGCCAGGAATTCCGGGGTGCGGGTTTCGCCCTTTGGGATATCCAGCGCGACGGCTTGAAGGTCCCGTCCGGTTAACCGCAGGATGAATCGGGCCTATAGCCATTGCCAGAAATCGAGTCGTCATAATAGCGTCAATATCCGCGGTCACTCCTCAAAGCCATTGAGCGCATCATCGCGTGATTCCCGGAGTGAACAAACGACGATGTCTTAATGAGAGGTTAGCCCGGCTTCATCGTGACCTGAGAACCCGGCCGGCGACCGCATCGAGTTTGGCGACCATTGTCGGGTCGTGGGCTTCGGGATGGGTGATTAACGCGAAGTCCAACGCCCGGTCGCCGCCTTGTTCGTCGATATCGGGGCGCTGCGCCAGTTTTGGTGCGACGGTGCGAACTAGGGCCCGGGCGTTGTCGGCATTGTCGGTCAGAACCTTGATCACCGCTTCGACTGTAACGCTGTCATGGTCGGGGTGCCAGCAGTCGAAATCGGTGACCATGGCGACAGTGGCATAGGGAAGCTCAGCTTCGCGGGCGAGCTTGGCTTCCGGCATGTTGGTCATGCCGATCACATCGCAGCCCCATGAGCGATACAGCATGCTCTCGGCGAAAGTTGAGAATTGCGGGCCCTCCATACAGATATAGGTCCCGTCCCGATGCACTGGCAGCTTGAGCTCTCTGGATGCCTCCTCAAGGGCATCCTGCAGGCGGGTGGCGATCGGATGCGACAGGCCGACATGGGCGACGCAACCGGTGCCGAAGAAGCTTTTTTCGCGCGTAAAAGTGCGGTCGATAAACTGGTCGACGAGCACAAAATGGCCGGGAACGTACTCTTCCTTTAGGGAGCCTACGGCGCTGAGGGAAATCAGGTCGGTCACCCCAGCCCGTTTCATCGCATCGATATTAGCCCGGTAATTGATCGAGCTTGGCGAGAACGGGTGGCCGCGCCCATGACGGGGTAGAAATACTAGGGGCTGACCGTCCAATTCGCCGAATAGAAACTGGTCCGACGGCGCGCCGAAAGGTGAGGCAATGGTTTCCCAACGGCGGTTCGTCAGACCGTCAATTTCATAGACACCGCTACCGCCAATGATCCCAAGCGTTGCTTGCCGCATGATGTGTTCCCCTTTCACATCCCTCCGAAGTTGGCGAAATCTGGTTTGCCGTTCCGCCCGGAGAAATCAATTCTGAATGACGAAGGGCCGCGTCGTGACGCGGCCCTCGATCTGATCAGTGTGTCGATCAGTTAGTGAACGTCAGCCCAAATCTTGCGCTTGCTAAGGTAAAGCAGGCCGGTCATGATCAGCAAAAACAGAATTGCCATGACCCCCATTTCCTTGCGGGCTTCCATGTTCGGTTCGGTTGTCCAGGCGAGGAACGCGGTGATGTCGCGGGCCTGCTGTGCTGCCGTTGCCTTTGTGCCATCGGCATATTCGACCCCGTCATCGAAAAGCGGTGGGGGCATGGCAACCTGGTGGCCCGGGAAGTACGTATTATAGTTCATCCCTTCGGCTACTGTCATGCCGCTGGGAGCGTCGTCGTAGCCGGTAAGCAACGCATATAGATAGTTGGCACCATCAGGCCGGGCATCCACCATTAACGAGAGGTCCGGCGGCAGTGCACCGCCATTACTGGCCCGCGCTGCGTTGTCGTTAGGAAACGGTGCAGGGATACGATCCGCTGGCAGGCCTGGGCGATTAAACATCTCACCCTCCTTGTTCGGACCGTCCTGGACTTCGTATCCCGCCGCGATGGCCTTGACCTCAAGCTCGTTGAAACCAAGATCGGCTAAATTGCGGAACGCGATGTAGTTCAGTGAGTGGCAGCCGGAGCAAACTTCCTTATAGACCTGGAAGCCACGTTGCAGTTCACCCCGATCGAACGTGCCGAAGACACCGGCGAACGACCAATCTTGAGACGGAAGCTCAATGCCATCGCCGGACGCTCTAACCGGTGAAGTCGTAAGCCCAACTGCGATGATTACCGCTGCCGCGGTGATAAGTCCACGCGCGCGCATCAGGAATTCTCCTTCTCTGCGGTCACGGGCCCAGCGCCTGACCCGAGGACCGGTTGGCTGATGCTTCGAGGCAAGGGTTTTGGCGTCTCGAAGATCGACAGGCCAGGCAACAGGATCAGGAAGTGAAAGAAATAATACAGAGTGCCAAGCCGTGACAGGATGACATAGACGCCTTCCGGCGGCTTGCCTCCGAGATAGGTCAGCATCACGCAATCCGCCAGCAGCAGCCAGAAGAAGATCTTGAACAGTGGCCGGAAGGTACCGCTGCGTATCGGTGAGCGGTCCAGCCAGGGCAGGATGAACAGCACGCCGATCGCGGCGAACATCGCCAGCACACCCATGAGCTTGTCTGGGATAGCCCGCAAAATTGCATAGAACGGCAGGAAATACCATTCGGGCACGATATGGGCCGGCGTGACCAGCGGGTTGGCGGGGATGTAGTTATCCGCGTGCCCCATGGCGTTTGGCAGGAAGAATACCACGGCGGCGAAGATCGTCAGGAACACCCCGAGCCCGAACATATCTTTGATCGTGTAGTACGGGTGGAACGGGATTGAATCCTGCTTGCCTCGTACATCAATCCCAAGCGGGTTGTTGGAGCCGAACCGGTGCAGGGCAACGATGTGCAACACCACCACGCCAACGATCACGAAAGGCAACAGAAAATGGAGCGAGAAGAACCGGTTCAAGGTAGGGTTATCAACCGAGAAACCACCCCAGAGCAGGGTGACGATCCAGTCACCGACGATAGGAATCACCGAGAACAGATTGGTAATCACCGTGGCGCCCCAGAAGCTCATTTGGCCCCAGGGAAGGACATAGCCCATGAAGGCGGTGGCCATCATCAGCAGCAGGATCACCACGCCGAGAATCCACAGCAACTCGCGCGGCGCCTTATAGGAGCCGTAATACATGCCGCGGAAGATGTGGATATAGACTACAATGAAGAAGAAACTGGCACCATTGGCATGGATGTAGCGGATAAGCCAACCGTAGTTGACGTCGCGCATGATGCGTTCCACCGACTGGAAGGCATAATCGACATGCGGTGTATAGTGCATCGCCAACACGATGCCGGTTACTATCAAGATCACCAGGACAATGCCGGCTAGCGAGCCAAAATTCCACCAATAGTTCAGGTTCTTCGGTGTTGGATATTCATGCATCTCGTGGTGCATGAAGGTGAATACCGGCAGGCGATGGTCAATCCACCTGACGACCGAATTGGAGAAGTTGGGGCCACTCATCGCTCAGCTCCTCATCCGATCCGGACCACTGTGTCCGAGATGTACTCGTGCGGTGGGACCTGAAGGTTGGCGGGGGCCGGGCCCTTACGGATCCGACCGGATGTGTCGTAGTGCGAGCCGTGGCAGGGGCAGAACCAGCCGCCCCAATCGCCGCGCGGATCAGTGGCTTTCTGCCCTAGCGGTACACATCCGAGATGGGTGCAGACGCCAACCAGGATCAGCATCGCCGGTTTGGTCGTACGGTCGCTGTCGGCCTGGGGATCGCGCAGTTCGTTGACGTCCACCGCCGCGGCTTCTTCGATCTCCTTGGCCGTGCGATGCCGCACGAAGACCGGTTTGCCGCGCCAGACTATAGTCACTGTCATGCCTTCCTCGACACCGGAAAGATCGAATTCAGTTGATGCTAGCGCCAGCGTATCAGCGGCGGGATTCATCTGGTGAATGAGTGGCCATGCGACACAAGCAGCGCCTACGGCTCCCATCGTGCCACTGGCGACATGAATAAAGTCACGCCGCGTCGCGCCGTCTTGAGTTTCAGCCATCGAGTCTAGCCTCTCCCCTTACCTCAGAACACACAGCAATGTGGTGCATGGAATCTCATCGATGCGCCCCGCCATCACTGCGACACGTGGTCGCGTTTGTCGTCACCCGATCTCTCTCGCGTGGCGATTAGTTCATATACTTCAAGGAGTCGATAAATGTAAAGAATCGCGATGCCGGGTGATATCCTTTTCGCTGCGTTCGCTAATCCGGAGCAATCATGCGCCTAGCGCTTTTTCAGCCCGATATTCCGCAGAATGCTGGGACTATTATGCGTTTAGCAGCGTGTTTTAGGATTCCTCTCGATGTGATTGAGCCTTGTGGGTTTATTTTTTCCGATACCAAATTGCGCCGGGCCGGCATGGATTATGCCGAGCGCGCGGTCGTTGATCGTCATACGTCCTGGGAGGTTTTTCAGGCGACGCGAGCGCCGGGCCGATTGTTGTTGGTGACCACCAAGGCCGCCGATTCAATCGCGGAATTTGAATTCCAGTCCGACGATATTCTGATGCTGGGCGCTGAATCCTCTGGCGTACCGGACACGGTTCATGAGGCCGTTGACGCCCGCGTACGGGTGCCGATGTGCGAAGGAATGCGCTCTCTCAACGTCGCTGTTTGCGCTGGGATTGTGCTTTGGGAGGCTATGCGGCAAACCGGGCGGCAATCGGGGTAGAAAACCGAGCTGAAAAGAGAATTATTGAGCGGCGACGAGCTGGATTCAGCCAGCTGCGGCCCCTCGGATGGCGCGAACGCGGCCCCAGCAATATGCTGGGGCCGCTGGCGATCTTCAGTGCTTATACCGCCTGCTTCAGCGCTTGTTCGAGATCGGCGATGATGTCGTCGATATGCTCGATGCCGACCGACAGCCGAACATAGCCATCGGAGACGCCCGTGGAAAGTTGATCTTCCGCCGATAGTTGGCTGTGCGTGGTGCTGGCAGGATGGATCGCCAGCGAGCGCGAGTCGCCGATATTCGCCACGTGATAAAACATTTGTAGCGAATCGATGAACTTCCGCCCGGCATCGCGTCCGGCCTTCAACTCGAAGCCAACCAGCCCGCCGAGCCCGCCGGAAAGATAAGTGTCCGAACGCCGCTTGGCCTCTCCGGTCTGTCTGCTCGGGTGAATGACCGTGGCGACCGCCGGGTGATTGCCAAGGAAATCAGCAACCGCCTGGGCATTGCGGCAATGCTCGCGCATACGAAGCGGTAGGGTTTCCAGTCCCTGGATTACCTGGAAAGCGTTGAATGGCGAGAATGCCGAACCCAGATCACGCAACAATGTGGTGCGCGCCTTGATAATATAGGCGACCGGTCCAATTGGCTTTACCGCCTCGACCCAAACCGCACCGTGATAGGACGGGTCGGGGCTATTAAGCGCTGGTTGACGTTCCGGGAAATCCTCCCAGGGGAAGGCCCCGCTATCGACGATCAATCCGCCGATCGAGGTCCCATGTCCGCCGATATACTTGGTGGTCGAATAGACGATCACGGCGGCGCCATGGTCGAACGGCCGGCACAACAGGGGCGCGGCAGTATTGTCCATGATCAACGGAATGCCAAACTCTCGGCCGATCGCGGCAACCTCGGCGATTGGAAAGACCTGGAGTTTTGGGTTCGGCAAGGTCTCGGCGTAGTAGGCTCGCGTCTTGTTGTCGGTGGCTCGGCGAAACGCTTCGGGGTCGGCGGGGTCGACGAAACGAACCTCGATGCCCTGATCCCTCAGGGTGTTGGCGAAAAGATTCCAGGTCCCACCATAGAGGTCAGTGGAACTTACAATATTGTCGCCGACCCGTGCCAGATTTTGCACCGCCATCGCCGAGGCGGCCTGCCCGGAGCCGACCGCGAGCGCCGCCGCACCGCCCTCAAGCGCGGTGACCCGCTGCTCCAGCACGTCGTTGGTCGGGTTCATGATCCGGCTATAAATGTTGCCCAATTCCTTCAACGCGAACAGGTTCGAAGCGTGTTCGGTGCTTTGAAACTGATAGGCCGTGGTCTGGTAGATTGGCACGGCGACGGCCCCGGTGGCGGGATCGGCGCGGTAGCCGGCATGCAGGACCAGGGTCTCTGGGTTTTTGGAGTTTGGAGTCATCTTGGCGTGTTCCTCTAGACGACGCCGAGCATAAAACGCTCGGCGCGATAAGGTTCATGCCGCCTTAGCAGAGGAGGGTGCGACGTTACGGAGGATAAAAATTCCATCGTTGTTACGCCAGCGAGATTACCCTCCGCGCTTTAGCTGCATTTGTTACGCGCCCGCAAGCTGTTGCTCAAATCGGCGCTGTTTACCTAAGAAACGTAAATAGAGGACCGTTGTCAAGTTCCTCTCGACTTCTTCAAATCAGCCGCCGCCGGCGTTCACGGAAGACCACACTTTTTTCGGCGACGACACGGCGGCCGACGCGCGATGAGCTTAACCCGGGCTCGGGTCAATTGACGGACTACCCTCGACAGGGGTAACGGTTCTCGTGAATTGCGCGACTATTAGGTCGATATTGATGAGACAATCAGCCGTATTCGAATTCTAAAGGTTGAAAATTTGTGGGGCTGGATTAGCCGTCTCGGTCCTGGCATGGTGCGGCCATGTCGCGCTTTAAACTCACCATTGAATTCGATGGCACTGACTATGTTGGCTGGCAACGTCAAGCCAATGGCCCATCGATCCAGGAAGCGCTCGAGGATGCGGTCTTCGAGCTTTCTGGCGAACGGGCCGAAGTCGCTGGCGCCGGGCGAACCGATGCCGGGGTGCATGCCCAGGCGATGGCGGCGCATGTCGATCTACAATCCAACCGATTCGACGCCGACACCGTGCGTAAGGCCTTGAATTTTCACCTCAGGGAACAACCCATCTCGGTGTTGAGTGCAGCGGCGGCCGACCCGGAATTTCATGCCCGGTTTTCGGCGACCCAGCGGCGCTACCTCTACCGGATATTGAACCGGTCATCGCCGCCGGCGCTGGAGGTTGGTCGGGTCTGGTTCGTGCCGCGCCCGCTTGATGCCGCTGCGATGGCGGCGGCGGCGGCGGCGTTGCTCGGTCGTCATGACTTCACCAGCTTTCGCAGCGCTCATTGCCAGGCCGCCTCAGCGGAAAAAACCTTGGACCGGCTGGATGTGAGCCGTGCTGGTGATGAGATTCATGTCATCGCCGAGGCGCGTTCGTTTCTGCACCATCAGGTTCGCAATTTTGTTGGAACGCTGGCTCTGGTGGGTGAGGGGAAGTGGGCGCGGCGAGATGTAGAGCGGGCGCTGGCGGCCCGGGACCGAACCGCTGCCGGACCCACCGCGCCAGCCGCTGGCCTCTATCTGGTCGGTGTCGTTTATTAGATGTGGCAGGCCGTCCTCCGACAGGCTGCTATAGCGTGCTGGGCTGTTGAGCGAAGGTTTTCAACATCGTGATCACGACGACACTGAACACGAAATCGAGTACTACGATGCCTGCAGCCATGGCGGAGCCGATCAAGAGCTGGCGGCGGGCGATCTCGGCGAGCAACAATACAACGCTTGCATAGGCGCCGATGTTGAGGCCGATCTCCATATCGGGCGAGACCAGCCCGGCCATTCCCGCCAAGGCAATCACGCCGAAAAGATACCCGATCGGCACCGAGGCCCAATTATATGGGACCACGTAGTCGATCATTCTTTCGCCGCGGCCCAGGACCTTAGTTATAGGAAGCATCAACGCCGGGTAAGCCAACCAGGCGATCACGTAGATCAACAGATCGGTGATGCCATCATCGACGCCATACTCCCCCGGTGAGACGGTCATCTGGGCGCGCACCGTTATCAGCATATGCGCCGGCAGAACCAGCACGGCGGCGAAAAGTGAGCGCCAGAACCCATCGACGGAACAATTGAACATCGCCGGGGCGTCCGGATGGCGGCGGGCCAGCAGATAGACGCCGTATAGGGCTTTCAGGGTTTCGGTGAGTGTTGACAGCACGGCTTTAGCCGTGCGGGCGGGCGAAGAATTTGTTCAGCAAGGTATGATAGACGTCGGCCAACGCGCGAACGTCATCCACGGCCACATGTTCGTCGACCTTATGCATGGTCTTACCAACGCCGCCAAATTCGACGACCGGGCAATATTGCCGAATGAACCGGGCATCGGACGTACCGCCGGTGGTGCTGAGATCCGGTGTAACCCCCAAAATCTCCTGGATCGAGGCGACCAGATCATCGGTCAGCGGCCCAGGTTCGGTCAGGAAGGCGTTCGAGGAGCAGGCGGTTTTCAACACGTACTCGCCGCCGACGTCGTCGAAAATTCCACGCAACCAGGCCTCGATAGTCTCGGCGGTCTGGGTGTCATTGAACCGAATGTTGAAGCCCGCCGTGGCGCGGGACGGGATGACGTTGGTGGTCGGGTTGCCGGTATCGATGGTGGAAATCGCCACCGTCGTTGACGGAAAATGGGCACTGCCCTGGTCGAGCTGTTCTTCGGCGAGCGGCCGAAGCATTTTCACAAGTCGCGAGAGCGGATTGTCGGCGAGCTGCGGATAGGCGGTGTGGCCCTGGGTGCCGTGCACGGTTAACCAACCGGTGAAGCTGCCGCGCCGCCCGATCTTGGCCATACCGCCCAGGTGTTCCGGATTGGTTGGTTCACCGACGATACAGGCATCGATGGCCTCATCATTTTGGACCATCCAGTCGAGGACCTTGGTGGTGCCGTTGATCGCCGGCCCTTCCTCATCGCCGGTGATCAGCAGGCTGATCGACCCCGGAATCTCCCCAGCATGCTCGGCGGCGAAGCGCTGGGTCGCGGCGATAAACGAGGCAATGGACGATTTCATGTCCGAGGCGCCACGACCGAACAGGTTGCCGTCGTGAATTTCCGCCGCGAAGGGATCCACCGACCAGGCTTCGGCATCGCCGACGGGGACCACGTCGGTATGACCGGCGAAACAGAAATTCGGCGCCGCCGTGCCAAGCCGGGCATAGAGATTGTCGACATCCGGCGTGTTGTCATCGGAAAATGGCAGGCGATGGCAGGCGAAGCCGAGCTCCTCCAGCACTATCTGCAGTTCACCCAGCGCGCCGCCCTCGCTTGGCGTCACGCTCGGGCAGCGGATAAGTCGCCGGCTGAGGTCAACCGGATCGATGGCGCCCGTATTTGACATGATGGATCAGTCGCGCAACAGCTCGTTGATCGAGGTCTTCGAGCGGGTTTGCTCGTCCACCTGCTTGACGATCACCGCGCAATACAGCGACGGTCCCGGGCTGCCATCCGGCAACGCCTTGCCTGGCAACGCGCCGGGAACGACGACGGAATAGGCCGGAACCCGGCCCATCGAAATCGCGCCGGTGTCACGGTTTACGATCTTAGTGGAGGCCCCGATGTAGACGCCCATGCTGAGCACCGAACCGGTCTCGACAATCACCCCTTCGGCGACCTCGGAGCGGGCGCCGATGAAGCAGTTATCCTCGATAATCACCGGATTGGCCTGCATCGGCTCAAGCACGCCGGCGATCCCGGCGCCACCGGAGATATGACAGTTCTTGCCGACCTGGGCGCAGGATCCGATGGTGGCCCAGGTGTCGACCATGGTGCCGCTATCCACATAGGCGCCGAGATTGACGAAGCTCGGCATCAGCACCACACCCGGCGCGACATAGGCTGATCGGCGCACGATACAGTTTGGCACCGCGCGCAGGCCCGCCTCGCGGAACCGGTTTTCACCCCAGCCTGCGAACTTGGAAGGCACCTTGTCCCACCAATGCGAGTCACCCCGGGTTGGATCGGTTGGGCCGCCGGGGATCGTTTCCATCTCATTCAGGCGGAACGACAGCAAAACGGCCTTCTTCAGCCATTGGTTCACCTGCCATTGATGGCCGCCCAGCGGCGTCGCGACACGGCTGGCGCCGGAATCCATCGCCTCCAGCGCGGCTTCGACGGCGTCGCGTGCCTCGCCCTTAGTTGAGGGATTGATTGAGTCCCGATCGTCCCAGGCCTTTTCGATCACCGCTTCGAGTTGAGAATCGCTCATGGCCCCTACTTCCCGTGTCTTGATTGCGAATGGATGTTCAAAATGAGCGCGGTGCGCGAGGCTGTCAACACGCGACACCTGCTCCGGTGATCTGTTCAAGCCAAGTGGTTAGATCGGTGATTTCGTGATGAACATGCCCATCTCCGGCGCCGTCGCTGGACCATTCCATGTCGTGGCGCAACCAGACGGTCGTCATGCCCATTTCGGCGGCGGGTTTTAGGTTTTTTGCCATGTCCTCGATCATCACGGCGCTGGTCGGGTCAAGCCCGAACCGCGCGATCATGTCCCGGTAGGGTTGCGGGTCGGGCTTCGGGATGAAGTTGCCGGCGACGATGTCGAAGGTGCCTTCGAACAACCCGTCGATGCCGAGCTGGCGGGTGATTCGATCGGCATGCGGGACCGAGCCATTGGTGAAGATCACCCGGCGGCCCGGCAACCGGTCGATCAGGGTCGCCAGTCGAGGATCCGGGGCCATGTCGCTAACGTCGATATCGTGGACATCGTGCAAAAACCGTTCCGGGTTCGTGTCGTGCTCGACCATCAGGCCGCGCATGGTGGTGCCGTATTCAAGAAACAGTTTTTTCTGCAACGCCCGGGCTTCCTCTTCCGCCAGGGTAAATTCGGCCTGAATGAACGCGGTCATGCGCCGCGAGACCCGGGCGAACAGATTGGAGGCCGCCGGATACAGCGTGTTGTCTAGATCGAAGATCCAGCAGGAGACCGCATCTGGATCGATGGCCGGACGGGACTGGGGTGTGGGATGAGGCGAAGATATGTTGATCATGGCGCCACCCTGGAATGAACCGATGATGAAGGCAAGATCGCAGACGATTCGCCGGCGGTTATTCTCATGCTGGATTGTGCTGCAAATCGGATGGGGATGAGATGGCCGGCGACGCGGCGGACGCAGACGACATCGAGGCGATAAAGGGGACGCCGCCCAGCGCGATGCTGTTGCATCGCCATCCCGGCCCGATACTGCTGATTGACCGGGATAAGAATGTGGTCGCGGCGAATGTCGGGGGCCGGGATATTACCCATGGATTGATCACCGCGACGGCGCCTCCGGTCGCCGGGCTGGCCTGGAAGGTTGACTTCGATATGGCCTTTACGTTGCAACTGCAATTGCGGCTCAGGAATCTGCCTCCGGCCGGCCCCATCCGCCCGGACGCCGAGGGGGTGTTTCCGATGACCGAGTATGACGTGATCTGGCGAATCGACTTGGTGGAGGACGTCGATTAGCAGCTTTTGCGATTTTGGTCTAACCGGCGTGGATGATGGTGCCGTGACCTTGCGAGGTGAATAGCTCCAACAGCACCGCATGGGGTATGCGCCCATCGAGAATCACGGCGGCACCGGCCCCGGCTTCGACCGACTCGATGCAGGTCTCGACCTTGGGGATCATGCCGCCGGTGATCGTCCCACTCTTAATTAGGGCACGGGCGTTTGCGACGGTTAATTCAGGGATCAAGGCGCCGGTGCTATCCAGCACGCCCTCGACATCGGTCAGCATCAGCATCCGTCGGGCATCGGAGGCGCCGGCGATGGCGCCGGCGGCTGTGTCGGCGTTGATGTTATAGGTCTCACCGTCGGCGCCGAGGCCGACCGGCGCGATCACCGGGATGAAGCCGCCAGCGGTGAGCGTATTGAGCAACGTCACGTCGATCTCCGAGGGATCCCCGACGAAGCCAAGATCGACGATCTTTTCGATATTGCTATCCGGGTCGATCTTGGTTCTGGTCAGTTTGGTGACCCGGATTAGATTAGCGTCCTTGCCGGAAATTCCGACAGCACGGCCGCCGGCCTCGTTTATCGCGGCGACGATCGATTTGTTGATCGATCCGGCCAGCACCATCTCGACGACCTCGACCGTGGCGCGGTCAGTCACCCGCAATCCGTCGATAAATTCGCTCTTGATCGCCATGCGCTTGAGCATGTCGCCGATCTGCGGACCGCCGCCATGGACCACCAGCGGGTTCGTTCCGACCTGCTTTAGCAGGACCATGTCGGCGGCGAAGGTTTTGAACAGGGCGGGGTCGCCCATGGCGTGGCCACCGAACTTTACCACCACGGTGCGGCCGCTATAGCGGCGCATAAATGGCAGCGCGTCGGTGAGAATACCGGCTTTATCAAGCCAGGCAGCCCGGGCTTCGGCGTCTGATGGGCTCATCGGCTGTGCTCCTGCTGTGCGGGTGTGGCGTCCGTGGCGCCTTTCCTGGCTTTCCCTGCCGCCGCTTGATCGGCGCGAGGCGCTGCGTGCTGACTCATCATTGCGCCAATTGCGCTAGCCCAGCGCGCAGTTCGGTGATGCCGACCTGCTTTTCCGAACTGGTGAGGGCGAGGACCGGAAAGGCCGCCGGACGTTGAGCCAATTCCTTGGCCACCGCTTTTTCCAGGCTTTCGATCTCGCCCCTCTTCAGTTTGTCGATTTTGGTTAGTACCACCTGATAGACTACGGCGGATTCATCCAACATCTCCATCATCTCCCGATCGAGATTCTTGATCCCATGCCGCGAATCGATGAGCAGGCAGGCGCGGCGCAGGGTCGTGCGACCGCGCAGGAAAGCCTTCAAGGTTTGGGTCCAGGCTAGCACCGTGGTCTTCGAGACCTTGGCATAGCCATATCCTGGCAGGTCGACCAAGGTCAGTCGTTGACCAAGATCAAAGAAGTTCAGTTGTTGGGTGCGCCCGGGGGTGTTCGAGATCCGGGCTAGTGTCTTGCGGCCGGTCAGGGCGTTGACCAAGCTGGATTTCCCGACATTCGACCGGCCGGCGAAAGCGATCTCCGGCAATGCCACGTCGGGCAATTGATCCAGGGTCGCGGCGCCCATGACAAAGGTGCATTCGCGCGCGAACAGGAGCCTGCCACGCTCCAATTCCGGTTCGGAATAGATTGGCTCGTCGGCCTCGACGGTTATCGTGGCATCATCCATGCGGCACCGGCTATTTCACGCCCATGCGGAACATAATCAGCTTCTGTTGGGCAATCGACAGCAGATTGTTCCAGGTCCAGTAAATCACCAGCCCGGCCGGGAAGGTTCCCAGCAAAAAGGTAAAGAACAGCGGTAGGAACATGAAGATCTTGGCCTGCACCGGGTCTGTCGGTTGCGGGTTCAGACGTTGTTGCAGAAACATCGTCAGCCCCATGAGCACCGGCCAGGCACCGATCAACAGGAAATCTGGCGGGTCAAAGGGTATTATGCCGAAGGCGTTGAAGATCGACGTCGGATCAGCGACCGACAGATCCGTGATCCAACCGAAGAATGGCGCGTGCCGCATCTCGATGGTAACGAACAACACCTTATAGAGCGCAAAGAATACCGGAATTTGGACGACGATTGGTAAACAGCCCGCCGCTGGATTGACCTTCTCTAGCTTATAGAGCGCCATCATCTCCTGGTTCAGTCGCACTTTGTCGTCACCAAATTGCTCGCGGAGCGTTTGCAGCTTCGGCGTCAACGAGCGCAGCTTGGCCATCGACTTGTAGGACTTGTTGGCGAGTGGGAAGAACGCCGCCTTAACGCAGACGGTAAAGCCGAGGATCGCCAATCCAAAATTTCCGAACCACTCATAGAGATAGGAAATGGCGTAGAAGAACGGTTTGGTTAGGAAATAGAACCACCCGAAATCGACCGCCAGATCGAAATTGGCGATTCCTAGTTCCTCGCTATAAGCGTCGAGCCGTTTCACTTCCTTGGCGCCGACGAACAAACGGTTGGTGGCTTCCACGGTCTTGCCGGGTCCAATCTGAATTTCGGAACCGAGATAGTCGACCTGATAGCGGTCGTCTTTTTCTTTAATTGAGTGAAAGAAACGGTAGGTCGCCACCGTTTTCTGGTCCGGTATTAATGCCGTGAGCCAATATTTATCGGCAATCCCGATCCAGCCACCGACCGAGCGTTGCTCGACATTCCCACCGTCCTGCAGGTCGTCATAATCGACTTCCCGAAGCGTGCCGTCGAAGACCCCGAGTGGGCCCTCGTGCAGGATATAAAATCCAAGCGTCTCCGGCGTGCCGGAGCGCGCGATCAGGCCATAGGGGAAAAGCGTGACGCCGACGTTACCGGTATTGCGCACCCGTTGGGTCGTGGTGACCATGAAGCCGTCATCAAGCGCGAAAACCCGTTCGAAGACGAGGCCTTCGCCATTGTCCCAGGACAAGGTCACCGGCTTGGCTGGCGTCAATCGGCCCCGGTCTGCGGTCCAGATAGTGTCCGGCGTCGGTAGCTTCACCTTGCCGTCACCACCAACCCAACCGAATTCGGCGTAGTAGGATTTAGGTGCGCCAATCGGGCTCAACAGGCGGATTTGATCGGAACTTGGGTCCACTTTTTCGCGATAACCCCTGAGGATGACGTCATCGATGCGACCGCCCTTCAGGGTAATCGAGCCACGGAGCGCCGGGGTATCGATGGTGATTCGCGGAGTCGCCTTCAACACCTTGGCCCGCTGAGCCTCGGTAACCGCCGCTGCCGCAGCCGCGATGGCTGCTGGCGCGCGGTTGCCGCCAGGAGCTGCCACCGGCGCCTCGGCATTGCCGGACGGCGCGCTTGACGTGGAACTGCCGGGCGTTGCGAGGCTTGGCAACGGTTGGCTGGCGGCGAGTTCAGCTTCGCGCTCGCGTTCCTTTTCAGCCTTGGGAAATTCGTACAGGAACTGGAAGCTAAGCAGGATCACCAAGGACAACGCGATGGCGATGATCATGTTTTTTTGGTCGCTCATGTCTCGGATCGCCTGATGTTTGGTGAATTTTCTTTGTCGGTCGCCGGGACAAGATCGAGCCCTGAACCGCCCCAAGGATGACAGCGACCTATACGCTTCAGCGCCATCAGGCCACCTCGGAATGGACCGTGCGTATCAACCGCTTCCAATGCATAGGCCGAACAGGTCGGATGGTAACGGCAGGCATGTCCAACGAAAGCCGATAGCGTGAGCCGGTAGGCCCAAATGGGCGCTTTCACGACCCAGATCATTGTCCATTTGATCGTTGCTGGCATGGATACCCGGGCCGGGGCAGGCGTTGGCGCGCACAACGGGATCATCGCGCCACGCCCAAGGAAGTGTTCTCTATCCGGTCGCCCTGTCGCCGCTTGTCGCGTGACCGGTGTTCATGGGGACGGTTCACTCGGTCGAGCGCCTGGCGCAGATCATCAAGGAGATCATCGTAAGAGCGAGCCACGGTGGCCGCACGGGCGATCAATACATAGTCTATTGCTTCGCCAGCGCGTTCGTTAAGCACGTCCTGAACCACTGCTTTCAAACGCCTGCGCGCCCGGTTGCGGGCCACGGCGTTACCAACTTTCTTGCTTGCGGTATAGCCTATCCGCGGTCTCGGCCCGAGCGGCGGCAAGTCAAGAGAAGAGGCTTGCAGGACCAGTCCGGGCGTCACTGCCTTGCGCCGCCCTCGGGCGACCCGCAAATAGTCCGGGCGTCTGGTTAAGCGCCCTAAGAGCGCCGTTGCGATGCTTCGCATGGGTATTCCGTCGTGCGACGGCTAAACGCCGCGTGATTAGGCGCTCAGCTTGGCACGACCCTTGGCGCGTCGCGCCCTGAGGACCCGGCGACCTCCCACTGTTGCCATTCGGGAGCGGAAGCCGTGCCGGCGCTTACGCACCAAGACGCTAGGTTGATAGGTCCGTTTCACGGTAGGTACTCCGTCGACAGAGTTCTTTTTCGCCGCAGCGAGTGCGGAGGCGTGTATATCGATTTGGTTCGGGCAAGTCAACGTCGCGTGGCGCCTTCTTTTGTAGAAGCCTCACGTCAAGGTGACTGGCGTGGGTTGCTGGAGTTTGGAACAGTCCGGTAAGGCCGAACAAAGGGTGCTTGATGGTTGAACGGTTGGAGGTAGACCTCTGCGTCATCGGGGGCGGGGCCGGCGGTTTGTCGGTTGCCGCGGGCGCGTCGCAAATGGGCGCGAGTGTGGTGTTGTTTGAAGCCGGCGAGATGGGGGGCGACTGCCTCAATCACGGCTGCGTGCCCTCAAAGGCGTTGTTGGCCGCTGGCAAGGCGAGGGCACGCCAACAGGGTGATGCGCGGTTCGGCATCACCTCTGAACCCGGGGTCGTGGATTTCGCGGCGGTGAAAGCGCATGTCTTGGGTGTGATCGATGCGATCGCCCCGATGGATTCCGTTGAGCGCTTTGAAGGCCTGGGCGTGCGAGTGGTCCGAGCGCAGGCCCAGTTTGTCGGCCCCAGGACCGTTGAGGGTGGTGATCTCAGGGTGACCGCGCGACGTATCGTTGTCGCCACCGGCTCGACACCGATGGTGCCGCCGGTTCCCGGCTTGCCCGACGGGCCCTATCTCACCAACGAAACCGTCTTTGGCATGGATTCGCTGCCGGAACACCTGATCGTTATGGGCGGCGGGCCGATCGGGATCGAACTTGCCCAGGCCTTTAGCAATCTAGGATCTCGCGTGACCGTCGTCGAGATGGCGCGGATCATGGCCAAGGACGATTTGGAACTGGTCGACATTGTACGGTGTCACTTGCTGGAGCAGGGGCTGGAGGTGCTTGAGGGGGCTGCGATCCGCCAGGTCGCCTATCCCGAAGGCGGCGGTGTGCGGGTGACCTTGGGCATGCCAGGAGAGGATGCGCCGCGCGAGATCATGGGTAGCCATCTTTTAGTGGCCGCCGGTCGCCGGGCGACGGTCGAGAGGTTGAACCTGGAGGCGGCCGGGATTGAGTGGGCCCGCGCCGGCATCGCTGTCGATCAGGGACTTCGCACCAGCAACCGCCGGGTTTATGCGATCGGCGATGTCGCCGGCCCCTATCAGTTCACTCATATCGCTGGGTATCACGCTGGTCTGGTCATTCGCAGCGCCTTGTTCTGGTTGCCGACCAAGGTTGATTACCGCGCCGTTCCGTGGGTGACCTATAGTGATCCGGAACTGGCCTCGGTCGGCCTTAGCGAAGCCGAGGCGCGCGAGACGCATGGCGAAATCCAGGTGTTACGCTGGCCCTTTGCCGAGAACGACCGGGCGCAGGCGGAGCGCGATACCCGGGGTATGGTGAAAGTAATCATCACGCCGAAGGGCCGTATCCTGGGTGCGACGATCGTCGGGGATCATGCTGGCGAGGTGATTCAGATCTGGTGTCTGGCGATCCAACAGAAACTGAAGATCAGCGCCATGGCCAGTGTTGTCCTACCCTATCCTACCTTGGGCGAAGCGAACAAGCGGGCTGCCGGTGGTTACTACACGCCGAAACTGTTCAGCGAGCGGATCCGAAAAATCGTCCGGTTTCTCGCCCGCTTCGGGTAGACTGCGGTCGCTTGACCCGTGCCAATGTTGACCATCGCGACTCTCTTGCGAAGTTTGCTCTTCCGAGTGCTGATTTTGACGCCCCTCTTCGTGATGTTATCGGAAGTATTGATCTATACGCCGTCGATCGCCCGGTTTCGACTGACCTACCTTGAAGAGCGATTGGCCGCGGCGGGTCTGGCGGCGCTGGCTCTTCAAGGCCGGCCGGATGCATGGTGGCCGACGAGTTGGCGGGAAAGCTGCTGAACCATGCCGGCGTCCATAGCACCGTGGCGCACCCGCAGTACGCTGAAATTGATCGCGCGGCCCTCGAACCGCAAAGTGGACGCGGAATTCGACCTTTGTGACCATAAGGCGGCGGAATTGATTTACGACACGGTCATGTTGTTAGCGCAATCCGAGAATCGGATCATCAAGGCGATCGGACAATTACCCAAGGACGCCAGAGTGTTGTTGGCGATCGAGCCGGACGAGGCGCCAATGCGCTCCGCCATGTATAGCTACTCCTGGCGGATCCTGGAACTGACGGCGGTGATCGCGCTGATCACGGCGGAATTAGTGTTTCTCTCGCTTCGCTGGCTGATGATCTTGCCGATGCAGACGATCACCGCCAGTCTGGTGTCGTTTCGGCGCAATCCCGAGAATTATACCAGCGATATCCAAGACGCCGGGCGGAGCGGCGAGATTGGAATCGCGATGAACGAGTTGGCGTTGGTGAAGGCGCGGCTGCGCACGCCCGGCCCCAGCGCACCCGCCCGGCCCCGCTGGGGCCGGCCGTTAACAAGATCAACGATAACCTGCCCAACATGCTGGCCACGGCGACCCTGATCTCGGACCGGTTGGCTGAAAGCGAGGATGAAAATGTTCGCCGCATTACGTTGCCACTGATCCGGGCCATAGACCGGGCGGCCCGGCTCTGCTCGCAAACTATCAGTTTAACCCAGGATACCCAGGCCCTCGAAATTCGAGACACATCATTGGCGGAGCTGTTGAACGACGTCGAGATGGAGATCCAGGTTGGCCAACTCGAGCCCTTCTCTACCGACTGTCAGGGGTTGGTGATGACTAACGTGCGGGCCGATCGAGATCAGCTGTTTCGGGTCTTCGCTAACCTGGCGAATAATGCCGCCGCAGCCGGGGCGACCACCCTGACCGTCCGTCGCGAGCCGGGAAATAACCGCTTTAGGTTGTCCGTCAGCGATGATGAGCCGGGGATCTCTGAGAGGCTGCGAGACCAACTATTTAAGCCATTCCATGTTTCGACCAAGAAAGACGGTGTCGGTCTGGGCCTGGCCATTGCACAAGCCCATGGCGGTAGCCTAAGTCTCGCCGAATTCCACCTCGATCTGCCCGACCTCTGGTTATCGGATTTTTTAGCGTATTAATTTGGTTCTTGTCCGTTGCAAAACCTATCTCTTGCTTCCGATGATGGGTTCAACCGGTCGCGGTTCCAAGTCCCAGGGAAAATAGATCCAGGTGTCTTGGCTGACCTCGGTGACAAAGGTGTCGACCAAGGGACGCCCGGCCGGTTTGGCGTAAACCGTGGCAAAATGGGCTTTGGGAAGCAGGGCACGCACTGTCTTGGCGGTCTCTCCCGTGTCAACTAGATCGTCGACGATCAACCAACCCGCGCCATCTGTGGTCATCGACGGCGGCTTGATGATCTGCACCTCACCGCGTTCACGCTCTTCAATTTTTTCGACGGCATTGTCCTGGTAGCTGACGGCGCTGATCGTGTCGATGACCCGGATTTCCAGTTCTCGGGCGACGATCGCGGCTGGTACCAGGCCGCCACGAGTAATGGCGATAACGCCGTCGAAGGCCGGCATCTCGGACAGCCGCCAGGCGAGCGCTTTGGCGGTGCGATGCAATTCCTCCCAGCTTACTGGAAAGGCCTTGGAATAGCCTACATCCGCAATGTCATTCACGCCGGGCCCCCGGGTTCAGGTGTTGGGAGGATCACTTAATCTGGAACGATGGAGGATAGCAATCTCGAGAGCAGCAGGGCAGCCATTCGAATGGCCTGCATCAGCTGACTAGGCAGACTGGTCAGCCAAGGGAATTATGGAAATGCCGCCGATCCTCGAAATCTTGCTGTCTTGCTTTTCCATGAGATAAACTACTATGGATGCGTTACCGTCGGGGCCAATCATGAATACCTTTTGCGCTAATCGTCCCCCGATTTCTTCCGGGTCCCTGAACGTCTTGGTGCGCAGGCGGTGGACGATGGCATAACCTCCCAGCACCATGCGCAGAACATGTCGGGGGCCTGAATTGCTCCTGGAGACAAGGCGTCGCATAGCTAAATGCCTCGGCCCAGTTATCCCTATGAAACGCATCAAGTTGTTTTTGAATGACGCCGCGGATGTGCGCCGTTTTCTCGGTGTCGAGCGAGGCCGCTACCAATATAGGAGCCGGCAAACCGATCAGCAAAAGCAGGAAGAACCCGCTGAAAATATGAAGGATATGCGGCCGACCCGGTCTCCTCAGGTCAATCCGCCTAAGGTTTGCCCGGTGTGTCTCGCTACACGGGAGCCACCAGCGATGATCCGAGCCGGATCAGCGCAGCCGTCAAGGATCAGCGAACGTAGAGGCGGACCTCGTTACCACCGGTTGTCTCGGTCGTCGCCGATAAGGCAACCCGACTTGGCGGCAGTCCCATGTCGACCAGCGCGCGCAGCACCGACTGAGCGTTGCGCCGGGCACTATTGGCGTTCAGCGTCGATCGGGCCGTCCCGCCACGCAGTTGACTAACCGAGACCAAGTCAAAGGCCGCGTCCGGCTGACGCTGCAGGGCGCGGTTCACGGCGCTGTAAAGCGCCTGCTGGTAATTCACGTCCGGTCGATCGAAGCGGATTACCACCAGCGGCCGACGAGCGCCGGAGCGGACACTGCCACGCGGCGCGGCGGCGGTTGGTGTCGCATTGGCCCGCGTATAGGCAGTGGTCGCCAGGCTGGGACCGAAGAACTCACCATTCTTGATCGCCAGGGCCAGCGTGTTCAGGTCATTACGCTCGGTCGAGACATAGTTGGACTGGCGGCGGATATCGTCGCTCAGCTCCGTGAGCAGCCGGTCAATCAAAACGACCGACCGATTCACGTCGTCCTCAAGTACCTCAAGCTGGCGATGATCCTCGTCGATCGCCCCTGACAGCCCAAAGGCCGCGCGGGTGGCTTCCAGCAGATAGCTCGACATCGCGGCATCGGCGGCAACCCGATTGGACAGAGCATTCATCCGCCCAATGTCGGTATTGATTTTCTCTAGCTCGATTTGGGAGTCATTCCACCCGCGGACCAACTGTGGATTGCCCGGCGTGGTGCCAAGTTGCAGACGCGAGCGGATAACGGCAACCCGCGTGTGATAGCCCTGGGCATTGACCATTGTCTGTTGTCGGACAGCCTGCAGGTCAGAATTTTCCTGGTTGACCGAGGTTTGCAGCCGGCTCAGGTCATCGCGAAGTTGCGCGACCTTATTACCAACGAACGTCCCCGTAGGTTGTCCGGCGCGCGGTGGCTGGATCTCGAAATTTGTAGTTCCAAGCCTTGGCGGCACCTGCCCAACCGCCGGGTTGACCAGCGGTTGCCCGGCGGTTTCGCCCGAGGACGGTTTAATCGATACGGCCTTCATCGCCGTATTGGCGTTCGATGGCTGACCGGAAGGCGCTTGACCGGACAATGACGGCCAGAGCGCATCTGTGGAGAACGAGCAGCCTCCGAGCATAAGCACCGTGCTGAGAACGACGATCGGCAACGGAGAATGGACCATTTTACGCCAGCACCTTGGCATCCTGTTTTCGCTTCCTTAGATTATCCGTGATCCCGTTGACCGACCGACCGTGAGACCACAGTCGGTCGGTCAAAAAACGTCACTTTGGAATCAATCGCGTTGAACCAGATCGAGCCAGCCCACCGAATTCATTGACACCACCCCAGGTTAGGGGACCTTAAGCCGCGAATTTCAATGAGATAGTACAGAAACCGACTCTCGGTCACAAGGGTTTTGGCGAGTGACTTTTTTTCCCATCATCCCCTTGCCATTGGAAACCGCTTTGAGTACCTTCCGCAACCGTTCGCGCGCCTTGGCGCGTGCGAGAGTGCCCGTAGCTCAATTGGATAGAGTGCCTGACTACGAATCAGGAGGTTGGGGGTTCGAGTCCCTCCGGGCGCGCCATTCTTTTTATTCCCGCCATACCTTGATCACAGCCACTACGGCGCCGTGCAGTCAGTCACCATGAGGTGACGGGAACTGCAGTGGAAATCGCCTAGTTCAGCCGAATATGACCCATGAGATGACGCCGCGACGCGGCGGCGGCTTGGTCCCGGTCAGCATTCTTGCTCAACCACTCAGCAAACCGGGCCTAGTGTTCTCCGAACAGGAACGCCAGTATCGCGAATCGGCTGCCCTCGCGCATGCCGACGACTTCATGCAACAGCGAGCAGGAAAACACGACCGCGGCGCCTGAGCCCGGTTTGTAGAGCTGGTCGCTGAACTCGGGAAACCGAAGTTCGCCGCCCTGATAGTCCTGGGCATTCAGATTGATCGTGACCGCGAATCGGCGATGTGCGACGGATGGTTCTACATTATCGCGGTGCCCCAATTGCTCGCCGCCGCGCTCTCCTTCGTAACGGGCGATGCGATATCGCTCGTGCCGAGTGACCCGATAGTTGAATGCTTTCAAGACCTCCGGAAATAATCGCGCCCGCAGCCGGGCGGTGATCAGGGCTTGGGTGTCGGCTTCTACCACCCAATGATCAATCCGGTCCCGCCGGCCGAGATCTGGGATTCGCATCTTGCAATCGGTGGTTCGGTTGCCGAGCGCTAAATGACCGGGTTCGACAAATTCTTGCCCACGGGTATGAAAGATTGATATCAGATGCGCGCAATCGGCCGGGCTGAACACGTCCGGGATTGTCAGCACCGGAGGATGGATTGCCGGTAGATAGGCTGCCCGGTGCTGCGCCCGGCGCTCCAGCAGGCTGAGAATGTCGTCGACGATGTCGGCGCCGCCGTCCTCTGCGCCGGTCCTGGCGCGCCGGGGCTTTGCACCCCCGACGATATCGATCACATGACGGTTGGGACCAACCGCCAGCAAGCCCGGATCATCGCCGTCGACCCCGGTCAGGCGGAACACCTCGCCGGCATGATCGATCAGTCGCATGGCGCCGGCCCTGAGTTCGCCGATATCAGTTACCGGCGCTGGCCCGGCCCCGCGTGCCAATTGCGGAGCCTTACCTAGTCCCGGCAACGCTGAGGCGATCGGCCCCGATGGTTTCGGCCTGCCCGGCCGGGTAACGAAATAGCACCGCACGCCGAGGCTTTCGATTCGGTCGCGTTGGCTGGCGAGCCTCGCCAGCAAGGCGGAAGTTGCGGTCGCATCGTGCCCGGAGACGATCCATAAAGTGGGCCGTCCAGCCATCGGTGGCGCGTTGCTGTCAACGGCTTCGCCGCGTGGTCCGGTCAGGGATAGGCGCGGGAAAATGTCACCCGGGTTGAGGGTACCGCTCTGTTTCGTGGGTGTTTGCATTGATGCGTTCCGTAATGCGCCTCGGCTGACCTGGGCTATTCTACAGCAGCATCGATAAAACGAAACCGGCCCCCGTGAGGGGGCCGGCTCCGCGCCACCGACCCTGTCGGGCGTGGCGGACGTTGGTAGAGGTTCCGGCTTAGTAGAGGTTCTGAGCCGACACCATCGCGTAGAGCATCGGCACCGAAAGCAGCGTGTTGGTGCGCGAGAACAGCATCGCCGTGCGGGCCGAGGCCGCCTTGCTGGCGGCGTCCGCCTCGACCATGCCCAACGCCCTTTGTTGGTTCGGCCAGATAACGAACCAGACGTTGAACCACATGATCGCGCCGAGCCACATGCCGATCCCGATCGCGGTGGTCTTGGGCGAGCCGTTCTCGCCCAAACCGAGTGAGATGGCGTCCATGATATAGCCGTTCATCGCGGCCAGAAGCAGACCGGTGACCAGGGTCGCCATCGCGCCCCAACGGAACCAGAACAGCACTGCCGGCGCGATTACCTTACCAATAGCCGGCTTCTGCTCGTCCGGAATATTCGGCATGTTCGGGATCTGCACAAAATTGAGGTACCACAGCAGGCCAATCCACATCACGCCGCTCAGCACATGCAGCCAGCGCATGAAGAAGGTGAAGTAGGCGTGGTCGAAGACCAAGGCTTCGCCATTGGATTTGGTAACATAGAGCGCCATGAGAATCGTCAGCACGATGCCGGCGATAATCGTATTGCGCAGACTTGTAAGTATTGCGGCCATGGGATTTTTCCCCTCCGTTGCAACAGTCTTTTAGGCGGCCCGAGATTCATGCGGAGCTTGAATTTACATGCCTCTTAGCACGACGTTCTAGGTGAGTCGCGCTCCGTATGAAAGAGCCCCTGTGCGAAATCTAGAAAAGAACCGCTATTGTAACAATCTCTAATGATTGATGTGAGGCGGAAATGATGGTTGTTGGGGGCGTGATTTCACCCTGTCTGACGAGGCTTCCACTATGTTGATTGCCCAGATTACTGATTTGCATCTGGTGGCCGAGAGTGGTTTGGTCTATGGGGTCGTGGATACTGCGGCGTATGCGCGTGCGGCGCTGACAGCGCTGTCGAAGCTCGAGCCTCTGCCCGACATGCTGTTGCTGACCGGAGACCTGGCCGACGCCGGCGAAGCCGAGGCCTACACTTGGCTTAGCGGAGAACTCGATGCGCTTGGCATCCCGGCTTATGTGATCCCCGGCAACCACGATCTGCGCGCACCGATGCGTCAGGCTTTCGCCCATCACGGTTATTTGCCGCTGGACGGGTTTCTGCACTACACGATCGAAGCGGGGCCGGTCAGGGTGATCGCCCTGGACACGGTGATCGAGCATCAGCCCGGCGGATTGATCTGTGAACAACGCCGAACCTGGTTGGCTGAACGGCTGGCCGAGGACCGACGGACACCCACCCTTATCATGATGCATCACCAGCCTTTCCTGACCGGCACACCTTTTTTTGATGCGATCGGGTTGGAGGGACGCGAGGCCGTGGAGGCGGTGATCGCCAAGGCGCCGAACGTGGAGCGGGTGATCTGCGGCCACATGCATCGCGGGGTCATCCAGCGTTGGGCCGGCACCGTCGCCAGTGTTTGCCCTGGCTCGGCGCATCAGGTCGGCCTCGAGCTGGTTGATCCGACACGGCTCCGCGTGGTGGCGGAGCCGGCCTGTTATCAGCTACACCATTGGACCGAAGAGGCTGGCCTAGTGACCTTTACCCGTACCGTCGATGACTTTCCGGTGCTTTATGAGCGAGGCAAGGGGTAGGGACAAAAAGTCGGTCCCGTCAGCCGTGGCTCCAATTGCCCGGATAGTCATTGTCGCCCGGTGATAGGCCAAGCACGCCTCCGTCGGTGCTCACGCCTAGGCCAAGAACGGTGCGTTTGGCATAGGCGAAATAGCTGACCACCTGGTTCACTTCCGAGATCATCCCGTCATCCATGCATAAGCGCCAAACAGCGAGCGACCACGTGCTCCAAAGCCTCACCCGCGTCGCCCAACTGCACCGCGTCCACCGCTTTTGCCGCGCGGATGGCGAGCGGTTTGTCCTGGACCATCGTGCGAATACCGCTGGAGATCTTCTTGACCGGCCAATCGGCAGCGGCGGTTACTGACGCTCCCAGGCTTTCGATCTGTCGCGCGGTCACCAGGTGCTCCAGATTCCATGGAAAGATCAATTGCGGCGTGCCGGCCAGGACGGCGGCGATGGCGGTCGACAACCCGCCGTGATGGATGATTAATCGGGACTCCGGTATCACCCGCTCAAAGGGTTGCGGTTGTCCATGGACAGTGAAGCCGGGGGCGGCCAGTTTCGCCGCCACATCCGGGCGGAGGTCGGAAATATAGGCCTCGCAATCGACTGAAGCCGCCTTGACCGCATGGATCGCCCGGCTCAGGTCCGGATGGCTTCTGGGCATGTAGAAGAACACGCCCTTCTTGCGTCGTTGCTCGATCGGCAGTGGCGTCATGCCGGTCGGCAGGTTGAAGGGCGACAATTGCAGCTCGCTGCGATAGGCGGCATAGGGGTCGACCAATGGCACCGAGAAGACGGAGGTTTCGTCGCCGTTCAGGATATCGGCCAGAAACTCGGTCGGCGAGTCGCCGCGCCGGGCCAGGACGCCATTTATGGTTTCCAAAAGCATGCGCTCATGGTCAATGCTGAAGGGCTCCAACTCGGTTTGCCAGGGGCGGATCGGTGGCAGGGGGCGACCGGGAGGGGGGATCGTATAGCCATTGCCGACCATCATCATCGGCACCCGTCCGCGTGAGGCCAAACGAAGGGTCGGGCAAAAGTCGCCGACGACCAGATCGGGTTTTATCGCCTGTAACAACCCTGCCCAGGCCTCGATCCGAACACCCAACGCCGCCGCATTGCCGTAGTGAATGATATTGAGAACATCGGCAAAACTATGAGTCGGAATTTTCCGGGCTTCGGGGTTGGTTGGCATGTTCCAGCGCGGCCCGGTGATCACGCTAAATCCTGGCAGCGCGGTTCCGGTCTCCGGGTCGAGAAAGGCCGAGGCCCGATCCAGATCCTGCAGGACGATGACGATTTCGGCGCCGGTGTCGCGCAGAGCGGTGACAATCGGCTTCAGGCGGGTGATGTGGCCAAGGCCGGCGCCAAACTCCCAGCCACACAGAATACGCTTGGTCGTCATCCGTTCATGCTCGCTTGCCGATTTCTCTCCAGGGGGCGAGGCTCATGACGCCTTCCCTTCCCGCCGGTTTCTCCGCATAGTGCCTCTGTCGCGGGTTAGGTCAAGATCGGTCCGCGCCGATGCCGGCTGGCGGCGCGCTGCTGGATGAGATTATGGCGGGTTCCTTCGGGCCAATACTCGATATAGAGATTGCCAACAAGGGCGGCGCGGCGGCGTTGGAGGCGACTTTTCCGGTGGCGAAATCGGTCGAGGAACTTGCGGAAATTCCGGATGATCGCTGGCTTTTTCAGATGATCAAACGGGTCTCTCAAGCCGGTTT
>CALMRI010000048.1 GCA_937776645.1 uncultured Alphaproteobacteria bacterium | reverse complement strand
CCAATGGCGCAAGGGTGCTGAACACCGCGTCGATGACCCTGAACCAGATTATTGAAGAGATCGCCGCCGCCCATGCCCGAGGGATGGACGTGGCTCGCGTGCATTCCGGTGACCCATCGATTTACGGCGCCATCGCCGAGCAGATCCGCCGGCTTCGGGCGCTGGATATCCCATTTGTTATCACGCCGGGGGTGCCAGCCTTCGCCGCCGCGGCGGCGGCACTTGGCCAGGAGCTGACGCTGCCGGAGGTGAGCCAGACGGTGATCCTGACCCGCACGGCGATGAAATCTTCGGCCATGCCGCCGGGCGAGGAACTGGAGACGCTTGGCCGGTCCGGCGCGACCTTGGCTATCCATCTGTCGACCCGCAATCTGCGCCATGTTCGCCGCGCGCTGGAGCCGATTCACGGACCGGACTGTCCGGTCGCCATAGTCTATCGGGTGAGTTGGCCTGACGAGAAGATCATTCGCGGCACACTAGGCGATATCGCCGATAAGGTGCGGGCCGAGAAGATTACTCGCACCGCCCTGCTGCTGGTGGGCCCGGCCCTGGCCGCTGAGGGTTTTCGCGATAGCGCGCTCTATGACGCGGATCACGTTCACGTCCTGCGAACGACGCGCGGATAAGCTACCGGCTGATCCCAAGTGTTCCATGGGCCCAGGCGACAGCGACATCAACGCTGCTCGTGCTTTCGCCACCAGGGGCGGCCGGGGGGGTGATCATCACCACCGGCAAACCTAAGGCGCGCGCTGCCTCTATTTTAGGATAACTGGCCGTGCCGCCACTGTTCTTGGCTACCAGACATACGATGTTGCGGTCCGCCATGAGTTGGCGCTCGTCATCGGCGGAAAACGGTCCTCGGGCCAGAATGATTTCGGCGAACGGTAGCGCGCCGGCAAAATCTGGCCGCTCAATACTGCGCGATACGCAGCGTAAGCGGTCAATTTCAGAAAAAGCCGAGATTTCAGCCCGCCCGATGGTCAGAAACACAGTTGAACCATCGGCAAGCGGCGCTGTGTTCAGCCAGGCGGCGGCGGCATAGGCGCTGTCGACCTCGTGCCACTGGTCCCCTTGTTGTCGCCGCCATGGCGGCCGGGTGAGGTGGAGCACTGGTACACCGGCCCGCGATCCGGCGTCGCCGGCATGGCGACTGATCCGCGCGGCAAAGGGGTGGGTTGCATCAAGCACCGCGGCAATATCCTCAGCGTCGAGATAGGTGGTCAGGCCTGATACGCCGCCAAAACCTCCGGTCCGATTCTCTCCGGCCGGCAAGCGCGGGTTCCGGGTCACTCCGGCCATCGAGGTAATCACGGTGATTCCGCCGAGGGCGCTCAATCGTTCCGCCGCGTCCAGCGCCTCGGTGGTGCCCCCCAGGATCAAAACGCGCTTACCAACCATGCGCCGCTCCAACCAGGTTGCCTTCTCGATCGACAACCACAACCTCGACGGCCATCGGTGCGCCGGAAAGCACCCTAAGTGCGGTTTCCCGCGCCGCCTTCGCGACGAGGTCGCCGAGCGGTAAATTCCCAGCGGCGGCGAGGCCAAGGACTTCCATCGCGGTGTTGGCGCCGCGCACCGCTTCGATCAGAGCGTTGTCGCCGCCCAGGCTCGCCACCCGTTCGGCCAGCCAGTCCAGATCAATCTGGCTGCGCCCGGAATGCAGATCCAGATGGCCCTGGCTCAGTTTGGTAAGCTTGGCGAAACCGCCGCCGATGCTGAGCCGGGGCACTGGATGTCCCTTCAGATATTTCAGCATACCGCCGGCAAAATCGCCCATGTCGATCATCTCGCCCTCGGTCAGATCATGCCGCCGCCGCACCGCCGCCTCGGAGGTTGCGCCGGTAGCGGCGCCTATATGGGCGGTGTCGGTGGCCCGGGCCACGTCGATACCCCGGTGTATCGAGGCGATCCAGGCGGCGCAGGAGAAGGGTACGACGATCCCGGTGGTCCCCAAGATCGACAACCCTCCGATAATCCCCAGCCGTGGGTTCCAGGTCTTGTGCGCCAGCCCTTCGCCGCCTGGCACCGAGATCTCGATCTCCACATCGCCGCAGATGCCCTGGGCGCGGGCTAACTCTTCAATGACCGAACGCATCATCAGTCGCGGTACCGGATTGATCGCTGGCTCGCCAACTGGAATAGGCAGTCCCGGTTTGGTCACCATGCCGACACCAGCTCCCGCCTTGAAGACAACGCCTGCCTTGAGTGGAGCCGGCCGCACCGTCGCGACAATCGTCGCGCCATGGGTGACATCGGGATCATCACCGGCATCCTTGACGATACCTGCCATGGCCTCACCGTCGCCAAGGTGTTCACGGGCCAGCGAAAAGGCCGACTTCTGGCCCCTGGGCAAGGTGATCTCGACGGGGTCGGGGAAATGGCCTGTCAACAGAGCGGTATAGGCTGCCTTGACTGCCGCCGTGGCGCAGGCACCAGTGGTCCAGCCTCGTCGCAAGGGGTTGTCGGGTTTTTGCGCCATGTCGGATTTATACGGCTGGAGGACGCCGCATGGCTAGAGCGCTATCGGTTTAGTCGGAACTGGGTTTGAAATTATCGGGCGACGAAGACTGACGAAGACTATAGCGTGAATCGACCTCAATCCTGTTTATTCGGCTTTAGCAGCTTGCCGGAATTCCTCTAACTGCGGTGGGATGACGGAAGAGGGGCGGTAGCTTTGACTGCCCGGTTGGCGGTATAGGCAGTCCGCCATGATCCCAGCTCCGTTCCTCCAATCCTGTCATTCCAGCCCCCGTATTCACTAGGACGGGCAGTGCTGTCCGGTAACATCTCACCCGTCGCCCTGCTGTTCGCCAGGGAGACGGATAAAATTCGTTGAAAAACAGGTAACTCTCAACGCGTCTTAATCAAGTCTCGCTCACACCGCTCGGCTTGTCAGCGCGACCATGCACGGGTTGCCGGGGCGACGATCGTGATAGTGCAGGCTACGGCTTGAGCCACCTCACACAAAAAACACAGACCGCAAACCGACAGACTGCTAGGCATGGTCATGGGCGGGGGTTATCCTCAGGCATGAGCGCATTGTCCCTCCCTCCGTCTTTCCCCGCCGCCTATTTCGTCCCCGGAAGCGTTTGGCTGACCGGTGCCGGTCCAGGAGATCCCGGATTGCTGACCCTGCATGCATTACAGGGTCTGCAGAGCGCCGACATCATCGTCTATGACGCCCTGGTGAGTGACGAGGTCCTGGAGCTGGCGCCGGCGGATACACCGCGCGAATACGCCGGCAAGCGCGGCGGCAAGCCGTCACCTAAGCAAGCGGATATCTCGCTGCGCCTGGTTCAGATGGCTCGTCTAGGAAAGCGTGTTCTGCGACTGAAAGGCGGCGACCCGTTCGTGTTCGGGCGCGGCGGCGAGGAGGCGCTGGCGCTGGTGCGGGCTGGCATACCGTTTCGCATTGTCCCCGGCGTGACAGCCGGCATAGGCGGTCTCGCCTATGCCGGCATCCCGTTGACCCACCGGGATACGAACCAAGCCGTGACCATGATCACAGGGCATGACGCGACCGGCGAGGTGAGCGGTATCGACTGGCAAGCGGTGGCCAAGGGCGCGCCGGTGTTGGTGATTTATATGGCGATGAAGCATCTCGATCGGATCGCCGGTGAATTGATCCAGGGCGGGCGCTCGCCGAGAGAGCCGGTGGCACTGGTCTCCAACGCCTCGATGCTAAACCAGCGGGTGATCGAGACGACGCTTGCAACCTGTGCGGCGGATGTCGCCGAAGCCGGGCTAACGCCGCCGGCCATTGTGGTGGTCGGGGAGGTGGTTCGATTGCGCGGCGGTTTGGATTGGCTGGGGGCGAGTGCCGGACGCGTGCTTGATCCTGATCCGCTGCCGCGCGCGCGGCACGAAGAGACCGGATGAACCCGACCACGGTCGCCCCTGGATTGGTTATCGCCGCACCGGCGTCGGGGTCCGGCAAGACCACGATCACGTTGGGGTTGTTGCGAGCCCTGCGTGATGGCGGATTGCAGGTTGGGTCGGCCAAGATCGGCCCCGACTTTATCGATCCGATGTTTCACTCCGCCGCTACCGGCCGGCCCTGCGTCAATCTCGATGGATGGGCGATGCGGCCAGTACTGCTTGACGGTCTAGTGGGGCGGGCGGCATCCAATGTGGATCTGCTGATTGTCGAGGGAGTGATGGGGTTGTTCGATGGCGCGGCGAGTGCGGGGGCGCTCAGCAATGGCTCGACCGCTGATCTTGCCGAGCGTCAAGGCTGGCCTATCGTCCTGGTGATCGACGCCGGCGCGCAGGCTCAATCGGTGGCGGCGCTGGCGAAGGGGTTTCGCGATCATCGCGCCTCCTTGGTCGTGGCCGGGGTCATTTTGAACCGGGTAGGCAGTCCGCGTCATGTTCGGATTTTGACCGAGTCGCTGGTGAGCGAAGGCTTCGCCGTGTTCGGCGCGGTGCCGCGTGATACCGAACTGGAGGTGCCCTCCCGCCATTTAGGACTGATCCAAGCGGCGGAACATCCGGCGCTCGAGACCTTCATTGATCGGGCCGCACGGATCATTGCCGCCAATGTCGATTTGACAGCCATTCGCAGCGCGGCGGTGCCTGGCGGTGCTGGATTGACTGGGGGGTCATCGGGCCGCACCTTGCCGCCATTGGGCCAACGCGTAGCCGTCGCCCGGGACCCCGCTTTTGGCTTTTCCTACGATCACCTACTAGAGAATTGGCGGCAGGCCGGCGTGGAGATCCTCACCTTCTCACCCCTCGCCGGGGAGGCGCCTGTCGACGGCGCCGACGCCATCTTCCTGCCCGGCGGCTATCCTGAACTACATGCCGGCGCGCTGGCGGCGAATACGGTTTTCCTCGACAGCCTGCAGCGGGCGGCGGCGGCCAGTAAACCGGTCTATGGCGAGTGTGGCGGCTATATGGTGCTGGGTCAGACCTTGGTCGACGGTGGAGGCCACGGCCATCGCATGGCCGGTTTGTTGGCCCTGGAGACCAGTTTCGCCAAGCGCCAGTTGTCGCTTGGCTATCGACTGGCACACGCCCTCATCCCGACGCCATTTGGACCAGCTGGCACGTCGGTGCGTGGTCACGAATTCCACTACGCCACAGTCCTAAGTGAAGCTGGGGACGATCCGATATTCGCCGCTGAGGATGCCGAGGGCCAGACCGTCGGCGACCTCGGCCTCGCCAGAGGGTCGGTGTTTGGCTCCTTCCTACATCTAATCGACCGCGCGACTTAGCGCAGATCTGGAATGAGTGAAATCGTTTCCACCGATTGCATGACACGTTGAAATTGCTCCGTTTTTTGATCGTATAGCGCATTCACGCACTCTCGTGTGGGCGAACGTTGTCCACACTCAGCCACGATACACATCGAGTGCTTACAATCCGAACACCGCTCGCGCTACCCGGTTGAGTTTGCCGGCGATGATGCGGCGCGCTTCTTCGATGTAGAGCTGAATACCCGCCTCGGACATCGCATCCGGGTGTTTCAATTGTACCCATTGGGCCCGAGCCAAATAAGGCGCCGGGATGATCCCTTCCTCCTCGCGCAGCAGAATGTAGGACATCTCGCTCCATTTAAAGCTGATTTTGGCGTGGTCCCCCGCCGCCCAATGCGAACAGATCGCGAAAATCTTGCCGCCGACTTTCCACACCGAGGAACCACCCCACTGGATGACATGGGTCGTGGCCGTAAGGGTGGTACAGAAATCGTCGAACTGGTTCCGGTCCATGGGTTGACCCTCGTTCCGAACGCCAGCTCAATTTCGACATCACCATACCAGCCGGCAGGCATTTGATCCGTATCACGATGCCTCGCGCTTTGGCCCAGTTTCCTTAGATATTATTAAACGTCTTTGATTGACGCGGGACAAGCGTCGGGCGTAAGCCGGAACGGTCTTGTAGCGTCGCCAAAAGCACACCAATCCTCCGGCCGGTCGTGTTAAGAAGAGGAATTATCATGCCTGAGGGCCCGGATCACAGCCGTAGCGTCGAGACATCCTATGGCTGGGTCGTCGTCGCGGCGTCGCTTGGCTATCTTGTCATTGCCTATGGTTCTTCACATCTGATCATCGTCAGTTTGAAGCCCATCGCGGATGCCTTTGGTTGGCCGCGCTGGGTGCCCTCTCTCGCCTATGCGGCGCTCATGGTCGGGACCGGCGTTGGTGGAATAGTCATGGGATTTTGGGCTGACAAGGTCAGTATCCGGTGGCCGGCGACGGTTGGTGGGGTGATGACCGGCGGCGGCATTATCATCGCCAGCTTCGCGCCGGACAAATGGAGCTTGATTGCGTCTTGTGGGTTGTTGGTCGGCCTGCTTGGAACCAGCACGGCGTTTTCGCCGATGTTGGCCAATATCACCCGCTGGTTCGATCGGCGCCGCGGTATGGCCATTGCCCTTGTCGCCAGTGGTCAGGCCTTGGCCGGTGCCGTTTGGCCACTGATCTTCGAGCCGCAAATCGCCGAGATTGGCTGGCGCGAAACCTGGCGCGACTATGGTATGGTAGCGATCGTTGTGATGTTGCCAATATCGCTCGCCTTCCGCCGCTCCGCACCCCGGCAACTTGAGGAGGGACCGGCCCTGGCCAGCGTCGGTGGTTCGCACGGCGCGCAGTCCGGCAGGTTGATGGTTCCGTATAATCTGGTGCTTGCCCTTTTGTCATTAGCGATCGTCGGGTGTTGTGTCGCCATGGCCATGCCGATGGTTCATCTGGTGGCCTATTGCTCGGATCTCGGCTTTTCATCGTCAACGGGCGCCCGAATGCTCTCGCTGCTTCTTTTCTGCAGCGCGGTCAGCCGGTTGCTCTTCGGCCTAGTCTCCGACCGGATCGGTGGACTGCACACCATTCTTTTTGGCGCAGCGGCCCAGGCGATAGCGCTTGGGTTGTTCACCTTGGTCGGGACCGAAAGCTCGCTCTACATGGTCTCCGGCCTGTTTGGTCTGGTTTTCGGGGGGATCGTGCCAGCCTATGCGTTGGCGGTGCGAGAGCTGTTCCCGGCTCGCGATACCGGCTGGCGCATGGGGGTGGTGTTTCTGTTTGGCACCGTGGGCATGGCTTTGGGCGGATTTCTCGGGGGCTGGATCTTCGACCTCGCCGGCCACTATCACATGGCTTTCCTGGTTGGCATCGCCTTCAATGTGGTGAACCTAATAGCGATCATTATCTTGCTCTGGCTCAAGGGATCCCGGTTAGTCGCGCTGGTGATGTCTTAAATAGGCGGCGCAACCGAAATAGCGCGTGCTTACTTTACTTTCCGCCGCTATCCCCGCCATCGCCATCCCGTTTAGCGTCACGGTTTAACGGCACGCCGAACAGCTCCAGATGATGGTCGACGAGTTTGAAGCCCAGATCCTGAGCTATCCTGATTTTCAGCGCCTCTAGGGCCTCGTTATGAAACTCCATCACCTGGCCGGTGGTCACATCGATCAAGTGGTGATGGTGATCCTCGTCGCCGAGGATCTCTTCGTAACGGGCCCGACCATCGCCAAAATCCCGCTTGGTAACGATATTGGTTTCCTCGAACAGCTTCATTGTCCGATAGACCGTGGCGATTGAGATCGTTGGATCGAGGTCTCGCACCCGGCCGTGCAAAGCCTCGACATCGGGATGATCGTCGGACTCCGAAAGCACCCGCGCAATGACGCGCCGGGGTTCGGTCATCTTGAGTCCTTTTTCGATGCAGAGCCTAGCGACCCTCGATTCCATTCCACCATCCGGCGTGTGGGTAAATCGATCAATTCACGATCCAGGAGTTATAGGATGTAATGCCACCGCTGGCAAAGCCAAGTCCGCCTCGCCCCGCGCGAAGGAGTTTTGCAGAGCCTATCTATCGTTTCAAGGAACGATTGATCATTTCGCGCTTGCGTGTGGCCACCCAAAACCTTAGAAAATCCGTGCATTTCGCACCGGCGCCGCAGTAGCTCAGATGGTAGAGCATCGCATTCGTAATGCGAGGGTCGGGGGTTCGAGTCCCTCCTGCGGCACCAGTTATCCTAATAACACACTGATTTATCTGCACTTTGTCTAGATCAGACGAAGAGGGTAGATAATTCGGGTGATAAATCAGGTCTCCTACACCTACCAAAAGCGTGGTGTTTTCTATTTCAATCGGATGGTTCCGAATGATCTGGGAGGGCATTACGAGTCCAGGAGGATAAACTTCTCTTTGCGGACCAAATCAGTTCGGTCAGCCCGTCAATTTTCTTCAGCTGTATCGCTCAAACTTGAGAGCTACTGGCAGCATCTGCGGCTTCAATCGATCGATCTACCCGGTTCTCATTTGATCAAAGAGCAACCGAGTGAGCCGGATCTTGAAGACGTGGTCCTGTTCTCGGAGGCGACAGAACTTTACCTGAGGCTAAAGGGAACCGACAAAGCCAAGACCTTTCATGGAGCAGCGAGACGAGCTTGTAGATACCTGGCTCAATGTTGTGGTGATAAGGACCTTGGCGATATCAAGCGGGGTGATGCGACAAAGCTGAGAGATTTCCTTGTAGAAAAAGGTCTGTCTGGAAGCTCGATCGTCCGGGTTTTCACCACCATCAAAGCAGTCTTCAATTTTGTCTGCTCGGAATATGGATTGGATCTGAA
>CALMRI010000047.1 GCA_937776645.1 uncultured Alphaproteobacteria bacterium | reverse complement strand
AGAACGGGGGCTTTACAATATTCCCAAAGGCGTAACCGCCCGGTCACCTCGTCGACATCAAGGCCGCCACTTTCCAGCATCGCGCGGGCATAGAAACCGGTCTTGCCCGCCTCAAGGTCACTGGGCCGGCGCTCCACCCCGCCACAAACCGGGCACTCTGGATGGTCCGCCAACACGGTTTCGACTGTCCACATGATCGGTTCCATTTTTAGCTGCGCAACCGTGCCCACGTCACCCAGAGTTCAACATCCGCTCAGCCGGGCAGAAAGATCGCGATGCAGGTTGGCAACGGCAGGGGCCCAATCGCCATCATATTTTCGCGCGCCCATGTCACCATCGCGCCAGACCGGCTTCTTACGATAGAGGCTCACGTCCGGATAGATCGCGAAGCGCTCGTTCCATATCCACCAGATAGGCGGCTGATCATTTAGCAACACTAAGGTTGGGACCCCCAGCGCCGCCGCAAGATGCGAATAGCCGCCAGGGGGCGAAACGAAAGCGTCCAGCGCGGCCTGACAGTTGGTCTCATATCCCCGCTTCAGGTCCGTGAGCCCCTTTCCGACGCTCCGATGCCGCCAAATTCATCTTCGATCAGTTCTCAGGTCTTCCGCGCTATGAAAAAAGTCGCTTGGCCAACCTGGGGACGCTTGCCGTCGTGATCGGTCATATACGCATCCAGGCCATTTTTTTCCCGTAGCACGCGGAGCTTGGCCTCGGCGGCTTTGATTTCCACTTCCGACGACAGCGCCCAAGTGGAATCGGTCTTACGCCATTCCGGCTTGAGCGGCCCGTGAGAATCGAAATAGGCGGCGCCTTGCAATACTCCGTCCAGTGGCACGAAACGACCCTCTAAACTGAAGCCGATTTCGTGCGACACCGCCTCCAGATTTTTTGCCGGAATGCAGCGATTATAAAGAGCTAGGAGCGCCGTTGGTATCAGATGCATGAACCAAAAACTGTCACGAAGTTGATCGTGGCTTGTACAATTGACGATGAGGAGGCCACCGGGACGAAGCACACGGTGAGCTTCGATAAGAGCGGATCGATGGCCCGCAAAACTGCCGTCCTCACCAGACTCCAAATGGTGGAGCACCTGATTGAACATCACGGCATCGAAGCATGCCGTCTCGAATGGCATGTTCTGGACGCTACCTTCATGGAAGATCACGCTGCCGTCGTGGGCGGCACCCGCCAGTTTCTTGCGCGCTACGTCGAGCATGCTGGGATTGATATCCATAACGTCGATACGGTCAACATGGGGCAGAGCCAACGCAGCGTAAGACCCGGTCCCACAGCCGGCGTCGAGCAACCGGCAGCCGGGACGCGATCGCAGCAAGCGAGCCAGGGCGCCGATCAGGATCTCGGCGCCGATGGGAACGCGAGTCTCGTCATAGAATTTCGATACCTCAGTATAGTTCTCGTATTTGCTCATGATAGTCCTTTATTCAATGGGTCCCACGGTGTGATTTTTCGATTCAACGAACGCGGCTAGAAGCCCCCCCGAGCCATCGCGCTTGCATTTTTGGAGACCGTCCTCGAACTCAGAAGCGGCGGAGGAGGACCGAGCAAAGCCTCTTGTTGCTCTGTTGGCTTCAACCGATACCGGAAGATCTTCGTGGTCGTTTGGTCTTTTTTCATCGGTTGGCATCGTTAGCGGCTGCCTATCGTCCGAGTGTAGTTCTTATGCTATCGGAGACCTGCCGTTCTTCGCTAGAGAATTGTTCACCGCGTGGATCAGAAGCTTATTCACTGGACGTCCGGCCGCCGCTGTGACCGGCCATAAGAGCGTGGCGATGGTCAAGCATTAGACCGAATCGCGGGGCCAGAAAAAGCGCACGACGGTAGCAACGCTGCCAACCGGGGTATCTCCAAGCGCAGGTCTCAACCTCGACTTGAAAAGCGACGCTCCCAGATAGCCTTACAAGCGGTGATAGCTGTAACGATCACCTTAGCGAGGACATATCTATTAGGATGGGTGAACGCACTGAACACCAATAATTAATAGAAATGAGATTAGACCTGATTTAGGTCACTCCGAGACGGCAATCTCAAAGAGACCCTAAATACGCCATAAACAAGACAGGATTAGACCTCATAAAGCAGTTCAGCATGAGGAGGTCCATTAATGTCCCGACGTTCACGGCTGTTGATGGATGCGTGTTTATCAATGACCGGCCCTATGGCAGATCGATGTCAGGGTTTCGTCGACGATATGAATTCGCAGGAAATGAATACCGGGACGAGAACGCGAGCCCTTAAAGAAAAGGACAAGCTTGCTCGAGAAGCGTCAGCCAGAATGCTGATGGCTAATCTGTACCAGCAATGGAAAGTTGATCCCAAAGGCACTGTTGGCGTCATGCGGACAAAGAATTGGTACTCTGGTCGTCGTGAGGAAATTGGGCCGAATATCACCTGTCGCGGCGTCACCAGCTTTCTGGATTATCTTTCCGGTCGCCACCTATTTGAGATTGTTTCCGAAGGCCGCAAACATCCTGATGCCAGGGAAGGAATACCGACACAAGTCCGGGCAAAGCAGGGGCTGATTGATTACTTGGAACAAGGTGATGTCAGTTCATCTGGTCTATCCAGGACGTATCCTCCAATCATTTTGAAGGCTAGCCGTGCTGAGGGTAAGAAACCTCTCCGCCTTGAAAGAAACGAGGTGATGGAAAAGCTTGAGGCTGGGGTCAACCGGATTAACGCGCTTCTTCTCAAGCGTTGGGCTGACCTTGCAATACCCGATGCGGATATGGCGAAGTTGAGAGAAGAAGGTATCAATCTTCCTGCTCGCCTTTACACCCATCGGACGGTTTACCGTGTCTTCAACAATGGGTCGTTCGACCAAGGCGGACGATTTTACGGAGGATGGTGGCAACAAATTCCATCTCGTTTACGCCAGCACATCACCATCAACGGGATGCCGACTGTTGAGATGGACTACTCAGCGTTGCATCCACGACTGATCTACGCTGAACGAGGCATACAGTACGAAGGTGACCCATATGATGTCGGGCTTGATGAAAGCCTCCGTCCCCTCGTTAAGGTGACCTTCCAGAAATTGATCAATGGTGTTGGCTATCCTCGACACCCAAGACCAGGCAGTGGTGAACCATCCTTTGATGCTGTTGAGATGGGTATGTCCTGGAGACAATTTGTCGACACCATTAAGGATCACCACTCTTCTATCTCTGATCTCTTTGGAACCGGTATTGGCCTTAGATTACAGCGCAAGGATTCAGACATCGCTCAAGCAGTGATGCTGGAATTCAATGATTTTGGTGCGGTGATGCTGCCGGTACACGACAGTTTTATCGTGAGTGGATTAGACCTTGGTTTCCTCCAACTCGCTATGGATCAATCGATGGAGAAACACAGCGGCATAAGAGTACCGATTAAAATTAAGGAGAAGGACAAAGCTCTGCCCAATATGAACCCGGAATTGGCCAAGCATTGGGACGAGTATGATTCTTACAACCCTGCTGCAGAGCGTCACGTTGAACCTCGATTAACCGATCAGTTCGTTGATGGTTATTCAGCCTATCAGGAGAGAGTGGGGCAAGCTGTCAGGCAACATCATGAATTAACATTTTAAGGAACCACTTAACTTGGCCCAATCAATCTCTCCATCCGGGACAAACTCAACCAAGAGCTAGACCCGCAGAAGTTCGCCAAGCTTGAGTTAGAGCGGTTGAAAGTTAGAGCTACCAGCTAGGTTGGCTGGATATCTAACCCTGTCTTATATATACCTTATTAAGAAGAGCCCTCTCGCCCTTGGGGGCTCGGGGCTCTTCTAGTATGCATACCCATAAGGAATAACAGCCTTAACTCACCATCAGGACCAGAAGGTCCCATTCAATGATATCAAATAAGGTGTCTAACTAAGCTCTATATCCTAGTCAGGTAGAGGTCGGCTGCGGTCCTTGGGGGACCTCCGCCTCTCTAATATGCATACCCATAAGGAATAGACACTCTAACCATCTGTTAATAAGTAATTAATCACCTTTACCAACCACCACCATCAAACATGCCCATAACGCTATTCTAAGACTCGTACACCGTCCTTAGGCCTTACAGCCAGCTCACCTGCTGCATTCGCTTAACAGTGCTCAGTGACTCTCCTAGAGCATCCTGATGTGTTGACATGTTCTGCCGGGAAAGTGCCGGAAGCAGGTCTACATATACCCCCCAGGGGTGCCATGGCTCCCGCGTACCCCCTAGTCATATCGATAGCCTGAGACTGATGTACAAACTGATGTACAGAATGTGCCTCTTGATCAAACCACAGGAATGACTAACCTATTGATATAGCTTGTATCGATAGGGGTGCTGGTGCTGTACAGGAGAAACGAACTCCGCCCCTGGGCACCATTTAACCGATCAAATCAGATCTAACCCATTGATATGTAAGCTGCGTTGTAGCTGCATGGATATGGGTGATGTCCAACCCTACGTAATCTTCTCCATCCATCGATGAAGCACAGTCACTGGATAGCCAGAACCATATCCATGACCGACACCAGAGGTGATCCACCCACCAATACGATCAACGATATCTGACGGACATTCCACAGCCCTTAATCTGTCTCTGATGCTGTGTCTGAAGGAGTGGATTACACACTCCTTTGGCGCATGACCCTTCATCCATTTGTTAAGGGCAGCACTGGCTGAATTCGTATTGTGCTGTTCCCGTTTGCAATACCGTGGGAAGGCAAAGGGATTGTCTGATCGTTGATCCAAGACCCGCCGTGCGGCCCATAAGGATGAGCCAACCAAGGGTATCTGACGCTCACTCCCTGAGGTCTTCAATCGCCTCCATGGATGTGGCTGTAGATTGATATAGGGAACCTCCTTATCCAGCACGATGTCCTGCTTCAACAGACCGATGGCTTCTCCCAATCTCATGCCAGTGTCACTCAGGAGAGCAATGATCCATCGGAGTTCATCGTCTTCTTCTATGCATCGGTCCTGGATCTGTCTGATGATCGCTAGAGGAACGGGCTTGCGCTCACCGGATTGAAGACCATCCGGGAGATAGGTCCCAGAGAACCCATTGTGTCCTTCAAGACCATTTTCCCTGATCGTCAGATTGATAATCGAACGGATGCTACCGAAGACCCTCTTAATGGTGTTCCTGCTCATGTCTTTCTTGATCAACCAATCCCGGAACTGAGCAGCATCGGATGAGGAGTAGGCTGTTACAGATCGATCACCGAGAACACGGATGACATAACCAGTGTTCCGTTCTGCTGTTCTGAAGAAGGTTCGATCTTTATCGCTACCCTTGAGACGAAGGTAGAGACCCTTGGCATCTGAGAGCAGGTATCCGGACTGATCAGGTGCCGTGTCAGCCCTAAGCAGATTGATGGCTGGTATGTCGATCTGTTGAAGCCGTAACCCCAGCCAATAGTCTTCCAGGCGCTGATTGATGGATTGAGCGGATCTGGATGCTGTTGATTGAGATCGGGTTCGAAGGGTCAAACTTATCCGGTCAGATCGATAATGCGCTCTGAGATCTGCTGGAACCCGTCTGACAAAATAGTAAACACCATGCCGCAAATGCACATGCGGTGGCTGGATCTTGTACATCAGTTTGGACATCACCCATATCCATGCAGCTACAACGCAGCTTACATATCAATGGGTTAGATCTTATTTGATCGGTTAAATGGTGCCCAGGGGCGGACTCGAACCACCGACACGCGGATTTTCAGTCCACTGCTCTACCAACTGAGCTACCTGGGCACTGGTGGCGCCAAAGGCCACCGGATCGGTGTATAAAAGAATCTGGCAAGCCTGTCCAGATGCCTCGAACACGGCGAATGCTGGGATGGATGCGCTTGTTCGAAATCGCCGGAAAAGCTACGAAGACAGGGACGTTCACCATCTACGGCGCGCCATGAACCCGCAGGACACCCTCCGCCTCGCTATTTCACACCACAATGCCGGGCGGATAGCGGAGGCCGAACGGCTCTATCGTGACATCCTGGGCGCGCTGCCCGGTCATCCGGTGGCGGCGACGTTGCTGGCTCGCCTGGCGTTACGGACCGGCCACCTCGGTGAAGCGCGCGGACTGATTGCCACTGCGCTGGCGAGCGCCCCCGACTATATGCAGGCGCATAACGCCCTTGGGGACTGGGCCGAGCAATCCAGCGAGCCGGCGATCGCGCACCGGGCGTATCTCCGGGCGCTTGCCCTGGTACCGGGGCAGGCCGATTCGCTGGTTAAATTGGGCAATTTGGCGCAGCAGGCGGACGATAACGCCGGCGCGAGCATAGTGTACCGCCGGGCGCTAGTGGTGCATCCTGAGTCGCTATCGGCAGCGAATAACCTAGCGGCGGCCTTGTTGAAGCAAGCTGATCCGGCGGCGGCGCTTGAAGCCACCGACCGTGTCCTCGGGCGGGAGCCGTCTCATGTTCGCGCTACCGCCTATCGCACCATCGCACTACGGGCGCTTGGCCGAGATGGCGAAGCGGACGCGCTGATCGGGCTCGGCTCGCTGGTTCGCTCGGTGCGCCTTGAGGTTTCCGCAGGTCTGGCCAACGCAGCCACCTTCAACGCGGATCTGGCGGCGGCGCTGAAAACCCATCCAAATCTTTCAAAGGATTGGGACCCGGCCCAGCGCGCCATTCGGGGCGGGGCGATCGTACACCGGCTTTTTGAGCACCAGGTTCCGGTGATCAGCACCTTCGAAAAGAGTTTGCGGGCCGCGATCGACGCTGTTATCGCTGACCTCCCGGACGATCCTCACCACCCCTATTTGGCAGCCAAACCCTCGGCTTACGACCTCGATACCTGGGGCAATCTGCTTGGCGCTTCGGATCATCAATCCGCCCATATACATAATCTTGGCTGGATGAGTGGTGTCTACTACGTCACCGTCCCCGAGCCAGAACCAGGGGATGATCCACACGCCGGGTGGATCGAGTTTAACCGGCCCGGTTACGGCATCCCGCCGCTTTCCGGCGCGGCGGGAATCGAGACTATCTGTCCCGAGCCGGGCATGGCAATCCTGTTTCCATCCTATGTCTGGCATGGAACGATTCCATTTAGCGGCGGCGGCGAGCGGATCAGCATCGCCTTCGACCTGCATCCACGGGTGGTTTAAGATGACCAGCACCGATTGGCACGCGGATGGCCGCGCCGCCGGGGCGCTCTTAAAGGCGGGCCGCGCCGAGGAGGCCGCGCAACTATACCAACGGATCGCCCAGGCCGATCCACGGCAGCCGGTCGCCCACAATAACCTCGCGGTGGCGCTGAAGGCGGCCGGCCGAACGAAGGAGGCGGTCGAAAGCTATCGCCGCGCCCTCAAGCTCAACGCCGGTTATGGCATGGCCCGCAAGAACCTAGCCCGCGCGCTACGCCAGCTGGGCCGCCACGAAGAAGCGATTTCCCACCTCGCGGTGCTATCTCGGGACAACCCGAGCAACCGGGAAGTCCAATCCGCGACCATCGGCAACTTGATTGAGATGAACTTTACCAAACCATCGCCCACGGCCCGCGAGGCCCTGCTAAATCTGTTCCAGTGCCGCGACATCGATCTGCAGCGCCTGGCGGGGCCGGCGACGCGGCTGGCCCTGGCCAATCGACGGTTCGCCGGATTGATCGCGGTCTCAAGCGATGCATATCCCGATGGGGCTCCGGGCCGTCCGTTGACGCCGCGTGAGATCGCCGATCCGCTGCTGATCGCGCTATTGACCTGGACCATCGTCCCATCGCCGGAGATCGAGGCCTGGATTACCCTGGCCCGCCGACAGCTGTTGGCGCTGGCCGGAGCCGGCGAACCGATCATCAGCGACCCAGCGCTGCTGTGGGCGATCGCCGCGCAATGTCAGGCCAGTGAACACGCCCAGACCGTTACCCCAGATGAGCAGGCCTCCGCCGCCGCGCTATCAGCAACGCTGACAGGTGACAATCCTGCCGGGTTGGCCATCGCCGGCATGTATCTGCCTCTCGGCGGGCTTCCGGCGGCACATGAGTTATGGCAGCGGCTCTCTGTAGAACCGGATGATGGATCGCCGATGCGGGCCTTTCTCAAACGCGCTGTCGCCGACCCTATCGCCGAAAGCCGGGTCGCCTCGGCGCTACAAACCCTGACGGCGGTCGAGGACAGCACATCGGTCGCCGTTCAAGATCAGTATGAGACCAATCCCTACCCGAAGTGGCTATCGATCGACTGGGATCGCCAACCCCGGAGCCTGGTCGATCGCCTAGCCCACCAGTTCCCGGCACTGAGAACACAATGCCTCGATTTGGCGGCGCCGCGAATCCTGATCGCAGGCTGCGGCACCGGTCGCCACGCGATCACGACGGCCGCCCGACACAAGGACTGCACGGTTCTCGCCGTTGATATCAGTCGGGCTTCCCTAGCCTTCGCCATGCGGCAGGCGGAGGTTTACGGCCAGGAGAACATAACCTTCATCCAGGCGGACATCCTCAAACTCGCGACCCTTGAAGACCGGTTTGACTTAATTGAATGCTCCGGCGTGCTGCACCACATGGCCGACCCGGTCGCCGGATGGCGGGTCTTGCGAGGCTTGGTGAAACCTGGCGGGTTGATGCGGATCGGCTTGTATAGTGCTCGTGCCCGGCGACTCTGGGAAAGCCTGCGCGCCCCGGTTCCGGGTGGCGCTGATCGCGAGCGGGTTAATGACTTTCTGCGCCAAAGGCGGGCCAGTTTATTGGCCGACCCCCCGACCGGACCTGAAGCCGTGGTGTTGCAGATCGCTGATTTCTATTCTCTTAGCGGTTGCCGAGACCTGTTGTTCCATGCCCAGGAGGTTCAATTCACGCTTCCAGAAATTGCCGCGGCCTTGGCCGATCTCGATCTGGAGTTCGTTGGGTTCGAGACCCTGCCCGAGCGTGAAAACGGGGCTTTCCGCCAGCGCTTCGCCAAGCCTGGCTCTGAGCGGGATCTGTCCATATGGGACGCTTACGAGCGGGATAACCCCGACACCTTCATCGCCATGTATCAGTTCTGGTGCCAGGCGAAACCCTAAGCCTGAGCCAACCTTACAAGGTCAGCCTTCGGTCAAAGCTGTGCCGTGACGCTCGATGAAGCGCGTGTCGGTCCGGGCGGCCATGAATTCCGGATGCGCAACCACGCGCTTTAGGAATTCGAGATTTGTCGTGATTCCCGCGACCTCGATCTGCGCGAGAGCCTCCGCCATCGCCACTATCGCTGCGGGCCGATCAGCGCCGGAGGTGATGATCTTGGCGATCATCGGATCATAATAAGGGGTCACTGTATCGCCCTCGACGAATCCGGTATCGATCCGCAGGCCCGGCGCTACTTTAGGGAGTTGAAACCATTCGAGAACACCCGGCGAGGGGAAGAATTTTTTCGCTGGGTTCTCAGCGTAGAGCCGGCATTCGATGGAATGACCGCTGTATTCGGGTGGTCGGTGAGCCAAAGCGTCGAGCGTTTCCCCCGCCGCCAAGGATAGCTGCAACCCGACGATATCCTGGCCGGTGATCATTTCAGTTACGGGATGCTCAACCTGAATGCGGGTGTTCATCTCAAGGAAGTAAAAATCACCCGTCTCATCATCGAGAATGAATTCGATGGTGCCAGCGCCGGCATAGTTCTGATCCGCCGCGAGACGGCAGGCCGCCTCGGTCATCTCGGCGCGAGTCCCCGCCGAAAGCCGCGGGGCCGGCGCTTCCTCTATCACTTTTTGAAAACGTCGCTGGATCGAGCATTCCCGATCAAACAAATGGAATACCCGACCGTCACCCAGACCAAAAATCTGCACTTCGATATGCCGCGCCCGGACCACGTAACGTTCGAAGAACACGCCGCCATCACCGAAGGTGCGCTCGGCCAGGGCGGAAACAGTCCGCGCCGTCTTCACCACATCCCCGGCCTTTTCAGCTAATTTCATGCCAATCCCGCCGCCGCCGCCACTGGCCTTAACCAGCAAGGGAAAGCCAACCTGATCACCGGCCGCAACGACAGCGGCATCATTTTCCAGATCCAGGCGCGGCGAGCCTGATAGCACCGGGACACTCGCGGCAACCGCCAGATCGCGGGCCCGTCCCTTATCGGCCATGGCGGTGATGCTGGCAGGGGTCGGCCCGACCCAAACCAGGCCAGCCACCTCGACCGCTTCGGCAAAAGACGTGTTTTCCGACAGCAAGCCATATCCTGGATGAATGAACCGAGCGCCCGAGCGCCCAGCAACATCGAGGATCGCCTCGATGCGCAGATAGCTCTCCCGCACCGGCGCCGGGCCGATTCCGTAGGCCTCATCCGCGAGGAGAACATGTTGGGCCGATGCATCCGCTTCCGAGAACACCGCGACCGAGGCATAACCCAACCGCCGGCAACTGCGGATGATCCGACAGGCGATCTCACCCCGGTTGGCTATCAAAACCTTTTGCATGGCAGGACTTCCGCGTGCGTGGCCAATCCGAGCGTCAGGTCTCGATAATGAAAATCAGATCATCCTCGGAGATCGCTGCGCCTTCCTCGACACAGATTTTCTTCACCGTCCCGGTTTCCGGCGCCAGCTGCGGGATCTCCATCTTCATTGCTTCGGCAATCATCAACTCGTCGCCCTCCTCAACCGCCTGACCCTCGGAGACAACTATCTTCCAGGCATTGCCGGTGACCTCGCTTAGAACCTTTACCTCGGGCATCTATATTCCTTCCATCATTTTCCAGGGCCGTGCTGGTGAGCAGGCCGGCGCCTCCGGAAACCCCTGTAGCCCAGTTTATCGCAGTGGCCAAGTAACCGCCAAACGCTACTGTCCACTCTATGATTTCGCGACACCAGAAATGCATGCTCGATATCAGGGCCAACGACTGGCGTTCCCGGCGATTGGCGCTAAACTCGGCCCCATTCCTGGGTAACGCCGTTCCTCAGCATCACGGTCACCGCGCACGCATTGGAAAAGCAGCATGTCTTGGCAAAACGAACTCGATGAACTCCGCCGCCGCGAGGACTTCGCCGAGGAGCTTGGCGGGCCCGAGCGGGTGCAGCGCCAAAGGGATGGCGGGAGATACACGATCCGAGAGCGCGTGGCTTTGATGGTCGATCCCGACAGCTTTCATGAGAGCGGCAAGATCGGCGGCATGGCCGAGTATGACGAGAACAACAATCTCACCAAATTGACGCCGTCGAACTTCGTGTTCGGCAAAGCTAAGGTCGGTGGACGACCGGTGATCATCGGCGGCGATGATTTCACCGTGCGCGGTGGCTCAGCCGACGCCACGATCAAGGGCAAGCACAACATGTGCGAGGAGATGGCCAACGCCTTACGTCTGCCGTTGATCCGCATGGTCGAGGGCTCCGGCGGCGGTGGCTCGGTGAAAACGATCGAGACCACGGGACGCGCCAACGTACCCGGTGTTTCCGGCTGGGAATTAGTAGTCCAGAACATGGGCACTATACCCCGGGTCGCACTTGGCCTTGGCTCGGTCGCTGGGCTGGGCGCGGCGCATCTCGCCGCCTCGCATTACTCCGTCATGATCAAGGACAAGTCAGCGCTTTTTGTCGCCGGCCCGCCAGTGGTGGCGCGCACCGGTCAGAACCTCACCAAGAACGAGCTTGGCGGCTATCAAATTCAGTTGAAGGCGGGCGCCGTCGACCATGCGGTCAATACCGAGGAGGAGGCCTTCGAATGCGCACGCAAATTCCTCTCGTATCTGCCGAACTCAGTCTACGACCTGCCCCCGAGGGGCGCCCGGGATGACGACCCGAACCGACAGGTCGACTGGCTGATCGACGTGGTGCCACGCGATATTCGAAAGGTCTACAAGATGCGACCGATCGTTGAGGCCGTCGTCGATGAAGGTTCCTTCTTCGAGATGGGCCGACAATATGGAAAATCGGTGATCACCGGCTTTGCCCGGCTTGATGGCTGGCCGGTGGCGGTAATGGCGAGCGACCCGTATTCCTATGGCGGCTGCTGGACGGCGGCGACCTGCAAGAAGGTGATCAAGTTTATCGATATGGCCGAGACCTTCCATCTTCCGGTGGTCTATCTAGTCGATTGCCCGGGTTTTCAGATCGGCTTGGAAGCCGAGCAGAACGGCACCATCAAGGAAGGCGTCCGGGCGATGAGTGCCATGTGGCAAACCACGGTGCCCTGGTGCTCGGTGATTATCCGTAACGCTTTCGGCGTCGCCGGCGCTGCGCATAAAAATGGCGGGCGGTATTGCACCCGGTATGCTTGGCCATCGGGACGCTGGGGCTCTTTGCCGCTGGAAGGCGGGATCGAGGCTGCCTACCGGGCCGACATCGCCGCAGCCGACGATCCCGATGCCAAGCTGCAGGAGATCTCGGATCGGCTGAACAAACTGCGCTCGCCGTTCCGCTCGGCCGAGGCCTTCTGGATAGAAGAGATCGTCGACCCGCGCGACACCAGACGGCTGCTCTGTGATTTCGCCGAGACCGCGGCGCCGTTGCGCGAGACCGGCCCAAGCGGCTTCATGATGCGTCCCTGACGGAGTGTGTAGAATGACCGTCTCCGCATTTGTTCGAGACGATGCCCGACGCGCCTTCGACGTTTTGAAGGCCGGAGGCATCGCCATCATTCCAATGGATGTCGGCTATACCTGCGCCGGCGGATCGGGCGCGGCGCTGCAAAAGATCTTCGATACCAAGCAGCGAGCTTTGTCGAAGCGCAACGCCATGGTCGGCGATCAGGCGATCGCCCGTGAGATTTACAAGCTCTCGCCGCGTGGCTGGGAGGTCGTCGATGCGATCACCGGCGATTACGGCCTGCCTCTTGGCGCCGTCGGGCCTTGTCGGATAGATCATCCGCTGCTTCGGGTCCTGGACGATCTGGCGATCGACGCCAGCACCAAGGACGGCACCCTGGTGATGTTGATGAACGCCGGGCCCTTCCATGGCGAGATCTGCCGGCTTTCGCTACAGGAAATGCATCCTATATTCGGCTCTTCGGCGAATCTCTCGCTGACCGGCACCAAGTTCCGTATCGAGGATATCGAACCGGAAATCCTTGGCATCGCCGACGTGGTGATCGACCACGGGCTGCGCAAATACCACTACTACCAACAATCCTCGACCTTACTGAACGTCGAGACCTTCGAGGTGGTCCGCCATGGCTCCAATTTCGAGATCATCGCCGATATCTGCCAGCGACGGTTTGGCGTCACCCTGACCGACAAGCCCGGGTAATTTGGAGCGAGAGATGACGCTGTATACCTCCGCCTTGGTTACCGGAGCCGGTCGCGGCATTGGTGCCGCCACGGTGCGCAAACTCTGCGCCGCCGGCTTGGCAGTCCACGCCGTCGCCAGATCGGCCGAGCCGCTGAAAGCACTAGCCGGCGAGACCGGTTGTATCCCGCATGTCCTTGATGTCACCGACAACGCTGCCGTCGAGGCGGCTTTTGGCGATCTGGCCGTCGACGTGTTGGTGAACAATGCCGGCGTCGCCGGGCCCGATGGGCCGATCCATGAACAGGACCCCGCCGTCCTGAAACGCATTCTGGAAGTCAATGTCGAGGGGGCCGCCGCGATGCTGCGGGCGGTGATTCCTGGGATGCTAACACGCAACCGAGGCCATATAGTCAACATCACCTCGATTGCCGCGCTCCACCCGATGCCCGGCCAAATCGCCTATTCAACCTCGAAGATGGCCTTGCGGGCGATGACCCAGAACCTGCGCATTGAGCTTTACGGTAAGCGCATCCGGGTGACCGAGATCGCGCCGGCGCGGGTCGAGACCTATTTCCACGCCCAACAATTCTTTGGCGACCGTGCGGCGACCAAGCGCGACCTCTATGACGGCTTCGAATCCCTCAAACCCGAGGATATCGCCGATGCCATCGCCTATTGCATCGGCGCGCCCGAGCGGGTCGACGTCACGCTGATGGAGATCCTGCCGACCCTTCAGGTTATCGGCGGGATTAATTTTCACCGGGACGAGACGTGAGACGCTACTTGAGGCGAGACGTGAGAAGAACGACCGTTTTTCCTGCTACGCGGCGTCGTGCCACCACTTGCCGCCGATGACCACGCCAGAGAGCACGAAGCTTTTGTTGCCGTTCCGGGTCTCGCCCAGAGAATCGGTGAAACTGACAGGCGCATCGGAGATTTCCAACACGGTTGCATCACCGATCCTACCGGGCTTAAGCGTGCCGAGATCCGGGCGCCTGATCGCCCGCGCCGGGCCCGAGGTGGTGGCGGCGATGATGTCCTTCACTGACATACCCAAATGCAGGAATTTCGACAGGGTCACGAGCTGATCATAGGCCGGCCCCTTAATACTAAGGGAATGCACATCGCTGGAAATTGCGTCCGGCAGAAAGCCTGCATCCAGCATCGCCTCGGCTGTGGCGAAGCCGAAGGATCCCATGCCATGGCCGATATCGAACAGGACGCCGCGCTCCCGCGCCTCGAGAATTTCCTCGCGCACCCGCCCGTCACCGCGCGCCGGAGCTGCGGGGAAGGGCCGGAAGCAATGCGTCAACACGTCGCCAGCGCGTAACCGGGTGACCACGTCGCGGCGGCTGGGCGGCGGCCAATCCAGGTGACACATCACCGGCAGGTCAGCCTCCTCGGCGACCTCAATGGCGATATCCAGCGGTGCGTAACCCATGGCTCCACTGGCCCGGGCGCCGACGCGTACCTTGATGCCAACCAATAGGTCCTTGTTCAAATTGGCCACATGCAGACAGGCCCTGGGGTGCAGCATTCGCACGTCTTCCGACTCGCCGACCATCACCGTGTCGCTAAACGCGAAGATGCCGGCGAAGGAGACGTTGAGATAGGCCAGGACCCTGGCCTCGCAAGGCTCGATCACATGGGCCCGGAAGCCGGCGAAGTTACCCGCCCCGGCCGTACCGGCGTCAATCATCGTGGTGGTCCCGCAGCGTCGGGCGTAATCAGTCGGGTCAACGCCGATCGACGTACCGCCCCAATAGACATGGGTATGCAGATCAATCAACCCCGGAGTAACCAGCTTGCCCGACACATCACGCACATCCGCCACCCCGTCACGGGGCAGGTTCGGGCCGACCGCGACCACCTTGCCGCCGACGAAGGCGACATCGGCGATGGTGTCGAGGTCCTGCGACGGGTCGATGACGCGGCCACCGGTAAGAAGAAGATCGTGAGAAGACATGGAATTCCTTATGTCAGGGGAGCCACTTGCGCGGCCTCTGGATTAACAGCTTCGTATGGATCGCCACCGATAAAGCGACCGACACGCCGGTCGCCCAACGCGCACGGTGGAAATTTCCAAGCCCAGGTCACCGCGGGCCGCCTCGATTCGTTCGCCAAGATTGCCGAGCGATTCAAGCATATCCGCCCGGGTTGCCGTCTGCTCTTGCATGAAATCCGCTAAGGCATCGATCTGGACTTGGTTGAAGCCAGCTTTCTCCAATGCTTGCACCTGTTCTTTCATCTTGCAAATCCTCTCGTGCTGGTCTTGCTTGCGAGGTTGGGGGAACGCCCCTCAATCGAGCTTTGACCAGCAATTGAGTTATGGAAGGTCTAGAGATGGAATTCGAACCCTTCGCGCTGGAGCAACTGCTTTCGGACTGGGAGCAGACCGTAGATTTCAACTTCGCTGAAAGCGGGGTCTATCCGGTGCTGTTGCGCGAATTGCTGGAGATGGCCGGCGAGGGGGTGGAGCCAATGCTCGACACGCTGCTCAACTATCCAGAGGTGAACGGTGATCTGGCGTTGCGCGAACGAATCGCGGCGCTTTATGGCGACGCCAAACCCGAGAACGTCCTGGTGACTATCGGCGCCTCAGAAGCCAATTATCTGCTGGTGAACACCCTACTGGAACCGGGTGACGAGTTGGCGGTGATGCGGCCGACCTATATGCAGGTCGAAGGGGCTGCCCGCAATCGAGGCGCGGTGATCCGCAGCTTTAACCTGGATGAAACACGGGGTTGGGCGCTCGATACCGAATCGCTGACCGTGGCCGTCACCGAGAAAACCAAGATGATTGCGGTGGTAAATCCCAACAATCCAAGCGGCAAGATCCTGACCGAGGCCGAGATGAACGCCATTGTCCAAGCCGCCGATGCTGTTGGCGCTTGGTTGATCGCCGACGAGGTCTATGCCGGCACTGAGCGCGAGCGCAATGATCAGACACCAAGCTTTCAAGGCCGCTATGACAAGGTGATCGCCGTGAACGGGCTTAGCAAGGCCTACGGCTTGCCGGGTCTGCGGCTCGGCTGGGTGGTGGCGCCAGAGACCGTGACGACTGCATTGTGGCGGCGTCATGAGTTCACCACGATCAGCGCCTCAATGCTTGGAAACCGGCTGGGTGAAGTGGCGCTCCGCCCAAAGGTTAGAGACCAGTTAATTCAGCGCACCCGCCGCTTGATTCGCGACGGCTTCGCGACCCTGGAGAAAATGCTGGCGTCGCATCGCGATGTGTTTTCCGTAGTGCCGCCAATGGCCTCGGCTCTCTCCTTCGTTCGCTATGACCTACCGATCGGCTCGACCGACCTCGTGCACCGTCTGCGCTCCGAGAAAAGCGTCCTTATGGTCCCCGGAGACTGTTTCGGCCTGGACCAACATCTCCGCATCAGCTCGGCGCTGCAGGAGGGGTATCTTCGCGAAGGCCTGGGTAGAATGAACGACCTGGTGAGTAACATCCTCGCTGGTCGGTGAGGGGCGGCATCAAGAAACCAAGAGGAAGAGGTCATGACAGACCCCAGGGGGAATTCCGCCGCCTCTCGCCCCAACACTGAAATCCCTGGGGCGCAAATCCCGTCAACGTCGAACGCAGCGAGGCTGAAGGGCTGTTAGGCGAGGCCTTTCGGCCGCTGCTCAGTCGGCGCACCTCGGTAAATACCTTTGTGGTCCGGGCGCCCGGCCAGCCCGCTGTGGTCAACGATGCCGGATCCGGCACTTACCTATTCGACACCGCCGGCCAGCAGCAGAAAAACCTGGCGGTGGCCGGGGTCGACGCCAAGGATATCGGTACGGTATTGCTGACCCATATGCACCCGGATCATGCTGGCGGACTGCTCGATTTCGCAAACAAGGCGCTGTTGTTTCACAATGCCTAACTCGTGGCCCACGAAAAGGAATTTCTGCTGATCTGGGGCGATACCGTGCATGTATCGGAAGTGCAGGGCGCCTTGCCGGAAACTGGCGTCACCTATGATATCGATCCCGCCGGCGCCATTGCCACCCTCCGGCGGATCTTCGACATGGTCGATTCCGAGCGCTTTCTGGTCGCCGGGCTGCATCTGCATTTCCCGGCATTTTTCTGACTCAAGCGGCAAGGCACGGGATATGCCTTGGTGCCCGAGGCTTGGGATCAAGCATTCAGGCAGGCACCTTGATCCAACGGTTGCTCCGGCTCACGCCTCGGTCTCAGCCTTCAATCATTGGCGCGACAAGAGGTCGGCAATCACCAGCGATCGCAATCGGAGCGCCGGTGCGGGCGCGCAGATCCTCGGCACTGATCGTCGGAATGATCTCGGTTGCAACAAATCCTCCAACCCTCACCTCAACCACCGCGATATCGGTGTAGACCCGCTTCACGCAACCCGGCGCGGTGAGCGGCAATGAACAGGCGTGGCGCAATCTTGGAGCCCCGTCACGGGTATTATACTGCATGAGTGTCCAGGTCGATTTAGCGCCTGCCGCCAGATCCATGGCGCCCCCCACCAGCGGCCCCTTGTCCGGAACCCGCGAATCCCAGTTCGCCAGATCGCCGTTCACCGCGACCTCGAAGGCGCCGAGAATCGTAACGTCGATATGACCACCGCGGATCATCGCGAAAGAACTGGCCGAATCGACGATCGAGGCCCCGGCACGCAGCGTGATCCGGCGGCTTCCGGCGTCGACCAAATTGCGATCCTCATACCCGTCCTCGGCCTCCGGTCCAACGCCGAGGATTCCATTTTCCGATTGCAGGAAAATGTCACGGTCGGCCGGCATATAGTTCGAGACCAACACCGGCATGCCAAGGCCGAGATTGACCACGCCGCCATCCGGCAGATCCTGGGCCGCGCGCCAAGCCATCTGGTTTCTGCTCAGGACGCTCATGGCTCTCCTCCAACGGCGACCACACTGTTGACGTATACACCGGGCAGCTGAACCTCTTCCTGGGGCATCGCTTCGTCCAGCGCCTCACGAACCTCGACCACGGTATGGGCACAGGCCGTCGCCATGGCATGGCCAAAATTCATCTGGGTAAAACGAAAGCTGACATTGCCGTAACGGTCGCCACAATCACCGCGTATCAACGCCAGATCACCAGTGATCGCAGTTTCCAGCACATGCGGGCGGCCATTGAACTCGCGTACTTCCTTGCCAGCGCAGAGATCGGTGCCATAGCCGGCCGGGGTGAAAAACGCTGGAATTCCGGCCCCACCAGCGCGGATCCGCTCGGAAAAACTACCCTGGGGGACACATTCAAGCTCGATCTTACCATCCCGCCACAACAGCTCGAACGGTGACAGATCACTGCCCCGGCCACGCGCGGCGGTGACGATGACCTTGGCGACCAGGCCGGCCTCGACCAGTTTATGGGTATGAGAGAACGGATGGGTAGCCGAGTTTGCCACCAGCGTTATGTCCCTCGGGCCGATTTCCAGCAGCGTGTCCTGCAGGATATTGGCGAAACCGGCGCCACCAAAGCCCGAGACCATGACCACGGCGCCGTCCTTGACCGGACCGATACCGTCAGCCGCCGATTGCACTCGCTTGTCGATTGCCATCAGTCGTTCACTCCGCCACACAGGCTTGGATCGCCGCCGCGAACCGTGCGCGGGCATCACCGCCCCGCACGAAGGGGCTGATGATAGGTAGATCGATGCCGGAATCTCGGTAGGCGTCTATCCGTTCGCGGCATTGCACCGGTGTGCCGCAGACGCTGGTCGCATCAACCATGGCATCGCTGACCGCCCGCGTTGCGCCCTCCATATCACCTCGTTGGAACGCCGCGGCGATGTCGGCGGCCTCCTCCTCGAAGCCATGGCTGGCGATCAGTTTGTTGTAGCGCGGAAAGAACCCGGCATAGAGTGCCAGACCGGGCCGCATCATCTCCATCGCCTCGGCGCGGCTGTCGGCCACCGCCGTTGGCAAAAGTGATGTGACGTCGATCTTGGCGATATCACGCCCGACCTTGGCGGCGCCCTCGGCCAGATTGCGGCGGATCTCGGTTGCCGTCTTCACCGTACTGCGGGTCAGGATGATGCCGTCGGAGATTTCGCCGCAAACCGAGGCCATCTTCGGGAACAGCCCGGCGAGATAGATCGGCAAAGACGGGCGATGTGGTTTGAACCACAGATCAAATTTCTCGATTTTGATGGTCTCACCGTCATAGCTAACCGATCCCTCGGCCAACAACTGGCGCACCACATCGACGGTCTCTCTGACCCGGGTGATAGGCTTGCCGAAAGGGACGCCATGCTCCGGCTCGACCTGGACCTTGTGGCTTGACCCCAGGCCGAGGATGAAACGCCCGCTGGACAGATCGTCCACCGTGGCCGCTGCCATGGCTATGGTCGGGGCGGAACGCACAAAAACGCTGCTGATCGCGGTGCCCAGCTTGATTGTCGAGGTCGCGACCGCGCAGCCGGAGAGCACGGCGAACTGGTCGCCGCCATGGCCTTCGGTGACCCAAGCCGATTCATAGCCCCGGTCTTCCGCCAGCTTGACGCAATCGACGATGTCTGAGGCCGTGCCACCACCGGAAAATGCCACCCCTATTCGGGCCATCCATGCTCTCCCAAGCTAGCCCCGATGCCTCAGGGCTCGTTAATGTTATCGAGAGGATAGATCGGGCGGCGCACCTTCTGGAAGTCCAGGAGTGTGTTATCCGACGTGGTCACCCCGTGACCATCACAGGTGATGGTGTGCTTGCCGAGATCGCCGAAGCCGGCGCGGTAGTGGATGCGTGATTTCAGCAACAGATAGTGCTTGTGCTCCGGCTGGATCCCAACAGATGTGAAAACCCCAAGATCCCAGGGCTCGTGGTGGCGTGAGGTGATGACAATCTCCACCATGCCGGTATCAAGAACCGCCGAGTGGCCCATCGAGACCTTGACCCCGGTATACATCGGGCCGCGCACGACCCACTCACCACTGGTCAAGGTTTTCACCGTACCGGTCACTTCCAACGGCGCGCCCTTCATGTTGATCGACGGCATTTCGGTCTTGCCGCCAAGCTGTAAGGTCACGGTGGCGCCAATTCCAGCCTTTTGCATGATAGCGATCGCGCCGGGATCGTAAACCGCGGCCACCGCCACGTCCTCCAACCCCTGGCGTATAACTTCCTCGATCACTGTCATCACGTCCTGGGTGCCACCGGACCCGACATTGTCCGCATGGTCGAGCAACAGCACCGGTCCCTCGGTCACGGCCTTGGCCCGGCTCACCGCATCCTCCAGAGGTTCGCCCTGATAGACGAATTCCGCACGGTTACGCCACATTTCGGCGACCAACCTGTCGCGCCATTTCTCGGCCTGAGCCATATCGCCATCGGCAACGATACAGACCGAACCGCCGGCATCATGAAAATCGGCGAGCGGGAAACCGCCAAACACCGTGGCGGCCAGAATACCCGGCTCGGCTTCGGCCACGCGGGCCAGATCGAGCAGGCTCTTCATCGGCTCGTCGTCATGACCCATCCGCAGAGTTTGAGCCAGCAACGGTGGATGCCCCCAGGCCATCACCGGCATGTTCTTACCGGCGAGATGATCCAGCATGACCCGCCCGATCTTATCGCCGACTGCGTGCATATCGACATGCGGGTAGGTCTTGTAGCCGATTAGACAGGTGCAATTATCGATCATCTTCTGGGTAAGGTTGGTGTGCAGGTCATAGGTCACGGCTATCGGCAGGCCGGGCGCGATCGCCCGCATTCGCTCCAGCAAGGTGCCCTCTCCGTCATCGGTGACTTCGGAAACCATGGCCCCATGCAGATCGAGCAGCGCTGCATCGACACCGTCGCGCACCGCGTCGAGAATTTTGCTGACCATGAACTCATAGGCCTCGGCCTCTACCTTACCCGAGGGCATAGCCTCGGCGGCGATCGGGGTGACTACCTCATGACCGGCCGCCTCGGCGAGATCGAGATAGGCGCTAAACGGCAAGCCCGTGCCCTTGTAGGTTTGATAGGCAGCGGCGCCGACGTGGCCGCCCCAGGCCATGAAGCGGTCCAGGTCGGTGCGCACCGGCGAGAAGGTATTGGTCTCGTGTTTCATCATGGCGACGAGAAGGCGCATGCGAGGCTCCGGGATATAGTGGCGCTCAAATAAGCCGAGGCGAGAAGTCTAATCCGTCGTCATCGCCCCGGCCAGTTCGGCGAAATCCTTGACGATCAAATCCGGTTGATGCGGGGTCTGTCCGAACGGTCGGTAGCGTCGATCGATGAACACGGTGCGCATGCCCCATGCCTTCGCGCCGATGCAGTCGAAGGCATGATTGGCAACAAACAGGATGTTGCTGCGCTCGACCTGTGAATAGTGATGGCGAATGATCTCCTCGGCCTTGGCATAGGTTCGCTTATCCGGCTTGAAGGCGCCGGATTCCTGAACCGAGATCGTCAGGTCGAAATCAAAACCGATATGCGGCTTGGCCGCCTGCAGCATGTCACGGTCGCCATTCGAGAGGATCACCAACTTGTAGCGCTGGCGCAGACGATGCAGCGCCTCGATCACATCCGGAAATGGCTTCAATTCCTCGATCCTCGAAACCAACCATTCCACCTCGGCCTGGCTATGCTTGATTTCGGCGCGATCAAGCACCTGGCTGACGGCACGATGGCCGATCTTCCGGTACGGCGTATGGCCACGATCGACCAAAGAATCGATCATCGAATCCTCGAAATGCGTGCGCCGCCACCAGGTGACAAACTGGTTTGGTTTGCCCTCCCAGCCTTTGTCCTTGAGGAACGGCGTTACCGCGTCAACCAAGCCTTTCTGCATATCTACCACGGTGCCATATTGATCGAAAATAAGGACTTTGATCTCGCGCTTCAGGATCTCGGCGGGCGATATCGACATGGAACCTCCAGGAGTGAATTGGTCCACTAACATAGTGATCTGTTGGGGCGACTTATCGAGATGGATAGAAACCATCCGTCTCGGTCGCACCACTAGCCACCAAACCTGCTGCCAAACCGCGTCATGTGCAATTCCACTATATGCACTGAACAGGTCATCTCTGGGTTTAATCCGGCGGGGTTGAAGGCTTCCGCCTATGCGGGTTTGTCGGCGACGAACACCTTGGAGAGGTAGGCCGGCCGCTTCGTTCTAACAATCAGCCCAGCTTTGGCCAGTAACGCCACCAGATCGTGTTCCAAATAGTCTCGGAAGTAAGGCTCATGAAAATTGTCCGGAAAACCCAGCAGAGCGGTGTCCAGAACCGGCGTATCGCCAAGTTGCAGGCTGTCCAGAAGCACCAGACGCCCGCCGGGCCGCAGGACCCGCGCCATTTCGCCGACGACAATCCGCCGCACCGGGCGCGGCAGCTCATGGAACACATAGAGGCAGGTGACGATGTCTCGCGATGCATCCGCTAGCGGGATCACCTCGGCATTGGCTTCTATAAACCCGATGCCCGCAAGACCCCTGCGTCGGCGCGCGTGCGCCAGATAGGGTCCGCTGATATCCAAGCCGCTTAGCGCTAAATTCGGCCAGCAATGCCCGACGGTCGCCAGGAACCCACCGGTCCCGCAGGCGATATCCAAAAGCTCGGCATTGCCGCCGGCATGGCTGGCCAGAAATTCACTGATCGGAACCAACGCTGCGCGGCGCATCGCGTCGGCGGTACCGGTGAACAGCACCTCGACTTGAAAATCGTAGAGCTCGGCGGAGCGGCGACTGAGATAGCCGTCGGTCTGAAAATGGAAGTTGCGCACGAAATAAGCCGGATAGGCGCCATCGGCTGCCAGGTCCCGCGCTTCCAACGATGTCCCGGCCTTTCGCCGTGCCCTGGCCCGCGGCAGATCCCGATAGTAGCGCAACAAGTCGCGTATCGCTTCGATCGGATTGGGTACCACATCGCGTGGCAGTCGGTAGTGACCGGCGGCGATATTGGCGAGGTCACGGCGGACCAAGTCGATTGCACCACGGATCAGGGCTTGGCGCACTAGGCGCGACCGGCGGTGGCGCTGCGCGGAAACCGGTGCGGATTTACCTACGGCCGCGAGCCTATCGAGCCGCCGCGTCGCCAGATAGTGACCAGTAAACCAGGCCATCCGAGCAGTCTGGCTGACGGCATAGGCAACTCGCTCATGGACACGCATTCAGGCCTCCCTTTACCAACCAAGAACCGGACCGCAGCCATGACTTTACTCCCGCCGCCTCTGGCGATGAATTCAAATCCGCTTTGAATCACCTGACCCGGTTGCGCCACGCCCGAACCTGTGTTTGAAAGCCTCGCCTGCCTCCTTCGGACCGGACCCCCCATGACCGTTTACAAAACCCTCGACGATTTGGACCCCGCCGGCCGCCGCGTGCTCCTGCGCGTAGATCTGAACGTGCCGATGCAGGACGGGCAGGTTACCGACGCAACGCGGATCGAGCGGGCGGCGCCAACGATCCGCGAGCTGGTCCATCGCGGCGCCCGGGTCGTGGTACTATCGCATTTCGGTCGGCCTAAGGGTCGGCGAGAGCCATCAATGTCGCTGAAGCCGCTGATTGGCCCCTTGTCCGAGGCGCTCGGCGGCACGGCTGTCCGATTCGCCGACGATTGTATCGGTGCCGCCGCCGTGTCGGTCGTCTCTAGCCTGGGAGACAGCGACGTCGCGCTGCTTGAAAATCTACGCTTTCATCAGGGTGAGGAAGCCAATGACCCCGATTTCGCTGGGGCTTTGGCGGCGCTTGGCGATGTTTATGTCGATGACGCCTTCGCCGCCTCGCACCGTGCCCACGCCTCGATCGAGGCGATCGCCCGATTGCTGCCGGCCTATGCAGGCCGGCTTATGCAGGTTGAACTGGAGGCGTTGAGCGGCGCCCTGGAAAACCCGGCCCGCCCCGTCGTTGCCATCGTCGGCGGCTCCAAGGTATCCACCAAGCTTGATCTACTGGCCAATCTGGTCGCCAAGGTCGATCGACTGATCATCGGCGGCGGCATGGCCAATACCTTTCTGTTCGCGCGCGGCATCGATGTAGGCGCCTCGCTGGCCGAGCGCGATCTGGCGAACACCGCCCGCGATATCGAGGCCAGAGCGCGGGACGCCGGCTGCGAGACCCTACTGCCGGACGACGCGGTGGTTGCCTCAAGATTATCGGCCGGCATCGAAACGTGCATTGTTCCGGTGAGCGAAGTCCCGAGCGACCTGATGATCCTGGATGCCGGGCCAGCCTCGACGGCGCGCTTCGCCGACTGTGTCGCCGATTGCCGTACCGTGGTTTGGAACGGACCGCTCGGTGCCTTCGAGATCGCCCCATTCGACACGGCCACTGTGGCCTTGGCGCGCCGAGTCGCCACGCTAACCGAGGCGGGACAACTGCTATCAGTGGCTGGCGGTGGCGATACCGTTGCGGCCCTGGCGCTAGCCGGCGTGCAGGACCGTTTCAGCTATGTTTCAACCGCTGGCGGCGCGTTCTTGGAATGGCTCGAAGGCAAGGACCTGCCTGGGGTTGCCGCTCTTAAAAATTAGTCAAGACCGCTGAATGAGCGGAAACCTTGGCTGTCACCTCAAACTTCTTAATTTAAAAACTGGGGAGGACAGAATGGTCCAACCAACAATCCCGTCGTCGATACCGGCCAACTCGGTTCTACCGAACCTTGTTGTCCGATGGCCTGTGGAGCACCTCCGCAATAATGGGATTCGACCAATCACTGCCCAGGGCATTACGGCCACCGATGAAGACAACGCCATCGAAGGTGAAATCCGCGACACTATCAGGATCGCGTAACGGCGGAACGCCAGACATCACGCGGTGGTGGCGATGGAGGCCTTGGCGGCACGGTCGACCTATTGGTCTGAGGCGGAGCCATCGGGGCGCGTTCCCGACAATTCCAACCAGCGTTGAAACAGAGCCTCGCATTTGTGGCATATCCGTCTTGCTGCATGCCCCGAGGCACGGCACAGTGCCTCAATGAGCAATTCATCATACGACGATCGAACCGGCGGTCCGATTCACAAGCGGGTCCCAACCGACGACACCTTCGAGCGCCTTGTCTGCGACGAGTGTGGCTTCATCAACTACATCAACCCGAAGATCATCGTCGGCTCGGTTTGCACCTGGGAGGACAAGTTCCTGTTGTGCAAACGGTCGATAGAGCCGCGCAAGGGATATTGGACAATTCCCGCCGGCTATATGGAGGAACGTGAGACCTCGATCGAGGGCGCCATGCGCGAGGCCCAGGAAGAGGCCTGCGCCGACATCAAGATCGACTCGTTGCTTGGTGTCTACAATGTCGCCCGGATCAGCCAGGTCCAGCTGATCTATCGCGCGAAGTTAATCTCGCCAAATGTTGCAGCCGGACCGGAATCGGAAGCCGTTGGGTTATTCACTTGGGACGAAATTCCCTGGACCGACCTCGCGTTCCCAAGCGTGCATTGGGCCCTTGGCCACTTTCGCGAACTTGAGGGGCAAACCGATTTCGCCGCCCGCCCGGAAGGCGCCATGGGCCTGTAGCCAGCGCCCGACGGTTTCGGTTTAACCCAAGCTGGTGAAACTTCGGACCGGTCACCGCACCGGGCGGTTTAGAAGATATAGTACCATGGGCTTTCAACTTTTGGAGCCCGGCGGGAAGAGCCAGGGTCGCTGGCTTGAATTGGGTGAATACTCTGTCGACGTGATCGCAGCTTTGTTGGTGCCGATTCCATGGCCGTTAGCCTAGCCTGATCAGCTGACCGACCGACGGCAAGGACGATGCGGGAACCGGCGCGCGCGACGAGCTGACAGGTATTCTCTCGCACGATCTGGAAATGACAGTTGATGATTAGCGGGGGTTCGAAATGGTCTACTCGATACTGACGACGCATCCGGCGGCAAAAATGCTAGATTCGCGCGCATTACTGATGGGGTGCTGAGAGGATCATGACGAGCCATCGGTATCCCATGAAGACGCTGCGGGGGGACTATATCCGTGGCGGCATCGGCGTCGTCGTGACCGGCAGCCTTTTGGTCGGCGCTACCACGGTGACTATTTTTCAGTACCTACTGGCCGCCGCCGCGATTCTATTCGCCGGGTTCGTGCTGCGGACTTGGCTGCGGCACCGGACAGTTTTTGAGTTGAGTGAAGAGGGTATTTGGGCAAACGGCCCCATGGGCAAGGCGCTGCGGTGGCCCGAGATCACCGAGATCGGCTTGCGCTATTTCTCCACGCAGCGCGATCGTAAGAATGGTTGGTTCCAGCTGACCCTAAAGAACCCGAATGGAAAAGTGTCGGTGGATTCCGGTTTGGACGGTTTCGAGACCGTGCTTGAAGCGACCGCATCCGTGATACGCATAAGCCAGCTTGAACTTTCCGAGTCGACAGCGGAGAATTTCGCCGCCGCCGGATTTCCGGTTCGAGCGGTCGCAGCGCCAGAATCGACGCAGAAAGACACCACGGGGGAAGAATGAATGACGGGGTGCCCCCGCTTTTAAGAATTCGCGATCTTGAGGTTGGTTTCGATCTGCCGGAAGGTCATCTGGTCGCGATAAACCGGGTCTCTTTCTAAGTTCAGGCCGCCGCTACCGTCGCGCTCGTTGGCGAGTTTGGCTCCGGCAAGACCGTGGTCTCGCCGGCTATTACGGCGTTTGGATCGACAATCTGACGCAGCGGGTGATCGAGCCGTAGAACATCAACGCGTTGGAACTTTACCCCTGGATCATGACGCCGGTGATCCCAGTGATCATCATCGTCCTGGCGTTTAACTGCTTCGGCGATGGGTTAAGGGACGCGGCGGATCCGTATCGGTAGAGGGGTTATCAATACAGCCCGACTTCCCGCGCCTTCATCACGAGAAGCACCAACACCCGGTCGATGGTCGGGGTTTGCAACCCGGCCTCGGCGCCGAACCGGCTGACGATGGTGCCAATGCTGTCGATTTCCATCGGCCGTTGGGCGTCCCAGTCCTGCAACATCGAGGGGCGGTGAACGGTGCGGTACTCACCTTCGAGTAAGCGCGGCCAGTCGAGCGTCAACTCGATACCATGCGTTGCCGCGACGGCGGCCGCTTCGACGATCATTTCCCTGGATATTGTGGTTATTAGTTTGTCCTCGGCCAGGGCCGTCTCCGGCGCCCCCGTGAGCACCGCCAGGGGAGAGCGCGACAGGTTCACAAGCAGCTTGGCCCAAATCGCCCGACGGATTTCAGGGGTTACCGAGCTGTCCATCCCCGACTCGTTTAAAACTCTAGAGAGCGCGAACACCCGCTCGCTGGCCGAGCCATCCGGTTCTCCGAGGGTAAAAATACCCTTGGTCGGGCGATTGCTGATCACGATGCCGGGCGCCGATATCCGGGCCGGGCAATCAACCACACAACCGATCGCCCGCGACTCGCCAACCACTCCGCGTAGACTGCCGGTGGGATCGAGCAATGCAGCGGCAGTGGTTGGTGGGGCGTCGCGGCCATGATCGTACCACCAGGGCAATCCGTTCATCGCAAAAACCACCGGTGTTTCACGCCCAAGCAACGGCCCTATACTCTCGGCCACCGCCGACAAAGCCGGCCCCTTCACCGTCACGAAGACCGCGTCGACCGGGCCAATCTGGCGCGGATCCTCGGTGCAATCAGGACGGGTGGTGAACCGCGTGTCACCATGATGCAGGGTCAATCCCTTGGCCTGTAGTGCATCGAGACGACCGCCGCGGGCGATAAGCGAGACGTCATGGCCTGCCTTGGTCAGATAAGCACCAAGAAAGCCGCCGATCGCGCCGGCACCGTAGATACAGATTTTCATGAACAGTGCTTTCGATTCCAGAGCCGACACAGCATTGGGAATTTAACCGTCTTTTAGCGCAGATCACGCAAAATTGCACCACCACCAAACTGTTTTCAGTATCGGTGGTATGCTCCAGAATGCAGCCGTCATCCCAACCATCGTGAGATCTCATACCCACCAACCGCCGCGCCTGATCCCTTATCCTGATTATCACCTGCCAGGTCATGGCGATGGCGCTCTGGTTCTCGGCGACCGAGGTGGTGCCAGCGCTGAACGCAGAAGGCGGGTTGGATGATTTCACCGCTGGCCTGTTCACCAGCGCCGTTCAGGCCGGTTTCGTCCTCGGGACGCTATGCGCCGCCCAATTCGGTATCGCCGACCGGTTTGACCCAAGGCAGATCTTCCTGGTCTCGGCAGAGGTCGCAGCCCTCACCAATCTCGCATTTTGGCGCTTGATCCCGCCGGACCGGCAGCGATCGCCTCGACCTCGGCGGTTCTGGCTGGGGTTTTGATCTTGGTCACATCGGAAGGTCCGGTGGCCGGACGCGCCACCGGTTTTAAACTCGGCGACGTGAAAGCCTATTGGACCAACCGCGGGATCCGCTTCACCAATCTCGCTCGGCCAGATGTGGGAGCTTTTCGCCATGTATGCCTGGATCGGGTTCTATTTGTCGCCGGAATTAGCCCAAGACGCCGCGGGTGAAGATGCCGACCCAATTGCCGCGCTTGCGACCTTCGCCGTGGTTGCCTCGGGAGCCCTGGGCGCGGTTATCGCCGGCTGGGCCGCCGACGGGGTTGGCCGTACCGCCGTTACCAGCGCCTGTATGGCCGCAAGCGGGTTATGCGCGCTGGCCATCGGTTTCGCGGCCGAGCTCGGGCCCTGGTGGCCGGTCGTCGTAGCGCTGGTTTGGAGGCTGACCATCATTTCCAATTCTGCGCAATTTTCCGCAAGCGTGACCGAGCTGGCCGAGCCGGACCGGATCGGCACCATGCTAACCCTGCAAACCTGTGACGGCTTTATGCTGACCTTGGCGGCCATCCATACGGTGCCCTGGTTCGCCGAGGAGCTCGGCTGGCGTCATGCCTTCGCCCCCTGGCGATCGGCCCCTTCCTCGGCGTGCTCGCCATGTTGCATTTGCGGCGCTTGCCGGAGACCCTGAAGCTGGCTGGCTGTCGGCGATAATCCAGTCCTTGCACGACACCCACCATCGTCGCAAAATCGCATCAATCCACTTTCAAGGCATGATCACGCGCCCAAATAGACTGCCGAGAGACATTGCCGAATCGAATCGGCGAGAGAAATACGGAGAAAACCCATGACCGACAACACTTCCGACGATCCGAATAAGGGCTTGCGTCGTTCCTCACAGTGGTATGGCAAGGATGACAAGGACGGTTTCGCGCATCGCTCCTGGATGAAGAACCGGGGCATGCCGGCGGATCAGTTCGACGGAAGGCCGGTGATCGGGATCTGCAACACCTGGTCGGAGTTCAATCCTTGTAACGCGCATTTTCGCGATATCGCGGAGCGGGTGAAGCGCGGGGTCTATGAGGCCGGTGGGGTGCCGATGGAGTTTCCGGTCTTCTCGAATTCCGAGAGCCAAAACAGGCCAACGGCGATGCTCTACCGCAACCTCGCCTCGATGGATGTCGAGGAGTCGATTCGCGCTCTGCCGATGGACGGTGTGGTATTACTGGTTGGCTGTGACAAGACCACGCCGGCGCTGATGATGGGCGCCGCGTCCTGTGACATTCCGACGATCGTGGTTTCCGGCGGGGCGATGCTGAACGGCCACTACAAGGGTGAGTTGGTCGGCTCTGGCACCCATACCTGGAAATTTTCCGAGATGGTCAAGGCCGGCGAGATGACCTTGGAGGATTTCATGTCCGCCGAGCAGGATAACTCCCGCTCCGCCGGCCATTGCATGACCATGGGCACCGCCTCGACCATGGCCAGCTTCGCCGAGTCAATCGGCATCGCCCTGCACGCCAACGCGGCAATCCCGGCAGTGGACTCGCGCCGCTATGTGCTAGCGCAGATGGCCGGTCGGCGCATCGTCGACATGGTCAAGCAGGACATCACCATGTCAAAACTGCTGAAGCGTGAGAATTTCGAGAACGCAATCATGGTCAATGGCGCCATTGGCGGCTCGACCAACGCGGTGGTACATATGCTGGCGATCGCCGGGCGCATGGGGATCGATATCACGCTGGATGATTGGGACCGGCTGGGCCGCGACGTTCCCTGTCTGGTCAATCTGATGCCGTCGGGCAAATACCTGATGGAAGACTTTTTCTATGCCGGCGGCCTGCCGGCAGTGATCCGTGAACTTGGCGACTATATCCACAAGGACGCGATGACCGCCAATGGCAACACGCTCTGGGATAACTGCAAAGAGACCGAGTGTTACAACCGCGACGTCATCTTCCCAATCGACCAGCCGTTCAAGCCAAATGGCGGCATCGCCGTGCTGCGCGGCAATCTGGCGCCGGGTGGGGCGATCATTAAACCCTCGGCGGCATCGCCCGAACTGATGGTGCATCGTGGTCGTGCCGTAGTCTTCGAGAGCATTGAGGATTATCACGAGCGCATCGATGACCCGGATCTTGATATCGACGAGACCTGCATGATGGTGCTGAAATATTGCGGGCCGAAGGGTTATCCGGGTTTCGCCGAGGTAGGCAACATGGGCCTACCCTCGAAGGTCTTAAAAAAAGGCATCACCGATATGATCCGGATCTCCGACGCCCGGATGAGCGGCACCGCCTATGGCACCGTCGTACTGCATGCGGCGCCGGAAGCCGCTGCCGGCGGACCTCTCGCCTTCGTGCAAAACGGCGACATGATCGAGCTCGACGTACCGAACCGCAAACTGCATCTCGACATCACCGACGAGGAACTAGCGCACCGGCGCGAGGGCTGGAAGGGGTTCGAGTCACCCTATGATCGCGGCTATACCAAGATTTATGTGGAGCACGTCAATCAGGCTGACGAGGGTGCCGATCTCGATTTCCTTGTCGGCAAGAGCGGCACCCCGTTGATGCGGGAGTCCCATTGAGGGCCGGGGACACTTCTGATCGACCAACCGTCGAACATAGAACGCGACGCCGGGACATCATCGGATCACACTGATGTTTCCGACATCCGAGTCTACTGAAACAGCTGAATTGTGCACTGCAGCGATTGATCCCGTTTCCCGAAACCGCTATAGCGGCCGGCGCGGTAAATGTCGGAGTGAGCCATGGAAGCCGGGCATCTCAGAATTGTACGAACTGTTTCGCAACTGCGAGAGCAGATATCTAAATACCGTGCCGCCCGGGAAACCCTGGCTCTGGTGCCGACCATGGGTTTTCTGCATGAGGGCCATTTGTCGCTGATGCGCCAGGGCCGAGCCAGCCATGACCGGGTTTGTGCGACCCTCTTCGTCAATCCTCGGCAATTTGGGCCGAGCGAAGACCTCAAGACCTATCCTCGCGACGAGGCCGCCGATATCGCCAAACTCCGGGCCGGTGGCGTGGATCTTCTCTTTGCGCCGAGCGTGACGGAAATGTATCCAGCTGGCGCCGCCACGACCGTCAGTGTCTCCGGTCTGACGGACTGTCTCTGCGGTGTCACGCGCCCGGGATTTTTCGACGGCATGGCGACCGTGGTGACCAAGTTGTTGCTCCAGGCGCTCCCGGATGCCGCGATCTTCGGCGAGAAGGATTATCAGCAACTCCTGGTGATCAAGCGCTTCGCCAAAGATTTGGATATCCCTATTGAGATCCTCGGCGGCCCGACGGTGCGGGAGGCTGACGGAGTGGCGCTGTCGTCCCGAAACGCCTATCTGGACGCTGAGGAACGGGCCCGCGCGCCGGAACTCTTCGCCGCGCTGAAGGCGGCGGCGGCTTCCATTGCCGCACGAGCACAATCACCTGACGCGGCGATCAAGGCAGCGCGCCAGCGGATCGAGACCGCCGGGTTTGGCCCCATTGATTATCTGGACCATCGCGACGCAGAGACCTTGGCGTCCGCCGAGGCTACCGACCGACCGTCCCGCCTGTTAGCTGCCGCTTGGCTGGGTAAGACCAGATTGATCGACAACGTGGTGGTGGGTGATGATTATGCGCCGACTAAGCGACCGCTGGGCTGAACGCCGTCGACTTCACCCCTACACCCGATTAGCCCGATTTGCGATCAGATCCTCGACCACCGCTGGGTCCGCTAAGGTCGAGGTATCACCCAAACTGCCAAAATTATTCTCGGCGATTTTGCGCAGGATCCGGCGCATGATCTTGCCAGAACGGGTTTTTGGCAGGCCCGGCGCCCATTGGATCAGATCTGGGCTGGCGATCGGGCCTATTTCCTTGCGGACCCATCCGACCAACTCCTTGCGCAGCTCCTCGGTCGGCTCCACGCCCAGGTTCAACGTGACATAGGCGTAGATGCCCTGGCCCTTGATCTCGTGGGGATAGCCGACCACCGCCGACTCGGCGACCAAGCGATGGGCGACCAACGCTGATTCGACCTCCGCCGTGCCCATGCGATGGCCGGATACGTTGATCACGTCGTCGACGCGCCCGGTGATCCAATAATAGCCGTCCTCGTCGCGCCGGCAGCCATCGCCGGTGAAATAGCGCCCCGGGAAGGTGGCGAAATAGGTTTGGAAAAATCGATCATGATCGCCATAGACCGTGCGCATCTGACCGGGCCAGCTATCGGCGATGCAGAGGTTGCCGGAGGCGGCGCCCTCCAGCTGGTTGCCCTCGGCATCGACGAGGATCGGCTGGATGCCGAAGAACGGCCGTGTCGCCGAACCGGGCTTTAGGGCCGTCGCGCCCGGCAGCGGGGTGATCAAAATGCCGCCGGTCTCGGTCTGCCACCAGGTATCGACGATCGGACAGCGACCATCGCCCACCACCCTATGGTACCAGAGCCAGGCCTCCGGGTTGATCGGCTCGCCGACCGAGCCCAAAAGGCGAAGCGACTTGCGGCTGGTTGATTTAACCGGGCCGTCACCCTCGCGCATCAGCGCCCGGATCGCGGTTGGCGCGGTGTAAAAGATCGAGACATCATGCTTGTCGCAGACCTGCCAGAACCGGCTGGAGTCCGGATAGTTCGGTACTCCCTCGAACATCAGGGTCGTCGCGCCATTGGCCAGCGGCCCGTAGACGATATAGCTGTGGCCGGTCACCCAGCCGACATCAGCGGTGCACCAGTAGACCTCGCCATCCTTGTAATCAAAGACGTATTGATGGGTCATCGAGGCATAGACGATATAGCCGCCCGACGTGTGCATCACCCCTTTGGGTTGTCCGGTTGAGCCGGAGGTATAAAGGATGAACAATGGGTCCTCAGCCGCCATCTCCTCGGGCGGACAATCCTCTGACGCCGTGGCCATGATGTCGTGATACCAGTGGTCGCGGCCCTCGGTCCAATCGATCGTACCGCCGGTGCGCTTGACCACCACGACGGTTTTGCACATTGGCGAGGTAGCGACCGCCGCATCGGTATTGGCCTTTAGCGGGATCGGCTTGCCGCCGCGTAAACCCTCGTCCGCGGTGATGATCAGGTTGCTGTCGCAATCCCGGATGCGTCCGCCGAGCGCGTCCGGCGAAAAGCCACCAAAAACGATGGAATGGATGGCGCCGATCCGGGCGCAGGCCAGCATGGCGACCGCCGCCTCCGGGATCATCGGCATATAGATGGTGATCCGGTCGCCCTTCTTGGCGCCGAGCCCCTTCAAGGCGTTCGAAAACTTGCAGACCTCGCGGTGCAACTCGCGATAGGTGATTTTCTTGTCCTCGGCCGGATCGTCGCCCTCCCAGACGATGGCGGTCTGATCCCCGCGCGTCGCCACATGGCGATCCAGACAATTGGCCGATACATTCAAAGTGCCGTCGTAATACCATTTGACGTGCAGGTCATCCTTGGCAAAGGAGACGTCCTTAACCTTGGAATAGGGCTTGATCCAGTCGATCCGTTTGCCCTGCTCGCCCCAAAACCCCTCGGGATCGGCGATCGAGCGCTGATACATGGCCAGATAGCCATCATTGTCGATCATCGCCGCTTGTCTGACGGCGTCGGGGACGGGAAACAGGCTCTGATCCGACATGGTGAAACTCCTCCATTAACCGCGCGCGCCTGATCCATCGCTGGATCGGCGCGTTTCGCATTGTCTCTGCCGCACAATATCCATCTCCAAAGCCACGCTGGCAACCGGTTGGTCACGGTGATCACAAACCGGAACAGCCTTCCCGCATGTCACCCTCCACCGGCAGAACAATGTGCTAGGATCGATCCATTAGGTTCGGACTATCGAAGGCAATCGTCATGAAAATCACCGGCTACGAAGCGATCGCCCTGAACGTTCCCGAAGATGACCCGCTGGCGAACATGCCGGAGGAAGTCGGTCGCACCCGCCCTGTCGTCGTGCTGCGATTGCGCACCGATAACGACATCGAGGGCATTGCCGTGACCTTCTACGGCGGCAAGATGACCGGCAGCCTGCGCGTCGCTGTCGAGGAACTCGCGGCGATTACCGTGGGCGAGGACCCGCTGCGGACCGAGGCGATCATCACCAAGCTACGGAACGGCACCGGCGATTCCTGTGGGCCGGGGGGCATCTTCACCCTGGCGCTCTCGGCGATCGACATCGCACTCTGGGACATCAAGGGTAAGGCGCTGGAGCAACCCTTGTGGAAACTGCTTGGCGGTCACCGCGACCGGGTGGCGACCTATGCCTCGGGCTCGCTACGCCGCGGCCTGACCGACGACCAGGCGCAGCAGGCGGCGCGTATCCTAGTGCAGAAGGGTTTTCGCGAGATGAAAACCCAGATGGCCCTGCCCGGCAATCCAACCCCAGCCGATGAGATCCGACGGGTGCGCGTGGTGCGCGACGCCATCGGCCCGGACATCAAGCTGATGTGCGATATCAACCAGCGCTGGCGACCGGAGCAGGCGATCGATATCGGTCACCGGGTCGAGGATGTTGGCCTGTTCTGGCTAGAGGACGTAACCGCCCATGACGACTATCAAGGCCTGGCCCGGGTAACCGCCGCCTTGAAGACCCCGATCGCCGGCGGTGAATATGTCTGGGGTATCACCCCGTTCCGTCAGATGCTGGAGGCGCGGTCGGTTGATATCGTCATGGTCGATATCCTACGCGCCGGCGGGGTCAGCCAATGGATGAAAATCGCCGGCATGGCCGAAGCATTCAACCTGCCGATCGTTAGTCATGTGATGCCGGAAATTCTGGTCCATCTGGTCGCCGCCTGCCCGAACGGGCTAACGGTCGAGTACATGCCCTGGATGCTAGCGCTCTACGAGGAAACGCCGGCTATCGAGAACGGCGAGCTGATCCTGCCGACCAAACCGGGCCTTGGGTTGACCTTCGACGAAAAGGCGATCGCCGCGTTCAAGGCCTGAGGCGCGTCAGCCCTGATGCGGAATACCGCCCAGAATGGGCCAACATTCCGAGGCCAGCCAACCGCAATCGATGGGCAGGGTCACTCCGGCGACCGCGGAGGCCTGATCGGAGGCGAGAAAGAAAACCCCATCGGCGATTTCAGCGGGCATCACCATTCGGTTCAACGGTGCGCTCGATTCCATGGCGCGGCGGTCGCGCAGGCCTTGCTGAAAGTTTTTCTCCTGGGCCGGGGTCAAAACCATCCCCGGCGCCACCGCGTTGACCCGCACCCCCTTCACCCCAAGCTCCACCGCCAGGGTCCCGGTCAGCGAGACAATCGCGGTCTTGCTTGGACCGTAGGCGAGTAGCGGCATCGTGCGATACGAGGACAAGGAGGCGATATTGATGATCGCGCCAGCGCCCCGGTCCGCCATGCGCAGGCCAAAATGCTTGCAGCAATTGTAAGTGCCGAAATAGTTCACCGCCCAGACCTGGTCACTGATCTCATCGGGAAAATCAGCCAATCTCTCCAACTTTTGAAGGATACCGGCGGAGTTGATCAACACTCCCGCCGGCCCATATGCGGCATCGATTCGCGCGGCAAGGGTCACTACGGCGACCCGGTCGGTCACGTCGAGCGGCTCGAAGGACGCGTTCCCACCGGCCTCCACGATCTCCGCCGCCACGGTCTCTCCGGCGATCGCGTTCACGTCGACGACGATCACCTGGTCTCCAGCCGCCGCGAATCGCCGAACACAAGCATGGCCAATCCCGCTGGCGGCGCCGGTGACCACCACCACCCGTCCGTCATCTGTCGCCTCCGCCACGCCCGTTCCTCCATCAAACACACGCTCCGCCAAGCAGGCAGTATGGATCAATCGACCTTGGAAATGCCATACGGCTCGACACATGATCTACGAGGTCTATATTCCCTCTAAACTAACCGTCAAAGCCTTGGGGGAGGTGAAGCATGAGCGGCTCTAACCGTCCAATGTCGCCGCATTTGCAGGTCTATCGCCCGCAGCTAACGTCGGTGCTGTCGATCACCCATAGGGCCACCGGCGTCGGGCTGGCGATGGGCACGGTATTTTTGGTCTGGTGGGTCATGGCCGCCGCCGCCGGGCCGGACTATTTTGCCTATGTGAAGAATATCATGAGTTCGTGGGTCGGCTTGCTGATCCTGCTCGGCTTCTCTTGGGCGGTTTTCTTTCATCTGTGCAATGGCATCCGGCATCTCTTCTGGGACGCCGGCTACGGCTTTGAGTTGGAAACGGCTTACAAATCCGGATGGGTGACGCTCGTGGGTTCCGCGGCGCTGACGGCGATTGCCTGGGCGTTCGGACTTTCAAGGTGAGCGGGGGATGCGGATATGAGTGAAAATAGCATGCGCACGAATCTTGGCCGGGTACGCGGTCTTGGATCAGCCAAGGAAGGCGTACATCACTGGTGGATGCAGCGGCTGACCGCGATCGCCCTGGTGCCTCTTATTCTGTGGTTCGTTGCCTCGTTAGCTGGGCTCGCCGGTGCCGGGCACACGGAAACCGTCGAATGGCTCGGCTCGCCGCTGGTGGCGATCGCGATGATCCTGATGGTCGTCGCCACCCTCTATCACGCCGCCCTTGGGGTGCAGGTGGTGATTGAGGATTATGTACATCATGAAGGCTTGAAGTTTTTCTGGCTGATAGCAGTGAAATTCATCTTCCTCATTTTCGGCATGGCCGCCGTTTTTTCTCTCTTGAAGCTCGCCCTATAGGGACCCAAACTCATGGAATCCTACAAGATCGTAGATCACAGCTATGACGTCGTGGTGGTCGGTGCCGGTGGAGCCGGTTTGCGCGCCACACTCGGCATGGCGCTAGAAGGCTTGAGCACGGCCTGCATCACCAAAGTTTTCCCGACCCGCAGCCATACGGTCGCGGCCCAGGGCGGGGTTGGTGCCGCACTCGACAATATGGGCGAAGACGACAACTGGCGTTTCCACATGTACGACACGGTCAAGGGCGCGGATTGGCTCGGCGACCAGGACGCGATCGAGTATATGTGCCGCAACGCCATTCCGGCGGTGATCGAGTTGGAACATTACGGTGTGCCGTTTTCGCGTACCGAAGAGGGCAAGATCTATCAGCGCCCGTTTGGCGGCCATACCCTGGATTACGGCAAGGCGTTGGCCAAGCGCGCCTGCGCCGCCGCCGACCGGACTGGCCATGCGATCCTGCACACGCTCTATCAGCAGTGCCTGAAAAATCAGGCGGAATTTTTCATCGAATATTTCGCCATCGATCTGATGATGGACGAGGATGGCGCCTGTCGCGGCGTCATGGCCCTCGATCTGGCGACCGGCACCCTGCACCGTTTCCGGGCACATAAGACTGTGCTGGCGACCGGCGGCTACGGTCGGGCGTATTTCTCCTGCACCTCGGCGCATACCTGCACCGGCGACGGCAACGCCATGGCGCTGCGCGCCGGTCTGCCGCTCCAGGACATGGAGTTCGTGCAATTCCACCCCACCGGCATCTACGGTGCTGGGTGCCTAATTACCGAGGGCGCGCGCGGCGAGGGTGGCTATGTGACTAATTCCGAGGGGGAGCGCTTCATGGAGCGCTATGCCCCGACCGCCAAGGACCTCGCCTCACGCGACGTGGTCAGCCGCTCGATGACCATCGAGATCAACGAGGGGCGCGGCGTTGGGCCGAACAAGGACCACATAAACCTACATCTTGAGCATCTGGACCCCGAGGTGCTGGCGCTCCGTCTGCCGGGGATTTCCGAAACTGCGAAGATCTTCGCCGGCGTCGACGTAACCCGCGAACCGATCCCGATTATGCCGACCGTCCACTACAATATGGGCGGCATTCCGACCAATTATCATGGTGAGGTCCTGTCTCCCACGGCGGACGATCCAGATCGGGTCTGTGTTGGTCTGATGGCGATTGGCGAGGCGGCGTGCGTTTCCGTGCATGGCGCTAACCGGCTTGGCACCAACTCACTGCTGGATATCGTCGTGTTTGGCCGCGCCGCCGCCTATCGCGCCGGCCAGACCATGACCCCGGGCGAGGCCCATAAGCCATTGCCAGCGAATGCCGGTGACAATGCGATCGCCCGGCTCGATCGACTTCGCAATGCCTCCGGTTCCAAGAAGGTGGCGGAGGTTCGTCTGGAGATGCAACTGTCGATGCAACGACACGCGGCCGTGTTCCGCAACAGTCAGCTGCTTGAGGAAGGCGTAGAAAGCATCGTGCAGATCGCCGGAACGCTGTCGGATATTTCGGTCAGTGACCGTTCATTGATCTGGAACTCGGATCTGGTCGAGGCGCTGGAACTTGAGAACCTGATGGGTCAGGCGATCGTGACCTTGACCTCGGCCAACCTGCGCAAGGAAAGCCGCGGCGCCCATGCCCATGAAGATCATCCGGACCGCGACGACGAAAACTGGATGAAGCACAGCTGCATGTGGCTGGACGACAACAACCAGTACAGGGTTATCTATCGCGACGTGCACATGAAGACATTGTCGAACGAGATTGATCCGATCCCGCCGGCGGCTCGCGTCTATTGATCCGGGCGAGAGCACGAACGAACCGAAGGACGTCGAGAACCGAAGAGAGAAACAGGACTCATGGCTGAATTCACCCTGCCGGCCAATTCCAAGGTCAAGATCGGCAACACGCACAAGGCTCCGGACAGCGCCAAGCGGGTTCGCGCGTTCAAGATTTACCGTTATGATCCGGACAAAGGCGATAACCCTCGGCTCGACACCTTCGAGATTGATCTCGACGAGTGCGGGCCGATGGTTCTGGACGCCCTGATCAAGATCAAGAACGAGGTTGATACCACGGTCACCTTCCGGCGCTCCTGCCGCGAGGGGATCTGCGGCTCCTGCTCGATGAACATCGACGGAACTAACACCCTGGCCTGTCTGAAGCCGATCGACGAGGTCAAGGGCACGGTGAACGTCTACCCGCTGCCGCACATGGACGTGATCAAAGACCTGGTTCCGGACCTGACCATGGCCTATGCCCAGCTTACCTCCATCGAGCCCTGGTTGAAGAGTGAGTCTCCGCCCCCGCCGGACCAGGAACGTCTGCAGTCCATTGAGGATCGCGAAAAACTCGACGGCATGTGGGAATGCGTGCTGTGCTTTAGCTGCTCGACTGCCTGCCCAAGCTATTGGTGGAACAGCGAGCGTTATCTCGGCCCGGCCGTGCTGCTGCAGGCCTATCGCTGGATCGCCGATTCTCGGGACGAATACACCGGCGAGCGCCTCGATGATCTTGAGGACCCGTTTCGGCTGTATCGTTGCCACACCATCATGAACTGCACCAAGACTTGCCCCAAGGGATTAAACCCAGCCAAGGCGATCGCCGAGATTAAGAAATTATTGGTGATGCGCCAGTAGGAGATGCGGGCGGATAACGCATCTCATCGACATATTAATTCCATTCTCCGACCACCCGTTAGCGCTAGTCTTTGTTGATGCCGCCGGCTCGACCGCGCTACTCTCCGGGCCAACATGACAATGCCGCCCCAAGGGAGACCCAGAGCATGGCCGAAACGAATGAGATGACCGGTGGCGAGGCGCTGGCGCGGTTACTACAGGCACAGGGCATTGGGCCGATGTTCGGCATGGGCGGATTTCAGTTGCTGCCGTTTTATGACGCGGCGCGGCGGCTTGGTCTGATGCATTCCCTGATCAATGACGAGCGTTGCGGCACTTTTGCCGCCGATGCCTATGCCAAGGTAACCGGCCGGGTCGGCGTGGTGGATGCGACGCTTGGACCGGGGGCCACCAATCTGGTCACCGGCCTGATCGAGGCGCTGAACGCCGGGACGCCGATGGTCGCCATCGTTGGTGACAGTCACCGACTCCATTCCTGGAAGAACATGACCCAGGAAAGCCGGCAGTTGGAGATCCTTGCCCCGGCGGTGAAGGAAGTAATCCGGGTCGAGATGATCGAAAGGCTGCCGGAGCTGGTACGCCGCGCCTTCCAGGTCGCCACATCAGGCCGCCCTGGCCCGGTCGTGCTCGACATCCCAGAGGATATCTGCCACGGCACTTTCCCGTTTGACCCGGGCGAATTGGACGTTCCGCAAGCCCATCAATCGGCGCCCAGTCTGCGTTCACGGCCGGCAGCCGATGCGATTGAGGCGGCCGTAGCGCTGCTCATCAAGGCCGAGCGACCGATGATCCTGGCCGGCGGCGGCGTGCATCTGAGCGGCGCCAACGAAACCCTGGAGACCTTCGCCGAAACATTTTCAATTCCCGTCGCCCATACCATGACCGGCAAGGGCGCGATCGCCTGCTCCAATCCGCTCAATGCCGGGTTGTTTGGTCGTTACGACCGGATCGCCAACGGCATCATGGAGGAAAGTGACTGTCTGTTGGTGATCGGCTGCAAGCTCGGCGAGATCGCCACCAAACGGTTCACCTTGCCACCCGCCGGCAAGCCGATCATTCATCTGGAGATCGTCGCCGAGGAGATCGGCCGAACTAATCAGCCGGAAGTGGCGCTGTGGGGCGACGCCCGCGAAGGTATCCGTGATCTGCATGCCGCCATGGCCAATGATGCGGCCCGGCAAAAGACAGCGCGGGCCGGTTATGCCAGCGATGTCGCCAAGCGGATGGTCGATTGGCGGGTTTCAGTCGATAGCCGGCTCACCTCCGAGGAAGTACCGATCAACATGGCGCGGCTCATGCACGAGCTGAACCTGGGCCTGCCTGAGGATGCTATTTTGGTCGCCGATGGTGGGTTCGCGGCCCATTGGGGCGGGTTGCTGTACGACACCAAGCGGGCTGGGCGGGGTTTCCTGCCGGACAGGGGATTCGCATCGATCGGCTATGGCTTGCCCGGCGCGATAGGGGCCGCGTTAGCCGGCGCCGGACCGGTGGTCGCGATCACCGGCGATGGTGGCTTCAACATGACCCTGGGCGAGCTGGAAACGGCGCGTCGTATGGGCCTGGACTTCACCATCATTGTGGTAAACAACGCCGCCTCCGGTTACGTGAAGGCGCTGCAGCACCTGATGTATGGCCAGGGCGCGTATCAGTCCAGCGATCTGGCCGAAACCAACTATGCCAATGCAGCCAACGCCCTAGGCTGTAATGGTATTCGGGTTGAGCATCCGGATCAGGTCGCCGCCGCGATCGCGGCGGGCTTGGCGCATAAGGGAACACCGACGGTGATCGATCTGGTGGTGACCCGCGATCCGGCGAAGATGCTGCCGGGGGTCGATAACCGGGCGGCAACGATCAAGAAGGGCGACCGGGTCGCCTAAAAGCGCCGTTTCAATGCCGGTACGCCAGCGAAAGTTGGGTAAGGCGCGCGCGTTGGGGTCGGGTTGCTTACTCTGCGGCCAGTCTCTCCGCCGCTTGGCGCTGGGCTGCATAGGCCCGGCAGGCATCACCAAAAGCCTCAAAGATTTTGCGGTTATGGGCCTCGATCGGCCGCGGCCATTCCGGGTGCCATTGCAAACCAAGCGCAAAACCCCGCGCACTCTCGATACTGACCGCCTCAACGATGCCGTCAGGCGCCACCGCTTCGATGCGCACGCCGTCGCCCGGGCGGTTTATGCTCTGCGCGTGGAGGGAGTTCACCAGAACCTCTTTCTGGCCGATTATCCCCTGCAATAACCCACCCGGCACGATGCGGATATTATGGGCTGGCCGGTAGCGCCTGTCGTGATCATCCACATCCCGGCGCATTCGATGATCAAACTTGTCGGTCAAATCGAAAACCCGTTGGTGCAGGGAGCCACCGAAGGCGACATTCATCTCTTGCAGTCCGAGGCAAAGGCCCAGTACTGGCACCCCGCGTTCGACACAGCGGCGGATCAACGGCAGCATTGTCGCATCCCGGTACGAGTCATGCTTGGTCCCGTCGACGCTTGGCGTTCCGTCATAGTTATGCGGCTCGACATTCGCCGCCCCGCCGGTCAGCAGGATGCCGTCCATCCGATCGACATAGGTATCGACCAGGGCGGGGTCGCCAAGCGCCGGCAGGATGATCGGTGTGCATCCCGCAGGATCAACGACGCATTGAAGATATTTCTCGCTGCAACGATGAAACGGGTGAGCATTCTCGGTAACACGACTGGCCGATACGCCGACAAGGGGCCTTGGCTGAAATTCCATCGGCTGTTCCGTGGGCATTCTTATCAACTCCTCTAAGGGCGACTCAAAATGGGACAGCTCACGACCCTATGAGTTGGATAGTCTGGCAAAGTCTGCCATATCTTGGCGATGGATGACATCACCCAGACACTTCTACATTACAAGGGCTTGGTTGTCGGCGTATGGTTGGCGATCTTGCTGGTCGGAGAACGCCTGGTACCGGCGGTGGAGCGGGTCGGCGGATGGCCGCGGGTGCTGCGCAATGTCGGATTTTGGATCCTCAACGTTGGCCTGTCCCTGACCATCGTCGTGCCATTATCCTATTGGGCGACCGACAGCGCGATCGATTGGCGACCCCAGTGGTTCGCCGGCTGGCTCCCCTTGGCCGTCGACGTCATCATCCTCGATTTTCTGATCTATTGGTGGCATCGGGCCAATCATGTGGTCCCGGTACTTTGGCGCTTTCACGAGGTGCATCATCTTGATGAATTTCTAGATGTGACCTCTTCCGTGCGGTTCCATTTCGGGGAGGTTTTGCTTTCGGCTGGATTTCGGGCGCTGATCATTCTGGCGCTAAATATACCGCTGGCCTCGATCCTGGCCTTCGAGGGTCTGGTTCTGCTTGTAGCCGCGTTCCAGCATTCCAACCTGAGCCTTGAACCGGGCCGGGAACGCGCGGTTTCGACGCTGCTGGTCACCCCGTCGATCCATTGGGTGCATCATCGCGCGGTCCGCGCCGATACTGATTCAAACTACGGCACGATCTTCAGTTTCTGGGATCCGCTGTTCGGCTCTCGCAGCCCGACCCAACGAACGCCGGATTTGGCGATGGGCGTCGAGGCCGAGCCCGATGTCAGCTTTATAGCATTGCTGATTAGGCCATTTCGATATCGGAATTAATTTCAGAACCTGTTCCGGTTACGGTTGATTACCGCTATGTTCGAACATCGTCGGGTCAACCTGAAACAAGGCCGAATCGAACGTCATGCCGCGCTCTGAATCAAGCAAAGACACCTGCACTTCGACCCCCTGAGCGTCGCGAATATACCATTTTTTCAAGGTGATAGGGCCATCGGCGAACAACAGACGGACAGCGCCGGATTCGGGATCATCCTTCATGCCCAAGGTCACCGAAAGAGTTCCAGCGCCGCGTTCCACCTTCTCGACGTCATGGCTATTGGCCAGTTTGACGTTCGCGTCTACAAGCACGCTTAGCGGTGTGGCGGAAATTGGAACATTGCTGATCTGCTGCAATTCCTTATCGACATAGATTAGGAACAAACCATTGGCGACCAAGAGAATTTGTGCCGGAGGATCATATTCAAACCGCATCCGACCGGGGCGTGACAGGTAGAGCACGCCGCTCGCCAGATGGCCGGTGCTGGACCGCTGAATGAAGCGCGACTTCAATGTCGTTATGCCATTCAGGTAACTCTCTATACGTCGGACATCAGCCCGGTCACCGACATTGAGCGCCGCAGCGGTCGAATCACCGGGCAGAGTGGCCAAAAAGGAAACGAGAACGGCGGCTCGTGCAGCGCCTAGAGCGCTGAGAAAGAGTTTAGTCATCGACCCGATGTGGCATGTCCGGCGCCAATGTGCAAGGCTTGGTGCCGCCTTCAGTCTTCCGAGTGGTCGCCAACCAGCACTTCGCGCTTACCGACATGGTTGGCGCTGGAGACCACACCGTCGCTTTCCATCCGCTCGATGATGGTCGCGGCACGGTTGTAGCCGATCTTGAGATGACGTTGGATGAAACTGGTTGAGGCCTTGCGTTCCCGAGCGACGATCGCGACCGCCTGATCATAAAGCTCGTCGCCGCTGCCGCCTGTCGGGTCACCGACGCCAAGGCCGTAGGGCGCCAGCGGATCACCGACCTCATCCTCCTCGGTGATAGAGTCATTGTATTCCGGCTCGCCCTGGGCCCGCAGATGCAGCACAACGTCCTCGACCTCTTCGTCCGACACGAACGGACCATGCACCCGGGTGATCCGGCCACCACCGGCCATGTGCAGCATGTCGCCCTGGCCAAGCAATTGCTCAGCGCCCTGCTCGCCCAGAATGGTCCGGCTGTCGATCTTCGAGGTGACCTGGAAGCTAATCCGAGTCGGGAAGTTAGCCTTGATGGTGCCGGTAATGACATCCACCGACGGTCTCTGAGTAGCCATGATCACGTGGATCCCGGCGGCCCGGGCCATCTGCGCCAGGCGTTGAACCGCACCCTCGATATCCTTGCCGGCAACCATCATCAGGTCGGCGACCTCGTCGATCACCACGACGATATAGGGCAATGACGTCAGATCCAGCGCCTCGTCCTCGAAGACCGGTTTTCCGGTATCACCATCGAAACCAGTCTGCACCCGACGTTTCAACACCTCGCCCTTCTTGCGGGCCTCGGTCAGCCGCGTGTTGTAGCCGTCGATATTGCGCACGCCGAGCTTCGACATGGCGCGATACCGACTTTCCATCTCGCGGACCGTCCATTTCAGCGCCACCACGGCCTTTTTTGGATCGGTCACGACCGGGCTCAGAAGGTGGGGAATCCCGTCATAGATCGACAGCTCGAGCATCTTCGGGTCAATCATGATCATCCGGCATTTCTCCGGCGACAAAAAGTATAGCAGCGACAGGATCATCGTGTTGACTGCCACTGACTTTCCCGACCCGGTGGTGCCGGCAATCAGCAGATGCGGCATCCGCGCCAGATCCACCACCACCGGCGCACCACCGATATCCTTGCCAAGCGCAATGGGCAACTTGGCGCCGGACTTGTCATAGGGTTCCGATTCAAGCATCTCGCGCAGCACGACCATCTCGCGGCTCGCGTTCGGCAATTCGATGCCGATCACATTGCGGCCGGGAACCACGGCGACACGAACCGAAACAGCGCTCATTGAGCGGGCTATATCATCGGCCAGACCAATAACCCGCGAGGATTTGGTGCCCGGCGCTGGCTCCAGTTCATAAAGGGTCACCACCGGTCCGCTTCGCACCTTGACGATTTCGCCCTTGACGCCGAAATCCTGCAGCACTGTCTCCAGCATCCGCGCATTGATCTCAAGGGTGTCCTTGTCCGGGCCTCCCCGAACCTTTATTTCCGCCAGCGCCAGCAGGCTGAGCTGTGGTAGTCGGTATTCGCAAGCTGGGGCCAGATCCAGCGTTTCCTGCTTTGCCGCCTTGCGCCGCTGAGTGCGAGCGGCATCGGATCGGGTCTCAACCTGCGGACCTGATGCTCGCTCCAATTCCAAACCCGTCGTAGGTCGTGCGGCACCCTGGCGAGATACCGGCCCGGTCGCCGCCGCGTCGTTTCTCTTGGTGAATTTGCCGACCTCGATGGCGCCAAGGCTTGGTTCACGACGTCCACGGGCCGCTTCAAGGCCGCGCCGGGCGAGGCTGGCCGTCGCCCCCAACCCGGCGCCAAGTCCGGCGCCCACGGCCCGGCCACTAACGACGCCACCACGACCGCCAAGAACAAAGGCTGTCCCGATCCGGCGCGGAACCGGGCGCAGCAATCCCTGCCATTCACTCCATGTCGCGCCGTGGCACCAGAGCGCCGCCAGCACGGCAGCCACCCCGAGTCCGCCGGCGAGAAAAGGCACATGAGTCGGGGTGATCCCCTCAAAAGCCAGCGCATGGCCAAGTAACAACGTGCCGGAAAACCCACCCAGCCCCGATCGCAACGGCCAGAAATCGGGCACTGGAAGCGCCGACAGCGCCGCTGCCAGAACCAACATCGCGAGCGTCAGAACCGCAATCCGCCCGAGCAACCCGCCAACCCGTCGATGCGACAGAAAACGAAACCCCCAAGCGGTTAGGACCGTCAACAGCACCACATTGGCGAGGCCGAGCGACTGCAGAAGGACATCAGATACGATCGCGCCGGGATAGCCCAACACGTTCCGCACGTCACCGCCGCCAGCCGAATTCAGCGACGGATCCGCCGGCTCATGGGTAATCAGGGCCACCGCCAGCAAGAACGCCGCCGATAGCAGCAGCGCACCGGCCAGCTCATGGCCGCGCCGCTTCAGGAATGTCGACCCTTCGCCGGGCAAAAACTTGGCCGGCTCAGTCTTTTCGGTCGTCGCCATCTCTCAGTCCACTTCGTTCAACGCCTACCGGCCTGATGCGGGGTGTTCATGACTGGAACAATGTCTGTGCGAGTCGTCTTAACCCACGTTCGGTCTTTTCCGGATCGTAAACCAAAGCGATCCGCAGATATGCGGCGCCGGGATTGCATCCATGCTCGTCATCCCGGCCCATTAACGCACCGGGCAGGGTTTTGATAGCGGCTTCCCGCCACAAGGTTCGGGCGGCCTGCACGCCATCACCGACATCAAGCCAAAGGAAAAATCCGGCGGCCGGGATATGCAGGTCGATATGAGGCCGCAGGATTTCCTCGGCCAATCGAAAGTTCCCGGCGTAATAGGCGCGGTTCTCCACTACATGGGCGTCGTCGTTCCACAACGCTGTCGAGGCATGCAACACCGGCAACGGCAGCGGCGAACCGCCAAAGGCGACGAATTGGCTATAACGCTCGATAATCCGGGCATCACCCGCGAGAAAGCCGGAGCGCAAGCCCGGCGCACTGGAACGCTTCGAGAGAGATTGGAACGAGATCACGTTGTCCAGACCCTGACCCAGGGCGGCGCAAGCCTCCAGGCCGCCAACCGGCGCTTCGCCCCGATAAATCTCACAATAGCATTCGTCGAGCGCCAACACGAAATCATGCTCGCGCGCAAGCTCGATCGCGCGTTTCAAATAGTCGGCGCTGGCGGTGGTGCCTTGCGGATTGCCTGGCGTGCACAAAAAGAAAATCGAGGTGCGCGCCAGCAGATCCTCGGAGAGATCCTCGAGCACCGGCAGAAAGTTGTCCTCACTGCGAGCCGGCAGGTATATCGGCTCGGCGCCACCGACCATCGCTGCCCCCTGATAGACATGATAAAACGGGTTCGGCATCAGCACCGCTGGGCGCTTTCCGAGCCTTTTCTGGCGGCGTGCAAAGGAACCCAATCTGGTATAGCGGCTCACGGGTTCCAGGCACCGGAACGATGTTACGCTCCGGATCGATAAAGCCGTCGGGCAGGTTGAACCGGCGGCGCAACCACCCCAGCACGGCACTACGAAACGCCTCATCGCCAGTCGGCGGCGGATAGCGGTTCCACAACCCTTCATGCGCGGCGATGGTCTCGGCCAAGAGCGGCGGCGGCTGCTTTTGTGGCTCGCCAAGGGAGAACAGGACCGGCGGCTCATTCGACAGCGGCGACCAGATCGGCAAGGATCGCGTTCAGTCGGGCGAAGGTGTAATGGCCAAGCGGTGCCAGGTTGGGATTGAGCATGGGGTCCGTTTCATCCTGGCCGGCGCCGCGACCTTAGTTACCACAATCACGATTCTAGTTTACAAGGCTGGGTCTTAACAGACAACCTTCATGTAAAGCCGGAACCTGGTAGAGTTAATCCAACCCCGCAGTTCGGCATCCGGATAAAAAAAGGGCCCGGGCCCCAGTGGAGGGAATTTTTTCTAGTGGCCTGATTCAGACGCTGCGTCGGTGATCAACGGCTGGATTCCGGGTAGGCCTCCATGCCGCATTCGGCGCGATCCAGACCAAGCACCTCGTCCTCATCACTCGGTCGCACACCAATGGCCATCTTGATAACCAGCCAGACGATAGCACTGGCGAAGAAAACGAAGGCGCCGGCTGCCAGAATTCCAAGGATCTGGGTGCCGGTTTTTGCGTCGCCATTGCTGAACACCGCCGCGATCGTGATCGTGGACAATCCCGCGGTCAAACAGAACAGCTCGTAGATTCATAATTTTTTCACGATGCTTCATTTCCCCATGGCGTCTATGCGGCGAATTCTCCGATGGCGCCTGTTGGATATCTCCGACAAGCGGGTCCACGAGGTCGTCGGTGACCGCTACCTGAATCTCTACTTTCGGCAGAAAAGTAACCGCGTACTCAGCGCCGCGATAAATCTCCGTCTATCCTTTTTGCCGTCGGAAGCCCTTCGCCTCGCTCACCGTCAGGCCTTGAACGCCCAACCCGGTCAGCGCTTCACGCACTTCGTCCAACTTGGAGGGCTTGATAATCGCCATCACAAGCTTCATCCCGTCCCCACCCCTTTACTACTGAATTCCATGGGATCCGTTGACCCCCAGGCCCAGCATCGGTGCGACATCGCACCTTCACCACATGTCTTTACAAGAACCGTTCCGGACTATAAATGACCGAAAAAATATATGTTTTTACAGTCAATTAAGGTATTTTGGTCTGAGTTATATCGAGTGGGTATTAATTTTATTAATAATATTTAGGCAACAAAAAAAAATTACCCACATTGAAATTTCGAATTGCCGTGTCGATGGAATGCCCGTGCGGTAAGGTTCGCGTCAGCACGGCTTTTGACCTCGGCCACATAACCAACGGCTCTTAACCAACCCAAAAGTCTCATGACCTCAGAGAACGACGATAAATCGGTACATGACGTCCTGATCGCAGGCGGCGGGCTGTCCGGCCTGACGGCGGCATTGGCTCTGGCGGAATGCGGTTTCGATGTGGCGCTCTGCGATCCCGACACCCCGTCGGCCTCGGGACGGGTGAGCTGGGATGGCCGCACTACTGCGATCGCTGCCAGCGGTCGTACAATGCTGGCGACCCTTGGAATTTGGGGTCAACTGGCGCCGCGTTCCGCACCAATCCTGGACATTCGGGTTTCCGACGGGGAGTCGCGCCGGTATCTGCATTATGACCATAGTGAGACCGGCGATCAGCCGATGGGCCATATCGTTGAGAACGCTCTGTTGAAAAGCGTGCTGTTCAACCGGGTTGCCAGCCATGCCAAGGTGACTCTCCTGCCCGGCATGGCTTTGGACGGGTTCAACGCCGATCCGGGTGAGGTTACCGCCGGCCTAGCCAACGGACACGAGATACGGGCACGGTTACTGGTCGGCGCGGATGGACGCGAGAGCAAGGTCCGACGACTGGCCGGCATCAGAGTGACCCGGCTGGATTACGGCCAAACCAGCATGGTCTTCACCGTCGCCCATGATCAGTCGCATCATGGGGTCGCCCATGAACGGTTCCTGCCGGGGGGGCCGTTGGCGTTCCTGCCGATGATTGGGAACCGTTCCTCGGTGGTTTGGACCGAGCGTCGGGAGACCGCCAATGCGCTCATGCAACTGAGCGATAGTAATCTTGCCGCCGCGCTATCGACCCGGTTCGACGATTGCCTCGGAGCGCTGGAAATCACCGGCGGCCGGTGGTCTTTCCCGTTGTCGCTAGTCAATGCCGAACGCCAAACCGCGACCAGGCTTGCGTTGGTCGGCGACGCCGCCCATGGTATTCACCCGATCGCCGGACAAGGTTTCAACCTGGGTTTGCGGGACATCGCGGCCCTCGCCGAGGAGTTGGTGGGTGCCTCACGATTGGGCCTTGATATCGGCGGCCCTGAGGTGCTGCACCGGTTTCAGGCGGCGCGGCGGTTCGACACCATGACCCTGGTGCTGGCGACTGACGGTCTGAACCGATTATTTTCCAATGACCTCGCCCCGCTTCGCGGCCTGCGCTCAGGTGGGCTCGGGTTGGTCAATCGGATACCGCCGCTGAAGCGCTTGTTCATGCGCCACGCCATGGGGCTGCTGGGTGAGCTCCCGAGCATGCTTCAGGGCCGTCTGCCCTAAGCGAATTAACTGCGCGATCGATCCTCAGGGCTCGCGGCTAAGACCCTGCTCCTCCAGACGCGTGAGATAGTCTTCCCAGAGCCGGTCCTGGCCAGAGCCCAATTCGTAAAGATACCGCCATGAAAACAGCCCGGTATCGTGCAAGTCATCGAAGCGGATCCGCACCGCGTAATTGCCCACCGGCTCGACCCCGATGATATTCACATGACGGCGGCCGGCGACGGTGGTCTTCTGGTTCGGCCCATGGCCTTGCACCTCCGCGGATGGGCTTTCGACGCGCAACAATTCAGCGGGGATGGAAATCCCCTCTCCATTGTCGAAATCGATCTCCAGCCGTTTTTCCTCGGTTTTCACGCGGATTTCTATCGGCCAATGTTTGGTCGCGAAGTCCTCACTCATTCCGGAACGCTCCCATTGTTTCTCTCGGCCATAGCCGCAATGCCCGGCGAAACCGGGTCATCATTCAAGGCACGGGCCTCGTCGACCAGCATGATCGGTACGCCATTTCGAATTGGAAACGCTAGGCCTGCCTGGTCGCTGATCAATTCCCGCGCGCGCCGATCATAGCGCAACGGTGTCTTGGTCAGAGGACAAACCAGGATTTCCAGCAGCTTGGGATCAACATCGCGATCGCCGGCCGGATTCGCCGTCTCCTCGTCTTCCCGGTGATGGTGCTCAGTCTGGTTGTCTTCAGTGTCTGGCATTATCTGTCCCGCCGGTCGGATGAATGGCCATCTCCATCAATGCAATCATGGCCTCGGCACGCTCATCGATTTCCCCGGCGACCAGTAACGCTTGCTTCTCGGAGGCATCGAAGGGGCAGATCATTGCCAACATAGTCACCAACCGGACGTCGTCGGTTCGCTCGATCACATCCCAATCGGCCTTGATGCCTTTATGGGTGAAATACCCCCGCAAGGCTGTCAGCAACCGGTCCCGATCGACCGCCGTCTCCCCGGTGGACTCGACGTCGCCCCGATAAGCCGTCCAGTCCGGAACCATCCGGCGATAGCCGCGCATTGAGGCAACCTCCTGGGTGATATCGAACCGGGCCACGCCGGTCAGGGTAATCAAATAACGGTTGTCCTCTGTCTCGGAGAATTGGACGATACGGCCGGCGCAACCGGTTGGGTACAACGCTGGAGCGCCGGCTTGTTCCCCGACCAGTCCCGGTCCGGCGCTCGGCTGAATCATGCCGATCATCCGGTTACTCGCCAAGGCATCGTCGAGCATCGCCAAATATCTTGGCTCGAAAACGTTGAGAGGCAGCCGCCCGCCCGGCAACAGCAACACTCCGGCTAGCGGAAATACCGGCAACGTGGCCGGTAGGTCCGAAAAGCTCGTGGTGAATCCGGGTGCCCGCATCTATAAACCTTTCGCTCCGTTTATCACCGTTACCAGTGCCCCCCACCCCGTTAAAGCTCCGTCTTAAGGTATCTTAGGAGAAGAGGATTGAAGACAATCGCTTGCGCGCGTCGACCGTCACCGGATCGGTGTGGCCAAAAACCTCGAACAGTTTGAGCAGCTGTTTGCGCGCCGCCTCTTCGTTCCAAGCCCGATTGATCCGGATGCTTTCGAGGAGCGCATCCACCGCGCCTTCACGATCGTTCTCAGCATAAAGTGCCATTGCCAGATCGAAACGGGCATCCAGATTGTTTGGATCGACCTCAATGGCGACCCGAAGATCGCTAAGCTCGCCAACGTCGGCGCCAGCCGCCTCCAGGTCGAGCTGTGAGATTACCGCCAGGATCTCCGGGGCTTTTTTCTGATCGTCCGGCATATCTTCGATCATCTTGCGTGCCTGCTCGATCTCGTCCATGGCGATCAGACTTTTGGCAAGCCCGGCGGAGCCCCGAATATTGGTCGGATCATGCTGCAGAACCTGGCTGTAAAGCCCGCTGGCACCCTGGGAATCCCCTTGAGCCAGCATCTCGTCGGCTGCATCCAATGCCTCGTCAAGCGGCGAGTCTCCCGCCGCGCCATCGGTCAGCTTCTTGATGAACTCGCGGACCTTGCTTTCAGGTACGGCGCCGGCGAAACCATCGACCGGTCGGCCGTCCTTGAACGCAAACACCGCCGGAATCGATTGCACCCGCATTTGCTGGGCTATTTCCGGGTTCTGGTCGATGTCGACTTTCACCAAGCGCACTGTACCGGCAGCCTCACGCACGACCTTTTCAATCACTGGTCCAAGGGTTTTACATGGTCCACACCAAGGCGCCCAAAAATCGACAATCACCGGAACCGTCGTCGATGCTTCGACCACGTCGGCCATAAAGGTGGCCGTTGTTGAATCTTTAATAATGTCGGCCCCAGCGCCTCCAGGCGCCGCGGCGCCTCCATTAATCAGCGTTTCCATCCCAAACCCTCACTCTTCCTGGACATCTATCCGTCCATATGGCGTTGTCGTCTGTAAAGACAAGACCCGTCAATCCCCAAGGTCCAGATCCACCACCATCGGTTCATGACCGCAGGACCGGATGAAGACCATCAAATCCTCCGGCGCAATCGCCGTGGTCATCTCATTTGAAATAGGATGGTAGTTGAGCGGTGTGAGCGTCAGCATCGCCTTGTCGAGAATCACCGTAACCTGGTGGTCGGTATCATTGATTAATGCCAGGGGCGAAACCGCACCTGGAATGACGCCGAGCACCCGCATCAACCGATCGGCACTACCAAACGAAAGCCGGTCGGCGCCAATTTTCCACCCCAACGCCTTCAGATCAATGCGTAGATCCTCGCGGCAAACCACCAGCCACATCCGGCTCTTGCGGTCACGTAAAAACAGGTTCTTGCAATGCCCACCCGGCAGATTACCACGCATTTCCTTGGATTGCTCGACGGTGAACAATGCGGGATGTTCGTGTGTGGAGGCCTCGATGCCAAGCGCCGCGAGGCGGCCTAACACATTCGCTGGTCCAGCCCTACGCGCGTCGTCCCGCCCGGTCAGTTCGGTTTGCTGCTCCATCACCCGTTACCCACGCTTCACCTCAACAAATCTGCTCGTACAGGTGGCCCGTTGTACCGCGCCGGACCGGCCATGACGAGCCCTTGACCCAAACCCACCACATTCGTCAAAGGATCGCTTGCAAAGCGAGCCGCAGTGGGTATTATCCGGGTCCCTTTTGTCGTCGGCTTGTCGTGCCGGTGCGGGGCGCGGGCGTAGCTCAGGGGTAGAGCGCAACCTTGCCAAGGTTGAAGTCGTGAGTTCGAATCTCATCGCCCGCTCCAACTACTCCTTTGAAATTTTCAAAAATATCCCTCGGACCTCCCGAGGGCTTTCTGGGTTCTGGTCTCGCTGTCACTCGTGTGTCATAGCGGAGACTGACATGGCTGCTATTCGTAAACGTGGTGACCGTTGCAAGTCCAGATACGCCGCAAAGGATACCCGTCCCAATCTTGATCATTTCTCTCCGGCAAAGATGGAGAAGCTTGGGCAAGACATATGAAACATCGGCTAGATACGGAAGACTGGCAACCAGATAGAACAACTGACAATCGCTCTGTGCTGGATACTTCTTCACTCTATGCCAAAAGGGAACTACCCAAAAGCGTGCTTGGTATGTTGAGAAGTACAATTTACGAAATTCATCTCTCGCTCCATTCGCGTCTGCATGGGCAAGACAACTCGATGCGCGCGACATCGCGTTTTATCGAGACGACCGGCTATCACAAGTGAAAGCGGCCACTGTCCGCCGAGACCTCGTTCTTCTCCAAAACATCATTAAAACCGCGACGATCGAATGGGGGTTCGCCTTTCGTCCGGACCTAACTCGGAATATCTGCAAACCCAAGGGAATTAATCAAAGAAGCCATCGGCATCGGGTTGGCAGTCTGCCAGCATGGCATCAAAACCCGCTTTATTACTGCCGCTACCATCGTTTCTCAACGAGGCCCGTGATGACAAGCGCCTCTTGCGCCTGAAAAGGCAACTCGGCCGCCAGGAACTGTTGATCATTGATGAACATGGATTAACGCCGCATACGACAAGGGCCCCGATCGGGGCCCTTGTCGTATCAACCACGATCGGCTGGTTTTCACGTCAGCATGATGGCCAACTTTGACGCCGATATTGACAACTGGGGATCCCACGGCTCGCAAGCAGTCACGAATATTATGTCGGAAGGAGTGAACAACGCACCCAACAGGCACGTGAGCGCGGAGCCATTTGTTTAGAGAAACACTCACGGAACTAGCCTTGTAAGTCTCCATCGAACAATATCTTGGGAAGAGTTAACTTAAAGCGGCCTTATCATCAAAAATTCGTTCTGCGACCCACAGAGCGTGCCAAACAAGCGGAACCCGTCTTTACCAGCCCTACGGCTTCCCCAAGCCCCATCCAATAATCGTCTAGCCGTTGAGCTACTGATCGTGACGACCTGCTCACCACAGCGACGGACTTTGTCCGCAAGCTAAAGCTGATCCTGTCGGCGGAATAATGTTCCCGGAGATCCGTTGGGATACGCCGTAAAAAATAATAATTTCCATTCCGAGGATGTAGGTGGGATTGGGGTGTATTGTACATCAGTCTGGACATCACTCAAATCCATTGAGGGAAATATCCGATGTAATTTCAATGAGTTATCTGAAATATTTTCAACATATTGGAGCGGGTGAGGGGAATCGAACCCCCGTATTCAGCTTGGGAAGCTGATGTTCTGCCATTGAACTACACCCGCGTTCGCTGGCCGGAGCCTAGCGGTATCAGCGTTCCTAGGCAAGGTGATCGATACAAGGATTTGCCATTGCACCATCGTCGATTGGTCTGCCCATCGCTGCTATGGGAAGGCGGGGTTTAGAGATATTGGTATGAACCTTGCTTAACAACTATCGGCCCAACCCTGACTGCGGATGGCGGTTCATTAACGGTTCAATCGGGAACACTAAAGCATTGCCCTATTGAGTGTTGATATCTCGCCGCTTGGAAATAGTTGGTGCAGTCTTTCGGCGTAAAGCTATCGAGGATGATCCCGATGCGTTGTCAGAGTGTGTCGATGATGCGGGCCGGCTGGGCTCGGAGCGCAGCTTTGAGCTTCGAGCAAGCCATCTCGATCGGGTTCAGATCTGAGGACCTTGGGGCTAGATAGAATAGCGGCGGCGTTTGTTCGATGTGAGTGGCGGCCTATGCGATCTACCAAGGCGTCTGACCGATCGCCGGATCGTCGGTGACCAGTTCGATGGACGTCAGTCCGTTACCGGGGCCCGCCGACCGTGCGAGCTTGGCGCCGAGAGTCTGGACGGCGGCGGTGGCAGCGCTCGTGATCGATGGCCCATCCGGATAGCACGCTGGCACGGTTGCCGGAGCGGCGCGTGGCAACGAGCACCGGGTGTAGGGTTTCAGCTGTCGGCGACTCGATCTGCCTGATCTACAGCGGCTTTGCACTGCGAGCGAGGGCGCCACTTTTTTCGCCATCGATCTCCAGACGGGGTTCTCGATCACTTGGCCTATGTAGACCCTTCGACACGATTTCATGGGACCAATGGACGATTTCAGCTCCGGCGATCCTGCGGTCTTACTCCGGCTCTTGATGGGGTGAATGGAGGCTGCCGTGTCGAAATCAAATCCCCTGGCTAGTTTGGCTTTAGCAGCCATGCTGGCTGCTTGCAGCACCGCGGACATCGAGGCGGTCCGTCTCGTCGAAACCAATGTTTCCCCCTTCGCCAAAGCGGTGTCGCAGGGAATACCGCGAGCTGGCGGTGTTCGAAGCCGGCCAGATGTATGATTTCATCGACGCTGGAAAATACGCGCGGCGTGGCTTGGCGGCGGCTCGGTGGTATCCAGTGGAGCCCTTCGTGCTTTCCGACTGGAATTTGTCCGACGACAAGATTCCCGAATTGACCGAGGCCAGAGCCCGGCTCGGGGCCGCCTTGGAGCGTGATGGGCGCACCAGGGCCCCGGACGGCGCCGCCGATGCGCAAGGAAATTTGACTGCTGGGTCGAGCAGCAAGAGGAAAACCACCAATTTCAACCATATAGCGGCCTGCCGCAAAGCCTTCCAGGCGGCGCTGTCGACCCTTGAGAGCGCCACCAAACAGAATGCCGCCGTCGGCCCCGGTTGCAGCGCCGCCTAAACCAGCCGACGGCCGGACCGCCAAAGTCCTAACCGCTGCCGCGCAGAACCCCGACCCGGCCCCGCCGAACATCGTGAATATGCAGTCGTCTTTTTCGCCTTTGGTTTCGGCCAGACTGGACGCGGCGGGAAAAGCGGGTCATCGCCGATGCGGTTGCCGCCTGAAGAGTTGCGCCAACGGCCGTTCATCTTGCCGAGCACGCCGACCGCCCCTATAAGCTTAAGCTCTCGATACTTCGAGCCGCGACCGTTGGCGAGGCACTCCACCGTGATGGAATTCCGCGACATTTGATCAAAAGCGTGGGGTATGGCGAGGACCAGATGGCGGTCGTAACGGCGGACGAGGTGCGTAAGGTGGAAAACCGTCGGATTGAAATCACCATAAAGTGATCCGGTAGGCAAACGCAGGCGTATTGACTATGGAACAAACCGCTTGGCGCGGTTTGCTGTGGACATCACCTGCCTGCACCTTACATAAGAGGCCTCTGATCAGCCGTCGCTAGCCCGTTCCTGGATTGGGTGGGGAGGAGAGACCGTGTATTACCAGACGACCAATGCTATCAAGGTCACCGTGAAGCCGGTCTATCTTGAGGACCAGTCGTCGCCTTCGGAGGCGCACTACGTCTGGGCGTATCAGGTGACGATAGAAAATCTCGGGGACACAACGGTGCAATTGCGCAACCGCACCTGGTCGATCACCGATGCGACGGGACATACCCAGGAAGTTCGAGGGCCCGGGGTGGTCGGCGAGCAACCGGTGCTGCGTCCTGGAGAAAGTTTCGAGTATACCAGCGGCACGCCGTTGAAAACCCCGTCGGGGCTGATGGTTGGGTCTTATGAGATGGAGGGTGAGGATGGCGACCTGTTCGAGGTCCCGGTCCCGGCATTCTCGTTGGATAGCCCGCATGAATCCGTGCGCTTGAACTGAATCGACAAAGATTTACTATCCGGTTGTCGCGCTGTGGCGTGTTGAGCCCATCGATTGGTCGTTAGGCGCGACATTTGCCTAACTCCAACCGGACTGCAATGATGAAATAGCGTTCGCTACGTGAAGAGGAATACATCATGGCGCCAGATGATCACGGCCCCGCCGATAGCACGATGCCGGTACATGCAGGCGCGCTGACCACAGTCCGGCCTTCGCGCGACGACGCCGAAGCGGCGGTTAGGACCTTGATTCAATGGATTGGCGACGATCCGGATCGTGAAGGACTGATCGACACGCCGAAACGTGTGGTCAAGGCCTACGAGGAGCTGTTCGGCGGTTATCGAGAGGACCCGACCGCGATCCTTGGGCGCACGTTCGAGGAGACCGAGCAATATGAGGGAATGGTGCTGTTGCGGAACATTCGCCTGGAATCGTTTTGCGAACACCACATCCTGCCGATCATCGGCAAGGTTCATATCGCCTATGTTCCCGACGGGCGGGTGGTTGGCGTGAGTAAGCTTGCCCGGGTGCTTGATATCTATGCCAAGCGGATGCAGATCCAGGAAAAGCTGACGGCCCAGGTTGCCAACACGATCAACGATGTTCTGCGACCCAAAGGCGTGGCGGTGGTTATCGAGGCCGCGCATGAGTGCATGACCACACGAGGCGTTCACAAGCCCGGCGTAACCATGGTCACAAAGACCATGCTTGGTTGTTTCAAGGATGACCGCGAGATGCGGCACGAATTTTTGAGCTTAGTCGGCAATCCGGGTTAGGAAACAGACCCATCTTTCGGGAATCGATATTGACGGCCCAGAACGCCGATAGGTGGACTTGCCGGTTATTTTCGCCAATGATCACGCATTCTTGAACGGCACGGATCGGAGACGTCTTGGTCGCGTTCGGCCCTGTCCTGTTCATCATCGGCCTGTTGATGTCGCTGCTGGCCGTCGCTATGGGGCTGCCAGCGATAGCTGATTTGGCCGACCGGTAATTCGGACTGGCAGGTTTTCGCCGGTTCGGCGGCGGTGTCATTGTTCGTCGGCGTTAGCTTGATGCTGACGACACGCACCGGGATGCATACCCATCTCAATTTGCGTCAGGCGTTTCTTCTGACCACCATGAGTTGGGTCGCCGTGGCGGCGGTTGGCGCCTTGCCTTTTGCCTTCTCGAAGCTGGACCTCAGTGTCGCCGACGCTTTTTTCGAATCAATGTCGGGGATCACCACGACCGGGTCGACGGTGATCGTTGGTCTGGATTCCGCGCCGCCGGGAATCTTGCTGTGGCGCGCGCTGCTGCAATGGCTGGGCGGTGTCGGCATTATCGTGATGGCGCTGGCGATGCTGCCGATGCTGAGTGTCGGAGGAATGCAGCTGTTTCAGACCGAGGCGTTCGATGCGCCTGACAAGGTGCTACCCCGCGCCGCGCAATTGGCCGGCGGCATCTTTGTGATTTATCTGCTGCTGACCGGAATCTGTGCGTTTGGCTTATGGTTGGCGGGATTGCCTGGGTTTGATGCAATTACTCACGCGATGGGCACAATTGCGACAGGCGGATATTCGACCAAGGATGCCTCGGTCGGGCATTTTCGCAACGAGACCGCCGAGTGGATCATTGTCGCCGGAATGATAATCGGTTCGTTGCCGTTCGTTTATTATCTGCGCGCTGTCCGGGGGGATCTGATCTCCATGCGCCGGGACAGCCAGGTCAGATGGTTCCTCGCTATTGTGTTGCTGGCGGTATCGAGCGTGACGATCTGGATTTGGCTGAAGGGTGGTTTCAGTTTCCTCGATGCGATTCGCTACGCCTCCTTCAACGTGATTTCTGTTCTGACCGGCACCGGATATACGACCGTGGATTTCGGTCTCTGGGGGGGCTTTCCGGTCATGCTGCTGCTCTGTTTGATGTTTGTCGGCGGGTGTGCCGGGTCAACGACCTGCGGCATCAAGATCTTCCGTTTTCAGGTGCTTTACGCCACGACGAGTGCGCAGGTCAGACGGCTGCTGCTGCCACATGGGGTGTTCATTCCCTACTACAACAAAAAGGCTATTCCGGAGAACGTCTCGGACGCGGTGATGGGGTTTTTCTTCCTGTATATCGTCTGTTTCGGCGCTCTGGCGGCGGCCTTGGCGGCGCTGGGGTTGGACTTTATAACGGCGATTTCTGGCGCCGCCACGGCGATCAGCAATGTCGGCCCAGGGCTTGGCGATGTAATCGGACCCTCTGGAAATTTCAGCAGCTTGCCGGAATCGGCGAAATGGCTTTTGTCCTTCGGGATGTTGCTCGGTCGGCTGGAGCTGTTTACCGTGCTGGTGATGTTCTCGCCGACGTTCTGGACACGTTGATGCCAGCCTTTGAACTGGAGATGACTCGAAGATGACGACCAATACTCTGAGCAGTTCGATCGAGTGGCTGGACCGCTTGGTCGCCTTCGACACCACGTCGCGACTAAGCAATCTCGCGCTGATCGACGACGTTCAGAACTATCTGCGGGAGCTTGGCATTCCGACGCGGCTGACGCGTAACGATGAAGGTAGTAAAGCTAATCTCTGGGCCACAATCGGACCTGAGGATCGAGGCGGCGTTGTGCTTTCCGGCCATACCGACGTGGTGCCGGTGGATGGCCAGGAATGGAGCCGGGATCCGTTCAAGATGCATCGAGAAAATGGCAAGCTTTATGCGCGTGGCACCTGTGATATGAAGGGTTTTTGCGCCATCGCGCTGGCGCTCGCACCGGAAATGCAGCGCCGTCGTCTGAAAACCCCGATCCATTTCGCTTTCTCCTACGACGAAGAAGTCGGTTGCATCGGTGTGCGCCGGCTGATTAAGGACGTGGTCGACAATCTACCTTTGCCGCGTGCCGTTGTCGTTGGTGAGCCGACGATGATGAAAATTATCGGCGGCAATAAGGGCGGCCGCGCCTTTCGCACCACCGTGCGCGGTGTCCCCGGCCATTCAAGCGAGCCGCATCGTGGTGCGAATTCGATCATGGCTACCGGGCGGATCATCACCTTTATCGAGGATTTGCAGCAGGAATTAGCTGATAACGCCGATCCGGATAGTCCCTTTGATCCGCCCTATACCACTTTTGATCTTGGGGTGATCGAGGGTGGGACCGCGCACAACATCATTCCCGAATATACCCATTTAAACTGGGGCTATCGTGGCCTCCCAGACGAGGTTCCCGACGTCCTGGAGAACCGGGTCCGGGCGTTCATCGCGGAGACTGTCGAGCCGAAGTTGAAGGCGGTTGCACCACATGCCGGCGTCACCACGGTACTTAGGAACACTACGCCGCCGTTGATGCCGGACGTTGAATCCGCGGCGGAGCAATTGATCCGCCATCTAACCGGGTTGAACGAATCCAGTACCGTCTCCTTTGGTACCGAGGCGGGGTTGTTTCAGCAGGCTGGGATTCCGGGCGTGATCTTTGGCCCCGGTTCAATCCAGCAGGCCCACCAGCCCGACGAATTCATCGAGGTGAGCCAAATGGCCGAATGTGTCGCGTTTATAGAAAAGCTGATGGATTGGGCAGAAACCGGCGCTTGATCGCCTCAGTCTGAAGGCCGGGGCCCGACCACTCTCTATGCAAAACGCCACCATGGCTGTCTCGGCGGCGTTCACGCTCGTTCGACTTGATAAGGGCGCGGAGGATTACGCCTATTCGGCGGTGGTAGCGCCCTTACCATTCACCAGCGCGGTGTAGTCGGCGTCGAGATTTCGACTAATCTCTCCAGGTGTGAAAATGTAGTCACCGATCTTGCCTACGGGCGTGACTTCGGCGGCTGTCCCGGTCACGAAGCACTCGGTCGCTTTGGCCATGTCTTCGGGCATGATGGCCCGTTCGACAATTTCATAGCCGCGCTTTTTCGCCAGATCGATCACCGTGCGCCGGGTAATGCCATCCAGGAAGCAGTCAGGAATCGGCGTATGAATTTTGCCGTCATCCATGACGAAGAAGATGTTGGCGCTGGTCGTCTCGGCGACCTGGCCGCGATAGTCGAGCATAAGGGCGTCGTGCAGCCCCTGAGCCTCAGCTTCATGCTTCGATAGGGTGCAGATCATGTAAAGGCCGGCCGCCTTGCTGTCGACCGGGGCCGAGGCTGGCGACGGTCGGCGCCATTTCGCGATCCCAAGATGAATCCCCTTCATCTTAGCCTCGGCGTCGAAATAAGATGGCCATTCCCAAACTGCGATCGCCAAGTGGATTTTCGCCTCCTGTGCCGAGACGCCCATCATCTCGGTGCCGCGCCAGGCAATCGGTCTGACATAGCCATCAACGATGCCCATCGCCGTGACTAACTCCCGTTGTGCCGCCTCGATTTGCTCGACCGAATAGGGGATTTCGAACCCAAGAATATGGGCTGATTTGTGCAGACGTTGGGTATGTTCGCGGGATTTGAAGATCGAACCGCTATAAACTCGTTCGCCCTCGAACACGGAACTGGCATAGTGTAGCGCATGACTGAGAACGTGGAGCTTGGCATCTCGCCAATCGATCAAGCGACCATCGAACCAAATGAAACCGTCTCGGTCATCGAAAGGGATCAGGGACATGGCTGTGATTCCTGTGCAGCATTTTCTTCGGGTATATCGCGAAAAATGCCGAAGGTTGTCAATTCGGGCCATAATATTACGCGATATCACGGCCTACGAATAACATTCAGAGGAAAATATGTCAACATGGCTGACATAAAAAGCATGGCTGATCCTCAGTTCCTGCGCGAGGAGGAGTTGCGGCAGGCGATCGAAATGCTGTTTTTCGCCTATCGGGACTTCACCAGCGAACCGGATGCCATGTTGTCGGAGATCGGGCTTGGCCGGGCGCATCACCGAGCGATCTATTTCGTCGGCCGCAATCCCGACATCACGGTCACGCAGCTGCTGGGCATCCTGAAGATCACCAAACAAAGTCTGTCCAGGGTGCTGAGTCAGCTGGTTCGGGAACGTTATATCGAGCAGCACACGTCGACGAGGATCGCCGCAAACGGTTGATGCGTCTGACCGAAAAGGGCGTGGAGCTGGAACGAGCGCTGACGTCCAATCAGCGCAAGCGTATCGCCAGGAGCCTATGAAGCCGCGGGCGTCGAGGCGGTTCAGGGTTTCAAGAATGTCTTGCAAGGGATCATGGACAGCAACGATCGCTGGCGTTTCGGATGGAGCAGACGATGGGGTCGTTTCAGGTTCGACCTGCCGTCAGGAGAGCTGGCGCCGACCCGATCACGAGGCGGTGGATCATAGCCCCCGATCCAGGACAATGGATGACCTGCCGCACATTCTGGTTGTCGATGACGACAGCCGGCTACGGTCACTGCTGCATCGATATTTGAGCGAAAATGGTTTTCGGGTAACCGGCGCCTCCGATGCCAGCGAGGCACGCCAGCGTCTGCTCGGTTGGCGTTTGATCTGATCGTGTTGGATGTGATGATGCCGGGCGAGACCGGACTGGAGCTGACGGCGGATTTGCGGCGCACCGAGCGGGTGCCGATCCTGTTGTTGACCGCGATGGGGGAGCCGGAAGACCGGATCGCTGGGTTGGAGAGCGGGGCCGACGATTATCTGCCGAAGCCGTTCGAGCCACGCGAACTGTTGCTGCGCATACGCACTATTTTGCGCCGTGTCGCGGAGCCCCGGGCCGCGGCGGCGTCGATGACTCGGTCCATTTTGGCGGTTTCATTTCGATCTGCGCCAGGATCAGCTCTATCGCGGGCCGCTGCGGATACGATTGACTGACGCCGAGACGGGGTTGTTGCGCGCTTTTGTCGAACGCGCCGGCACACCATTGAGCCGCGAAGACTTGCTGGCCTGTAACGCGGTCAATGGGAACGCTCGGACCGTGGACGTGCAGATTACCAGGCTTAGGCGAAAATTGGAGCAGGATCCGAAATTTCCCCGCTATCTGCAGACGGTCCGCGGTCTAGGCTATGTCCTGAAGGCTGATGCATGACCCAAGAAACTGACCGCCTTTGGCGACCGGCCGAACGCTGAGTGCCGACACAACTGCGGCGGAGGAGCCGTGGATCAAGAGGTTTCTGCCGAAGACCTTATTCGGTCGGGCGCTGCTGATCATCGTCACCCCGTTGATCCTGATGCAGGCGATCTCGACCTTCGTCTTTTTCGACCGACATTGGGACACCATGACCCGGCGTCTGGCGCATACGCTGGCTGGCGATATTTCGTTTCTCGTTGATGCGATGTCACCGCTGCCGCCACCGGAGGAGATCGCTGATATCAGCCGCCGCGCGCGCAAACTGCTGCATGCGATTATTGTCTACAAGCCCGGCGAAATTCTGACCAACGCGTCCAGGTTGCCGCCGCGAGACCGGGTCGAACACCGATTGACCGAAGCTATGGATGAACGGGTTCGTCGACCATTCCTGATCGATACGGTAAGCGTGAATCGACGGGTCATTGTACAGGTCCAGTTGGCGGATGGGGTGCTGGAATTCGATGTGCATCAAAAGCGGCTCTACAGCTCGACGCCGTACATCTTTTTGATGTGGATGGTTGGTAGCTCGCTGGTGCTTTTCGCCATCGCCATTGTTTTCATGCGGAACCAAATCCGGCCGATCCGCCGCCTGGCGATCGCGGCGCGCAGTTTTGGCATGGGCCGTGAGGTCGGGATTTTCGGCCCGAGGGCGCCGCCGAGGTCCGGCAGGCCGCCGAGGCCTTCCAGCAGATGCGCGAACGCTTGCGCCGCCAGTTTACCCAGAGGACAGAGATGCTGGCCGGCGTCTCGCATGATCTGCGCACGCCGCTGACCCGGATGAAATTGCAACTGGCGATGCTCGGAGACACGCCCGAGATCGTCGAGTTGAAGAGTGATGTGCATGACATGGAGCATATGGTCGAGGGTTACCTTGCCTTTGCGCGGGGAGAGGGGACGGAAGCCCCGGTTCCGACCGATTTAGCGGCCTTGATCATGGACGCCGTAGCGGCGGAGAAGCGGGACGGGTCGACGGTTACCTCGTGGTCAACGCGTCGGATGGTGTGGCGTACTGGAGATCCGACCCCAGGCCTTTAAGCGCGCTCTGGTCAATTTAATCGCCAACGCCAAACGCTATGGCGAAACTGTCGCGGTGGCGGTGAGTATCGGCAGGAGGTGATCCTGATAACCGTGGATGATGATGGTCCGGGTGATCCCTCCTGGAAAGCCGCGAGGATGTGTTTAAGCCGTTTTTCCGGCTCGACTCCTCGCGCAACCCGGAAACCGGGGGGGACCGGTCTGGGCCTTACCATCGCCCGGGATATCATCCGCAATCATGGCGGCGATCTGACCCTGGAGGACGCGCCGATCGGTGGCCTGCGAGCCAGAATTCGGCTCCCTGTTTGAGGCGGCGCCGGTGTAAGCCAAGTAATCGGTCTACAGGTATCGGTCTAATGCCGCCGACAACTCAGCTGGCTGTCTGGGTCCAGGTTTCCCGCATCCATCGGGCGCAGGCGGTTGATTGTTCGAACAACGAGTATCCGCAGCCCTCGCCGTAGTCGAGATTTGGGATGAACTCGGTGCTGATCTGGCCAAGTTGGCTGTCTTCATGCTCGGCGTGGTAGCGCATCAATTGGCGCACCACCTCCTTCCAGGGCTCCAGCAGCGCCCCGTCCCACGGAGCGTGATAGTTGTTCGGTCCGGGATCGCTGAACGGATATTGGATGCCCCCGCCCGGGTTTGCCGTTCTCGTCTACGGCCGCGGTGTTTTTGGGATTGTTCGGCACCGCCGCACGGGCATGGCAGTGCCGCACCCAACCGGCCTCGATCCAGATCTGGCAAACATTGCCGGGCCTCAAAAGGGTCAAGGATCAGTCGACCTGCCTCAACATCGCCTCGGATGTCGAACACCTCCTGTTCCTTGGGATTGTCGATCTTGAAGATCACGTGGCTGTGGTCGAGGGTCATGCGGAACGGCAGGCCGCGATCCTCTGCCATGCGGCCAACGACCTCGACCCGGCGAAAGTCCTCGGACCACATGTTCACATGCACTTCCAGGCAGGGATCTACGGCCTGCCGGTCGCCCTCGGCGACGGCCCGTTCGTAGAAATCCACCACCTCCCGATCGCTGGCCAGGGTGCCGTCCGCCTTACGGGAGGTGACCTGCACGTTATGCACGATCGAGCCAAGACGGCCGGCTAGCTTGAGGTTCTCGACCATTAGCCCCTCGTCCCGGCCAAGGGTATAAAACCAGCCCCCGGCCCGCACCGGGAGGTCGTACTTCTCGCGGGCGGCGATGAATTGGTCGATCTCATCCGGCGCTGGGGTCTTGTCGACATAGTCGAAGGCGCCACTTTCCTTGACCATGCGGAACCGGGTGTCGACGTCGGGCATCGGATCGCCATGGGCATGCTTGATCCCATTGGTCTGAACGCCAATTTTTAATTCTTTCGCCATTGCACACTCTCCCGACCCGGTATTTAGGGGGATTGTGCGTTGGCGAGCGCCGATCTGGCAAGCCTGGGGCGCTGATTGGACTCTGAACCGGCAACCTTAGAAGAGGCGGCCGCCATTCGGGACGGGATGGTCGATGGCGACCATCACCACCTGGCCGTCGGCGTCCGGAAAGCCGAGGACGAGAACCTCGCTCATGAATTTACCGATCTGTTTAGGCGGGAAATTCACCACGGCCGCGACTTGGCGTCCGGGCAGGGTTTGCAGATCGTAATACCGGGTGATCTGGGCCGAGGTCTTCTTCACGCCGATCTCGTCGCCGAAATCGACCCGAAGTTTATAGGCCGGGCGGCGCGCCTCCGGGTAAGCCTCGGCGTCAACGATGGTCCCGACCCGGATATCGACCTTCAGAAAGTCATCAAAATCAATTGTCACGCTCCGCCCCGGTCCGGTTTCACCTGTCGCCAGGGACTCTATCACCGGGTGGAAATGCTGCAAGGCCGGCTCATTCGTAGATGAGCGGGCCTTGTTTATCAGTCGCAAAAAGGCGGAGTTGATCAGGCGGCCTTGAAATCCTTGATTTCGTCGACGCCCTCATCCATGCGGCGCTTCAGGATTTCGAAGGCCTCGGCTTGGGACTTCTGGATCGCCTCGGACATTTCCCGCATCGACTGGGCTGCCTGTTCGATCCCGGTCTTCACTAGATCGGCCTGCTTGGCGATCCGGTCCCCGGGTGCGCCGCCGGCCATCAGTTCGCTCATCTGAGACTGAGCATCCTGGATCGCGCCCTGGGCGACTGCAGCCTGACGCTTGGCAGCCGCTTGATAGCCCTCGGCGACGATCTGATTGGCGCCAACGAAAGCTTCGATGTTCTTCTTCTGCGCTGCGATAAGCGCCTCAAAGTCGGGGCGGGGCGAGTTTGGCTATTTGCAAAAAGCGACTGAAAGTCGAAACTACTGAATGGGTTCAGGCTGTTTATCCCATGGAATGATCTCCATTGAT
>CALMRI010000046.1 GCA_937776645.1 uncultured Alphaproteobacteria bacterium | reverse complement strand
AACCGCGGTCTGGAAGGTATTGCTATCGACCACGAGGCGCCCTCGACTATCCGCCTCCAGGCCCGCTGCCGCCAAGTTCAAGGTCGCGGTATTGCCCGTCCGACCGGCGGCAAACAGAATCATGTCGCAGCGCACGACGCGACCCTTTTCCATGACGATCACGCAGCCGCCACCCTTGTTTCGTTTCACCGACTTGACCTTACAACCGAGCCGCAAATTGACACCGCGGTCGCGCAGCTCATGCAGTAATTCGGCTACCAATTCCTGATCGACAAAATCAAGGATCGTCTCGCGGGCCTCGATCAAGGTGATCGGCACATCGAGCGCGCTGAAAATGGTGGCATATTCAACGCCGACCACACCGCCGCCAACGACCGCGAGGGTCTTCGGCATTCTTTCCAGACTAAGGATATCGTCGCTGTCGAGAACCGTCTTTCCGTCGAACGGCACATGAGTAGGGCGATAGGGTTGCGAGCCGACCGTGAGGATGAAGTTGTCGGCCGAATACCGATGCACGACGCCGTCATCGAGGGTGACTTCGATAGCCTTGGGATCGACGAACCTTGCCGCCCCCCTCAGTGTATGGACGCTGTTCCGGGTAAACTGGTGCTCCAGCACCTCGACCTCATGATCGAGCGTGAGGTGCAGGCGTTTTCGCAGATCCTCGGCGGTAATGTCCTGCTTGACCCGATACGAGCGCCCGTAGAAACCGCGCTCCCGCCAACCGGACAGGTTCAGGGCGGTCTCCCGCAAGGTCTTACTAGGGATCGTCCCGGTATGCACGGACACGCCGCCAACCCGGCGCCCCTTTTCGACAACGAGCACAGTTCTGCCGAGCTTTGCCCCTTGGATCGCCGCCCGGCGGCCGCCGGGTCCGCTCCCAATGACGATCAAATCGTAGTGACGCATCGACGACATGACGATAGAACCCCGCTCGCAAACTAGGTGAAGAAAAGATCGAATCTACATAAATATCAAGGGCTATCGGCATTATCCACAATTACAAAATCACCCTCGGCAGGGAGCATTTTCACCAGGGAAGATGAAGATTTTCAAAATGATTGATTACGGCCGCTCTATATCCATCACACAAATGGGTCCATCACGCGTGCTCCGACCTAGTTGAGCGTCCCAGGTCAATAAGTTAGGGGCCTGATTCACGACCCTATAAATCCAGAGGCGCCCCGAGCGGCCAGATAGCGGATTATTTCCACCATTTACCGACTTCCTCTTGCAAGGCTCATCACATTGGCGCGAAGCTTGGGCTGCATATTTCGGGAGGAATACCGGTGAGTGGCGAAACTTATGATTTCATTATCGTCGGGGCCGGTTCGGCCGGTGCCGTGCTGGCCAACCGGCTGACCGAAAACAGCCGCTGGCGCGTGCTGCTGCTGGAAGCCGGTGCGAAGAGCCATCCGTATTCCCGCGTCCCGATTAGCTTTGGGTTGTTGATTGACCATCCCACCGCCAATTGGCGCTATAGCTCGCAACCGGAGGAAGGCACCGCGAACCGGCGTATTCCGGTTCCACGCGGGCGGTTGCTGGGCGGCTCAAGCTCGATCAATGGTCTGGTTTTCGTACGCGGCCAACCCCTGGACTATGACACCTGGGGCCAGCGCGGTAACCGGGGCTGGAGCTTTGACGACGTGCTGCCAGTATTCAAGCGCATGGAGCACTACGAGCATGGCGCCGACGATCTGCGCTCTCAAGGCGGCCCGCTCCGGGTCAGCGAGGCGACCGACGAAGGCCCCCTGTATGACGCCATCCGTTCCGCCACCAAGGAACTCGGGGTTCCACACAACCCCGACTATAACGGCGCCAGCCAGGAGGGCATCGTACGCACCCAAACGACGATCAGTAACGGCGTGCGAATGAGCACGGCACGCTGTTATCTGGATCCGGTCAAGCACCGCTCTAACCTGAGGATCGAGACTGGGGCGCACACCCACAAAGTGCTGATGGATGGCGCTAAATGCACCGGCGTCCAATACATCCAGAACGGTCGCTTGATCGAGGCGAACGCCGCCAAGGAGGTAATAGTGTGCACCGGCGGCGTGGCCTCGCCACAATTGCTGGAGCTGTCGGGCATCGGCCGGCCAGAACTGCTGCGCTCCCACGGCATTGAGGTGAAGCACGAGTTGATGGGCGTCGGCGAAAACCTGCGCGACCATATCAACGCCCGCATTCAGTTCCACATGAAGCGCACCGAGCTGTCCTACAACAAGAAGATGCAGGGGATTGGCCCGGCCTGGCAGGTGCTGCGCTATGTGTTCCAGAAGCGCGGCTTCATGAGCCTGCCCTCGGCGCCGATGTTGGCGTTCCTGAAAACCCGCGAGGACATGGTATCACCGGATGTGCAGATGCATATCGTCCCCTACGCGGTCAAGAATCCAAAGAAGCGTCAGCTGCACAAGTTTCCGGCGATGACCATCTCCTGCTACCAACTGCGCCCGGAAAGCCTGGGCTCAATCCACATCCGATCGCCCGATCCGCTGGAACAGCCGGCAATCAACTTCAACTTCCTGTCCGATCAGATCGACCGCGACGCCATGACCCTAGGGTTCCGCCGGATCCGCGAGATCATGGATACCGACGCGATGAAACAGGTCCGGGGCGACGAGTATTCGCCCGGCGCCGAGGTCGAGACCGACGAGCAGGTCATGGACTATATACGCAACAACGCCGAGACCGCCTACCATCCGATCGGCACCTGCCGCATGGATCCGGGGCCAAGCGGCGTGGTCGACGAGCGGCTGCGGGTGCATGGCCTCACCGGATTGCGGGTCGCCGATGGCTCGATCATGCCGACCATGGTCTCTGGCAACACCAATGCCGCCTGCATCATGATCGGCGAAAAAGCCTCTGACATGATCAAGGAGGATCACGCGGCGGAGTAACGGGGGTAAGGAAGCTGGGTCCGCTTGCCAGACACGCCCTCCCGCCCTCTATAAAAGCCCGCTCAATCCACCGGCGGAGCCGGTAGTGTGGTGCGGATTGGGTCGCTGCCGTCCCAGACACGGCTGACCCGTTCCATCTCGGCGAACTGATATTGCCGGTAGGTGTTGAACTCCGCGAACTCGATGCAGGTGCCATGATGACCGACCGTCTGGTAATAGATGAAGCCGCCGCGCCCGGCGATGTCGCCTTCCTGGCCGACTTTCAGCCCCTGCGCCTCCGCGGCGCGCTTCGCCGCCTGGTAATCTTCCGGCCAATAGGCGATGTGCTGCAGGCCTTCCTGACCGGCGTCGATATAGTCCTTGTACAAAGACGGCGCGTCATTGCGCTGCTGGATCAGCTCAACTTGGGCGCCGCCGGAGAAGGCCAGCGCGATCGACATCTCCAGCTTCGAGGGTTGGCCCTTATAGCTGAATGAGGCCAACGGCACTTTCTCGATATAGAAGAACGGGCCGACGCCATTCACCTCGATCCAATATTTCATCGCCGCTTCGACGTCGCGGACCACGTATCCCAGCTGCCTCAAGTCTCCGAAAACTCGGCTCATGGCAAGTCCTCCCAAAATCGAATATGGCGATCAGTCGGCAGCGCGGATGGCCTCTTCCAAGGTCGCCAGGGTCTTTTCGGCGAACAGCCACATATTCTTCTCCCGGTCCGGCGACCCGGTCTCCAGGGTGATCACCCGCTCAACCGGCCCGGCGACCGCAATACAGGTGTGCCCCGACGCATCGCCATAGCGATTGCCGGTTGGTCCGGCGGCGCCGGTCTCGGCCAACCCCCAGAACGTTCCGAGCCGGCCACGGATCGTCGCCGCCGCAAGCGCCGCATAAGGCTCGCTGGAGGAACGGATGCCCGGATGGTCAGCGAAATCAATCTCCAGCAGCGTCTCGCGCGCCCGGTGCGTATAGATCACCCCTCCACCCATAAAATAGGCCGAGGCGCCGGGGATCGACAACAACGCCGCCGAGACAAGACCGCCTGTCGATGATTCAGAAACTGCAACGGTCTGCTTACGCTCTTTCAGTAGGGCGCCCACCGTCGCCGCCATCGATGCCAGGTCCGCCATGTCATGATCCTCCGGAGCTAATGCCGAGGAATACTATCGCGAGTTTCCCAGATCGCCGAGCACATCGATGATGCCTTGGCCCCGCCGCGAGGGTTTGGCGTGGGCAGGCGAGGTCGCCCCTTAAACACCTCGACCTGTTCAGCGGACGCAATAGCGGCGGTCTCGCTGCCGGCAGAACGCATCGAGACAATCCCGCCAGAACCACCGACCATCTGAGGTGCCGCGATCGCGTGCCCGGCGGCGCTTGGTAAGCCCAGATACAACACCGCCGAGACCTTGGGATGGCCGTCAAAATGCCGCGCGATCGCCATAGCGTTTCCCATGCCTAGCATAACAGCAACCAGGCCTCCATCGGCCCGAGGAGCATGCCATACTGGCTGCGGGTTTCCTTCATCTTGGCCCACCGCTCATCGTCCCGGGCAGCGATCAGGGCGCTGCCGAGAACATCGTTGTAGCCGTTCAGATATTTGGTCGCCGAATGCATCACCAGATCGGTCCGAAGGCGATCGGTCAGGTCAGGGGCAGCCTCCCGATGGTCGAATTGACGCAAAGCCGGACACCGCCGCGTGGATCCCCTTAGTCACCGTAGCGATATCGACGCACTCGAATGTCGGATTGGCCGGGGGTTCAATCCACATCAATTTGGTCTCACTGGGGCGCAGGACATCACGTAACCCGTTCATTTCCAGCGGGTCAACCAAGTTGACCCGCAACCCTATTGCTCGGCGAGACCTGCCAACTAGGCGCGCACGCGCACCAATACATCATCGACTGGGTCACCACATGGTCGCCGCTGACATGCCGGAGCTGACGACCATCGCCGCCGCGCCCTGTTCCAGACTGGCCAACAGCACCTCGACCTAAGCATAGGTCGGGTTGTCGCCGCGGGTCTAACTGTAACCCTTGCGGTATTGGTTATCCGGGTCGCGTTGATAAATGGTGGCGCCATGGATCGGCGGCGCCAGGGCGCCGCAGTGCCTTCATCGATCCAGCCGGAGAGCTTGGGCCAGCTGCGTTTCTGGATGTTTAGCCCGGTTGCTCGCCATAGCCACACTTTTGAAAAGATGAGCGCATAGCTTAAGAATTCTCGCCTCGAATAAGCGAAAAAATCCAATTAGCGAGCAAGCTGAGGTTTTCCAGTGGCCAGAAAAAAAGCGCTGCGGCGGTCACCCTTCTTCAGAGCGACAACCGCAGCGCTCAGTATGCCAGGAGCGCAGGCCAAGGCAGCTCGAGTGGGGAGGTTTCGAGGCCGCACAAGCGCCGAGTGGAACTTCCGACGACGAAGGCGAACGAGACACATGCCTTTGATTTCTTGGCGCGATCTCCTGACGGGGCATCACTTCCAAGCGACATCTGGACAGATAGCGCGTTGGTCTCCTAACTCTATGTCCTCAATTTAGCACATTCTATGTTCTCCTTAATTACTCAAATTAGAATATCATTCGTTCCAATAATGCAATAATTAAAGGTCAATTAAAATCAGTGCTGGGACGCATCATGGATACCCTCACCGCGATGAAGGTCTATTGCTCGGTCGTCGAGAATGACAGCCTGGCCGGTGCCGCCCGCACCCTAAACATCTCACCCTCGGTGGTTAGCAAACAATTGTCAGCGCTGGAGGACCGACTTGGTGTTCGGCTGCTGAACCGAACCACGCGGCGGGTCAGTGTCACCGAGGTTGGGACCGCGTATTACGATCGCTGTAAGCGGATCATCACCGATGTCGACGAGGCTGAAATCGCGGTTTCGCGCTCGCATTCCCAGCCACGCGGCATGTTACGGATCACCGCGCCATCGACCTTCGCCCATCGCCATGTCACGCCGCATCTGCCGAAATTCATCGACCGCTATCCCGAGGTCGAGGTTCAGGTCCAGGTCAATGACCGGATCGTCGATCTAGTCGACGACGGCATCGATCTCGCGATCCGCATCGCCCAGTTGAAGGATTCGAGCCTGATCGCCCGGCGATTGGCATCCAATCACCGGTCCATCGTCGCCACTCCTGAATATCTAAAAATCTGGGGAATCCCGGAGTGGCCCGAGGATCTGCTGCAGCACGCGCTGATCACCTGGCCACCGGGTAATCTGATCAATGACTGGCATTTCGTGATCGACGGCAAGGAACAAGTGATCCGCACAAAAGGGACGATCTCGATGAACAACGGGGATTCAATCCTTTCGACCGTGCTGGCCGGAGGGGGTTGGCGATGATGAACGCCTTCATGACCGGCGAATATGTGCAGGACGGGCGCCTTCTGGCGGTCATGGAGGATTATGTTCGCGAGGACATACCAATCTACGCCGTCTATCCGTCGAGCCGTCACCTCTCGCCAAAAGTACGGGCCTTTGTCGACTTCCTGTTGGAAATCTATGGTCTTACGCCCTATTGGCTCGGCAAGTAACCGATCCTCGCTCTGAATCTATATGAAAGACAGCAATTCACGATTCAGCCTACGTCGCTCCGCGATGCCTATCAAAACGATCGCGCTCTGGCCTCAAGTCCCGACATAGGCGACCGCCTCGATCTCCACCGTCATGCGCGGATCGACAAGCCCGCTGACCTCGACCAGCGATGATGCAGGCCTATGCTCACCAAAATATTCGATCCGCAACGGGTTGATCAGAGATCGTTCGGTAATGTCGGTCATAAAGACCAGCACCTTGACCACCTGATCGGGTCGGCCGCCAGCATGCCGGAGCGCCTTGTCCAGGGACGCCATGGCAAGCGCGAACTGCGCCGTCGTGCCCTCGGGGATCGATTTGTCCTCGGCCACACCGGTCATACCGGACAGCCAGATCGTGCCACCAGCCTTCACTACGTGGCAAAAATGACTGATCGGTTCTCGCATTCCCGGGACCATATAGCGTGCTATCGGCAAAGCCTGTCTCCTGATTCAGTTGGAACAGACAGTCAGGCTCGGCCTGCAGGAGATCGCCGTCAATCCCCGATGTAGGCCACTGCCTCGATCTCGACTTTCATACGGGGGTCCACAAGGCCGGAAACCTCGACCAGCGACGAGGCCGGCTTGTGCCCGCCGAAATAGGCGATGCGCGCCGGGTTGATCGCCGCGCGCTCGGTAATATCGGTCATGAAGACCAGCACTTTGACGACCTGATCAGGCCGGCCGCCAGCATGGCGCAGACATCGGTCGATCGTGTCCAGGGCAATTTGGAACTGTTCCGCCGTGTCCTCGGGCATCGAGCCGTCGGCGGCGACGCCAACCATTCCCGAGAGCCAGATATGATCGCCGGCCTTGACCACGTGGCAATAATGACTGACCGGCTCCATCTCACCTGGAACCATGAAGCGTTCGATCGTCATGGCGTGTCTCCCCCTTGATCGTCTGATTATCAGCTCGTTACCGCCACAGTAGAGCCAAATCGATGAATGTCGAGCCACAAGGCAGCACCGCGCGAATTGTGAATTCACCTCTAAATCAATACCGTAGAGAGCCCCTCATCGAGATCGGCCGAGGCCATCCGTCTCGGTCACAACGCCGGGGTCTTGGCCACGAAGCGGAATGCGCGGTGGCCAAACCCGGTTCCCCCGCCCTTCAATCCGGCCGATCACCCGGCCGGCAAACCAGGCTATCGATGTGGCCGAACTACGGATCTCGCGAACCGGTGGATCGATGACGATGCGGATCAACCGCAGCGTCTCGGACTCGGCCCGCGCCAGGCGCCCGCCCAGGTCCTCGGCGGCGCTTAGCCAGCGCTCCAGCGCCATCCAGACCGGGCCGAGCATCAGGCTCAAGGCGATGACCGCAACGGCAACCTTATAACCGCCGATATCGATGGCGCCGACAGTCAGCCCCACGCCGGCGATGACAAAGGCGAACTCGCCAATCTGGCCCATCGCGACACCAGCCAGCACCGAGCGCTCCCACGGCTCTCCGGAAATTCTGAGCGCCGCGACATTAATCACCCCCTTGGTCACCGTCGCCAGCAACAGCACCACGAACAGGGTGCCAAGATGATCAAGAAAGAAATTCATGTCGATCAGCAAGCCGACCGACAGAAAGAACACTACTAGCAAAACGCTTTCGATCGGCTTGGTGCCGCGCAGGACGATCTGCCGTTCGGAGGAATTCCCAACCACCAACCCAGCAAGAAAGGCGCCGAACGCCGTCGACAACCCAAGCAGCCCCGCCGCCGTTGCACAAACCCCGCAGAACGCCAGCGCGGCGATCGGCACCACCTCTCGGTCGGCTCCGAACGCGCCCCGCAAAGGCAGGCGAATTCGATCGCGCTTGGAGAGAAACCGAACCAGCACGATGACGATTGTCACCGCCAAGACAGCCCGCCAAATGATCGAGTAATCGAAGGCCGCGTTCGGATTCAACGCCTCGATCATCAACAGCATGGCGACCACCGCGAGGTCCTGAGCGATCAACACGCCGATGGTGATCCGGCCAAAATGTGTCCGCAACTCGTTCATTTCGGCCAAAAGCTTGACAGTCACCACCGTGCTAGAAACCGCCAGAACGAACCCTAGGAGAATGCCCTGCTGGGTCGACCAGGACATCATCCAACCGATCCCCGAGGTCGCCGCGACAGAGAGCAAGATCTGCACTGCCACGACAACCAGCGCGGTGCGATAGACGGTCTTGAAGACCCGCAGGCTGAGTTCCATGCCGACCAGGAACAGCAACAGCAACACCCCCAGCTCAGCCAGGGTTTTTGCCGCATCGGTCTCCTCGATGACCCCAAACCCGGACGGCCCGAGGATCACCCCGGCCAGGATATAGCCGACGATCGCCGGCTGCTTGATCCGCATCAGCAACAGCCCACAGACCAGGGCGACCGAGAAAACCACGGCGATAGCGATCAGGTTTGGATCAAGATGCACGATGTCGACCGATGCAGCGAGTAAGACGGTTCACTGTTCCAGATAGGCCCTAAAAATCCAAGAGTCGCAAAACGCAAGAGCCGAAGACCCAAGAATCGGAAAATCCAAGAGTCGTAGAGTTTGGGCGTAGAGACCGGCGGCGGCGGCTAAAGCCTGGAGTCCCGCCAAGCCGGCGCCGGCTCGTCTGGGTTAGGCGTATAGCCAGCCTTGGCTATCGCTTGTATTGCGCAATACTCGTCCTTATCGGAGGTATCGCCGCTTACCCCGACGGCGCCGATTGTCTCGCCATTCTCGTCGTTGATCAAAACCCCTCCAGGCACTGGGATCAGGCGGCCATCCGAGGCGACGGCCAGCGCCGCCTGAAAACTCGGTCGATCGGCCAAGCGGTCACGCATGCTGCGGCTGGGGATGCCCATGCCAAGCGCCCCCCAGGCCTTGCCGATGGCAATATCGCCGCGCATTATACCCGAGCAGTCCTCACGCTTCAGAACCACGATGTGGCCGCCGCCATCAAGCACCACGACGGTCAGCGGGTGCATGGCTTCGGCGCGGCCAAGCCGCAGGGCCTCGTCGGCGATCGCATTGGCCTTGGCCAGCGGCAGCAGGGTTTTCAGGCGCATCAGATAAGCTCCAAGGTGAAACAAGCAGACCAAGCGCTATGCGTTCAGCTTTTCCCGCAGAACCTGGTTCACCAGTTGCGGATTGGCCTTGCCCTGACTTTGTTGCATCACCTGGCCAACGAAAAAGCCGAATAACTTGTCCTTACCGGATTTGAACTCCACCACTTTGTCTTGGTTCGCCGCAATCACTGCCTCGATAAGATCGGTGATTGCGCCGGCATCGGAGACCTGGCGCAACCCCTTTGCCTCGACGATGCTGTCCGCATCCCTACCGTGCTCGAACATCTCGGCGAAGACATCCTTGGCTATCCGCCCGGAAATCGTGCCGTCGCTGATCAATGCGATTAGACCACCCAGGAATTTGGCCGAGACCGGACTCTCGGCGAGCCCCTTGCCAACCTTGTTCAAGGCGCCGAACAATTCGCTCAGCAACCAGTTGGCGGCCAACTTCTTGTCACGGCCCTCGGCCACGGTCTCGTAATAGGCGGCGGTTTCGCGTTCCTCGACCAATTGCGAGGCGTCTTCCTCGCTCAGGCCGTATTCGGCGATGAACCGAGCTTGCTTGGCGTCCGGCAGTTCCGGCAGTTCCGCCGCGATGTCGGCGATATAGTCCTCGGTCAATATCAGCGGCAGCAAATCCGGGTCCGGGAAATAGCGGTAATCGTGGGCATCCTCCTTGGAACGCATGGACCTGGTCTCGTCGCGATTGGCGTCGTATAGCCGGGTCTGCTGATCGATCTTCCCGCCGCCCTCGATGACCTCGATTTGTCGGCGCGCCTCGTGGTTGATCGCCATTTGCATGAAGCGGATCGAGTTCAGGTTCTTGATCTCGCAACGGGTGCCCAATTCGGCGCCGGGCTTGCGAACCGAGACATTGGCGTCACAGCGCAGAGAGCCCTCCTGCATATTTCCGTCGCAGGTTCCCAGATAGCGCAGGATCGACCGTAGCTTGCGCACATAGGCTGCCGCTTCCGCGGCGGACCGCAGATCCGGGCGCGAAACGATTTCCATCAACGCCACGCCCGAGCGATTGAGATCGATATAACTTTTTCTGGGATGCTGATCATGCAGCGACTTGCCGGCATCCTGTTCCAGATGCAGCCGCTCGATCCCGATCGACTTCTCACCGTCCGGCAGCACGATGGTGAGCACGCCCTCGCCGACCACCGGCTGCAGGAATTGGCTGATCTGATAGCCCTGGGGCAGATCAGGGTAAAAGTAGTTTTTGCGATCAAACACGCTCAACCGGTTGATCTTGGCGTTGATCCCAAGGCCGGTCTTGACGGCTTGGCGAACGCATTCCTGGTTGATCACCGGCAGCATGCCCGGCATCGCCGCATCGACCAGCGAGACTTGGGAATTCGGCGCAGCGCCAAAGGCCGTGGCGGCGCTGGAGAACAGCTTGGCCTCGGACACCACCTGGGCATGAACCTCAAGCCCGATAACAAGCTCCCAGTCACCGGTCTCGCCTTTAATCAATGCCGCCATCTCACTGTCCTCCCGCCGGACGCACCGAGAAACCCGCCGCCGTCTCCAGGACGCCGGCGGCGCGGAACACCGTCGCCTCATCGAACAGTTTACCAATCAGTTGCAACCCCAAGGGCAAGCCGCGGCCAGACAGACCGACCGGCACCGAGATCGCGGGCAGCCCGGCCAGGCTGGAGGGCACGGTGAAGACGTCGTTCAGGTACATCTTGATCGGATCGTCGTCATTCTCGCCAATGGCGAAGGCATCGGACGGCGCGGTCGGCGTCAGGATCGCATCGACCGAGCCAAACGCCTCGTCAAAATCGCGCTTGATCAACGCCCGCACCCGCTGCGCCTTGAGATAATAGGCGTCGTAGTAACCGGCGGAGAGCACATAGGCGCCAATCAGCACCCGCCGTTTAACCTCGGCGCCGAAGCCCTCGCCCCGGGTTTTGGCGTACATATCATCCAAGGTCTCGCCCTCGACCCGGAGGCCGTAGCGCACCCCGTCATAGCGCGCCAGGTTTGACGACGCCTCGGCCGGCGCGATGATGTAATAGGTCGGCAGCGCATATTTGGTGTGCGGCAGACTGATATCGACGATCTCGGCCCCGGCATCGCGCATCATCTCGATACCACGCGCCCACAAGGCCTCGATCTCCGCCGGCATGCCGTCGATCCGATACTCCTTGGGCACGCCGATCCGCATGCCCCGCACATCGCCGGTCAGGGCGGCTTCGAAATCCGGCGCCGGCAAGTTGGCCGAAGTCGAATCCTTCGGGTCGTGACCGGCCATGCTCCGCAACATGATCGCCGCATCCCGCACGGTGCGGGTCAACGGTCCAGCCTGATCCAAGGATGAGGAAAAGGCGACAATGCCCCAACGCGAACACCGCCCATATGTCGGCTTCATCCCAACGATGCCGCAAAAACTTCCGGGCTGGCGGATAGAGCCGCCGGTGTCGGTTCCAGTCGTCGCCAAGGCCAAGCGGGCCGATACCGCCGATGCCGACCCGCCGGAGGAACCACCAGGCACCAAACGGGCGTTGCCGCCATCCCGGCTCTTCCAAGGGCTTTCGACCGGTCCGTAATAGCTGTTCACATTCGCTGACCCCATGGCGAACTCATCCATGTTCAGCTTTCCCAGCATCACTGCCCCATCACGCCAAAGCTGGCTAGTGACGGTCGATTCATAGGTCGGCGCGAAGCCATCGAGGATGTGAGATCCAGCGGTAGTCAGAATGCCTTCGGTGCAGAACAGATCCTTGATGCCAAGCGGCAAACCGTCAAGCGGCAGGGCGTCGCCCTGGGCCAACCGCTGATCCGCCGCCGCCGCCATCACCCGGGCCTTGTCCGGCGTCGTGGTGATGTAGCAGTTGAGGTCCGAAGCCGCTTCCATCGCGCCGAGATAAGCGTCAGTCAACTCCAGAGAAGAGATTTTCCCATCACGCAATGCGTCCCGCGCCGCCGCCAGATCGAGAGAAAGGAGGTCCGTCATCACTCGACCACCTTCGGTACCGAATAGAAATCCGCCACCCGGTCCGGTGCATTGAGCAGCACCCGCTCCGGATACCCGCCATCGGCGATCCCGTCGGCACGCAACGGCAACGGATGACCGGTCACGCTGGCCAGAGGGGCCACGCCCTCGGTATCGACCTCGTTCAACTGCTCAATCCACGAGAGAATATTGTTCAGCTCGCCGACCATCGTTTCGAGCTGGTCATCATCGACCTTGATCCGCGCGAGATGCGCGATATTGCTGACGGTGGCTTTGTCGAGCGACATCGGATAAGCCTCTTCTGAACCGGACGGATGAAAACGGAACCGCGGGCGCTTTGATATCCGCGGACAATGTCTGGTTATGTACAAAAATACAGGCCTCGGACGCAACGCGTTTGAGTGAATAACGGGACGGAACTGATCCGATGGCCGCCAAGGACTTCCTCTTCGGCGACCCCGGCGCATTAACGAACAGCCTGCCTAAGGGCTATCGGCTGCTCGGAATCGATCTGGGTAGTAAGACAATAGGTCTCGCCTTATCCGACCCCACCTTCAAGATCGCCAGCCCTATCACAACTCTGAAGCGCGGCAAACTAACCGTCGACGCGGCGGTGATTGAGCGGATCGTGACCGAGAGAGGCATCGGCGGCCTGCTTGTCGGACTGCCGATCAACATGGACGGAACCGAAGGGCCACGAGCCCAGGCGACCCGTGACTGGTGCTTGGAGTTGGCCCGGCGCCTCGCGCTGCCATACGCCTTCTGGGACGAGCGCATGAGCACGATGGCGGTCGAACGAATGATGATCGAAGCTGATATGTCTCGCAAACGCCGGGCCGAGAAAATCGACCAAGCTGCGGCGGCCTATATTTTACAAGCCGCGCTTGATGCAATTGGTTAGCCGAATCGAATGTGAAGTTGAGATGGAGAAACTTCAATAATTTCGAACGGTAACTCCAATTGGTACGTTTGAACTCGGCACAGATTGTTTTTCAGCCGCACCCGGGAGAGTGTGAGCTTCAGGTTTTCGTGAGGCCTTTATCGGTCGTCCTTGCCCGGTCCCCCGCCAGATCCCTTGGGCGCAGGAGACTAAAGGAAATCCGGCCGATCAACACGACAACCGCGATATGGCCAAAGCCGTAAGCCCAGGCCTCCGGTGACATGCCGCCGGCCCAATCCAATATCAGACCCATCGCCAAGGGACCGACAAAACCGCCACCATAGCCAAGCATCGAGTGGATCGCCAAGGTCGCGCCGCGCCGACTCGGGTCGGCGCTAGCTGCGCTTCCGGCGGTAAGCGACGAGCTGTCGAGCCAGATAAACACCGTGTAAATCAAGATGAATAGCGACGCCGCCAGGTAACTCGACATGCCCAAAAAGCCGATTGTCGAGGCCAGCACAATCGTCGCGCCCATCGCGATCTTGACCAGGCGCTGACGACCAAATCGGATCGAGATCTCATTACCTGCCAGGCTGGCGAGGACCCCAAACAAAACCACCAAGGTGGCAATCGCTGTCGGCGGCAGCCAGACATCCGCGGCCTCGCCTTGCATGGCGATAAAAGCAAGAAATGCCACCGCCCATCCCTTGAGCGCCATCAACTCCCAAGAATGAACGCAATAGCCGATGGAATAGGCCATGGCCGAGCGATTTCTAAATATCGGCCTGAAGTCGAAAAGCCGGCCACCACCGGGCCTAGCGGTCTGGGGGCGCTTGCCCGGCACCAGCACCAGAACCGCCATCCAGGCGCAGCTGGCCGAGATCGCCAGCATCACGAAGGCCCAACGCCAGCCGACCAGGGTATCAAGCCCGTCCGAGACCACATAGGACAGGCCGCCGGCGATGCCGATACCGGCTGCATGCCAGGACACCGCCCGGGTCATCAAGCGGCCGTGGACCCGATCCGCCAACATCTTAAGCCCGGTCATATAGGTGCCGGCCCAGCCGATACCGGTCACGGTTCGGCAAATCGCGGCGCTGACAAAGCCGTCCGCCAGCAACCCGAAGGACAGGTAGGAAACCACGATGCAGGCGACACCGAACAGATAGACCCGCTTAGGGTCGATCCGATCGGTCAAAGTAACCAGGATCGGTACCGCACAGGTATAACCGGCATAGAACGCTGCGGTTATTGTCCCAGCCTGGCCATTACTCAGCTCCCAGCGGCTCATGAAACCGGGCATCAATGCCGGATAGGCATACGAACCCAATTGGGCGAAGACCTGAGCGACGCAAACCACGCTAACCAGGGTCGCCGGAGACATTTTGATCGGGACCGGCATGGTTTCAGGTATGCGAGTTCAGACGCCATCCACGAGATACCGGCCGATGATATTTCGCTGAATTTGCTGGGTGCCCTCGACGATCTGCAAGACCTTGGCATCGCGAAAATAGCGATTGATCGGATAGTCACCGGATATGCCCGCCGCCCCGAACAGCTGCACCGCATCCGTCGCCACCTTCATGGCGGTATCGCTGGCATGGCACTTGGCAACCGCTGCCTGCATCGCCAAGGGCTTGCCGGTCATTCCAGCATCAGCCGAAGCGGCGCATTTGTAGACCAGGCCGCGCGCCGCCTCGGTCTGGATATGCATATCCGCCAGCATCCATCGCACACCCTGGAAATCCACCACCGACTGACCGAAGGCGGCGCGATCGCGGACAAAGGCCAAGGCATGGTCATAGGCACCCTGAGCTAGGCCAACGCCGCGCGCGCCGATAATCGGTCGTGAAATGTTGAAAGCCTCCATGACAATGCGAAAACCCTTACCCGGCTCTCCCAGCATCGCGTTAGCCGGCACGAAAGCATCGTCAAAGAACAGCGGACAGGACGGTATCCCGCGCGCGCCCATCTTCTTTTCCGGCGGACCGATGTTGAAACCGGGCGTGTCACGGTCGACGATGAAGAAATTGATCGCCCCCCGACCCTCTGTATCGCCACTGCGCGCGGCAACCACGACAAAATCCGCGACGGAGGAATTCGTGCACCAGATCTTAGTGCCGTTGATCCGGTAGCCGCCGGGAACCGCGTCGGCACGGGTGCGGATGCCGGCGACATCCGAGCCGCTCTGCGCCTCTGTGGTGGAGAAGGCGCCGCGCAGCTCGCCGCTGGCAAGACCGGGCAGATAACGTTCCTGCTGCTCCGGCGAGCCGCCCGCCAGGATCGCGCCAAACGGCACCCATTGGACCACCAGAAGGTAGGCCGTATTGTAGCAAATCCGGCCAAATTCCTCGATCGCCATACACGCGCCAAGGATACTGCCGGTGCCGCCATAGCGTTCCGGAAACGGCAAGGTGAACAGACCTAAATCACGCAACAGGTCGAACATATCCTGCGGATATTCCGCCGTCGCGTCGATCTCATCAGCCCGCGGTGCGACCTTTTCCAAGGCCACTCGCCGGACCATGTCGCGGATCTGTTGGTGCTCTTCACTGATGTCAAGAAACATGCTGCTTCCCCCGCAACCAAATCACTTCAGACGGCCTTCCAGGTATCGATCTCAGCCGCCGGCAACCACCCGGACAACGCGTCATCGAGGGCCACCATATGGGCCCGTAGCGGCGGCGTCGGGGCTGGATTCGGGGTCCGGCTAAAGCGCGGCGCCGGCGCCGGTTGGACCACGCCATCCAATTCGATGAAGGTCTTACGGGCCTTGTTGTGCGGGTCGTCCGCCACCTCATCCATCTCCAGAACCGGGGCGAAACAGGCATCGCTGCCGCCCATGATCGCGACCCACTGGTCCCGGGTCTTGGTTTTAAAGCGATCGCCGATGGTCTGTTTCAGCCGAGGCCAATCGGCTCGATCCATCTGCTTGGTGACGATTGACGGATCAAGCTCCATCAACTCCAGCATTTCGGCATGGAATTTTGGCTCTATGGCGGCGACGGAGACGTATTTGCCATCGGCGCACTCATAGGAATCATAAAAATACGAGCCGGAATCCAGGACATTGGCGCCCCGGGTTTTGGTCAACAGGCCAGCCGCGAACATCCCGAAAGGCGCCGCCATCAACGACGCCGCGCCGTCGACCATCGCCGCATCAACCACTTGGCCCTTACCAGAGCCACCGGTCTCCAACAGAGCCGCCAAAACCCCGACGACAAGATAGAGAGCGCCGCCGCCATAGTCGCCAACCAGGTTCAACGGCGGGGTTGGCGGCTGTCCGGCGCGGCCAATCGCGCTCAAAGCGCCGCTCATGGCGATATAGTTGAGGTCATGGCCGGCCGCCTGCGCCATCGGGCCATCCTGGCCAAACCCGGTCATCCGGCCGTAGACCAGCTTGGCGTTGCGCGCAAAACAGTCGTCCGGCCCCAGGCCCAGCCGTTCGGTGACACCAGGCCGGAAGCCTTCGATCAGCACGTCGGCCTCCTCGACCAGGCGCAGCACCCGGTCGCGGTCCTCAGGCTGTTTCAGATTGAGCGCGATCGCTTTGCGTGACCGCAGGGTGATGTCGCAATTCAATGGCCGCTGCACGCCAAGACCGCTGGGTTCGGCCCGCTCGACCCTGAGAACCGTCGCTCCCATATCCGCAAGCATCATCGCGGCCATCGGCCCCGGACCGATCCCCGCAAGCTCGATGATCTTGATACCCTTGAGTGGACCCATGCCGTGCGCTCCCGTCGATGTTCGCCCGACCCTATCCGTCAAGAGGAGGGGAAACCAGCCGGCAGTGGCCCAACCTAACCCTGCCCAGGCCTGTCATCGACAGGATGATTGTTCCGCTTGGTCGGGATGGGGATGGCGTGAGGTAGGATGAGGTTATTTTTAGCCGATCAGCCAGAGTGCATGCGCTAAAGAAACACCTTGCCCGGATGCATAATCCCATCCGGGTCGAGCGCCGTCTTGATCGCGCGCATCAGACCGAGGCGGACCGGCATGGCGTGCGACGCCAGGGCCTGGCGCTTTTCCGAGCCGACACCATGTTCCGCTGAGAAACCGCGCGTCTCACACGAAACCTACTTTTCGACGGTGTAACGAAAATCGCAATGGCTGGCGCCGCTCATGATGGTCTGTGTTCGCTCTAGTTTGATGCTCGGATCATAGCCGGTACAAAACGAGCCATCGCGGCCACAAGAAAGCAAATGGCCGATATCGCCCATCTCCATCTCCTTGTACATCTCGGAATAGCGGCACCGGGTGATGTTGAAGTCAAATCGATCGTTCGCTTCGTGCTTGACCTCGACCTCAAGTGCCCCGCCCGCCTTCCAGCGCTCGAACAGATCGATAAACGCGCGTAGGCTGGGTCCACCCGGCGATTCTGCCGCCATCGAGGCGCCCTGTTCGATCGCCGCTTTTTCGATCGCCGCGCCGAGAATAGACTGAGCTTGTTCGCGCCCCAGACGCTCGACCATCTCGTCGTAGATTGGCTTGACTATATTCGCCTCGATCCGACGAAGCTCCAGGATAGGTAGATCTGTCATGGTTCCCCCCTTACCAGGCCGTGTATCCGCCATCGAGCAGCAGATCAGCGCCGGTCATGAAACTGGATTCGCCGCTCGCCAGAAACACCGCTCCGGCGGCGATTTCGTGAGGTTGGCCAAGCCGACCGAGAGCATGCTTGGGCCCCCATTCGCGCTCCGCCGTCTCCAAGTCCCCCCAGCGTGCCAACAACCGATCGGTCGCGACGCCGCCGGGCGAAATGCTGTTGCAGCGAATATTCTCATCCTTGTGGTCGAGAGCGACGCCCTTGACCAGCTGAAGGATCGCCCCTTTGGTCGTGCAATAGGCAGTCGAGCCTGGCCAAGCCACTTGTCCCATCTGCGACGCCGTCAGGATGATCGAGCCACCGCCGGCCGTGCGCATATGCGGGATCACATGTTTGCAGGCGAGGAACGAGCCGGTCAGGTTGACCCGAACCGTACGCTCCCAGTCCTCCTCCGAGAGATCGACGACATCGAGCTGGGCAGTCAAGGTCGCAGCCATGCAGGCTAAGGTGTCGAGCTTGCCAAAGCTTTTCGCAGCCGCGTCCACCGCAGCCTTCAACGAGGCGCTATCGGCGACATTGCAATCGAGGCCAATCGCCCGAACGCCGCATTCGGCTTCAATAGCCGCCGCCTCAGCGCACGCGTCATCCCCGCTGAGATCGGCGAGCGCTACCTGGGCGCCCTCCGCTGCGAAAGCCTTGGCGACGGCAAGGCCAATACCCTTGGCCGCGCCGGTTATAAAGGCCGCTCGTCCCGCTAACCGCATTGTTCAGCCCCCCTTGCCGGTATCGCCGAGGATGCCGCCGGATTGCGAGCGTGGGTCGCGCAACCCCCAATTCCCGGACTCGACTTGATGCAGGAAATCATCGACGAACCAGTTGAACATGGTCGGCTCCTCCAGATTGATGGTGTGGCCGGAGCGCGGCAGGGTCACCATGGCGCTGGACGAGATCGTCCGCTTCATGAACAGGCCGGGATCGAGGCAGGGCTCGTCCTCATCGCCATTGATGATCAAAGTGGGCACGGTCAGGGCCCGCATCTGGTCCTCCAGATCATAAAGCGATGGCCGCAGCCGCTGCACCCCCATCATGGTATTGGCTGCAGCCATCGGTCGAATGATCGCGCAGCTGAGTCTCGAACTCCTTCCAACCCCGCGGGTCCTTGTTCTGATATTGCACCCGTGTCGGACCGCTGGCATAGGCAACGCCGGCAACGGCCATGGTTTCACCGCTAATTTTCTCGATCGTGGCAAGCGTTTCCCTCTGAAACTGGTCCCGCTTGTCGGGCTCGGCTCCATATCCGCAACCGCCGACCACTAACGAGAGGGCCCGGTCCGGATACTCAAAGCCGAAATGCAGGGTGGCGAAGCCGCCCATCGAAAGGCCGACGATATGCGCGACGTCGATCCCAAGACCATCCATCAACGCTCTGATATCGTCGCAAGCCCGTTGCTGCGAATATTTATCCGCCTGGCTCGGCACATCCGACGGCGGATAGCCGCGGGCGTTATAGGCTACCGCCCGATAACGCCGCGAGAAGTGACGCATCTGCGGCTCCCAGCTCCGGATATCGCCAGCGAATTCGTGCACAAAGATCACCGGCGTGCCATCGCCGGCCTCCTCGTAGTGCAATTTCACCTCATCGTCGGTGGTAACCTGCGGCATCTGTCTCTCCTTCACCCTCAGAACCCATTGCTGCCAAGTAGAACAGCGCTGTGATACCGAGGCAACCAAGTATCCTTTGCCGGGCTCGGCAACGGCACGAACACCCGAACCGAAATGGCGCGGCGCGCGGTTTATCGCCGCAGGGTTGCAACTTAACTGGCCTTCCGTCACCCCCGACCGATACGATGCCGGAAAATAGTTGCCCCACTTGTGCCGTGTCACTATGGTTTGGTCTGGGAAAATAGGGAGGTTACAATGAAAATAACTACGCTTAAGAAAGCGGCAGTCGCCTTCGCAGCGGTTGGCGCACTAGCGCTTACTGTTGCCGCTGGACCTGCTTCTGCAGAAATGAAAGAACAAGAGTTCCGAGTCGTTGGAACTTGGGGCTTTCTTGATCACTGGAAAGAGCGTGAAGGCCCGTTCTGGAACGAGCGTCTGCCCAAGCTCTCGGGCGGCAAGCTTACCGCTAACGCCAAATCACAGACCGAGCTCGGCTTGTCCGGTTACGAGATCATGCGTCTACTGAAGCTCGGCGTCTTCGATGCCGTCCACGGTGTTACGACTTACGTGGCTCAGGACAGCCCGGCGATCGAGGGCGCGGATCTGGCCGGCGTGATTCAGGACCTGCCGACGTACCGCAAAGCCAACGAAGCCTATCGCCACATTCTCGCTCGGGAATTCGAGGAGAAGTATGACGCCAAGCTTCTGATGATCTACGCTTGGCCGAGCCAGCAGTTGTTCTGCAACCTCGGTGACAAGAGCGTCACGGAGTACGGCCTCGACAAACTCGCGGGCAAGAAAATCCGCACCTACTCCACCACGCTGGGTGACTTCATCGCTGGCGTCGGTGGCACTGCCGTCACCATCGCCTTCGCCGAGGTCGTGCCGGCTCTGCAAAAGGGCGTCGCCGATTGCGGCTTGACCGGCACCTTGCCGGCCTACAATGCCAAGTGGTGGCAGGTAGTTACCCACAACATCCGCATCCGGCTTGGCTATGCCTCGTCCTTCCTGGCTATGAACCTCAAGAAATGGAATAGCCTGGACGAGGAAACCCAGAACTTTTTCAAGGCGCAACTCGCGCCGCTTGAGGAAGAAATGTGGGCCGCCACTGCTCTCAACGACCAGCGGGGCATGGACTGCAACGCGCAAGGTCCTTGCGATACCCAGGTTGGCAACATGACCGCCATCGAACCGACGGCCGCCGATAAGGTGATGCTGCAGAGCGTGGTCGAGAACTTCGTTCTGAAGCGTTGGGCCAAGCGTTGTGGCACGCAGAAATGTGTCGACGAGTGGAATGCGACGATCGGCAAGATCTCGGGCATGAAGGCTGCGCTCTAGTTATACCACCGAGCGTTAATGATTTGGCGTCGCGGTCAATGGCCGCGACGCCATTTTAAAATTTCACCGGGAGAATTAACTTATGTTCGCGGCGATCCACACACGCCTAGAGAAGATCTCGCAATACGCCGTATGGGTTGGCGGGACTGCGCTTCTAGCGGCGGCACTGATGGTGACAGTGGATGTTCTGTGTCGGAAGATATTTAACATCACGATGAGCGGTTCGGATGAGTACTCGGGCTATGTATTCTCTGCCACTACGACTTGGGCCTATTCCTTTTGCCTGCTGCATCGCTCGAATGTCCGTATCGATGCCCTGTACAACCTGTTCCCACGTCCAGTGACCGCGCTGCTCGATGTCGTCGGGCTCTCATTGCTATTGTATTACATGTCCTACATGACCTATTTCGCCTTCATATCCTTCCAAAACTCTTGGGTAAGCAATTCGATCTCGATCACCACCCTGGGCACCCCGCAATGGATCCCTCAGCTATTCTGGGTAGCGGGATTGGCCTTGTTCTTCATCACGCTGTGTTTCGTCGTGCTCTATTCGCTGATCGCGCTGCTGCAGCGCAACTGGGATCTGGTGGCGAAGCTCGCCGGCGTGCCGTCCATCATCGAAGTGATGGAAGAAGAAACTGCGGGCATCGATGTCGTCATAGCAACGGCCGACGCGCCGGCCTCGGAGAAATAAGACGATGGCATTTGGTATTATCATTGGTCTTATGATCCTGGTCCTGGCGGCGGTTCCCGTCGCGGCGGTCCTGGGCATCCTGAGCTTCGTACTCGACAACATCTCGATGGGCGGAACGCTTACCCCGGCGCTTGCCGAGATCTATTGGGACAAGAGCAAGGAGTTCATCCTTGTCGCCGTTCCGATGTTCATTTTGCTTGGCGAAATTATGCTGCGGGCCGGTATTGCGCGCCGCATGTACGCGGCGGTCATTCAATGGGTGTCTTGGCTGCCGGGTGGTTTGATGCATGCCAATATCGGCTCCTGCGCGATCTTCGCGGCCAGTTCCGGCTCCAGCGTCGCAACCGCGGCGACGGTTGGCACCGTCGCCTACCCGGAAATCCGGGCCCGAGGCTATAACGAGCGGTTATTCCTCGGGTCATTGGCCGCCGGCGGAACAATCGGCATCCTGATACCGCCGTCGATCAACCTGATCATCTATGGGCTGCTGACCGACACCTCGGTGCCGGAGCTTTATCTCGCCGGCATTATTCCCGGCTTAATCCTGTCCATCATGTTTATGCTTACCATCATGATTGCCTGCCTATACCGGCCAGCATGGGGTGGCTCAAAAATCGAGACCTCCTGGGGAGCACGGGTTCGCTGCTTGCCGGATCTGCTACCACCGATCCTCTTGTTCGTCGCTGTCGTCGGGTCGATCTATGCCGGCATCGCCACGCCAACCGAGGCTGCCTCGATCGGGGTGTGCATGGCGGTGGTCATCGCCGCCGCCTTCAGAACCTTGAGCTTTCAGATGCTGAGGGAGGCTTTCGAGGGCACCATGCGGACCACGGCGATGATCATGCTGATCGTCTTCGCCGCGATTTTCCTCAACTTCGTGCTTGGCTTCATGGGCATCACCCAGGCGATGCTCGGCTTCATCGCCGACATGGGGCTAACCCCGGTGCAGACGATCCTTTTGATCGTTGTCTTCTATCTGTTCCTGGGCATGTTTATGGAGACCCTGTCGATGATGCTGACCACCGTGCCGATCGTGTTTCCGATCGTCATGGCCTTGGGCGTGCCGGAGTTTTCCGACGTCTGGTTCGGCATCCTGATCACTGTACTCATGGAAGCGGCTCTGATCACCCCACCGATCGGGGTCAATCTCTATGTCGTGCACGGGATTCGGGCGCGCGGCGGCCACTTCAACGATGTCGCCATCGGCGCGATTCCGTTTCTACTGGCGATGTTGGTGATGATCCTGTTGTTGGTCGCCATGCCGGATATAGCAACCTGGCTGCCGACCCTCGTCTATCATTGAGGCTGGTCAGCCCTGAAACAGCAAAAAGGCCGGAGCGTTATGCTCCGGCCTTTTTCAATTCAAAACTCGTTGGGACTTACGAAACCGTGCTCGAGATATCGGTGATCAGCATCGAGCCTGGCGTATGCGTCAGCACCAGCGGGATGCCAGCTTCGCGGATCGCATTTTGCGGCGTTACGCCACAAGCCCAGAACACCGGCACCTCGGCGCCGCGAAATTCAGTCGGCTCGCCCCAATCGGGCGCATCGAGATCTCCGATACCGATGGCCGACGGATCGCCGATATGGACCGGCATGCCGTGGGTGTGCGGGAAACGCGCGGTGATCACCGAGGCACGGATCGCTTCCTCCATCGACATTGGCCGCATGGAGACCACCATGCCGCCGCCGAACGGACCGGAGCGTACCAACTCGATAGAGGTTTTGTACATCGGCACGGTCCGCTCAATCTCCATATGTCGCAGCGGAATGCCGCCCTGGGACAACGCCTCCTCGAAGGAAAACGAACAGCCAAGAACAAAGGCTACCGAATCATCCCGCCAATACTCCTTGATATCGGCGCGGGAGCCTTCTAAGACGCCGTCCCGGTAGATGTTGTAGCTCGGTATATCGCTGCGGATGTCGATATCCTCGCCTAAGGTCCGGATCATCGGATCTCCGGTATCCGAGACACCGACCATCGGGCAGGGCTTTGGGTTACGCTGGCAGAACCGGGCGAAGTCCAGCGCATGACTAGCCGGCAGGATCGCCAGGTTGCCCTGGGTATAACCATTCGCCATGTTCGCCGTGGTTCCACGATACGCGCCGGAGCGAAAAATCCGCCGAAGCCGCGCCGGAGCGGCCGTCGCAATATCAAAGGGGAAAGGATTGTCGGCCGCGCCGTCGATCTGTTCCAAGGCCATAACGCAACTCCGATAATATTCAGTATTGGATTGAACCATGCCGGCCACACCGCCGTCAAAGCCCGAAGCCGTTTGTCACACCAATCCCCGCGCTCTGATCCGAACAAATAGGACCGCGAAGACCGCGCCGATCATCGCCACGACCGCGAAAGCCGCTACCACCGCAAGGGGCCCTGGTAGCACCGTGATGAAGCCCAACAAAATTAGACAAAACAATACATAAAGCGATAACGCCTTGCGCGCCGAGGAATAGGTCGCGGCGACAAAGCCCAAGCCGTAATGGCCGTTCAACATCCACCCCGTGGTCGATAAGGTCGTTGGAAAGCTCAACAACAAACCTGCGGCAACCGGGCCGATATCACCGGCCACAGTGGCGATAGCGACGATCAGGATCCCGGCGACACCACCCCGGATCAACAGGTACCTCCAGCCCGCCGCCACGGGCACGGTTTTAAGATCCCCAGGCAAACGCCGGTTAAAAAGCATCGCAAAGATAACGCCGGACGCGACGCAGAGCAGCGCACTGACCACATTCAATTGCAAACCGGCGATCAGCCAGGCTGCGAAAATCCAGCCCACCAGTCCAATCGGCAGCGCGAGGTAAAAATTGCGCAACCGCGCAGCCTGCACGAAGACCGTGAGGTAGACCAGAACCGGTCCAGCGCCGGCCATGCTATAAAGCACGCCCTCGGTCACGAAATCAGCGTCGAGAGCCAGCGCCACGAAAAACATTCCGGGCGCAGCATTGACCGGCAGCGCTACCAGAACGCTGGTAAGTACCGGCCCCGCCGAACGGGCCAGCCTTCCGGTCACAACGACAATCCCGGCGGTCGCCATTATCTTCCATAACAATGACAACCCAGCCAGCAGCATGGCCTGCGTCGAGGCATCCAAATTCAGCACCAGGGCAATCCGGGATCCGCCACTTAATAATCGGCCAGGAAATCGAGCAACACGCCACAAAACTCAGCGCGGGCCTCCCGGCCGGTCGCAACATGCGCAGCACCCGGCATCCAATGGCCCCGCGCCCCTGGAATACCTTTCTCTACCGGCAAGGTCAGCCGTGGTGCAGTGATCACATCATAGCCGTTATGCATGACCAAGGTCGGCGCGGTGATCTGGCCTAACCGATCCAAAGTGTCGTGGGACAGTCCCGCCTCGGTCAGTCGCTGGTGGGTATCGATCCGGCCTCTAAGGTCCCGCCAAGCTCCGTCCGGCCCCAACAGGCTTGCTTTCTTGGCCTCATAGAATTCGGGATCGAATCCCTCCATCACCACCATGCGCTGAAACGCCTCGAAACCCATGACCCGATGAATATCAAGCCACAAGGTGAGCTGATCCCGGAACTTGGTGTCCGGCCGGGCCCAGGTTCCGGTGTTGACCAGACTGCGCACCAAATCCGGGCGCTGGATCGCGACTTCCTGAAAGATGCAGGCGCCGATCCCGATGATGCCGACGAAATGGGCATTGCCGATACCCAGCTCACACAGCAGGCCGATGACGTCATCGGCATAAAGCCGGGTGGTTGATGGGACGGCCATATCGTCGCTGGATTGACCAATGCCCCGATGATCAAAGATCACCACTTTATAGCGATCGGTCAGACCGCGCGGCAGATGACCTACATCACCATGGCAAAAAGTCCCCCAGCCACCGGAACAGATAACCGGTTCTCCGGCACCGTGGATCTCATAGTACATCTGGTGATTGTTGACGTTGATAAGGGGCACGGTTGGTCCTCTGTTAGACGTTGGCCGTTAAACGGTAAGAGCCTTTTCCACCGCTGCGGCAATTCCGAGAAGGTGCACGTCGCGTCCCAACCCCGCCATCAGGTGCAGACCGACCGGCCGCAGGTTGCCAGAACGGGGAAGCGGTAGCGAAATCCCCGGACAACCGACAAAATTCGCCGGCGCCGTAAAGTCCGCCTGACTGGCCGGGACCGGCGCACCAAAGGGAAAAGCCATTTGCGGCGCCGTCAGACTAATCATGCCGTCGACGCTGTCGAGAATAGTGGAAAACGCGGCCCCGATCCGTTCAACCGCATGCAATGCCTTAACATATCGGGCGGCGGGAGCGCGTGCGCCATAGTCGATCATGTCGCGAAACTCGGCGGAGAACGCCTCGGGTCGCGCTCGCATCAGTGCCTCATGGGCCACCGCCGCCTCGACCTCGGAGATGATCAGCCCAGCCCGGCGCGCCGGCGACGGGCTATAGTCTGCCAGCTGCACTCGGCGGATCGTCGCGCCGGCGCCGCGCAACCGCTCCAACCCCGCCTGATAGGCTGCCGCCGCCTCGTCTTCAATCTCGGCGCCATCGAAGTTCTCAAGGCTTGCCAGCACCACCTGGTCCAATCGCACCAGACCAAGCGGGAGATCGACCAACATCGCCGTATCCTCAACCGTACGGGCCATCGGACCAACCGTATCCAGCCCGCTCGCCAGCGGTGCGATACCATTATTTGGCCAAAGTCCGCGCGATGGTTTCAGACCCACGATCCCACAATAGGCGGCCGGCAGACGCACCGACCCCATCGTATCGGTGCCGAGAGCGCCGGGGCATAACCGGCCGGCAACCGCCGCGCTCGACCCGCCGCTGCTCCCGCCAGGTGTATGGCCGGGGGCCGCAGGATTATCGGCCCGGCCATGATGTGGGTTGTCAGTCGTCGCCCCCAGCGCGCCCTCATGCATATTCGCCTTACCGATCAGCACCAGCCCTCGCTCGCGCAACAAGGTCACCACACCGGCATCCCGGTCCGGCATCCAAGCCGTGCCAAATCCATTCGTCGTCGGCTGGCCGACCACGTCAATATTGTCCTTCAGCGCGATCGGCACACCGTCCAGCGGTGACATCGGCCGACCCTCGCGGCGGCGCACGTCACTCCTATCCGCTTCGGCGCGAGCCAGAACAGCCGCAACATGAATAAAGGCATTCAGCGCCCGGCCTTCGCCGTCAATGCGTTCGAGGCAAGCCTCGAACAAGGCCCGGGACGTCAGCTTGCCGCTGTCCAAGGCGCGCGACGCGTCGGCTATGCCGAGATCGGCGGGGTTTCGAGCGGTGGCTGTCACGATGTCGATCCAGTGATAGGGCAAGGGAAAAGCGCATAGGCTTCAACTGTATGCCTCACTTCGCCGGAGCTGTCGAATGGCTGATGATCATCCAGATGATGGTTATCGGCACCCGGGTGCGACCGGGTTGATGGTACGATCAACCGTCGAGCAAGCCGAATAGAGGACATCGCATGAACAATCATGTCAGCGTCGAAATCAGCCGCCGCCAATCCTTCGCCGGCGGACAGGAGTTTGGCGATGCCGGCGGCTATGAGCGGCTCGATGGTTGGGCGACTGTCCTCGTAGATCCATCGGCGCCGGCCCAAGCCGGTATCGTCGATCTCGACAAGGCGGCGGTGAACCCCGACGGGTTGGTCGAATGCGCGACCCAGATCTGCATCCTGCGGCCAGTCGATGCGGCGCTTGGCAACCGGCGGATGTTCTTCGACTACGGCAACCGCGGCAACAAGCGGGCTTTGCAATATTTCAACGATGCCCCCGCCTCGAATGAGCCGGTCGGCGCCGCCCATGCCGGCAACGGCTATCTGTTCCGGCGCGGCTACACAGTGGTTTGGGGCGCCTGGCAGGGCGATTTGTTATCGGGAGGCGGGCGAATGACCATGTGCCTGCCGGTTGCCGGCTCACCCGATAATCCGGTGACCGGGCCGCTGCGCACCGAGTTCATCGCCACCGGCCATGGCCAGACGACCTTTCCCTTAAGCGGCTGGATTTCGACCCGCAGCCATCCGACAGTCTCGCGCGATACTAGCCAAGCGCGGCTGACACGGCGGCGCTATCCGGACGACGAACGCCAGGAGATCGCGACGGACGCCTGGAGCTTTGCGCGGGTTGAGAGCGGTCTCGGGATGGACTTCCAAGGCGCCGAAAGCGCGATCGTCGCCTCGGACACGCATATCCATATGCCCGGCGGCTTCGAGGCGGGCTGGATCTATGAGCTGGTTTATACCGGACGAGATCCATTGGTGATGGCGCTTGGCCATCTGGTGGTGCGCGATCTGACGAGCTTCCTGAAATACGACCGGACAACCAACAATCCGCTCGCCGAGCATACGATTGAGAAGGCCTATTGCTTTGGCCGCTCACAAACTGGCCGCTGTATCCGCGACGCGATTTACCGCGGTTTCAACAGCGACGCAGCGGGGCGTAAGGTTTTTGACGGTGTGCTGAACCATGTCGCCGGGGCCGGACGGATGTGGCTCAATCACCGTTTCGCCAATGCCGTGGTCCCGGCGGGCCAACAATACGAAGACCATGACAATATTTCCGACAGCTTTCCCTTCGCCTATGCCGAGAGCACCGACCATGTTACCGGCGTCACCGATGCAATCTGCAAGCGCCCGGATACCGACCCGCTGATCTTCCACAGCCAGACCGGGACAGAGTATTGGCAGCGCCGGGGATCACTCGCCCATACCGACAGCCGGGGAGCCGATCTGCCGCCGCCGGCCAATGTCCGGTTCTATTTCTGGTCAAGCGCCCAGCATGTCGGCGATCCGAACCAGGGGTCGCCGAAGCGCGGTATCTGCCAGAACTTGAACAACGTGGTGCAAACCTCGATGCTATTCCGCGCCATGCTCGATAACCTGGATCGTTGGTGCACCGATGGCGCGCCGCCACCGGACAGCCGCCATCCAAGGCGCGCCGACAACACTTTGGTAACAATCGAGGAATGGCACCGGCAATTCCCCTCGATCCCCGGCCACGCGGTGCCGCGAGAGCCGAACCGGTTGCCGCTGTACGATTACGGCCCGCAAACTGCCGACGGCGTGCTGACGGTCCTGCCTCCGGCGCTTCGCGATGCCGAGGGCTATACAGTGCTAGTGCCGGCGGTCGACGCCGATGGCAATGATATCGCCGGCGTGCGCGTACCGATGGTCCAGGCTCCGCTGGCCACCTATACCGGCTGGAACCTGCGGGCCCGCCCGTTCGGCGAAGGCGCCATGCACGAGTTTACCGGTAGCATGGTTCCGTTTGGAGAAACCGATTCGGTTTGCCGGGCGACCGGCGACCCGCGGGCCTCGATCGAGGCCCGCTACGGTGATGCAAGCGGCTATGCCACGGCGATCGAAAAGGCCGCACGCGGCCTGATCGAGGTCGGTTTGATGCTGGAGGAAGATCTGGAGCGGACCCTGGAAATGGCCCGGAACTGGGGGGCGCCCTGGCATGATGTCCGGATGTAACGACCCCGGATAACGCCCGGCACGCCTAACATCCATCGCTACCAGAGCCTGATGTTCTCGTATATCCGGATATTTACCTTGGCTCGCATGCCAGGCGTCAGGTTTGACGGTGGCTCAGCGACCGCTATACGCACCGGCACGCGCTCTACGCCGCCACCGAACCGGCTTCCCGAGCTTAGGGTCTTCAGCCCCATCTCGGCAGTCGTGATATTGCCAATCCGCACAACCTTTCCGAGAAATTCCTCAAACGGGTAAATCTCGAATTCGATCACCACTTCCTGACCAAGACGAACGTGGCGCATCTGACTTTCGTCAACATAAGCCTCGATCCAGAACCGGGCCGGGTTATGCAGCATGACGATGGTGACACCATCCTCCACATACTCCCCCTCGTAACGATGGATCCGCCCAACGACCCCATCCATCGGTGAGTAGATGCGCCGTTTCTTCAGAGCCACTTCCTGGAGCCGGATATCATCCTGGATGCGCGTCTGTTGGACATTCGAGATCTTGATTTTTTCTAAAAAAACCTCGATCTGCCGGGCCGTGGACTTGAGCTGGTCATATTCCCGCTTGGCCACAGCGATATTCGCGCTGGTAATCGCGGCCTCGCCACGTAGAACCAGGACCTTGTCTTTTTCGGCGTTAAATTTCTCTTCCGAGGTCAGTCCCTTTTGCAACAGGAATTCAACCCGCGCCAAATTCTTGTCGGACAAGGCCATACGGTCCTTGATCGAGGCATATTCACTCTCTATGGCTTTAATCTTCTCTGTCTGGGTTCGTAGCTTCGATTCCAGCTCAGTCTCAAAGGCTTGTTTTTCGGACAGCAACCGTCCCCGCTCGCTGATCTTCAGGCTAAGGTCGGTTTTTAGGGCCTCCAGGCCGAGGCGAATTTCATCATCCTCCAGAAGAACCACTTCCTGTCCGGCGGAGACCCGGCTGCCCTCCTCCACCAACACTTTCTTGATCTGGCCGTTTACCTGGGCGGAAAGGTTCGTCAACTCGGTGCGGATACGGGCATCGTTCTCATAAACATGAGTGAACCAATACAATGTCTCGTAACTAGCGAGTAGCACCGCGCCAACCAGCACGCCGCTTATCACGACTTTTAATGTCTGTTTCAGCGCCAAGTCAGCGTCTCTTAACTCGAGTGATGTTTCGAACCCATGGTCCAAGCCGCACACTGTTTCAGAACCACCGCCTGCTTCAAGCATCGACGGTTCTTGGTTCCGCGTGGCATATATGGAATACAATCGGCTCTCGGACAAAATGACGCTATCAGGAAACCTCAGATCGATCAATATGGCCGGCAAATCCGGGGCGAACAACGCATGGAAGATAACGGTGAGCAGCGGTGAGCAGCCCGGTTGAAGACCAACCACCCACCTCCCCGATCCGCACTCTGGTCCGTGATGGGAATTTCCTTTGCATCTGGCTCATTGGCGGCCTCACAGGGGTTATCCGCTGGTTCCAATTGCTCGCATTCGGAGTTTATACCTTCGAGACCACCGGGTCTCCGCTGCTGGTGGCGACGATCCCAATCATGTGGATGCTGCCCCTTACCTTCCTTGGGCCGGTGATCGGCGTCATCGCGGATCAGATCAGCCGCAAGGTTCTGCTCGGCAGCTCGATCACCATGATCATTACCGTACAAGTAGGCATGGCCTTCATCGCCCATGCCGGCGAGCTTTCCTATGAGTTGCTCGCGCTGGCCTCGATCCTGAGCGGGTTATTCTGGGCAACGGATATGCCAATTCGGCGGCGCCTGCTCGGCGACCTTTCTGGGGGCCATGTTTCGGCGGCAATGGGGCTTGATTCTGCAACCGGAAACGCTACCCGAATGGCTGGCCCACTGCTCGGCGGCGTGGTCCTAGAAACGGTAGGCATGTTCGGCGTCTTCGCAGTGAGCGCGATGTTTTACAGCGCCTGCCTAGTGCTGATGCTAATTGCGCGCCTGCCGGGCACGATCACGCCCGCTGCCGCGCCGTCGTTTCTGCGGGATCTGGCCAGCGGCGTCCGCTTCGTGATCGGTGACCGTCCCCTGAGACGTATCCTAATCATCACTATCGTCTTCAACATGTGGGGCTTTCCCTTCACCTCGATGATCCCGATCATCGGCCGTGAAGTCCTCGGCCTTTCACCGTTCTACGTGGGTGTCATTTCAAGCTTGGAGGGCTTGGGGGCGTTCATCGGGGCAATGATGATCGCAATTCTGGCGAAACCAGCATTTTTCCACCGGATCTATCTTGGCGGCGTTCTGTTAAACTTATCGACTATCGGCTATCTGGGGCTTTTGACCCTGGTTGCCGGCGGCCCGCATCATTCCTTCTTCTCGGTCTCCATGGCCCTGATGGTCACCGGCATCGCCAGCGCCTGTTTCGCCGCCATGCAGGGGACGTTGACCTATCTCGCCGCGCCCCCGGAATTTCGCAGCCGGGTGCTCGGGGTGCTCACCCTGTGCATCGGCACCGGCCCGATCGGATTCTTCAATGTCGGCTGGATGGCGGAGCAATTTGGCGTCTCGGCGGCGCTGGCGATCATTTCCGCCGAAGGGCTGTTCGCCTTGTTAGTGCTCTGGGTTTGGGGCGAAAGCCAAGACCAGGTGGAAAAGGAAACACCGCCCCGCCCGTCGGAGTAGAGACGGCCCGGTAACGTCTGGGCTCAGCCGATCCCGGCGCGCAAGTCGACGATCCAACCAACAGCTGCCGCGCCGACCCGGTTGACCAGATCCAGCGCCGCTTGGTCAAAAGCGTCCGGGTCCACGGAGGCCAGCACCAGCGAGGCCACCACCGATCCCTCATACCGCAGCGGCGCCGCCAACATCGCGCGCATCCCGCTCTCGATTACTGGCCCGAACCGGGGAAAACGTGCTAATAGAGCATCGACATCACCGCCGACAAAGACCCCCTCACCGGCAGCAATAGCGGCCTCGACCACGGTGCCGTCCAAGGTCCGGCGATGTCCGGTAGCGCGGCCGGCGACGTTCCGGCCGCTCACATAGGCGTCGACGAACATATGGTCGGCAAGATCGATCAGACCGATATTGAAGCGCTGGAAATTAATCTTCGGCGACAGAATATCGACTAACCTGTCGCCAAGCGCCGCAAAATTGGCCGCGCCGGTAAAGTCACCGGGGGTCGGCGGCCGCCAGTCCGGCTCAGCCATCGGAAAATCCCCGCCGCCCCTCACGGACGCGGCGGCATGTATTGGGTGAACCAGGCGACAGTCTCGTCCATGACCGCATCGAAGGCTGGTTTGACATAGACCTCGTAATGGCCGTAGCCGGGGACGGTCACGAGCTTCTTCGGCTCCAGGGCCTTGTCAAACAGGATCTGGCAATCTTCCGGCGGCACTAAGCGGTCATTGCCTGCGGAAATCAGCAAAAGTGGACGCGGCGCGATCTTGTCGACCACCCACTCGGGATGGAATTGCAGGGTCTCGTCGATAAATTCCAACGGGATCTTACCAACCGCGTTCGGGTTGCCGGCCCGTGCCGCCGCCGCCAGCGTCGCCGATTGGCGATCCGGCAACAGCACTTCCTCGCGGGCGACGAACTCAGACTCACCGGTAACCACCCGTTGCTCACGATCCGCCTCGGAGCGGTCCAGCAGATCGAACCACTCATCCGGCCTTCGCACACTCCGCATCCAGCGCCCGCCATGGCCCATGCCAACAACGCCGACCGTGCATTTTATCCGCTCGTCTATGGCAGCCGCGTAGACCACCGTAGCGCAGCCATAGCTAGTGCCGTAGATGCCGATCTGTTCCTTGTCGACCTCCGGTTGGATGCCGAGATAGGTGACGGCGGCGAGCACGTCGGCCATGCGACTGAACGGCGCCAGACGGCTGCGGCTGCCCTCGCTCTTGCCCCAACCCTTGTAGTCGAAGGTCAAGACCGCATAGCCGGCCTCGTTCAATGCCGCCGCGTTATCCGGCAGATACAGGTCCTTGACCCCGGTATAGCCATGGCAGAGCACCACCCCGGCCCGAACCTCGCCGGCCTTCAGGCCGTCGGGGAGGAACAGATCTGCATCAAGCTTCACGCCCTCGCTATAGAACTCAACCGGTTTGCGCATGGCTGTTCTCCGCTGAAGTCAATGGTGTCAGGTCCAGGATCAGTGACCCTCTGTCAGCCACTATCGGATATTTCGCTTCCGGCGCTATCGCGTGCCGGATTCACCGTTAGACTAACCCCCAAGTTGCCGCCGGTGAAGGCCATCGCGCGCCACATGTGAGATCAAATTCTAGGCGAAACCAGTTGGGAGACATCATGACCGAGAAGACGGGTTTCATCGGCCTCGGGGCCATGGGCGGCCCGATGGCGCTCAACATGATCAAGGCGGGCATCCCATTGGTCGTCCACGACATCGACCCGGCCAAGCTTGAGCCACTGGTCGCAGCAGGGGCCGAGGTCGCGTCTTCCAGCAAGGCCGTGGCCGAGGCCTGTCGCCGGACCATTTGTCTGGTTGAGACCACGGCCCAAGCGGAATCGGTAATTTGCGGCGCCGACGGCATCATCGAGGGCGTCGAGACCGGCAACATCGTACTCTGCATGTCGACCATCGACCCTCTGGTCGCCAAGCGCCTGGCGCTAGAGTTGAACACCATGGGCGTCACCATGCTTGATGCTCCGATCAGCGGCGGAACGCCAAAGGCCAAGGCCGGCACCCTGTCGGTCATCGTCGGCGGTGACGCCGAGATCTTCGCCCAATGCCAGGATATCTTTGATGCGGTTGGCGAGCATGCCTTTCATATCGGCGAACAAGGGCAAGGATTGGTGATGAAACTGATCAACAACATGCTCGGCATCACCAACACCATCACCTTGATCGAAGGGCTGACCATCGGCGCTAAATCCGGGATCGGCCTACAAACCATGTATGACGTGCTGAAGGTAAGCTCGGGTGACAGCGCGGCGGTGGATTTCCGGGTGCCGCGGATCATGTCGGGCGATTTCGAGCCCGGCGGCACCATGGACATCGTCTACAAGGACCAGGAACTGATCACCGCCTATGCCAAGGATATCGGCGTGCCTACCTTGATGGCCAATGTCAGTCAGCAAGTCTATCAGATGGCGCGAACAGCGGGTCTGAATAAACTGGACTCAAGCGCGGTTATAAAAATCTATGAACAGCTGGCCGATGTCAGCGTCGTCGGGAGGAAATAACATCATGGCAACCATCGTGCTGATACACGGCGCCTACCAGGGTGGCTGGGTCTGGCAACCCACAGCGAAAGTTCTGCGCGCCGCCGGCCACACCGTCTACGCCCCAACCCTAGAGGGGTGCGCCGAACGCAGCCATCAGCTGCGCGCCGGGATCACCACCGAGACCCATGGCGACGAAATCGCCAACCTGTTGTTCTACGAGGACATCCAGGACGCGGTGCTCGTCGGCACCAGTGCCGGCGGCATGGTCATGGCCAAGGCGGCGGAACTGGCGCGCGAGCGGGTCGGCCGCCTGGTCTTTGCCGACGCCCTGGCGCTCCAGGATGGCGAACGGATTCCCGACTTCGTCGATCGCAAGACCGCTATCAACACTGATCTTGGCTCCGGTCCACCGCGCTCGGACGTCGTCGGCCGGTTGTTCAAGGATCTTGAAGAACCGATCCGCACCTGGGCAACGGAACGCTACACCATGCAACCGATCGCCTGCATGCGCGACCCGGTCGAACTGAAGAAATTCTGGTCGCAAAAATGGACCGCCTCGGTGATCTATTGCACCAACAGCATCAACCCGCCGCAAGCCCATCAACGCCGCGCCGCCGATACTTTAGGGGCAAGCTGGCATGAGTTGGTCACCGGTCACTATCCGATGCTCAGCGAACCGGACGCCTTGGCCAAGCTGATTATCGAGGGGTAAGGCGTTTACGCCTCTCCACTAGCCACGGATCCCAATACATCTGCCATCCCGGCGCATGACGAGACCCATTCCGCCAGCCGGTAGACTGGTGGATCGCGATAATCGCCAAAATGACCGACGGTCCGTCATCCGCATAAGACAGCGGAATGCGTCCCGGCATGCGCCGGGATGACGGCGGTGGGGGATGGGGGAATGCCACGCCTCCCCCGACCTCATTCCGCCGGGTGCAGGCTCCGGTCGATGGGGAGCATTTGATCGCCGAGCATGTCGGATAGTACCACGCCGCGAACTTTTTCCAGATCCAGGCCATGCGCCTCGATCAGGTCGAGCGAGGCAGCCAGGACGGCATCGGCGTCGCCCATTTGCTTGAGCTGTTTGAACATATCCGGTTGCTCAACCCCCATGCTTTCGCCGATCAACTCCATGTAATTCGCCGTCTCGAAGGGCCAAGCGGTCTCGTGGCCGGCGAATTCCCGGTGGTCGGAGTGATAAATTCCGACAAAGGTATCGACCCTCGCGTCCTCGGCGGCTTTCAGGCCCTTCGCCATCGTATTCTTGTGATAATCGCCAAGAGGAGCCAGCGCAATACCGGTATAACCAATGCTTGCGACGCCTAACTCGACCACTTCCAGTCCCGGGATCGCCGTGAGAAGTGTCTTGATCGCCTCCACGACCCCCAGGCCACCGGCGAATTCATAGATTGCTACACGTTTGTTCACCGGGCGCGTCATATGCGGGCGCAGACGATCAAGCTGGCTGGCGAGAAACACCGGGAACAGCGTCATGTCCAGGGCCACCCCGGTCTGCTCCTGGTAAACCGGGATCGCGGTTTCGCTGAACTGGATCTGACAGGTCGGGCACCAGGAGAGCACCTGCGAGGTTTTCGATTGGGCTAGTTTATCCAAGGTACTGAGGGCCTGACGCCCGGCATTGGCGGTGTCGCCGGGTCGGGACTGCAGGATGCCGCAACAGCTGCCGGGGCCGCCATGCACTTCATAGGTAATGCCAAGTCGCTCCAACACATCGAGGCATAACAGCCCGATATGCGGCGTCTTCAGCATGTTACAGCCGGTGTAGAATACCAGATCCGGCGGCTCGTCGCGTTCCGGATGCGAGCGCGGGCTGAGCCGCTCCAGCAGCGCCGGCGGCATGCTGAGCCGTGAGAGAACGCGGACCCCCCGGCTCATCTTCTGGAACGCCGCTTTGCCGGCGACCCGGCGCTCATCCTCGGCGGTGCGGGCGGTCATCACCCGCCGCGCCATAGTCAGCATGAAACGCGGGTTGACGCCATGCTCGCAGACCGTCAGGCAGAATCCACTGCCACAGCACAGCGTGGCCCATTGCTCGGAATTCTCGGGACCGGTGTCGCCCCGCAAGACGTCAAGCACCCCCGCCGCCAGCGCCTGCGGGTCGGAGGCGTCGATACCGGCCACGTTTGGGGTTGGACAGACCGCTGCGCAGGCGCCGCAAGCGGTGCAGGCGTTAAGAATCTCGTCCACCCGCGAATCCAGGGACGCCAGAAATTGCTCGGCAGCATCGGCCATCTCAACCCCTTCGGTAAGAAGTTCGGTCGCGCTAGTATATCCCCACAGTCCGGCGAGTTCCTAGATTTAGTAATACGAGCTTCGGATTCGGGGCACTAGCGTACCGCCGCGAGACCCAAGCTCACCGCGCCGAGGCGGCTTTACTCCGCCGCCGGGCTTAACGGGTCTTGCAACGGCATCATGATGTCGGCCGCGGCGTGATGGCTCGACTTGGCATCACTGTCTTGGGTTGTCTGTAGGATATTGCTGCCATAGGCGACAACGACCGGGGTTTCCCCCAGCGTCATCGGCGCCATCTTTTTCTTGCGGGCCAGGGCCGCTTCGATAAACGGCGCTAATTCGGCCATCTTCTTGCGTTCACGCTCTTCCTCATTGGCCTTGAAATGCGGCATCACCGCGTCGGAGAACAGCCGCAACGAGTCACAGATATGGGCGTGCTGATTCTTGCCGCTCTGCTGGATAAAGATCACCTGATCGACGCCAACATCGGCGAATTTCTGCAGATGTGCCTGTACCTGCTGCGGCGTACCGACACCGCGGCCGGCGCCGACCGCCTCAAGCTCGGGCTGAGCTTTCTTGAAACGCTCCCAGATATTCGTCTGGCCGGGCTTGTGGTGGCCGTAGACATAGTAGTGACCAAGGCTATAGCCGAAATATTGAAAGCCCTCGGCGCCGCGACGCTTGGCTTCCTCCTCGTCCTCGTGCACCGAAAACCCGGTGCACATGGCTATATTGGCGTTCACCGAATGGCCGATCGGCACACATTCCTCTGACTTGATGATGTCGTAGTATTCGGTGACCCATTTGCTGGCTTCGGCGGGATCAACGAAAGCGAATGCCAGCGCCCCGATCCCGGCACGGGCAGCGGCGTGGATCGTCTCGCGCCGGGAACAGGCGACCCAGATCGGCGGGTGCGGCTTCTGCATCGGCTTTGGCAAGACGTTGCGTGCCGGCATAGTGAAAAATTCACCCTCAAAACCGGGATACGGGTCCATCACCATCATATTGGCTGTTTGCTCGGTGCATTCCTGCCACATCGCTTTCTTTTGCTTCGGGTCGACGCCGTAGCCCTCCAATTCCATGCGCGACGCGCTTTCCCCAGTGCCATAGTCGACCCGACCATTGGAGATCAGATCCAGGGTGCCGATCCGCTCAGCCACTCGGGCCGGCTGATTGTATCCGGGTGGTGAAAGCACAACCGCATGGCCAAGACGGATTTTCTTGGTATTGCGGGCGCAGCAGCCAAGAAACACCTCCGGCGCCGAGGAATGCGAATACTCTTCAAGGAAGTGATGTTCGTTAGCCCAGACATAGTCAAAGCCGAGCTTGTCGGCGAGTTCGATCTCGTCGATCGCCTCGTGTATCTGTTGATGGTCGCCGCCCTCAGTCCAAGGACGCGGAAGCTGCATTTCGTAAAGCAGGCCAAACTTCATGGGGACCACCCTCCCGGAAAATAACGCTCATGATGCTGAAATCTTGCGTGGAATATGACCCTTTTACACCGTCAGGCGCAAGGAGACCCGGCCAATCACCCGTTATGTGGGATCGTCGAGCGGCGCCCACTCAACCGGTAATTTCAAGGGGGATTGCGGCCTATAATTTTAGGGGTGATTTAAAGACGGTGGCGATGCTAGGTAACCCGCCGTCGTCACCATCTCGGTGATCACCACCCCCCAGGCCATGTCGACCACCTATACCGGCAGCGACTACCCCACCAGGGTCGCCAAGTTGGTCATGTCATAGATCGCATAGGTCAGAAATCCAAGCAGCGCCCCATTCAGCGCCGGAAGCACGGCGAAATACACCACGCCCGCCACACAGCCGACAGAGAACACCACCGCCGCCGGCCAGTTCGGGTCATGACGCAATCGCCCGCCAAGCTGATCGAAATAGAAACCGGCCGCTACCTACCGAGCCATATCGCATCCATGACGGAGAACGCGGCGAAGACGCCGATATAGGTCCGAAGCAAAATTGAAATACTCATCCCCCCCCCTCTCCGCGCCGGGCCGCGATGGCGGTCATCCGATCGCCTTTGCGGTAATCCGGCAGCGCCGCCCAGTCGCCGGCATATTCCGGCCAGGGATAGAACGCGGTCTCGTATCCCGCCCCATCCAGCATCATCACCAAGGCCGCCGGCGACGGCCGACCGACCGGGACCGCCGCGCGGCCGGTGCCCATGTAATCGATCGAGCGGCGCAAATCGGCAGTCTCCTCGGTATTCATCAAAATGATCGGCCGGTCATCCTGGGTGACCGCGGTATCAATCACTATATGCCGGGCGCCAAGCCGGGCAAACTGGACGATCAGCTCCATATGGTGGGCGGTGTGGTAGAAAAAACCAAGGCAAAGGACGACATCGACACTGTCGGCGTCGGCATCGCGCAGGTAGGCATTGGCGTCGTTCTCCTCGAAGACATAGCCACTCGCCTCCACGCCGTAATGGGAGAAGTTCGCTTCGGCCTTTTCAATCAGGTTGGCGCGAGCCTCGACGCCGGTCACATGGGCGGCGCCGGCGTCCAAGGCGGCCAGTGACCAGCGACCGTCATGACTGCCAAGATCAAGTACCCGAGCGCCGGTGAAGATATCGCGCCGCTGCTCGATGATCGCCCCATATCGTCCGATCAAGCGGTTCGGATCTGGATTGGTCTCGCCGGTGTCGAAAAATCTGGGGTGGCGCTGGAAAAATTCACTCATCTGGGTATCCCATCACCCTCGGTCCTGCTCAACGCTGACCCGTATATCAAAATCGACCACGCCGTTCAGGGTATCGTCGCCATCGGGCGCGACCTGAAACATGAAGGCGTCCATGATCCGGTGCAAGGAACGCCGGTCACCGTCAATCAGGCTGCTGACCCCGGCATTCATGAAATAGGTTCCGACCGTCAGCGCGCAATCGAACTCATAACGCAGGGTGACAGTGGCGCCGGCGGCATAGTCGGGAAAACGTTCGCGGCGGCTGAACGACGCTCGCCCGCCAAGCTCCAGGCCGGTTTGGGTCTTGATCAGCATGCCGAACAGCACGCCCTCGGCGTCCACATCAAAACTCACGTCATAGGCAAAGACATAGCGCCGCCCCCGTAGCAGCACGTTGAGCGGCTGACTCTCCAGGGTCTCGACCCGGACGGCGTGGATGCGTGCACCAGCCGGTGTGTATTCGACCCGGCTCTGGCTGAGCAGTTCCGGCACGTTGCTCTCCAGCGCCTGGCCCTCGGAAAAGTCGTTTTCCACAATCTCGGCGCGCACCGCGTCGCGGTCCGGCCCCAGCGCATGGTTCAACCGCCGATACTGGGCGATTACCCCCTTGGGCGGACCATCGGCGATGATCTCGCCCCGGTCGAGCAGCACCGCCCGGTCGCAGAGTTGGGTGATCATCCCGGCGGCATGGCTGACGAACAGGATGGTGGCGCCGCGCTTCTGCATCTCCTCGATCCGGGCAAAACACTTGCGCTGGAACGCCTCATCGCCGACCGCCAGAGCCTCATCGACGATCAGGATGTCCGGATCGACGCAGACCGCCACCGAAAAGGCGAGGCGCACGAACATGCCGCTGGAATAGGTCTCGACCGGCCGTTCCATGAACTCTTCAAGGCCGGAGAACCGGACGATTTCGTCATACCTCTCGTCCACCTCCTCGCGCGACAGGCCGAGGATCGCGGCGTTCATGTAGACGTTCTCGCGTCCAGTAAAGACCGGGTTGAACCCGGCGCCAAGCTCAAGCAACGCCGAGACCCGGCCATCAACCGCGACGGAGCCGGCGCTTGGCGTCAACAGGCCGGAAATGATCTGCAGCAGAGTTGATTTTCCCGACCCGTTCTCGCCAATTATGCCGACCGTCTGGTGGAGCGGGACGGTGAAAGTGACGTCATTCAGGGCCGCGAACGAGGTGTAGAAAGTCCGCCGCCCGCGAAACAACGCCTGCTTCAACCGGTCAATCGGTTGATGGTAGACGTTGAACACCTTGGAAACCTGGCGAACGTCGATCGCCGGGCCAGCCTCGGATAGACCTGTCTCAGTTTCAGATACCGGCGATGCAGGAGCGTCACATGACATCGGCGAAACCCCGGCGGGTGCGCAGGAACCACCAGCAACCGATCCAGGCCACCGCCGCCGACACAACCGCGTGATATCCCAGCAGACGCCAGTTCGGCATCTCGCCCCAAAGCAATACCGCCCGGGTTTGATCAACGATGATGGTCAGCGGGTTCAACAGCAGCCAGGGCCTCAGCGCCTCCGGCAGCATGTCGGCAGGAAACAGGATCGAGCTGCCGAACATCAGGATCGTCATCAAAAAGCCAAGGACCTGGCTTATATCACGGACGAACACCCCCAGAGAGGCGACGATCATCGCCAAGCCAAGCGTAATCAGCACCAGCGGCGCCCAAACCACTGGCAGCAGCAACGCCGTAAGCGGGATAGGGAACCCGGCGATCAGGATCACCGCCATCAGAACCAGCAGCGCGATACCGGCTTGAATCACATTGGCCAGCAAAATGCTAAGCGGCAGCATTTCCAGCGGAAAGATGACCCGTTTCACATAGTTTGGATTGTCCAGGATGATCCCTTGCGCGCGCATCAATGTCTCGGCCAGGAACACGTGCAGCAACAACCCGGAGAACAGCACGATGCCATACGGTATCTCGGTGGTCCCGGCGCTGCGGCCAAACCGGACCTCGAAAATCATTCCGAAGACGAAGGAATAAATAAGGATCATCACCAGCGGATTGATCAACGACCAGACCACGCCAAGCATAGTTTTGCTGTAGCGCGCGAGAATTTCGTTTCGAACCAGACTTCGCAGGATGAACCCGTTGATCAGCACGCTGCGCGCCAGCATCGGCAGCGCGGCGGAAAATCGAACAATCACAGGAACCGGAATGGTACCTCGCATCGCGTACTCCAAGGCAAGCTCGGGATGGAGCCTGTTTTCATGATGGCCGAGGCGAAGTCAACGGAATTGGTGCCCCAAGCCCTTGATCCCAATGTGATCCGAATACGATTCAGATACCGAACTGTCCGCACAACATCTCGAAGCGGCGGCGGGCGTGGTCATAGAGGCGCATGTTTTCCGGCTGCAACGCGGCCAGGGATTTGTACGCGGCGGCGTCGATCAGCGGCTTCGCTGGCGCCACATTGTCTGTTCTTCCGGGGATCGAGACACCGGTCACCGCCTCGAATAATTGCAAGGTTTCCCCATAGGCCTCGGTCAGGCCGACCACGGAAAAGTGTTCCAACGGCATCGTGCCAAGGAACAATTGGTATAGCCTCGCCTGCCCCGGCAAGGCCGTGAAAGCCGCCAGATCCAGCCTCTCCTCGATCACCTTTCGGCTCATCGCATTCACCGGGTTCGGCAGCTCGGTCCATTGCCGGTGATGCGATGCGGAGCGCTCGACCGGGTCGCGCAGAACCACACAAAACAACGGCGCGCCGGGCACGGCGGCATATTTGTCAGCGATGAAATGGCCGTGGACCGCGTCGTACCGGCTCAGCAACTCAGGCCCGTTGTCACGCACCCGCTCACGGGCCACCGCACGGCGCTGTTCATCCTCGGGCGAGTCCGACAACGGCCGGTCGGCGTAATCTTCCAGCAACCGCGCGCCAAGGCGATCCCGCAATCCCCAACCCAAACTGGTTCCGGCAGTTTTTGGAATATGCACGGAAATGATCACGCCTGACGGTCTCCAGTACGCGCGGGTCGAACAAGCCTCATGGTCACGCGCTAATCCATATCCAGCTCGGGAACGAAGGAACGCGCCTGATCCAAATAAAGGCGATAAGCCTTAGGCGAGCGTTCAAACAACTCACGCCAGATGTCATGGACCAGCGTCTCCGGCCCCTCGCCAAGCAGGTAACGCATGACCTGAAACTTCGGCCCGTGGAAGTGCACGATCTTGGCGACCGGATTATGGCCCCAATAAGGCTTCCAGTTCCATTCGAGCGGCAGATGGTCCCAGCGACCAGCATAGAAATCATTCAGCGCCGGTTGGTCATAAGGGGTATCGCCGCCGAGCATTTCGCGTGAGCGCGCCATCAACCCCTCGTAGTCCCGGCGCATGGTGTTGAGGTTCATCATCATCACCCCGGAATTGAAATAGCTCCAATCCTCGGGGATGAATTCCGGCGCCGCCGAGAGGGTTGCCGGCTTGACCGCCTCGACATCCGGGTCAGCGACGAACATCACGTCGCTATCGGTATACAGACAGAAATCCTCGTTCGGCTCGGCCAGCGGCACCTCGTAGCGCAGATAGACCGCCAGCGCGATCCGATGCTTGAAGCCCGGGCCATCGGCGCGGGCCAAAATGTCGATCTCCAAGGGGGTGCGCCGACGAACCACGGTCACCCCACGCGAGCGCATCCAATCAAGGATCGGATGTTCGCCGCCGTCATAAATAACATGCGGGTCGAGCGTCGTATTGGCGAGGGCCGATTCAACGGCCACCCGGATCGAGGTTTCATAGCGGAACAAGCCGTCCTCGTTGGCGCAGAAATACCACTTCATCAACGCGGTCCCGACCGGTTCAGAGCAATGCTGAGTTTATAGAAGCCCGGTGGAGGGCAATCAAGGACGGGCCACGGCCAGGCGCAGTTGAGGTCAACCGGTTGGCTAATCACTTGACCACCGCCAACCACTCGGCCAACGGATGGATGACAAGACACCCCAACTCAGCAACAATTCGGCTTCTTTCGAAAAGAGGTTCTGTCTTATGGTCTATCGCATCGGCGTCGATATTGGCGGCACGTTCACGGATTTCGCCCTGTTTGACGAAGCAACCGCGCGGATCGCCATTCACAAGCAACTCACCACGCCGGATGACCCTTCGCGTGCGGTGCTCGACGGGATCGCCGCCCTGCTGCGCGACAACGGTGTCGAGATCGCCGCCGTCGAGTCGGTTGCCCATGGCACCACCCTGGTGACCAACGCCCTGATCGAGCGCAAGGGCGCGGTCACCGGCATGCTGGTCACCCGAAACTTCCTCGACGTGCCGGACATGGCGCGGGAACAACGCTATGACCTGTTCGATCTTCGCCTGAGCTTCCCCGAGCCGCTGGTACCGCGTGACCGGCGCCGCGAAATTAGCGAGCGCGTTGGCTATGACGGCGCTGTGGCGCTGAAGCTGGATCTTGCTGAGGCCAGAGCATCGGTCAGCGACCTGCTCGACCATTCCGGGATCAAGGCGCTGGCGATCTGCCTGATGCATTCCTATGCCAATCCAGCGCATGAGCAGGCGATCGCCGCGATGGTCGCCGAGGAATTTCCACAACTCCACGTCTCGACCTCCGCCGATGTTCATGCCGGCCTTGGAGAATGGGAGCGTTGGACCACCGCCACGATGAACGCTTATGTGCAACCGCTATTCGACCGCTATCTGGCCCGGATCGAAAGCGGCCTTGGCGACCTCGGCTTCGCCGGCAAGCTCTATATCATGACCTCCAGCGGCGGCATGTTGCTGCCGGAGACGGCGCGGCGCTATCCGGTGCGGATGCTGGAATCCGGTCCTGCCGCCGGGGTGCTGATGTCGGCGTTTCACGGGCGGGCGTTAAAGCTCGACAATGTCTTGTCCTTCGATCTCGGCGGCACCACGGCCAAGGGCGCGCTGGTGCGCGGCGGCGAGCCGTTGAAGACCGATCAGATGGAAGTCGCCCGGGTCCATGACTTCAAGCGCGGCAGCGGTCTGCCGGCGCGGGTGCCAAGCATTGACATGATCGAGATCGGGGCTGGCGGCGGGTCGTTGGCCTGGATAGACGACCGCGGTCTGCTGAAGGTCGGGCCACGCAGCGCCGGCGCGGTCCCCGGCCCGGCCTGTTATGACCAAGGCGGCGGCCAAGCCACGCTGACCGACGCCAATTTGGTGCTCGGCTTTCTCGACCCCGATTTTTTTCTCGGCGGTGCGATGAGCCTCGACAATCCCGCTGCCGAGCAGGCGATTCGCGAAACTGTGGCGGAGCCGCTCAGTCTGGAACTGATGCGGGCGGCCTGGGGCATCCATGATATCGCCAACGAAGATGTCGCCCGCGCCTTTCGCATCCACGCCTCGGAGCGCGGCTTCGACTATCGCTTGGCGACGATGATCGCCTTTGGCGGCTCCGGCCCGTTGCAGGCGATGGCGATCGCCGCCAAGCTGAACATTCCCCGGGTGGTGTTTCCAATCGGCGCCGGAGTGATGTCGGCGCTGGGCCTGCTCGCCAGCCCACTCTCGTTCGAGCAGGCGCGGACCCGGCGGACATTTCTGGAGGATATCGATGCCGCCACCTTCGCCGAACTGTTGGCGCCCTTGGCGATCGCCGCCAAGCAACCGCTGCTAGCAGCCGGGCTGCGAGACCACGAGATCCAACTTCGAACCCGGCTGGACATGCGGTATTTCGGCCAAGGCCATGAGATCGAGGTGATCGTTCCAAACTTGGCGACCGAGCCCGCATTCGCCGCCCTGCCCGACCTATTCGCTGGCCGCTACACCAGCCTGTTCGGCGTCGCGCCCTTGGACGAGCCGTTGGAGATCGTCACCTGGAAGGTCGAGGCCGAGGGACCACCACCGCCGCTGCAAACCGGTTACACGGTCACCAGCGCCGGCAGCAGGGCTCGCGGTAGCGGCGATGCCCGAGGCGGAACCTCGGGCGGCGACAGCCTAAAGGGCACACGGGTCTGCCATTTCGACGGTGCGGCGCTCGACACCCCCGTGCATGACCGCTATCGCTTGACGCCCGGGTTCTCGATGATCGGGCCGGCGTTGATCGAGGAGCGTGAATCGACCTGTGTGATCACGCCGGGAAATCGAGCCGTGGTGGACGCCGCGCTCAACATCGTCGCCACGCTGGAGAACTGAGCTATGGCCGCAACCCCCTCCAGCGAAGATTTCGACGCCATCTCGCTCTCGATCATGTGGGACCGCCTGGTCGCCATCGCCGATGAGATTGTCTCGACCCTGGTGCGCACCTCGTTTTCGACCATCGTGCGCGATAGCTATGATCTGTCGGTCGTGATTCTCGACACCAAGGGCCGGTTGATGGCCCAAGGGACCTATGCGGTACCGGTGTTCATTGGCACCGCGCCGCGCACCTTGCGCTACATGCTTGAGCGCTTTCCGCCGGAGACCCTGCGGCCCGGCGACATTATCGCCACCAACGACCCCTGGATCGGCACCGGCCATATGTTCGACATCTCAATGATGCGACCGATCTTCATCGGCCAACAGCTAGTCGGCTACACCATGTCGATCACCCATCTGCCGGATATCGGCGGCCT